>JBCCTO010000010.1:0-83564 GCA_039198355.1 Pseudomonadota bacterium
CCATGAAGGAGCTTCCCCTTCGCGAGGCCCATAGCGTCATGGAAGGCGTAGACCATTGGCCCGGTTATTTGGACCGGGTGGCGCAGGAAGCCCTGCTGGAGGAAATCCGCGCCGCTGTGGCCGAAGCGCCGCTCTTTGTGCCCACCATGCCCCGCACGGGCAAACCCATGTCCGTGCGCATGACCAATCTGGGCGAATTGGGTTGGGTGACGGATAAGGAGCGGGGCTACCGCTATCAGGACACCCACCCCGTCACCGGCAGGCCCTGGCCAAAAATGCCCGAAAGCCTGCTGACCATCTGGCGTGATCTGGCAGAATGCGAGCAACCTCCCCAAGCCTGTCTCATCAATTTCTACGCCGATGACGCGAAAATGGGCATGCATCAGGATCGGGATGAAGAAACCTTCGATGCCCCCGTCCTATCTCTTTCCTTCGGCCAAACCTGCCTATTCCGGGTGGGCGGCACCAAACGGGGCGGCAAAACCCAATCCTTCCGCCTCGAAAGCGGCGACGCCATGCGCCTCGCCGGCCCCGCCCGCTTGGCTTATCACGGGGTGGACCGGCTTTATCCGGATACGAGCGACCTGCTGAAGGCAGGAGGTCGGATTAATCTGACCATGCGGGTGGTGGGGTAGCTATTGCCCCGCCACGAAAGTGCCGAAGGCACCTTTCGATCCATTATCTATTGCAAACTGCCCAATAACACCCTTAGCAATCTGGCCATTGCCATTCACAAAGGCCCCATTGGCACTGCCCGTTACACCCGGAAGGTTGTTCATGGTGCCAGAGAATAAAGCATCGGTGCCAACATCTTGCTGCACACTACCGGAGGCATTCATGCCATCGATGCTAATATCCAATGTGCCGGTTCGGGAACCAAAGTTAAAGCTCATACCAGCCGCACCTGATGCGATATAGGTTGCCTGATTGCCTGGTGTGAAATCAACGACGTTACCGATTGCTGTTCCGCTATAGGTTGCCGTGCCGGACATGGGGAGATCGACTGCGCGGGTTATATCGCCAGCCACCCATGTGCCCATATGCACATGGTCACGCCGCCGGGAACTGGCGGAAAGGGCGGCATTGTCTTCTGGTTGAACCCGAGTCCCCCACCAGCCCCAATCAACATAGTCGCAGCTTGTGCAGTGTTGAAACCCAGCAATTGGATTTGCACGACCGGATAGGACATAAGTCCCAGGGGAGCCATTACCAGTTGCATCACTGACAACTGTAACACTCGTATCAGATACCGTTGTGGTCAAATTACGATCATGCGCGTATATGGCTGCATACGTGTTATCATCAACGAACGCATTTCCACCGCCGTGACTAGTGGTTTCTCCAAAAGCAATATTATAAGCGCGCACGAATGAATTGCCGTTGAAGACATCGTTCACGGTCATGGTGCCCCCGACACCATTATTGGCAGCGTTGATTTGTAGATTAAAATTTGTGCCACTGCCTACGAAAGCGTTGGCGCCCCCTGAACCATTGGTTGCATCAAGCGTGCCTGCGCCGGCATTGCCACCACTGACGACGAAGGCTGTATTAAGCCCTCCACCATCTCTGCGGGCTTCTACAAGGCCATTGGAAAAGCCACGAATGTTGCGGCTTGTGCGGGAAAACTGGTTGATGTTTGTTTCCGAGGTGAGAGAAGCCACATGAAAGCTGCCGAAGCTCCCTTCCTCTGCGTAAGTGCCAGTCTCATTGTAGGCTGGCAGTCCTACACGCGATGCTGGAGAATCATAATGAGTTGATTGGGTTGCGCTGTTATCGCCATTGCCAATGACAAAATGCTCTGCGTTGGAACCAAAAAAGGATTGATCGTCCGCACCAGCAATGGTTCCAATTGTATTGCGAAACCCAAAGCTAGCTGTTTCAGATGAGACGCGCATACTACCTCGCCTTCCTGCGTAGATATAAGGTGTCGCAGTATCGATCGAAACAGTGCCGCCGTGAGCCAAAATAGCGCTTTTTTGGTCTCGTCCCGTTCCTGAAATATCGACGAAACTGTAGTAGGTCTCAATTTCGTCGCTTGTTGAATTACCAGGCTCAACAATAATATAAGGTGTAGCGTTGAAATTGTTTAACTCGCCATAGAGGTCCGTACGAAAGAACGCCGCCGGGGACGGATTAACAGGGTCGGGCGTCAGACTGTAAGTGCGAATGTCGAAGCCCGTATCTATCTGCGCAAGCTGAACGGTGTCGGTTGGCGTGCCCACAATAATATTGGCAGGGCGCAACGTGTTACCGTTTTCAAACAGCGTATAAGCGGCAAAGTCACCCCGACCTGCAAATGCAGTTCCCGTGTGCAAAACGCCCGAAAGCATAGCATCTGCAACACTGAACGCCTCCAGCCCGTTATCGCCCTGTGACCCCGTAAAGTCTGGCACGTCCACGGTTTGTGCTGCGTCGGTGCTGACCAATCGTCCATTGGTACGCGCCAGTGAGACATTGAAATCATTTTCCGGGTTGGAACCGGTAAGTCCTGCTTGACCCGGATTGGAAACAACAAATTCATCAGTCCAGGATACTTGGTAAACATCAGGCGTTGTCCGCACCCTTGCCCTAAACAAAGGCACTGGCACCACAGATACCCCCGCCCGCACCAGTTCTGCGCTTACGGTTTCAATCTGCGCAATTTCGTCCTCCGCCTCATCGATGGTGGAAGATTGTACCGGGTTGGGCCGCGCGGTGGGCACGGTCACTCTTGCGGGGGCGAGGGAGTTGACCTGCGCCAGATCGCTATTGTTCACCTCGGGATTGGTGGGGCCGCGCCGGGCTCCGCCGGTTTTGCCCGGTTTGCCCGCCAGCACTTTTTGAAAGGTTTGGGCATCCTGTTGGGTGCGGCGGCGCACTCTGGGGCGTTGCCCTTGCGCGCCGATTTCCATGGTAAAGCCCGACTCGTAAATGCGCGCGCGCTGTCCGCTATTGTTGGTGAACACCACCTCATCGCCGAAAATCATGGAAGCCAGTGTCTGTCCACCGGGGCGGCTGGAGACTTCCACCATAGCGCCGCGAATGCCCAGCGTCCCCACGGCCGTATTCACCACAGCCCCGCCCTTCTTTTTACTGGCCAGTCCGCCCACAAAGCGGAAGGCGCCATCCACCAGCGTGGTGGTCAGCGTGGCCTCCCCGGCGGCGGGGTCATAGGCAAAACTGTCGATCACAAAGGTTGTGCTGGGCGCCACGGTGAGTGTGGTACCATCCAGCAATAAAACCTGCACGAGACCCTCAGGGCCGGTGGTAATCCGCTCATCCTGCACCAGCGAACGGCCCAGGGAGAGCACCCGCACATTGCCCCCGGGAGGCGCACTGCGCGCGTCCTGGTTGACGGCGGAGGTCACCCCCACTTTCGCCAGCGTTTCGTTAGGCACTGCCGAACCCATAAGCGCCAGAGCGCCAAGAAGTGCGCAGGAGCGCAGGAGTGATATGCGGTGAGGAGCAAAAATCATGGGGCTAACGATCCTTCCCTTCCATCAAAACTTTTTCACGGCCGACAGGGTTACGCTGGTATTGTCGTGCTCGCGGGTGTCGTAGTTGGAATTGACGTGGCGATATTCCACCTCGCCAAGGGCTGCCCACCCGTCACGGATGGGAACGGTGAGGCTGCTGCGCAGGAATAGTTCCTGATCGTCCTGGGTATCATTGGCGTTGATAACCGGGTCCGGCCCGTCATAGTGGCGCAGCGTGAGCCCGGCGATAAAACTGGCCGTCCACGCCGCCGCCTCTTCATCCAGGGGTGAGGCAAAGGCTACGGTGGGGCCTGCAAAAACCGTGGTTTCGCCATAGGCCAAATAATCGAGTTCAGCGGTGTTCCAGTGGTGTTGCACACCGGCATTCACCATTAAATTGGGATTGACGATATAGCTGCCATAGGCCCCCAGACGGTATTCATCCCCCGTGCGATTGCTGCCCGTGGGGGCATTGGTGGTATTGCGAAAATCGCGTCGGCGATACTCGGCTTTCAACAGCACGTTGGATTGGGGCGAGGGCTTTAAGGCCAGTCTGCTCCCCACGCCAAGGGCGGAAGAGTAAAAGTCGCCGGCGATGCTCACTGCGGAGGCGATGCCATAAATCCCTAATTTGGCATCGTCCAAATTAAATCGGCCCATATCAAAGGCCGGGCCAGCGGTGATCTCCCCTTGGACAAGGTCCAACTCATGGCGCTGGAACTGCTTGGATCCGTAGCCAATCACATCCACTTCAAACGTGTCGCCCTGGCTTTCCAATTCATGGACAAAATGAAAAGACCCTGCTGCGTAGACGTTGAAGTCATCGTCTCCCAGCGCGTTGGGCGATAGCTGGAAAATCAGACCATTCAGATTGATATCTTCAGACTGGGGGGCACGGTTGGCATTGCTCTGATAGCGCAGGCCAAAGCGGATTTGGCCGGATGTGCGCGAACGCTCCGTGGCCGTGTCGATGCCTGCAAGCATCTTCTCCACCCGTTGAACCACCACCGGGGGCACATTGGGCCCGGCAATTCCCGCTTCCAGATAGTCCCGCGCCGTCTCAAAAGCCCCAAGGCGATAGTAGAGAAGGCCCAGCTCCAGCTGAAGCCGGGGCAGGCCCGGCGCAAAAATGAGCATGCGCTCCAGTGTGCCAATGGCGGCTTCCAGATCACCCACCCTGACGGATAAGGCGGCATATTCAAAAGCCGTGTCCAAATCGGCGGGGGTTTGCAACATGCGCTGGAACAGTACGGCCCTGCGGGCTTGAATGGTGGCAAGGTCTTGATCGCCCGTATTGGGCACGGCCACTTGTTTCACCGGCGGCACTGGGCCGGATTGTTGGGCCAGCGTCGGTTGAGCGGCGCCCAGAAGCACAAACACGCCAAAAGCGAGCAACGACCTCCGTCGGGGTCTCGCACTAAAAATTCTATAAAAACGCCCTGCTTCTCTTGAAGTTGAAGCCATAACATAGAGTCCGCCAGCTCAATTAATACTACACAGTCAAGCCGCCCCAAGGCCAAAAGTATTCAGCAACAAAGCTGCGCCAACAAGAGTGTTTGGTGCCCCGCCCTTCGATTTATTAACATTTGGTTAACATGTGTGCTTTTCGCCACAGCCATATCGCGGGCGAAATAAATGCAACAAGACCGAACTCTAAGCCGATGACAACTGCAAAAAGTGGAAGATTTCCAAGTCCCAATCACTGTCGGAAGTGAGGTCCGTTGTCTGATTTGGTCCATATTCCGTGAGACGGGCGATAAACACTGTCTTCAAACCACAGGCACGGGCGGCGTGGAGATCGTTATTGTGGGCGGCCACCATGGCCACGCGCTCCGGCGGCAGGCGCAAAGCCTGGCAGCAGGCCAGATAGACCTGCGGTTGGGGCTTGTAGTTGCGGGCTAGATCGGCCCCTAAAATACAGTGCCACGGCAGGCTTGCATAACGGGCCAGTCGGCTCATCAGCGCAATGGAACCGTTAGAGCAGGGGGCAATAAGGGCTTGCTCTCGCAAGGCGTTGAGCCCCTCCAAAACATCAGGCCACGGGTCCAGATGTTCCCAGGCCCGGTTCAAGGCCCAGCGTTGTCCATCATCAAATTCATCCGCAATGCCAAAATGCGTGAGCGTGTCGCTCAGCATTTCAAAATGCAGATCATCCAGCGCCACATAATCCCGTCCTCCGTCCCGCACCCGTTCCATGGCCGGCTGATAGCGGGCCCGCCAAGCATCGGCAAAGGTCAGTGGGTCGATGTCGTTTATATGAGGGGTTACAAACCGCGCAACGCTGGTACGCCAATCCACAACGGTGCCGAAGACATCAAAGATATAGGCATCCACATCGAGAACGGGTTTCATGGGCGCTCCTTGCGCTTGTAACGCAGGGTTGAAAAATTGAGCGAAAGACCCTCAAACATCAACAAACGCCCGATGAGCGGTTCACCCGCATTGGTGATAAGCTTAATGGCCTCCAGCGCTTGCAAAGTGCCCATGACCCCCGTGATGGCACCTAAAATGCCGGTTTCAGCGCAGGTGGGCAGCAGGCCATCATCGGGCGGGTCAGGGTAAAGATCATGCAGAGAAGGGTTGTTGTTCTCATAGGGAGCTAGCACCGTCAGGGACCCGTCAAATCGGTTCACCGCCGCCGTGACCAGGGGCAAACGAGCTGCCGCACAGGCATCGGCCAATTGAAAGCGCGTGGCAAAATTATCGGACCCATCCAGCGCCACATCCACGCCGTCCAATAGGGCAGGGGCGTTTGAGGTGGAGAACTGGTCCTTAATGGTCTCAAGCCTGCAGTGGGGGTTGATACGACCCAAACTGCGCGATGCGCTTTCCACCTTAGCGGTTCCAACTGCGTTAGTGTCATGGATGATCTGTCTTTGCAGGTTGGACAGGCTCACCACATCATCATCCACCACGCGGATGTGGCCCACTCCGGCGGCAGCCAGATAGGCCAAGGCAGGCGCGCCCAGACCGCCCGCACCCACCATCAAAACCTGCGCCTTTTTCAGCTTCTGCTGCCCCGGCCCACCAATTTCCGGCAGCACCAGATGGCGGGCGTAGCGCTCCAACTCTTCGGGTGAAAAAGCGCTCATGGGGCGGTCACCACACCATCATCCACGGTGAAAAACTGCGCCCGCTCGCCCAGAGCTTCAAATAGATGATCGTCCGTCCCGGTCATCCAAGCCTGTGCGCCGGCTTCATCGATGAGATCAAACAGGGCGGCGCGGCGGTTCGGGTCCAGATGGGCGGCGATTTCATCCAGCAGAAGGAGCGGGGTCATGCCGGATACAGAACTCACCAGCCGCGCATGGGCCAGAACCAAGCCCGTCAGCAAGGCTTTCTGTTCGCCCGTGGAACACAGTGCTGCCTCCATATTTTTGGGTCCGTGACGTACGGTAAAATTGCTGCGGTGCGGGCCGGTAAGCGTGCGCCCTGCCGCCCTGTCCTGTGGGCGGGTGCGCGCCAGTTCTGCCCTGTATATATCCTCTAAATCTGACGCGGCCGCCCCCTCGCCATCCTGTTCAAGGCCCTTCTCAAGGCCAATAATGGCCCGGGGAAAGGCGCTGTCGGGCATGTGGGCAATCATGTCCCGCAACAGGCCGATCAATTCGGCCCGTGCAAACGTGATGGCCACCGCCTGCTCCGCCATTTGCGCCTCCACGCTAGCGAGGAATGATGGATCGGCGTGATAGTCTTCCAGCAATTTGTTGCGGGAGCGCATGGCCCATTCAAACGCGTTCACCCGCCGCCCGTGGCCCGGGTCGATGGCCAGCACCATGCGGTCCAAAAACCGCCGCCGGTCCCCCGTGCCGCCGGTGAACAAGCCGTCCATGGCGGGGGTGAGCCAGACCACACGGCAATGGTCCAGCAATTCTTCTAAAGACTTGACCGCCGTACCGTTCAGGTGAATGCGCCGGTTGCCGCTGCCCTGCTGCAATCCCGTACCCACCGCCACTTCACCCATGGCTCCCTTCAAAATGGCGTGGACGGCCCATGTCCCTTTTTGCGGGTCGTAGGGCATCTCGCCCCGTTCCTGTTGGGCAACCTTGTCATAGGCCACTCGGCGCAGGCCGCGCCCGGGTGAGAGGAAGGACAGCGCTTCCAAAAGATTGGTCTTGCCTGCCCCATTCTGCCCGGTGAGCACCACATGGCGACGGTCGCACTCCATGCGTAACGTGCTGTAATTTCGAAAATGGTTCAGCTTAAGCGTTTCCACCCACACCGGGTGCGGTGGGCTGGTCGCTTTTATCCTTGCATCGTTGATGCTCAAACGCGCACAACCGGCACTGCCGGTTAAACTCTCATGGGCATGAGAACGTAAAGGGCACCCGCCTCGCCGCTTTCGCGGATGAGCGTGGGGGAGCCGGGATCGTTCAACATGAACGTGGTTTCATCCGCCGAAAGCTGATTGGTAATGTCCAGCAGATAGCGGGAATTAAAGCCGATATCCAAAGCATCTGCCCCGTATTGCACGGCGATTTCTTCCTCCGCCGAGCCGGAATCCGGGTTGTTCACCGACAGCACCAATTGCCCATCGGCAATGGACAATTTCACCGCCCGCCCACGGTCCGAAGCGATGGTGGAGACCCGGTCCACGGCGGAGGCAAACGTGGCCCGGTCCAGCACCAGTTCCTTATCATTCCCCATGGGGATGACGCGGTTATAGTCCGGGAAAGTACCATCAATGAGTTTTGACGTGAGCACCACCTGTTCCACCGTGAAGCGGATTTTGCTTTCCGATAATTCCACGGTCACGAACGCATCCGGTGCTTCCAGCAGTTTTTGCACCTCACTCACCGCCTTGCGGGGCACGATGACGCTTGGCATCCCCTCCGCCCCGTCCGGTGCTTCCGTCTGGGCCTGAGCCAAACGGTGCCCGTCCGTTGCCACGGCGCGCAGCATGGATTTGCCGTCCACATCCACCGTGTGGAGATAGATGCCGTTGAGATAGTAGCGCGTCTCTTCCGTGGAGATGGCAAACTGTGTGCGGTCGATGAGCTGTTTGAAATCCCCACAGGCCATGCGGAAGGTGTGGGAAAATTCGCTCGTCGTCAGATCGGGAAAGTCGCTCTCCGGCAGCATTTGCAGCCGGAACTGGGAGCGGCCCGAGACCAGGCTCATACCCGCATCGTCCCCCACCGACAGCATCACTTCCGCCCCTTCGGGCAATTTGCGCACGATGTCATAGAGCATATGGGCGGGCACAGTGGTGGACCCGTCCTGCTCGACAGCGGCGATCGTCTTTTCCGTCACCTCAATATCCAGATCGGTGGCCTTCAGCGTCAACTCATTACCATTGGCCCGCAGCAGCACATTGGCCAGAATGGGGATCGTATTGCGCCGCTCCACCACCCGCTGAACGTGGTTGAGGGATTTCAAAAGGTTGGACCGTTCCAAAGTAACGCGCATGGCCGTGGTTTTCCGCAGATGTCGGTGCCGTCAGGCAAGAAGAGCAATGGAGCGCGCAAGGAAGTCAGCCGACCTTGAGCGTCCCGCAAAGTGGCGGATGAACTGCACGACTTCAAGGGTTTGCGCCGCGGCGAACCGCCAGACCCACAGTTTCTGTTCCAACTTGTTTGCAATAGACGGGCTAGACCGGCCCATATGGCCAAGTCGTGGGGAGACCCGCCGATAAAGTCGGCGGGTTCCGTTCTTGATAAAGGGACTAGCCCAATTCGTGGATCAGCCGTTTCAACAGCTCAATCTCATGGGCCAGTTTCGTATCTTCCTTCAACAGTCCCTCAATCTTGCGCACCGCATGCAGCACGGTCGTGTGGTCCCGCCCGCCAAAGCGCCGCCCGATTTCTGGCAGGGACCGGGGCGTGAGAATTTTAGAAAGATACATGGCGATCTGCCGTGGCCGCACGATCACGCGCGTGCGTCGGTTGGAGAGAAGATCGTTCTTGGACACATTGTAATGCCGCGCCGTGACCTTTTGGATGTCCTCAATGCGCACGCGCTTCTGTTCGCCCGACTGAACCAGATGGCCCAGCATTTTTTCGATAACTTCAATTTCAACCGGCCCCTCGGAGAACCGGTGCTGGATGAGAAGCTGGTTGAAGGCCCCTTCCAGATCGCGGCCCGATGACGCCACTTTTTGCGCCACGAAGGATAGCACATCAGCTGGAATATCAAGCTCGGGGTCTTCGCGCTGGGCCTCGCGGTAACGCAAATCCATCATGGTTTCGCGCATCTCCAGATCAGGGCCCTTCACCTCCAACGCAACCCCACCTTTCAAGCGGGAGCGCACGCGGTTGTCCAAAGATTCCAATTCCGACGGCGGACGGTCGGCAGCCACCACAACCTGTTTGGCGCTGTCGATGAGGGCGTTCAGCAGGTGGCAAAACTCCTGTTGGATGCTTTTGCCTTGCAGGAACTGCATGTCGTCGATGAGCAGCAGGTCAATATCCCGCAGGCTCTCTTTGAAGGAAAGAGCCGACTGATCGCGGATGGCCGATGCGAAGCGCCACATGAAATATTCCGCCGTCAGGTAGAGAATTTTCATGTTCCCATTGCGGGCCTGCGCGGCCCAGGCAATGGCCTGCAACAGGTGGGTTTTGCCCAAGCCCACATCGGCGTGGATGAACAGGGGGTTAAAACGGGCGGCGGCCCCGTCGGCTTCTGCCACCGAACGGGCGGCGGCCACGGCCATACGGTTGGAGGCCCCTTCCACCAAAGTGGCGAAGGTGAAGTTCGGGTCCAGCGGCGAGCCTGCAAAGCCGACGCCTGACATGCCTAGGGACGTGTCGTAGCCTTCTGTTGTTGCAGATGCCCCGCGCTGAGGCGCCAAAGTGTTTTTAGCGGGGGCCAGGCCGGGTGCGCTTCCAAAGCACTGACCACCCAGCGCAGTGCTTGCAACGCCGACGATGCCTGCCTGGTTGAGGGCAGAACCAATCTGCTGTTGCCCGGCACTCCCATGGGTTGTGACATTGGTTCTGGCGTGGGTTTTGGCATGGGGTTTAGCCGCTTCCCCCGTCTCGGAATTGGCGCTGCGCACGGCGCTGCGCACCACCACATCCACGCGCATAATGTCTTCCGCCTGTTTCTGCCACAGGGTCAAAAGAATGGTGCTGTAATGGGTTTTGATCCACGACTTCAAAAACGTGGTGGGAACGGAAATGGTCAACTGGCTTTTCGAAATGGTCTCCAACCGGCAGCGACCAAACCAGCTGGCATAGGCTTCCGGCCCCAGGCGGGCCTTTAATTGGGCCTGAACCCGTTCCCACTTTTGGACATCACCTGCCGAGACGGTAGGGCCCGCCTGATTGGCCAGGGGGGAGGAGCCATTATCGCGAAGCCCCAAGGGTGTTGAGGGTGTTGAGGGTGCTGGGGTTGTTGAGGGTGCCGTTCTCCCCTTCAGCGCTGCCCCGCTGGCAGAGGAGGCGGGAGAGGGTTGTGTGCCGCCCACAGAAGGCGTGAGGGGAGTGCCGTGCATCGTTTTGTTTCCCGCAGAATTCATGTCGTTAAAGTCCATTCACGGGCCCATGCCCAAAGGCACAAGCCACAGTCCCATTTTTGGACAATCAAGATCTCCCCCAGACCGGGGTGCCCTGAAGCACACCCGTTATGAGAAGTGGAAGCGTCCCTCACGCTCCAAAAGACCCATCATTGCCCCGTTTATTGTGCTGGCCCTCTGGGCCGAACCTGATTTTACGTCTTGGCGTTTTTTGCTCTCAAGCGCCTTGTGCTGCACCAAATTGCAGCGTGCCGTTAAGCACTCAACGTAGCGCGGGGAGCGCCAGAATTTGATCCCGCCTGAATATTGTTTTTGTCATGAATTACCTCCGTTAAAAGTGTTGATGGACCGCTTGATGTGGCCTTATGAAAAATTCGATCGCTCCGTCACGCCTGCCGCCAGGGCAAACCGTTCACCTTCCAGCCGTTGACAGAACCCCGCTTGCCTTCGCCGTTCAGGTCTCCCTCAAATCCGCCCGTCACATTGATGGTTTTGGTGTAGCCCAACGCCTCCATGGCCTGCGCGGCGTGGAGACTGCGCACGCCGGAGCGACATAAAAAGCAAAGGGGTGTGGTCTCGTCCCCACCCGAAGCGCGCACATGCTGATGCAGCACGGTGGGAAAATCTGGATTGATTTGCATATGAGGGAAACTCTGCCACTCCAGGGTGACCAGCCGGGGCATTTGCGGTGTCAGTGCTGGCACGCCCACAAAAGCCCATTCGGCCTGGGTGCGCACATCCACCAGAAAAGCGGCAGGCTTGCCCCCCTCGTCAGCGCTTTCCAACAGGGCCCAGGCTTGGGCTGGTGTCATCTCTTCAACCGCCATTGGCGCACACGTCTCCCCATGCCGAAACCAAGTATTTCAGCTTAAAAATCTCACATATGATGTTTACGAAGTGCAGATGTCGCCCGCACTTAACAACGCCCAAGAAAAAAGCTTAACAACGGACTAAAAATTGAACAGTATAAAGTTTTTCTGGACGCAAAAATACAGCGATCCACTATTTTTACACTGCTCTTGATTGCCCCGTCCGCTCTCAACCTTTCGTCACAGGCAACATACACAGGCCCCCAAGCCCTCACAAGACGGCTCAAGGGAGAATCATTTCAACGGCTTGGCCTGCAAAAAAATCTTCGGGGTGCCGTTGAAAAACCGATCTGAAAAAACCGTGTGGAATCAAAAAGGACGGTTGCCAGATTTTGATCTTACCCTTGGATTGGACGGAGAAAGATTCTTTTTTAGCTGAATCGGGCTTGACTCAATTCTGTCACAAATTGGAGGGGCTCTCCCGGCAGGACGATTCAGCCACCTCCCGCAACATTCTGAAAATATTGATCTTTTTGATCTTTTATTTCGGATCAGTATTGATCGCGATTCCCATAAATTTTCCATGCCATCACGCGAAAGAATGCGAAGGAGGGCTAGAGCATGCCGCATCCAACCTGAATCACAATTCGCTGCCTTTCGATCAGCAAAACGCTGATCTCAAACGCGATTTGTGATGCTCTTTGGTTTGGATTGGATGCAGGAGGCTCTAAAACACAAAAGGCCCCCGGCGATCACCGGAGGCCTTTTTGAAACATCGAGATTGTCCTGATGAAAAAGACTTAGCTGGCCAATGCCTTCACGCGGGCCGAGAGGCGCGACATGGTGCGGGCTGCGGTATTCTTATGAATAATGCCTTTAGAAGCGGACTTCATGATGACGGGCTGGACAGCTTTCAGCTGCTCATTGGCAGCCGCTTTGTCACCGGCGGCAATAGCCTCTTCCATCTTGCGCAACTGGCCACGCATATAGGTGCGGCGGGATTTGTTTACGGCAGTCTTGCGCGCGATTTTGCGCGTGGCTTTTTTCGCCGAACTTGTATTGGCCATCAAAAGCCCTTTCTCAATTCTGTGGTTGTTCCCACTGGTGTGGGTGGCCCCCCAACGTGCAGACGGCAGGGGCACAAACAAAAGCGGCGGCTCTCAGGGGAGAACCGCAGGTTCCGGCTAGTTAGAGGCAGTGGTGAAAACTGTCAACCGCGAAACGCATGACGACGGTCATCAGTGTTTATGACGACGGTTATCGGTCTTTGAATTGCGGCTCGCGCTTTTCAATAAATGCATTCATGCCCTCGTCCTGGTCCTCCGTGGCGAACAGGGAGTGGAAGACGCGCCGTTCAAACAGCACACCTTCCTGCAACGTGGTCTCAAAGGCGCGATTGACAGCGGCTTTCGTGAGCGACACGGACGGCTTGGAGAAATTGGCAATTTTCCGGCCCGCATCCAACGCTTCTTCCATCAGATCATTGGCCGCCACCACGCGGGAAACGAGACCGCAGCTTTCGGCCTCTTTCGCGTCCATCATGCGGCCCGTTAGGCACATATCCATGGCTTTGGATTTGCCCACAAATCGGGTCAGGCGTTGGGAGCCGCCCATGCCGGGCATAACGCCAAGGGTAATCTCCGGCTGCCCGAATTTGGCATTGTCGGCGGCGATAATGAAATCACACATCATGGCCAATTCGCACCCTCCGCCCAAGGCGTAGCCACCGACTGCAGCGATGACCGGTTTCTTCACCCGTGTGAGCCCGTCCCAATGGGCAAAAAAGTCCTGACCAAGCGCATCGGTGTAGGAGAGGGGCTGCATTTCTTTAATGTCCGCACCGGCGGCAAAGGCCTTAGCGGAGCCGGTGATGATGATGCAGCCCACCTTCGCATCCTCATCCATGTCCTGGGCGGCAGCCACCACTTCACGCATCATGGTGGTGCTCAGCGCATTGAGCGCTTTGGGCCTGTTTAGCGTTATGACCCCCACCTTGTCGTTGATGTCGGTCTTGATGGTTTCATAGGCCATGATCGTGTGCCTCCCGCCTGAAAGTGCGGCGAGGCTAAAGCACTGCGCGTCCCATGTGAATCAAAAACAACACATCCCTAGATTGTCATCCGCCGACTTGATCGGCGGATCGCTAAAGTTCTGGGGAGATAGGCCGGTCAAGCCGGCCTATGACGGGCATTGATTTACTCACGCGTAAGTATGCACCGGCGTCCCCGCAAGCGCAGCCATGTTGATAAGCCCCCGTGTGGTGATGGAGGGGGTAACGATATGTTCTCGGTTGCCCATGCCCATGAGGATTGGCCCCACTTCCACACCTTTGGTGACGGATTTGAGGGAGTTTTTCACGCCCCCCGCCGTTTCCGCATTGGAAAAAACAAATGCATTGGCTTTTCCCTCCATGCGGGAATTGGGCATCATGCGGTCGCGGATTTCTGGATCCAGCGCGGCATCCACCGGCATTTCGCCTTCATAAATAAAATCCAGGTCAGCCGCATTCAGCAGCGCCAACGCCGCGCGCATGCGACGGGCCGATTCCGTCTCCAAAGTGCCGAACTGAGAGTTGGAACAGACGGCAATTTTCGGCTCCAACCCAAAGCGGCGGATGTGACGGGCGGCGGCAATGACGGTCTCCGCGACCTGCTCCGGCGTGGGCTCCGGGTTCACATGGGTGTCGGCCACGAAGAGGGGGCCTTCGTCCAGTATAAGAAGAGAGAGCGCGCCGATTGGGCTGCGGCTGTCATCCTTCAGCATCTGCTCCACATATTTCAGGTGCCATTTGTAATTGCCAAAGGCCCCGCAAATCATGGAATCCGCCTCGCCCCGGTGGACCATGATGGAAGCGATGACGGTGGAGTTGGTGCGCACGATGGCTTGCGCCAAATCCGGCGAAATGCCCCGCCGCTTCATCACCTCATAATAGGTCTGCCAATATTCCCGGTAGCGGGGGTCATTGGTGGGGTCCACAATGTCGTGCCGGCTCACCACATCAAACGGGATGCCAAATTTCTCGCAGCGGGTGCGGATGACCTCCGGTCGCCCGATCAACACGGGCATGTCGTCCGTCTCTTCGGCAATTACCACAGCGGCCCGCAGCACCCGCTCATCTTCCCCCTCGGCAAAAACAATGCGCCGGGCAGCGGCTTTGGACTCCTCAAAAACCGGCCGCATCACCATGGAAGAGCGGTAGATGGTGGCCTCCAGCCCTTCCATATAGGCATCGAAATCCGCCACTGGCCGTGTGGCCACGCCCGTTTCCATGGCCGCTTTGGCAACCGCCCCAGCAACGACGGTAAGCAGGCGCGGGTCAAAGGGTTTGGGGATCAAATAGTCTTTGCCGAATTGCAGGTCTTCATCACCATAGACCTCCGCTGCCTCGGCAGAAGAGGTCTTGCGCGCCAGTTCCGCAATGCCCTCCACACAGGCCACTTTCATGGCGTCGTTGATGTCTGTGGCCCCCACATCCAGCGCGCCGCGAAAGATGAAGGGGAAACACAAGACGTTATTGACCTGATTGGGATAGTCTGACCGGCCCGTGGCCATAATCGCCTTGGGCGCCACGGCCATCACTTCCTCAGGCATGATTTCCGGTGTCGGGTTCGCAAGGGCAAACACGATGGGTGCATCCGCCATGCGGGTGACCTGTTCCGCTTTGAGGACACGCGGACCGGACAGACCCAAAAACAAATCTGCCCCTTCGATCACATCGTCCAGCGTCTCCAAGTCACTGTCCTGCGCATAGAGTTCCTGTTGCGGCGACATGGGCGCAGCGCGACCCTTGCGGATCAACCCGTCAATGTCGCAAAGCCAGATATTTTCGCGCTTCACGCCCAGTGTCACCAGCATGTTCAGGCAGGCAATGCCCGCTGCGCCGCCACCGGTGGAGACGATCTTGATCTCATCAAATTTCCGGCCTGTCAGGTAAAGGGCATTTTTTACGGCAGCACACACCACAATAGCCGTGCCATGCTGATCGTCATGGAAAACCGGAATGTTCATGCGCTCCCGGCACATTTCTTCCACGATGAAACAGTCCGGCGCTTTGATATCTTCCAGATTAATGGCCCCGAAAGTGGGTTCCAGTTTCATCACCGTTTCGGCCAGTTTCACCGGGTCTTTCTCGTCCACCTCAATGTCAAAACAGTCGATATGGGCGAACTGTTTGAACAGCACCGCCTTGCCTTCCATGATGGGTTTAGACGCCAGCGCCCCAATATTGCCAAGCCCCAGCGCGGCGGACCCGTTGGAGACCACCCCCACCAGATTGGCCCGCCCCGTAAAGCGGGCAGCATCCAACGGGTTGGCCGTGATGGCATTGCAGGCTTCGGCCACCCCGGGGGAATAGGCCAGTGACAGATCGCGGGGGTTGGCCAGCGGTTTGGTGGGTCGCACTTCCAGTTTTCCGGGAAGTGGAAACTCATGATAGTTCAGCGCGGGATGGCGGCCCTGATGGGCGCTCTTATTGTCGTCTTTTTGTTCGGTGCTCATATCCGTCCCCGTTTGGTCCGTCCTCGTCCCACCCATGCTTTCGGCTTAAGCCACCCGTTGTGAACGAAGGCGTTCGCCTTTGGCAAGCCTGTGGGGTGGCCAACTCGGCCCCTTTACTGCATTCCCCAAGGGCCGTGATGGTCACCCTCTTCATCCCGCCGCTTGAAACCGTGGGCACCGAAGAAATCCCGTTGGGCTTGGATCATATTGGCCGTGCCATGCAAGGTGCGCATGGTGTCGAAATAGGTGATGGCGGAAGACAGGGCAGGCGTTGGGCACCCTGATAAAGTGGCCTGCGCAACGCTTTGGCGCAAAGCACCGTGATTGGCTTTCAAAAGGTCTGTAAAGAAGGGCGCGTTCATGAGATTGCCGCCCGGAACATCCGTCAGCGCACTGGCCATATCGTTGAGCATGGAAGAGCGGATGATGCAGCCCTCCCGCCACACTTTCGCGATGGCAGGCATGGGCAGGTTCCAATCATAGTCTTTGGACGCCTGTTCCAGCATCTCAAAGCCCTGCGCGTAGCAGGCAATCTTGCCCGCCAGCAATGCACCCTCCAGCGTGTCGAGGGACAGGGCATCGCCGTCTATTTTTTGCGGTGCTGAGCCAAAAAGTTCTTCACCCATCTCCCGCTCGCCCACGCGGGAGGAGAGATTGCGGGCGGCCACGGCCGCATCAATGGCGGTGACGGGCGCGCCCAGTTTCAGCGCTTCAATGGCCGTCCACCGGCCGGTACCCTTTTGGCCGGCGCTGTCCAAGATGACATCCAGCATGGGTTGGCCCGTTTTCGGGTCCACGGCTTTGGAAACCTGAGCGGAAATTTCGATGAGATAGGATTGCAGCGGGCCCTCATTCCAGCGGGCAAAGACGTCGCCCACTTGCGCCGGTTCCATGCCAAGCCCGTCACGCATGATGCCGTAGGTTTCGGCAATCATCTGCATGTCAGCATATTCAATGCCGTTATGGACCATTTTGACAAAATGCCCGGCACCGCCCGCGCCCATATAGGTGGCGCAGGGTGTCACCGTGCCATCTTCGCCTTCATATTTGGCCGAAATGGCTTGCAGCATGTCGGCCACACGATCCCAGGCGTCTTTATCGCCACCGCCCATGATGGACGGCCCGTGCCGCGCCCCTTCCTCTCCGCCGGAGACGCCGATCCCAAGAAATTTCTCCCCCGCCTCGTGGGCCGCATCCGCCCGGCGGTTAGTGTCTTCAAAAAGGGCATTGCCCGCATCGATGATGAGATCATCCTTGTCCAGCAGCGGGCGCAGCGCTTCCATCTGCTTGTCCACAATGGGACCGGCAGGGACCATCAGGATAATGTTGCGGGGCGTTGCCATGGTCGCCACAAATTCCTCCAGTGTTTCTGTGGGGATGATGTTTTCCCCCAGCTGAGCGCTTTCCGCTTTTGCATCCGCTGCAAAGTCTTGCGTCACCGATGTGGTGCGGTTGAACACCGCAATAGGGTATCCCTTCTCGGCGATATTCAGCGCCAGATTGCGCCCCATGGTCCCAAGGCCCACCAGGCCCGTATGCACTTTTGCCATTTTTGGCTCCCTCTTGCGTACCAGCAATAAAACGCTCGGCCCCGCTTGTTCGTTGCCCGTCGCCTAACTTTTGATCTGGTCCAGAACCGATCGAACAATGTCCTCGGTGCTGCGATCAATATCCACCACAACCGCATTCTCCTGCGGCTGAATTTCTTCCAGCGTGGCAAACTGGCTGTCCAACAGGTCCAGTGGCATGAAATGGCCCGTCCGCTCGCCCATACGTTTGGCGATCAACTCCCGCGACCCCTTAAGATGAATAAAGCAGACAGGTTCGCCGTTCACGCCCTCCGGCGCCATGCTCAGCACATATCGATAGCCCAGTTTCAGCGCAGAACAGCCCATGAAGAGAGTGCCCTCGTGATTATACATCTCTTCCGTCAGCGCTTTGAGCCAGGGCCAGCGGTCATGGTCGGTGAGCGGCTCGCCCCGGCTCATTTTGTCGATATTGGATTTCGGGTGGAACGCATCCCCTTCCAGATACCGCCCGCCCGTTGCTTCCGCCAAAGCTTCGCCAATGGTGGACTTACCGCAACCGGCAACCCCCATGACCACATGCAAACGGTTTTTAAGAGTAAGTGCCACTAGAGCGAAGCCGTGATCCCGCCATCCACATAAAGCGTATGGCCGTTCACAAAGGACGAGGCGGCGGAGGACAGGAACACGCAGGCCCCCACCAGTTCTTCCACCTTGCCCCAGCGCCCGGCAGGTGTGCGTTTTTCAAGCCAGGCGGAAAACTCCGGGTCAGCCACCAGCGCAGCATTTAGGGGCGTGTCGAAATAGCCCGGGGCCAGCGCGTTCACCTGCAAGCCGTGCTGCGCCCAGTCCGTGGCCATGCCTTTAGTCAGATTGGCCACCGCCCCTTTAGTGGCCGTATAGGGCGCGATGCCAGGGCGGGCCAAGGCGGTTTGCACCGAGGCAATATTGATAATCTTGCCTTTGCCCCGCCCAATCATGTGGCGTGCCACGGCCTGTCCCACATTAAACACGGTGGAGATGTTGGTGGTCAGCAATTGCTCAAATTTATCGGCTGGAAAATCTTCCAGCGGCGTGCGGTGCTGCATGCCCGCATTATTGACCAGAATGTCGATGGCCGCTGTTTGCTTTTCATAACCGTCCACGGCCTTTTTCACGGCGGCATGGTCACTGGCATCGAACATCAGAGCGTGAACATTCCCCCCCGTTCCCTGGCGCAACACCTCGGCGGCGGCATCCAGCCGTTTCATGTCCCGCCCGTTCAGCACAACCGTGGCCCCCGCCTCAATCAACCCCCGGGCCAGCGCATAGCCAATGCCCTGGGAAGAGCCGGTGATGAGGGCGGTTTTGCCGGTGAGGTCGAACAAGGCTGACATGGCGATGCTTCCAAGTGGGATTTGAGCGGAAGCTGAACCGATTTAACGTCTATTTCAACCGCCTAAAGCACCGCTCGTTTAATCAGCTTCAAGAAGTGCCATAAAATGTGCAGGCGCAGCGCAACTTATGGCTCCAATTCAACAAGACACGCTATAAATCCACGGCATGGGCATAGCGGCCTTGCCGGAAGATCAGCCCCTCCGTGTCCATGCCCTTTGCGCCTTCAGAGATCGCCAAAACTTCGCCCACCACAATCCAATGGTCGCCCCCTTCATGGACGGCCCATTGGCGGCACTCAAACCGCACCATGCAATTTTCCAGATGGGGCACGCCCTTGCCGTCCTGGTGCCAGCCTTCCAAACCCTCAAATTTGTCTGTGCCCTTGGTGGCAAAGCGGGAGGACAATTCACCTTGATCCTGCGCCAGCACATGAACAGCGAAATGACGGGCATCCCGAAAGGCGGGGCCAGACAGGGCCGATTTTGAGGGGCACCAAAGGATGAGCGGCGGGTCTAAAGAGACTGTGTTGAAGGACGAGGCCGTCATGCCAACGGGCTCGCCATCCCCACTTTGGGCGGTGACGATGGTCACACCGGTGGCAAACCGCGCAAAACCGTCTCGCAACTGACGGGATGTGAAGGGAGGTTGAGACATAAGTTCGCCGAGCGGTGCAAAGAGGTTGCACCCCTAAAGGACGCAGGCGTTGCTGGAAAGTCCATAATGGCCGCAGGGGAATGAGCGTTTATGGCAGGGGCACCACCGACCCGGTGGTCAAATCATCTCTTTGGTGGGCGATGAGCGAAAGGGCGCTGGCAAAAGCCGCCTGCCAATTAATGGCCACCTCATTGGTGCGGTAGCTGGCAGCATCATCCACATGCCTTGCCAGTGGCGGGTGTGCTTTGAGGTCTGTTTCCTGATTGGGCCCGCCCACCAGCAAACCCTCGGGCAAGGCAATGGCGCCGGATGTGTGGGGGCGAAAATGGGGATGCTTGATGCGTCCTTTCCCCTTGCCTGTCACCATGATCTGCCCGTTGGGGTTGCCCCCAAAAAACCAACCCAGCGTGGCACGCCCCCCTTGCGCCCAATCGGCCCGGGTGAATGTTTGGCCTGCCAGCGCCATGTGCCAGGCCCGCAGGGCCATGCGCCCGTTAAAGCCCCAAAGCACCGGTTCTTCTGAAACGTAGGGAATACGCAACGGGGAACGGGATTGTGCCGACAACCAATGATCAGCGGTTTGTTGGAGTAAGTCCTGCCCGCGCGCATCGCCTGAAGCCTGAACCATCCAAAGCCCGAATAGATCGGTGTTTTTCCACCCCGCATCGCCGCGCGTTTTCAAAAACCGTTTCCGGGCTGTCGCAAAATCCGCTTGCGTAAGACTGCTTCTCCCGGTGCGCAATTGGTGCGCGGCGAGGGCCATGAACCGTTCGTCACCATCCTCATCATCGCCATAATGGCCGCCATAGGCATGTTTACCAAAACGGGCCGGGATCATCTTCAGGCCCGGATTGCGTGCAAGCCATGCCCGCGCTCGATCGGCAGCTCTCCCATAGGCCGGATCGTCGAAAACCATGGCGCCCAGATGCAGGGCAGTGGCCAATTGGGCCGTGGCGGTGGAGGTGATGGGGGCAATGGTGCGTTTTGCCCGGTCCCCATCCGGGGTGGTGGTCATGGGCGGAAAATCGGCGCTGGCCACCTTGTGATAAGCAGCTCCATCGCCCCGCTGCATCTTCAATAGCCAGTCCAGAGCCCCGCGCACACCGGATTGTGCCAATGCTGTGGTCGAAACGGCATCGGGGGCCAGAGTGTGGCTGAGCAGAATGAGCTTGGCGCTGTGGGCCGTGTTCACCGTGTAGCGCCCATAGTCCCCCGCATCGAACCATCCGCCGGACACGTCCAACATCTGGCTTTGGTCTTCCAGCAAAACTGCCCGCTTTGCCGGGTCATGGCGCAAACCATAATGTTGCGGTTCTGCTGAAAAGGCGGAAAAAGCGCCCCACGCCTCTTGGGCCATCGCGGCAATTTCTTGTTGGGACAGGTTCGCCTGTTGCACCCGTTGTGCAGGGGCCATGACCGTTGCCCTTTGCTCCAATCGAAAGCTACTCAGGGTCATGTCCATGCCCGCTGCACCGGCGGTGAGGATAGTCATGCTCTTGAGTTGATGGCTCGGTATGGCCACTGCCATGGTAAAGCGCCCATTCGGTGAATAGGGCGCGTAGGGCTCACCATTATCAGCAACCACCAAGTCCAGGCGAGCGGTGCTCAACGTGGCTACGGCCTCCACCGGCTTGCCGTTGACCCGCAGGGAAAACAAAAGGTTTTGCCAAAAGGGCCGATGGCTTTTGCCCGTTGAAATTGAAAAGACCAAGGCCTGCTCTGGGCTCACCGGTACGGGTTTCGCCAGCCTCACAGTCCAGGAACTGGCATCATCAAAAGCCAAACCCTGTTTGGCCCTAATGCGGATGCTCCCTTGAGAAAGCGAGGCGGTGAGCGCTTTCTTATCCCAATCATTACTCAGCCGTGCGCCGGTGAAATCCACTCCACCGGCGTGGCCGCAAATCGTGCTGCACGCCAGAGCTATCAAGCCAAGCATGACCTTCCAAACATGTCTCACGGACGCCACCTGCCTGCGCGTTGGGAACACGGCCAAATTAATGGACCATGGTTAACAACGGGCTTCCGCATCCCGCGCCGGCGGGTGATCCAGTCGGCGGCATTGACCCGCCCCACGCGTTCCCCAAGGGTGCGGCGGGGTTGATTGTCAGTGATTCGGAGCGGCGGCGTAATGGCGATGGTGGAACGCCTTTCCCAATCCATTGTGCTCCTGGCCGGGTGGCGGGCCTCTCTTCTGGCGCTGGTGAGCGGGGCGCTTACGGCACTGGCCCTTGCGCCCGTGCACGCTATGCCCGTCATTTTTCTCACCCTTCCCGTTATGGTGTGGTTGATGGACGGGGCCGCGCCGGTTTCCGGCGGAGGGTTCCTGTCGCCCTTCAAAAAAGCGTGGCCCGCGTTCAAACTGGGCTGGCTGTTCGGGTTTGGCTACTTCCTTGCCGGCTTTTGGTGGGTTGGGCAGGCGTTTTTGGTGGATGCCGATGTCTTCGCTTGGCTCATGCCCTTTGCCGTCATGCTTTTGCCCGCCGGGCTTGCCCTTTTCTACGGCATTGCCTTTGTGCTGGCCCGCATGGCGTGGACGGATAATCGCCCCTCCATCGGCTGGGTGCGGCTGGTGGCGCTGGCCGCAGCGATGGCTTTCATGGAATGGGTGCGCGGCACAGTCTTGACAGGCCTGCCCTGGAACACGCTGGGCTATACTATCATGCCCACGCCCTTGCTTATGCAGGCTGCCAGCCTGATTGGCCTTTACGGCATGACATTTCTTGCAGTGCTCATGGGCGCCATGGCGCTTGTGTCTTTGGCAGAAAACCGCCGCCTGCTTCTATTGCCTTTGGCGCTGCTGATGGCGCAACCCGTTTACGGGTTTGTCCGTCTGGCCAACGCGCCCACCGACACGGTGGCAGATGTTAAACTGCGCATCGTCCAGCCCTCGCTAGACCAGCGCGAAAAATGGGACCCGCAGAAGACCGCGGAAATCATGCAGCGCTATCTGGACCTGTCGGATCTGGACAAGGGGCCGGAGGCGGCGGGCGCAGGCTCCTTCACCCATATCATCTGGCCGGAATCCGCCTTTCCCTTCATCCTCACCCGCCGCCCGGATGAACTATCGGCCATAGCGACCATGCTGCCGGACGACACCACTTTGCTCACGGGCGCCATGCGGTTGGAAGAGGGGGCCACGGGCCGCCGGGTCTATAATTCCCTCTATGCCATCAACGGTCAGGGCCAGATCACCGAGGCCCGAGACAAGACCCGCCTGCTGCCCTTTGGGGAATTCCTGCCTTTTCAAGGCTTCTTGGAGGCCATCGGCTTGCGCCAGCTCACCCAGCAGCAGGGAGGCTTTGCCCAAGGCATTCAACGCCGGACCGTGGCACTGGACGGCGCACCCGCCTTCCTACCACTCATTTGCTACGAGATCATTTTTTCAGGCCGCGTGGCCGCCAGCGGCCCCAAGCCGGGTTGGATTGTCAATGTCACCAATGATGCCTGGTTTGGCATGACTTCCGGCCCTTACCAACACGCCCATCAGGCGCAGGTGCGGGCCGTGGAAGAAGGGCTTCCCCTGGCCCGTGCTGCCAATAACGGTATCTCTATGGTGGTGGATGCCCATGGCCGCATGACCGAAAGTCTTGGGCTGGGCAAGCGAGGCGTGGTGGATGCACCCCTGCCCAAAGCCATCGCCCCGCCACTTTTTGCCCGCACCGGTAACCTCTTCGTTATTCTTTTTATTTGCGTCCTTTTGGCCTGTTTGATAGGCGTGGCCGCGAAAAACACCCACAGGTTGTAGGTGCTGCGAATCGCCCCTTCGTTTGTCCTCATACCCGCCAGATACGAGAACAGGCCCGAGAACAGGAATGGCTGACGCAAAACCCAAAAAACCAAATCCCATCGACGTCCATGTGGGCAGCCGCGTGAGACTGCGCCGCACCATGCAAGGCATGTCCCAGGAAAAGCTGGGGGATGCCCTGGGCATCACTTTCCAACAAATTCAGAAATACGAAAAAGGCACCAACCGCATTGGGGCCAGCCGGATGCAGCAAATTGCGGCGGCGTTGAAAGTGCCCGTCTCTTTCTTTTTCGAGGACGCCCCCGCCCAGCCCGGAGCCATGGTGCAGCCCGGCATGGCGGAAGCCAGTGCCACGTCATATGTGGTGGATTTTGTATCCAGCGCCGAAGGCATTGCCCTTAACCGCGCCTTTGTGCGCATTCCCTCCGCCACCATCCGCCGCAAGGTTATTGAGATGGTCAGGGCGCTGGCGGACGAAACCGGCGAGCCGGAAGGGAAAGGCGCAGATGTATCTGCGCGCACGGGAACGGATCAAACGGACTACAAGCCCAGCTGACGGTAACCGGGGGCAAATGGGCCACAAGACCCCGTCAAATGCATGTCATATAAAGAAAATGGCATATCCTTATTGACTTGCCTTTATGCCGCAGCCTAGGTGACGCTGCTTGATCTGGGCCGTGTTTGGCACCCTGCTTGTTGCGGTCCTTCTTTTCACTTCGCGCCCGCCTAACGTTTGCTCCCCCGGGGGAGGCTGTTGGCTGGCCATCAACTAAGTCAGGGCTATCTCCATGGCACGCTCCAACTACGTCTTCACCTCCGAATCCGTGTCCGAAGGGCACCCGGATAAGGTTTCCGACCGCATTTCCGATGAGGTGGTCGATCTGTTTTTCTCCCGCGCAGCGAAAGAGGGTATGAACCTTTGGGACGTGCGCGTGGCCGCTGAAACACTGACCACCACCAACAAGGTTGTCATCGCCGGTGAAACCCGCGGCCCCGCTTCCATCAAGCCTGAAGAGGTGGAGCAAGTGGCCCGCGATGCCATTAAGGACATTGGCTACGAGCAGGATGGTTTCCATTGGGAACATGCCGATGTGCAGGTGCTTTTGCACGGCCAGTCCGCCCACATTGCCCAAGGCGTTGATAACGCTGCCGATGAAGAGGGTGAAGAAGGTGCTGGCGACCAGGGCATCATGTTTGGCTATGCCTGCCGGGACACTGATGCGCTCATGCCCGCACCGCTCTACTACAGCCACAAAATCCTCGAAGTGCTGGCGGCCAAGCGCCATTCCGGCGAGCTGGACCAGCTGCTGCCCGACGCCAAGAGCCAGGTTTCCGTGCGCTATGAAAACGGCAAACCCGTCGCCGCCACCTCCATCGTCCTTTCCACACAGCACAAAAGCGAAGACCAGACGTCCGACGTGATCCGCGAAATGGTGGAGCCCACCATTCGTGATGTGCTGCCCGATGGCTGGATTTCGGATGAGACCGTCTGGCACGTTAACCCCACCGGCACCTTCGTCATTGGTGGCCCTGACGGCGATGCCGGCCTGACCGGCCGCAAAATCATCGTGGATACCTATGGCGGCGCAGCCCCCCATGGCGGTGGTGCCTTCTCCGGTAAGGACAGCACCAAGGTGGACCGTTCCGCCGCTTATGCTGCCCGTTATCTCGCCAAAAACATCGTGGCCGCCGGTCTTGCGGACTGGGCCACGATCCAGCTGTCCTATGCCATCGGTGTGGCCGAGCCCCAGTCCATCTATGTGGATACAGGCGGGCAGGCCGATGATGCGGCGCTGGAAAAAGCCATCCGTTCGGCCATGAGCCTCACCCCCACCGGCATTCGCAAACATTTGGACCTGAACAAACCCATTTACGCCCGCACGGCAGCCTATGGCCACTTTGGCCGCACGCCGGAAGACGATGGCGGTTTCTCATGGGAAAAAACCGATCTGGTGGACGCGCTCAAAGCGGCTATGTAGGTTTGCACTGCTGCGTCATCCGCCGACTTGATCGGCGGATCTCCTAAGACGTGAAGAGATAGGCCGATCAAGTCGGCCTATGACGTCTCTGAAGGGTAGGGGGCTGTCTGCGGCAGCCCCTTTTTCGTTTGAGAACCTGCCATGCCCGACAAACCGCACCCCACCCGCTCCACAGAGAGCTTTTATGGCCGCCGCAAGGGCAACGCCCTTTATGGCCGCAAGTTGCGGGTGATGGGCGAAGACCTGCCCCGCCTGCGCCTGCCGGTGGAGACTGAGCTTGGCCCGCAGACGGTCGCTGAACTGTTCGACAACCGCTTTAACCGGCACCGGCTGGAAATTGGCTTTGGCGGTGGGGAACACCTCACCCATCAGGCCCGCGCCAATCCTGATACCGGGTTCATTGGCGTGGAACCGTTCATCAACGGCATGGCCAAAATGCTGGGGGCCATGGAAGACCACAGCATCCAAAACGTGCGTCTCTACGACGACGACGCCAGCCGCTTGCTGGATTGGTTGCCCGACAAGTGCCTCGACCAAATCGACCTTCTTTACCCCGATCCCTGGCCCAAAAAACGCCATTGGAAACGCCGGTTTGTGAACCAACCCAACCTCACCCGATTTGCGCGCGTTCTTAAGCCAGGCGGTCTTTTCCGCTTCGCCTCAGACATCGACACCTATGTGAACTGGACCCTCCAGCAGGTGGAGCGGCAGGGAGATTTCGCGTGGTTGGCCCGGCAAGCCAGCGATTGGAATACGCCATGGGAAGGCTGGGTGCGCACCCGTTATGAGGCCAAGGCCATCCGAGAGGGCAGGCCACCTTGCTATCTCGTCCTCCAGCGACGCTAGCGATCACGCCTCTAGACGATCTCACGGGGCGCCTTGCCTGAGGAACAAATTTGTGAACCCCTTGTTTCAAACGCGGCAGGCTAACACATAGGATGTGCAAGAGTGCTGGATTAGGGTCTGACGCAGTTGAACAAAGGGCTTTCGCGCTCGTGACTGAGCCATATGGGGATTAGAGAGAAAGGGCTGACATGAAAAACCTGTTTTCTAGCCGTTTCTTTGTGCCCAGCCTGTTCATTTTTGCCATCATCGCGCTGGTTGGCCCATCGCTTAAGACAGTTCAGGCCCTCACCAAGAAAACCAGCCCGGTGCAGGTGATCGTCAACCGCGATGGTGGGGATGTGGAAGTGTTCATCGCCATGTCTGCCCACCTCATCGAGCCTTTGTTGGGCAAGGATAGCAATATTTTGTTCAACGATGAGGGGCGGCTCCCCATCGATGAAATTCGAACAAGCGGCAGTTTTCAACTGGCTGACCGCATTTTCGACCGCGTAATGTGGGCAGGCGGAAAGGATGGGGCAGAGTTTCAGGCCATGTCGCTCATGGCTCACCCCAAAAGCTACGACCCGCCCTTCAAGACCCCCCTCGATGCCACCATGGCCATCTCCATCTGCACCAATGACTATACCGCTGAAGAACTTGTGCCGGAAAATGTGCAGGTCATCTATGGCGGCTTCGGCGGCGATTGGGGCGAGGCCACAAACGTCAACCTGTCTTTTCCAAAGACGGGTCGGGAGGTTCTCGACGTGGAACTGCGCAGCTACGCCAATGGCACATTCCTCAAGGCCGAAAACCTGAGCCTGCCGGATGGCGGTACACTGCAAGTCGACGCCAAAGCCGCCCAAACCGCCAGCTCTTTCGGTCTGGTTGTTGTTGCCTTGTTTGGTGGTCTGGCGAGTCTGGGCGCGTTTGCCCTGCGCAGGCGGTTGAGCAATCGATAGAGGCTGCCGTCAGCTTCGACCTGCATTTTGAAGTGCAATTGATCTAAGAACACCATCCGTAGCGTCCAGAAATAGGACCCCGCTCACTCGGCAGAAGTGAGGGTATAAACCCGCACCGGCTCTTTGATGCCCTGAAGTGAGAATTCCCCGGCCTCCATCAACGCCCCATTGGCGACCCCCTCGACCGTCTTTTCCGAAATCAGAATTTCGGTTTCTAACTCCTTGTTGAGTTCCTCCAGACGCGAGGCGAGGTTTACGGGTTCGCCATAGACCGTATATGTGGCCCGGCCACCGCCGCCCACATTGCCGGCAACCACGGGGCCGGTGCTCACCCCCACTCTGATGCGCAGGTTTTCACCCCCAAATGGGGTGGAACGGGCCAGCGCCACCAGTTCTTGGGCAGCATTGATACCGTTTTGCCGGTGGCGGCTGTCCTCCACCGGCACATTGAAAGTGGCAAAAACGGCATCCCCAATGAACTGCGTCACCACCCCATCATTGGCGCTGATGACCGCAGAGGCCGCTTCAAAATAGTCGTTGAACACATCCACCACTGCCTGCGCCCCTTTGCTTTCGGTGAGAGCGGTGAAATTGGCCACATCGGCGATGAGAACCGTCGCCTCCCGGCTCACCGGTTCCAAAGCGCCCTCTTCGCGGATCATCACATCGGCAATGGATTTTGGCACAAAGCGACCGAACAATTGCGAGATGGAAGCGATATTGCGCTCGGCCTCCAATTGCATGCGTACGGTCTGCCGCGCCCGTTGGGTCACGATGGCAATCAGGGCCGCAAACACCAAAAAGATGACCGCCTCTTGCACCCTTGTGCCCGTGCCCACGAAGTTGGGGTCGAGAAAAACCTCCAGAAAGCGCTCCGGTGTAACCCCGTTGGGAATGTCACTCCAGGTAAGGGTCTCCTCCATGCCGGAAATGACATGGAGAAACGCCGCCAGCCATCCCAGGGAGCCGATCGCACCCGTCCACATGACCAGCCAGGGAGAAAAACTGAAGGCGGCGACGGCTAAAATGATGAAGTAGAATTTGAAAATATCGAAGCGGAAAACGATCACATCGGGAATGTCGAGACCGGGCACAGCGGGCAGCACCGCCACAGCCGCGCTCAAAACGGCCACGTCAATGGTGATGAAAACATATTTCACCCAGGCGTGGTCCCGCGCCGTGCCGATAATGCGGTAGTGGATCAAACCGAGCGCGATGAATAACAGCCCGCCCAGCAAAAACTCCGGCGCCCGCTCCCACCCCCGCGAAATGGCCAGAAAGCTGGTCACAAGCATGACGGCAACAATTCTGCCTTTAATGGCAAGCCGCAGGCCCGCCTGCTCCGCCTGGAGCAGCAATTGGCTGGAGTTACTGGTGTTCATGGAGCTTCGGGCTGCGCAATTGGGGAAGGCGGAACGAGAGCCTAACAGCATTACGCCCGTTACAGTTCAAAAAATGGCACCCAGTAAATCGACCTCGCCGTCATCATCCCATGCCTTGTCGGCCAAGGGTTTCACCATGAGCGCATGGGTGGACGTTTCAACTGTTTGCCCGGTACGACACCCCGCCATGTCCACATAGGTGATGACATTGTGGGCGCGCTTAAATCCGGCGCGGGCGTAAAGCCCTTCCGTGCCAAACAGGAGTAAAGCATCGGCAGCGCGCGACATCGCTTTTTCTTCGGCCATGGCCAAAAGCTGCGATGCCAAGCCTTGGCGACGGTGTTTGGAATGGGTCACAACTTCGGCAATCCCCATCACATCCCAAAGTTCCTCTCCCAAGCGCACCACGCGATAGGTCAGCGCCATGTGAGCCACCAGCAGGTCCTCTTCCCAAGCCAGCAGCCGAAGGCTGTGGCGTTGCTGGAAAAAGCTGCGCCCGCCGAAATCGACCCGCGTATAGATGGGCGCAATAAGATGGACGATGGCTTGTTCCTGCGCCGCTGAAAGCGCTGTTTCGGCAACAGCTTCAAATCGGTAGGTCTGCATCAGACAATTATTGGTCACGAATCTATTCTTCTTTCTGCGCCCAAGGTCCTGCTTTGCAAAGGCCTGGTTTTGGGCTTAAGGAAGCGCCCGAATGCGCCAACACATTGAAAGCCAACCCATGAACCTGAACGCTATTCCTATTGGTAAAAATCCGCCCGAAGACATCAATGTGATCGTGGAAGTGCCCATCGGCGGCGAGCCCGTCAAATATGAGATGGACAAAGATGCTGGCGCGCTGTTTGTGGACCGTATTCTCTATACCGCCATGCGCTACCCCGGCAATTACGGCTTTGTGCCCCACACTTTGTCGGGCGATGGTGACCCGGTGGACGTGCTCATCGCCAACAACCGCCCCCTCATTCCCGGTTGCGTCATCAATTGCCGCCCCATCGGCATTTTGAACATGGTGGATGAAGCCGGCGCCGATGAAAAACTCATCGCCGTGCCCACAAGCAAGGTTTCCGCCATGTTTGAGCATGTTCACTCCATTGACGACTTGCCCGAAATCCAGCGTCAGCAGATTGCGCACTTCTTTGAACGCTACAAGGATCTCGAAAGCGGCAAATGGGTGAAGACCGAAGGCTGGGGGGATGCGGATGCTGCGCGCAACTCCATCTCCGCCGCCATTGAGATGGCCAAAAACGCCAAAGCCTGACGCAGTTTCAGTGGCGAAAGGCCCGGCCCCGGTGTAGGGCTGGGCCATGACTGTCGCCACCGCCCCATCCCCGCCCAGCACTTTTCGTGACCACCTGCGCGCCACCGTCAAGTTGGGTGTGCCACTGGTCATCATGCAGGTCACCCAGATGTTGGTGAATGTCACCGACACGCTCATGGTGGGCTGGTTGGGCGTGGAAGAACTGGCCGCCGGCGTGCTGGCTTTTCAAAGCCTCTTTGTCATCCTCATTTTCGGACTGGGCTTTTCTGCCGCACTCATGCCCCTTGTGGCTGGGGCCATGGCCAAGGGAGACACACAGGCGGTGCGCCGCACCACCCGCATGTGCCTGTGGGTGCTGCTGATTGTGGTGAGCCTGTTCATGCTGCCGCTGGCGTATGGCGAAGAAATCCTGCTGGCCTTGGGCCAAAAGCCGGAACTGGCAGCCATGGCGCAGACCTATATTGAAATCGCCCGCTGGTCCCTCATCCCGGCCTTTTTGTTTACGGGTTTGCGCAATTTCCTCACCTCCATTGAGCAAACCCGCGCCATCCTTTGGATCACCATCGGCATGGCGGTGTTGAACGCTTTCCTCAATTACGCACTCATTTTCGGCAATTTCGGCGCGCCCAGGCTGGAACTGGAGGGGGCGGCCATCGCCACTTGCATTGCTAACAGCGCTGCCCTCATCACGCTGGCGCTCTACGTGCATTTTAGCAAAGTGGCCCGGCCCTATGCCCTGTTCCAGCGCTTCTGGCGGCCGGAATGGCCAGCCTTTTTCGAGGTCTTCAAACTGGGCCTGCCCATAGCCCTCACCATTTTGGCGGAAGTGGGCCTGTTTACGGGCGTTTCGCTGATGATTGGTTGGCTGGGCGCGGTCCCGCTGGCGGCCCATGGCATAGCGCTCCAATTGGCCAGCATCACCTTTATGGTGCCGTTGGGCCTGTCCCAAGCCGCCGCTGTGCGGGTGGGCAATGCTGTTGGGCGAGATGACCGCGCCGGTATCGGCCTGGCCGCCCGCGCCGCCATGACGCTCGGTGTGGGGTTTGCCTGCGTGGCAGCACTGGTCTTTCTGCTTTTCCCGCGCTCCCTCGTGGGCCTCTATCTGGAGGCCAACGCGCCCCAGGTCACCGAAGTGCTGGCCACTGCCACGGCGCTTCTCTTCATGGCCGCCCTGTTTCAGATTTTCGACACGATGCAGGTCACGTCTTTGGCCAATTTACGCGGGCTGAAAGACACCAACGCCCCCTTCACCATTGCCGCCATCAGCTATTGGCCCGTGGGCATTGGCACAGCCTACGTGCTCGGTTTTGTGTTTGATTTTGGCGCTGTGGGCATTTGGGCCGGACTGGTGGCGGGGCTCGCCATGGCCTCCGCCTGGCTCACCTGGCGCTTTTCCAGTCGGGAAGAATTGGGCCTGGTGACCATCCGCTAAACGCGGCCACTGCCCTTAAAGAAGAGGTCTAGATCACTGCGCATTCAACCTGAAACAAAAATTGCTGTCTCTCAAACAGCAAGGTGCTGTTTTCGAACGCATTTTTTGATGCTTCACTGCTTCATATAGAATGCGAGATGCTTTAGCCCCGCTTGCCCTTGCGTGCCTTGCGAGCGGCGTAGCGGCGATCTCGCTCCGCTTTTTTGGCGGCTTCTTCTGCCACAAGACGATCCGCTTCGGCCCGCTTTTCTGCGGCGATGCGTTCTTCTTCCTGACGCTTGAGTTCTTCCAGCGCCTCCTGCTCCTCCCGCTTCTTCTCCAGCGCAGCCAAGCGGCGCTCCTCACGGGCGGCGGCGATTTTGGCACGCTCCTCCCGCTTGGCGATCATTTCCGGATCATCGGCCTTGGGCGCTTTCTTGAACCGCTCCAGCATTTTTGCCTTCGCGTCTTGTTGAGCCTTGAGCCGGTCTTGCAGACCGTTGCCGATGTTTTTAGCCATCTTTTCCGTGTGGTTTGATTGGGGAGAGAAGTTGGGCATCGTCTAACGCACACTTGCCCAATAGAAAAGCCCTCAACGCTGGCAAGTGGGGCAATAAAACGTGCTGCGGCCCGATTGTACGATGCGTTTGACAGTGCCGGAACAGCCCGGTGTTCGGCAATCCTGCCCTTCCTGGTCATAAACGGCAAAACGATGCTGGAAATAGCCCAGCGTCCCATCCGTTTGCGCATGGTCCCGCAGGGAAGAGCCGCCCGCTTCAATGGCTTCCGCAATCACCTCGCGCACATTTTGCGCAAGACGCTCCGCCCGGTCGGTCACCGCGCCATTTTTGCGAACCAACGTGGATGCCTTGCGCTTGGGTGAGAGGCCCGTGCGCCAGAGGGCCTCGCACACATAAATATTGCCAAGCCCTGCAATGAGCCGTTGATCCAACAGCGCCGCCTTCAGCGGCACGTTCTTGTTTTCAAAAAGACTGGCCAGAATTTTCCCGCTCAGCCCGTTGCCCACCGGCTCCACGCCCAGATTTTTGAAGCTGGGATGATCGTCCAACGCGGCCCGCGGACACATAAGCATAAAGCCGAAGCGGCGCGGGTCGTTGTAGATCACCTGCGCCCGATTGCCCGCCTGGGTGACTAAATGGAAGACCACATGGTCATGGGCGGTAAGCCGCGAGCGGGCGTGGTGAAACTCACCCAACGGTTCACCATCTTCCACACGATAGGACCCAGACATGCCCAAATGCATGATGACCACCTGCCCATTGCTCATATCCATGAGCAGGTATTTGGCGCGCCGCGACAGCGAGATAATCCGCTGGCCTTGCACCAAATTCACCATGCCCGGTGCAAAGGGAAAGCGCAGATCAGCCCGCCGCAATTCCAGCCGCTCCACCAAAGCCTCTTCCATGACAGGGGCCAAGCCCCGCCGGACGGTTTCAACTTCAGGGAGTTCAGGCAAAGGCGTTCGCCTTACACATGTTGCCCGCCGTTCACATGGACCTCCGCGCCGTTCACATAGCTGGCCTGATCGGAGCAGAGGTAGAAGATTGTATCGGCCACCTCTTGGGTGGAGCCCAGACGGTTGAGGGGGATGTCTTCAATCAATGCTTCCGTGCCAGGGGACAGGATCGCGGTGTCGATTTCCCCCGGCGCGATGGCGTTGACGCGAATACCATGGGGGCCGAAATCGGCTGCCATTTCCCGCGTCAGCGAGGCCAAAGCCGCCTTGGACGTGGCATAGGCACTGCCCGCAAAGGGGTGGACCCGCCCGCCCGCGATGGACGTGACGTTTACAATGGCACCCTGCGCTTCCTTTAACTCGTCGAAAAGCGCGCGGGCCAAAAGGATGGGGGCGAAAAAATTCACCTGAAAAACCTGCCGCCACACCTGCATGGGCGTATCAATTGAATTGGGCCGCTTGCCCCCGGCCAGTTTGGGCGAAATGCCCGCATTGTTCACCAGCGCGTGCAGCTTGCCGCCCTCTTCTTCCAGCCGGTCACGAATGTCCGCCACGGCAAGGCCCAGCGAATCGGCATCCGCCAGATCAACCTGCACATGGTTCGCCGCGCCTTCGGGCCAGGGGCAGTTTTCATCGAAGGGCTGGCGAGACAGGGTCAGCACCCGCCAACCCTCGCGGGAAAACCGCCGCACGGCAGCATGACCAATGCCACGGCTGGCGCCGGTCAGCACCAGGGTTTTACGGCCCTCATCAGGTTTCGTGTCTTTGTTTTCCATCGTCCCTATCCAGCGGGCTTCATGTGGCCGCGTCCACACAGCAACGCCCTAAGGCTGACAGCGGAAGCGCAAAAAGAGTTTAGCGAGGTTCCATCGCAGGTGGAAACTATCTAGGCGAACGAAGCGCGCTTGCCTATGGTGGCGGCCCATTATCAGAAACTTTCCAGACTGAGCGACTATGAGCGATACAAGCAGCGCCCAAAGCAAACTTGTCATGGCCATTGACCAAGGCACCACTTCTTCCCGCGCCATTATTTTTGATGAAAATCAGGCCATCGTGGCCGTGGCCCAGCAGGAATTCACCCAACACTTCCCCCATTCCGGATGGGTTGAGCATGATGCAGAAGAAATCTGGCAAAGCGTGCTGAATGTGTGCCGTGAGGCACTGGATAAAGCGGGTGTTGCGGCGGGCGACATTGCTGCCATCGGCATCACCAATCAGCGCGAAACCACCCTTGTGTGGGACCGTGCCACGGGCAAACCCATTTACAATGCTATCGTTTGGCAGGACCGGCGCACGTCTGCCTTCTGTGCCGAGTTGAAAGAAAAGGGCCATGAAGAGGCCGTCACAGCCCGTACGGGCCTGTTGCTGGACCCCTATTTTTCCGCCACCAAACTGACCTGGTTGCTGGACAATGTGGAAGGTGCGCGCGCCAAGGCGGAAGTGGGCGAGCTGGCCTTCGGCACCATCGACACCTTCCTAATCTGGCGGCTCACCGGTGGTAAACGCCACGTCACCGATGCCACAAATGCCGCCCGCACCATGCTCTACAATATTGGCTCCAATGAATGGGATGCCGATCAGCTGGAGATGCTCAACATCCCCGCCAATATACTGCCCGAAGTGCTGGATTGTGCCGCCGATTTTGGCACGGTGGAAGCCGATATTCTGGGCGCGGAAATTCCTGTGCTCGGCGTGGCGGGGGATCAGCAGGCAGCCACGATTGGAAATGCTTGTTTTGAGCCCGGCATGTTGAAATCCACCTATGGCACGGGCTGTTTTGCCCTGCTGAACACGGGCGACCAGCAGGTGGCCTCTAAAAACCGTATGCTGACCACCATCGCCTATCGGTTGGACGGGGTTACTACCTATGCGCTGGAAGGCTCCATCTTCATGGCTGGTGCCACGGTGCAATGGCTGCGGGATGGCTTGAAAATTATTGACAATGCCGCCCAGACCGGCCCCATGGCGGAACAGGCCGACGAGGAGCAATCCGTCTATCTCGTCCCCGCCTTCACCGGCCTTGGGGCGCCTTATTGGGATGCCGATGCCCGCGGCGCTGTCTTCGGGATGACCCGCAATACCGGCCCCGATGAATTTGCCCGCGCCGCGCTGGAAGCCGTCTGTTACCAGACCCGCGATCTGCTGGATGCTATGCATGATGATTGGGGGGATGGCGGAAACGAAACCGTCCTGCGCGTGGACGGTGGCATGGTGGCCTCCGACTGGACCATGCAAAACCTGGCCGACACGCTGGCCGCCCCGGTGGACCGGCCCCATGTGCTCGAAACCACCGCGCTGGGCGTGGCTTGGCTCGCCGGTTCCCGCGCCGGGGTATGGGGCGACCGCGCTGCCTTTGCGGCCAATTGGCAGCGCGAGCGGCGGTTTGAGCCGCAACAGGACGAAGACACCCGCACCAAACGCTATGACGGCTGGCGGGATGCGGTGCGTCGCACGCTTTCGTGATGGGCTGTTAACATCGGCTTCCTTGCCGCCCGTTGGCACGCCCAGTAAGGCTTTCGCCAAAGGGTCGCTCGGGTGACCAGTTTTCAAGACAGATTTTTACGTCTAAAATATTGGACAGATTGACGGGCCCCATGGCCCGTGCACCAGATATGTTTGGAGGCCGATATGGCACGGGGCAAAACCACATTCACCCGCCGATGGACCCTTGCAGCCGCAACGCTGGGGCTTGCCGCCAGCGTAGTAACCGCATCGGCCCAAACCCTCGATGTCAAAAACTGGAAGGCGGTTACGGAAGCTGCCCGAGGCCAGACGGTCTATTTCAACGCCTGGGGCGGGTCGCAGAACATCAACGACTATATCCGTTGGGCAGGCGATCAAATTAGCGCCCAATACGGTGTGAAAGTTGTCCATGTGAAGCTGGAAGACACCGCCACCGCCGTCTCCACCGTGCTGGCGGAAAAGACCGCCGGCAAGTTGGAAGGCGGCAAGGTGGACCTCATTTGGATCAATGGCGAGAACTTCGCCGCCATGAAGCGCCAAGACCTGCTCTTGTCGCCTGGCTGGGCTGATAGCTTGCCCAATTGGCAATATGTGGATGTGGAAAACAAGCCCACCATTACGGTGGATTTCACTATCCCCACCGAAGGCATGGAAAGCCCCTGGGGCGGGGCCAAGATGGTGTTCTTCCATGATGAAGCGCGGGAAAAGTCCGGCCCGTTGCCCGACAGCGTGTCCGACCTCGTCACCTGGGCTGCCGCCAATCCGGGCCGGTTTTCCTATCCTGCCCCGCCGGATTTCATTGGCTCGTCCTTTCTGAAACAGGCTTTGTCCGAAGTCATTGCAGAGCCCGCCGCTTTGCTGAAGCCGGTGGACCCGGCGAAATTTGAGGAACAAACCGAACCGCTTTTTGCCCTGCTCGACAAACTCCACCCCAATATGTGGCGCAGCGGGCGGGCCTTCCCTAAAAACTACCCGGCCATGAACCAGATGCTGGCGGATGGCGAGTTGGACATCATCTTTGCCTTCAATCCGTCCGAGGCTTCCAGCGCCATCAAGCAGAACAAACTGCCCAACACGGTGCGCTCTTTCACTTTCTCCGGCGGCACGCTGGGCAACACCCATTTTGTGGCCATCCCGTTCAACGCCGCCGGCAAGGAAGGTGCGCTGGTGCTGGCTAATTTCCTGCTCTCGCCGGAAGCACAACTGCGCAAGCAAAACCCGGAATTCTGGGGCGACCCCACAGTGTTGAACGTCAACAAACTGCCCGAAGCCGACAAGGCCGCCTTCGAAGCCCTCGATCTCGGCATTGCCACGCTCCCCCCCGCCGAACTCGGCCCCATGCTGCCCGAACCCCACCCCTCGTGGATGACGGAAATCGAAAAGAAATGGACCCGCCGCTACGGGGCGGGGAACTGACGAACCTTAGTCAGGTAAGGCAGGCCGGGTGGTGAAAGCACAGTCTGTGCGAGGTCTTTCGATCATACCGCAGCGTCATCTCTCACCGGAGGGGAGGTCGGAGAGCGAAGCGATCCGGGTGGGGGGCTGGATACCCACGTTGGGACTGAGACCAGATTTTCCTTCCAGCCCCCCACCCGCATCACCAATGTCTTCGACATTGCCTCTGCGACCTCCCCTCGAGGGGGAGGTGGGGTTAAGAGCAAGTGGAAGTCCCCTTAACCCCACTCAAAACCCTCCTCATTGCTTGGGGGCCGCAAGCCGTGTGTCTAACTCCTATCCCGGCAATCCATTCCGCAAGATCGCCAACCTCTCTCATGTGTGGGCATGGATTACCGGGACAAGCCCAGTAATGAGGGCACATGAGGCGAGTGCAGTGGTCTGCGCGGCAGCACCATGACACAACGTGTCCCCCTCCTCGCCGCTGCGCCCGGCCTTGCCGTTGCCATCCTGCTTGGCCCCGTCATCTGCGGTGTGCTCGCCACCGTCCTTCCCGCCTTTGGCTACCTCCCCTCGCTGGGCGGTAACACCATCACCGTTGACCATTTCCACGCCCTGTTCGCCATGCCGGGCATGGGGCGGTCGATCATGCTTTCTTTTTGCAGCGGGATCATCACCACGCTGGTGGCGCTCACGGTAGTGATGCTTTTCGTGGCCGGGTCCCACGGCACAGAGTCCTTTGCCCGGGTGCAGCATCTTTTGTCGCCGCTACTGGCCGTCCCCCACGCGGCGGCGGCTTTCGGCTTAGCCTTCCTCATCGCTCCATCGGGCATGATCGTGCGGTTTCTGTCCCCCTGGCTCACCGGCTCCACCCGCCCCCCGGACCTGCTGATTTTGCAGGACCCATGGGGCCTTGCCATGATGGCCGGACTGATTGCCAAGGAAATCCCGTTCCTGCTGCTGGTGACACTTGCGGCCCTGCCACAGGCGCAGGTGGAGCCGGCCCGCCGCCTGTCCCAAAGCTTTGGCTACGGTCGCATCAGCGGCTTTCTCTTCACCACATGGCCGCGCATATACGCACAAATCAGGCTCGCGGTATTTGCCGTCTTGGCCTACGCCACCTCCGTCGTGGACGTGGCCGTCATCCTCGGCCCCTCCACCCCCTCCACACTGGCAGTGCGGCTGGCGCAATTGATGGCGGACCCCGATATTGCCTTGCGTTTCGTCGCCTCGGCGGGAGCGCTGGTGCAATTCACGGTCACGCTGGCCGCCATCGCCACCTGGTGGCTGCTGGAGCGATTGGCTGGCGCGGTGATGCAATGGTTGCGCACCCGAGGCCAGCGCTTTTCACGCGATGGTGCTGTAAGGGCAGGGGTCTTCACCCTCACCGCCACCATCGGTGCCATGCTGGTGGCCGGGTTGGCCATTTTGGCCTTGTGGTCTTTGGCAGGGTTCTGGCGTTTTCCCGATAATCTCCCCCAATCCTTCACCCTGTCCAACTGGACCCGCGCGCGTCCCGCCCTATCTGGCCCCCTGCAAAGCACACTGGCTACGGGCGTTCTGGTCACGCTCATCGCCGCCGGGCTGGCGCTGGCCTGTTTGGAGCGGGAATGGCGGGTGGGGCACCGCATGGGCAAAAAGGCGCTGGTGTTCATCTATCTACCCCTCATCGTGCCACAGGTGAGTTTTGTCTTCGGCCTGCAAATCTTCTTTTTGCAATTGGGCTATGACGGCACTTTCATCGCTCTCGCAATGGTCCACCTCATCTTCGTGTTGCCCTATGTGTTCCTCTCCCTCTCCGACCCGTGGCGGGCCTGGGACCCGCGCTATGGGTTGCTGGCGCAGGGGCTTGGGGCGAGCCCCACAAAAGTCTTTTGGCGCGTGCGCCTGCCCATGATCCTGAAACCGCTGCTCACCGCCGCCGCCGTGGGTTTTGCGGTCTCCATCGGCCAATACCTGCCCACACTCTTAATTGGCGCCGGCCGCTGGCCCTCCATCACCACAGAAGCTGTGGCGCTGGCTTCCGGCGGTAACCGGCGCATCATCGGGGTCTATGCCTTTGTGCAAATGGCGCTGCCCTTTGTGGCCTTTGCGCTGGCCGCCGCCATTCCCGCCTTCCTGTTTCGCCACCGCCGTGACATGAAGGCGGCATGAGCCAAACCATGCGCCTCGATCAGGTTTCCATCGCCCTGTACGGCAAAGCCCTGCTGGATGTGGACACCACCATTGCCCCCGGTGAGTGCCTCACCATTATGGGGCCATCGGGCGTTGGAAAATCTTCTTTGTTGGCGTTCATTGGTGGCTTTCTACCCGATGTTTTCTCCGCTTCAGGCAAGGTCTGGTTGGCGGGGGAAGAGATCACCGCGAAGCCCGCCCACCTGCGCCGCACTGGCCTTCTGTTTCAAGACCCACTCCTCTTCCCCCACATGAGCGCGGGTGAAAATCTGCTGTTTGCCCTGCCATCGGGACCGAACCGTCAAAGCCAAATGGAAGAGGCGCTGGCAAGCGTGGGCATGGAGGGCTTTGCTAGCCGCGATCCGGCCACCCTTTCCGGTGGTCAAAAGGCCCGTGTGGCGCTGGTGCGGGTGCTGCTCTCGCGCCCCCGTGCCTTGCTCTTGGATGAACCTTTTTCAAAATTGGACACGGCTTTGCGCAGTCAAATCCGTGATCTGGTTTTTGCCGAAGCCGCCCGCCAGAACCTCCCCACCGTTCTGGTTACCCACGATCAGGCCGATGCGGATGCGGCGGGTGGGCCGGTGATCCACCTCACATGAAACTGCCCAACCTTCCCGTCACCGCCGTCCTACCCGATATTACGAAGTCGTTGGAGGCAAGCCCCAATCTCGTTTTGGTGGCCCCGCCCGGTGCGGGCAAGACGACATTGGTGCCGCTGGCTCTGCTGGATGCGCCATGGCGTGCAGGGCGCAAGATTATCATGCTGGAACCCCGCCGCATGGCCGCGCGGGGCGCCGCCGCGCGCATGGCGGATCTATTGGGTGAACAGGTGGGGGAGCGCGTGGGCTATCGCGTTCGCTTCGACACGAAAGTTTCCAAATCCACCATCATCGAAGTGGTCACCGAAGGTGTCTTCACCCGCATGTTGGCGTCCGACCCGGCGCTGGAAGATGTGGCTTGCGTGTTGTTCGATGAATTCCACGAACGCTCACTGGACGGCGATCTGGCGCTTGCGTTAGCGCTGGATTTGCAAGCGGGCTTACGCGAAGACCTGCGCCTTATGGCCATGTCCGCCACGCTGGACGGGGCTGCGGTGGCTAACCTTATGAATGCCCCGGTGGTGGAAAGTGAGGGCCGCACCTTTCCGGTCACCATCCAATACCGCGAGCCTGCGCCGCGCCAATCCCTCGACAATCACCTGACTGACGCGGTCATCGAAGCGCTGGCCACGCAATCGGGAGATATTTTGGTTTTCCTGCCCGGCCAGCGCGAGATCGAACAGGCGGCGCGGGCGTTGGAAGCCCGCAAGCTGCAACAAAAGGCGCAAATTCATCGCCTTTATGGCGCATTGCCCTTCAAACAACAGCAGGCGGCCATTCAACCCGCAAAGGATGGCGCAAGGAAAATCGTTCTGGCCAGCGCCATTGCCGAAACCTCGCTGACCATTGAGGGCGTGACGGTGGTGATCGATTCCGGCCTGGCGCGCAAACCGGTCTTTGAACCTTCCACCGGCCTGTCCCGTTTGCAGACCATCAAAGCCTCAAAGGCCGCTATAACCCAGCGGGCGGGTCGGGCAGGGCGTTTGGCCCCCGGCACGGCCATCCGCTTTTGGCGGGAGCAACAGACAGCCGCACTGGCCCCCTTCGACACGCCCGAAATCATGAATGCAGACCTCACTGGCCTCATCCTCGATCTGGCAAATTGGGGTGTGATGGACGTGGCCCAACTGCAATGGCTCGACCAACCGCCCACACCCGCTTTGCAGGAAGCGCGACAGCTTTTGTCCCGTTTGGGTGCCTTGGACTTAGATGCAGAAGGCACAGCCAAAACGCTGACGGCACACGGGCGGGCCATGGCCGACTTCCCCCTCCACCCACGCCTGTCCCACATGGTGTTGAAGGCAAATACGCTGGGCATGGCCCGCCGCGCTGGTCCGCTGGCCCTGATGGTGCAGGAGCGGGGGCGTGGCATCGATCTCACGCCCCGTGCCGATGCCGCAAACCGAGGCAGGGGCTTCACACAAGCCGACAATGTCCTGCCCAAGCAGGCTGAGCGTCTGCTGCGCCTTTTGCCAAGAACCAAGGTTGAGCAAGCCGATCTGGCCGATGGTACGCTGTTGGGCTTTGCCTATCCCGACCGCATCGCCCGCAGGAGCGGAAGGACCAAAGGCCACATGGTGCGCTACAAACTGGCCAATGGCCGCGCTGCTGACTTACCTGAAGACGATGAACTGGCGGCGCAGGAATTCATCACGGTGGTGGATATGATGGGCAAAGTCGGTCGCGCCCGCATCACCATGGCAGCTGCACTCCCTAAGGCAGAGCTGGAGACGCATTTCGCAGACCAGATGGAAGAGCGCATCTCCAGTCGGTTCATCCTAGCTGAAAAGCGGCTTGAGAGCATCGCAACATATCAATTGGGCGAACTGGCGCTGTCCAAACCCCGCCCGGTTCCCGTAAGCGATGAAGCCGCGCTGGCTGCGCTGGATGAAGCGTTGGAAAAGCACGGTCTGGCCCTCCTGCCATGGCAAGAGGCCGATCGGCGTCTGCGCGGCCGTCTCGCGCTTCTCCACGCACGATTGGGACAGCAATGGCCCGCCATGGACAATACTTCTCTTTTGGCAAACCGAACAATCTGGCTTCATCCCTTTATGGTTGGAGCCACCTCCTTTGCGCCTTTGGGCCATGGCGATTTATCCCACGGCCTCATGATGCTTGCCGCCCACACAACGGCGCGGGAGATCGACACACTGTTGCCCAGCCATTTCACCGCCCCCAGCGGCTCCCGCCTGCCCTTGGACTATGGCGACGGGGATGCGGCCATGGACCCGGACTTTGCGCCCGTTCTGCGCGCCCGCCCGCAGGAACTTTTTGGGCTCGACCAACACCCCGCCGTCTTGGAGGGTCGCCTTCCCTTGGCGGTGGAACTGCTCTCCCCGGCCGGGCGTCCCATCCAAATTACCCGCGATCTGCCCGGCTTTTGGCGCGGCTCTTGGGCCGATGTGCGCGCTGACTTACGCGGGCGTTACCTGAAACACCCCTGGCCGGAGGACCCACTCACCGCCACGCCCACCGCCCGTGCCAAACCCCGCGGCACCTGAACCACACCCGTCACAGGCGGCTTGGGGCAGGGCGGCGAAAGGGCCACATTTTCAGCACGGGTGACCGTGATAATGTGACCGCGAAAAACACACTGGATCCTCCCATGCCGCAAAGTTTCACCAGACCCCAGGAAGAGGCCATTCGCAGCCGCGTGCTCATCCGCCTCGATACGTTCATCCGTCTGCGCTGGTACGCCATTATCGGCCAGGCTGGCGCTGTTATCGTGGTGGCGGCTTTTCTGGGCTACGAAATGCCATGGGCGCTGTGCGCTGTCCTCATTGCGCTTTCCGCAGCGCTCAACGTGCTCCTCTCCCGCCACTACAAATCCAACCACCGTTTGCAAGGGGATGGGGCCTTTGCCCTTTTGGCCTTTGATATTTTGCAATTGGGTGTCCTGCTTTATCTGACAGGCGGTTTGCGCAATCCCTTTGCCATTCTGGTTTTAGCGCCCGTGGTGGTGTCCTCCACCTCCCTGAAGCGTAACCATACGCTGGGCCTGGGGTGCCTTGCCGTGACGGTGATTTCGCTTCTGGCTTTCTTCCACCAGCCTTTACCCTGGGAGGATGGCTGGGTGTTGCAAACACCGGGCCTGTTCACCTTTGGCACCTGGACGGCGCTGGTCTGCACGCTGGCCTTTACCGCCATTTACGCCTTCCGCGTGGCGGAGGAGACGCGCAAACTGGCCGATGCCCTGTCGGCCACGGAATTGGTTTTGCAGCGCGAACAGCACCTTTCTGCTCTGGACGGTTTGGCCGCCGCCGCGGCCCATGAATTGGGCACACCGCTGGCCACCATCGCGCTGGTCTCCAAGGAAATGGTCAACACGCTACCCGCCGATAGCGCCCTATGTGATGATGCAAAACTCTTGCGCGCCCAGGCGGAGCGCTGCCGCGATATTCTGCAAAAGCTCACTTCTTTGTCCTCGGACAGTGAAGCCATCATGCAAGAGCAACCCATCATGGCGCTCATCGAAGAAGAAGTGGCCCCCCTGCGCGATTTCGGCATCAAAATCACCATCAAGAGCGAGGGCGAGGGGCACGACATGCCCGTCATCGCCCGCAGCCCGGGTGTCCATTACGGTCTGGGCAATCTCATCGATAATGCGGTGGACTTTGCCCAAAAGGAGGTCGTGGTTTCCATCGCTTGGGATGAAACCTTTGTGCGGCTCGAAATTTCCGATGATGGCCCCGGCTTCCCCACCTCCATTTTGGACAAAGTGGGCGAACCCTTCGTCACCTCCCGCCGCATGCCCAAGGGCAGCCGCCCGCGCGGCATGGGGCTTGGCCTTTTCATCGCCAAAACCCTGCTGGAGCGAAGCGGGGCGGAAATTTTCTTTTCCAATAAAACCAGCGCGCCGGACCATTTGGGCGGCGCCTTCGTCAGCGTTGTCTGGCGGCGGGAACGCTTGGCCATCACGCCGCCGGATGAAGGGGCGCCCGTTGCCACCACCACCGGCGATACCATCCCTGCTACCAGTGGATAACCTGCGGCCTTTGTGCATTTGAATGGTCACCCAATCTTGTCTATGCTGTTGGACATGGCGTGAGGGACCGTGGCCGGGCGTGCGTCAACTCGACAGTGAACCTTCTGTCAGCCCCAGCCGTTTCTGACTGGATTTGACTAATGGCCGGACACTCTCGATGACCAACCTCGATACCGATATTGAACTTAATGAAGACATGAAGGACGTGCAGCCCAGCCTGTTGCTGGTGGATGATGACCGCCCCTTCTTGCAACGTCTAGGCCGCGCCATGGAAAGCCGTGGTTTCACTGTCACCATGGCAGACACGGTGGCTGAAGGCACCGCCATCGCCCGCAACCAAACGCCGGACTATGCCGTGGTGGATATGCGTCTGGAAGACGGCAATGGGTTGGATGTGGTGGGTGTGCTGCGCGAAAAAAGCGATGATACCCGCGTCGTGGTTCTCACCGGCTATGGCAATATCGCCACCGCTGTAACAGCCGTAAAACTGGGTGCTATCGATTATCTGGCCAAGCCTGCCGATGCCGATGACGTGTTCAACGCGCTGATGCAAAACCCGGATGACAAAGCCGATCCACCCGAAAACCCCATGTCAGCAGACCGCGTGCGCTGGGAGCACATTCAGCGCGTTTACGAATTGTGTGATCGTAATGTGTCTGAAACAGCCCGTCGCTTGAACATGCACAGGCGTACATTGCAGCGCATTCTGGCCAAACGCGCCCCCCGCTAGCCCTCATCTTCTTGTACAAACGCGCCCGCCTGCTCTCCCATGTGGGCGCAGCACCGCGCCAGCCGCTGTGCGCTGGCGCGGGCGAATGTGAGGTGCACCGCCTTACGCCGCGCCGCCGTGAGCTTAATCTGGGGTGCATCGCGCACCAATTCCGCACCGTAGACGTCTGCCACCATAAAACCCGTCTCTTGCGGGAAGATTTCAGCGGGAACGTCCGGTAACGTGGCGAAAAAAAGCGCATCACAAAAGGCTTGATATTCCGGCCACTTATGGTCTGCACGCAAGTCTGCCACTGATGATTTGACCTCTACAATCGCAATCTCCCCCTTGGGAGAAAGCGCCACCAAATCCACCCGCCGACCATTAGCCAGCGACAATTCGGGTAAAGTGGCCCAATTGCGGTCCCAAAAATAGCGCTCACAACCCGTGCGTACGGCCAATGCGCGCTGCGACTGCCGCGCATCCACAAACGGGTTATCCACTACCGGGGAGACGATGGGCATAGTGATTCGCCGTGTTCATGCTTTGTGCTTAGGGTTGTGCCTAGCATCTGCCGTGTCAAATGCGTCTTTTTTGCATCACAAATAAGGCAATAGGCTTGCTTAACACGGCCGTGAATTGAGGTTTCAAACCTTAATGATAGTTTGCGACACGAGGTTAACGCTTCGCTCATACTCTGGCAGCCAAGTCATGCGGAACACGGCTGTACCACTTGCTTTAGCGCGCAGCTTTACGACATTTCTTGGACGCTCACGATGATCTTGCCCCCGTTTTCATCCTTCCTCCGCCTGCCGCTGATTTTGTTCCTCCTGGCCACTTTGGGTTTGGCCGGATGTTCCTCAACCACATCCAGCACCGCCAGCTATGGCGGGCCATCGGTTTCGTCGGTGACGGCCAAGCGGTCGGAAGCCCGTTCGGATGTGCGCGAGGCCAAGAAAGACGTGCGGGCTGCCAACCGCGCCGTGCGCAAGATTGAGCGTTCCATGAAGCGCGCCGAACGCCGGTTGAAGCGCAAGCGGACCACTGAGGCGAAAGCCAAAGAGTTGAAGAAGCAATTGCGCGCTGACAAACGCGAACTGCGCAAGGCCAAACGTAAACTACGCCGTGCTGAACGCACCCTTGCCCGCGCGGAGCGCAAAGAGCGCCGGGCGCATCAAGCCATAATTGCAGCCAAGAAACGCCAGGCCGATGCTGAGCGTCGTCTTGCTGCCGATAAGCGCAGAAAGGCAGAGGCAAAGCGGGCGCGCCGCAAACAAGAGGAGCAGGAACGGGCTCAGGCGCAATTTGCCCGTGCCGGCAGCACCACCAGCCGGTCTTCCTTTGTGGGCAGCCTGTTTGCTTCCAGTGATCCTGCGCTCAAAAACGTGCGCGATTACGAAGCCCGAACGGATAATTCCTTTCCCATCGCAGCCATTCCCGTGGAGCAGATCAACAAGCGCCTTCTGCGCCAGGAAGTGCGATACCGTACGCGTGAGAAGCCTGGCACCATCATCGTAGACCCCGCCAACAAATATCTCTACCTCGTGCAGCGCAACGGCAAGGCCATGCGCTACGGCATTGGGGTGGGCAAAGCTGGCTTTGAGTGGAGCGGTCGCGCCCATGTGGGCTGGAAACAGAAATGGCCCAAATGGACGCCCCCCGCCGAAATGATTGACCGTCGTCCCGAACTGGAGCGTTGGAGCGCTGAAAATGGCGGCATGCCCGGCGGCCCCTCCAACCCCCTGGGTGCCCGCGCGCTTTATTTGATGCAAGGCAATGTGGACACCCTCTACCGCCTGCACGGCACCCCCCAATGGTCCTCCATCGGCACCGCCGCCTCCTCCGGCTGCATCCGCCTGATGAACCAAGACATCATCGATCTCTACGAACGCGTCCCCAACGGAGCCAAGGTGATTGTGCTTTCATAAGGGGCTTCGATGGAGTGAGTGATGTCCACTAACGGGCGTCCCTTAAAACAGCGTTTTGCTGGGTATGAAGCTGTAATTGTTCATAAATGAATAGCCTGTCGTGACTTAATGGCAGTGTAGAGATCATTAGGATTTTCAGACCAATTAAGCCGGTGCTGAGGCTCATTTAGGCGTTGCCCTCAGAGTGAAACTGCGCGCCGAAATAGCACCCTGTCGTTTGAACGGCTGCACTTTTAGCGGAAGGCTGCATGTCCAGCATTCTACCCCAGTTGGTTGGTTAAATAGTCATCAATGCGCTGATTGCTGTCTTGCGCGATCTTGAGGTTGCGGAGGCTTTGGAAGACGTGGCAGCCGCCGGGGGTTATGTCTAATTGGGCGTTGCCATTGGCCGCGTGCCAGCGGGTGGCCATCATGAGTGTGTCGTCCAGCAGCAAATCTTCTGTGCCGACGCTGAACAGCGCGGGCGATAGGCCGTGCAGGTTTGCATAGAGGGGGGAGACATGGCCATTGCGGCGATCTTCGCCGTTTTGCAGGAAACCCCGGGTGAACATGAGCATGTCACGGCTGTTCAACACCAGTTTTTCCGCCCCCCAATTTTTGGCACTGGCGGTCAGGCCCAGATCGTAGACACCGGCGGTGAGGATGGCTGCCGTAAAGGGTGAAAGATCATGCCGGTCGCGGAGGCGCAGCAAGGTGCAGGTGGCCAGATGAGCGCCGGCGCTTTCACCGCCCAAAAAATAAGGTGCGTGAAATCCACTCGCCTCGCCCACCAGCCAAAGGGCCGCCGCCTCGCAATCATCGGGCGCTGCGGGATAGGGGTGCTCCGGCGCGAGGCGATATTCCACGGATAGGACGTGCAAACCTGTTCGATCAGCCATTTCCTGCAACCGCACGTCATGTGCGTTGGCTGCCCCCACCTGCCAACCGCCGCCGTGGAAATGCAAAAATGTGCCCCCTCCACCGCCGCCCTTGGGCGTGAAATGGCGTAGCTCCAACGGACCGGCGGGGCCGTTGATTGTCAGGGTTTTCGCTGTCGGTTCGGCCTTTTCCAGCGGAAAGAAACCCTTACCCTCCGCCCGCGCCTTGCGTGCTTGGGCAGGGGTGACGGCCCAAGGGTCGGGGGCTTGTGCCAGTTGAATGCGGGCAATCTCGTTAAAGCGCCGGGTTTCTTCGCTTACGGCTTCCGGTCGGAAAAGGGCGGGGTCGATAATCAGGGGCTTCATGGGGTCAAGGGAAATGGATCAGCTGATGGGCGTGGGGTCGCGCAATTGGGCATGGCGCAAATCTTCACGGGGTTTGCGGGACAAAAGGGCGGGCATGGCCGCCAGAAGCATGATGCCACCGCTCAGCCCCATGCCCATGAGGCCCGCTTCCAGTATGGGAATTTTGCCAAACCAAAAGCCCACGCCCACGGCGGTTGCGCCGGCAAGGGCGGCAAGCCCCCCGGTGAGACGGTGCATGACCGGCCCCCAGATGAAAAACACCAGAGGCAAAAACAGCCCGCCCGCGCCCAATGCCAGGGCCGCCAGCAGCATGTCCCCAGGCGTCGACAAACGGGGGGGCAAGGGCATGGCGGCGATGAAATACAAGCCCGTCAAAAGGGCCAAGGTGACCAGCCTTGCTGGAAACATGGACTGCTCACCCGGATCAAGCCGACGGGTGCGGCGCAACGCACGGGCCAGAGCCACCGCAAATGTGTGAATGCAGACGAAGAGCGCATTCAACGCCGCCAGCGTGAGCGCCAAATGGGGGAGAGCATAAAGTACGCCGTCCGTGCGCAGCAGTTGAGCCAGTTCCGGCACCTCCGGCTGCGGCGCAATGAGCGCCAACGACAAAGGAACGGCTGACAAGACCAGAAAGGCCGTCAAAGAGGTCCATGAATTGGTCTCCATGGCGGCAATGGGTTGACGGGCAAGGGCCGCGCGGGAAAGGGCTGTGGGTAGCGTGGCAAAACCACAGGCCAACACAAAAAGCGTCAGCGCAATGGAAAGGCCCGACAGGCCATCCAAGCCCCAAGTCATCCCCACCAGCGGCAAGGTGCCGTCTGCCAAATCCAAAGCGGCGATGGTTTGCGTATTGGGCGAGATTTGTGCCTGTGCTTGCAGTGTGGGGCGCAAGAAACCCGTGGCGATGGCGGGCACCAAAAGGCTGAGCACCATCCACACTGCCAAAACACCATTGACCAATACCAGCGACAACCATCCCCCCATGAGCGCAGGTAAACCGGCCAAACCCAACGTGGCGACCACCATTACAGGGCCGGATACGCCCACCACCTGCTCTACCATGCGCAGCAAAACGAGACCGTCAGCCACAATCAAAAGCCCCAGCATGGCCAGGGTCACAGCCAACGTGGCAAGACCCGTACTTCGGGAGCGGGTCCGCCAGTCCATAAAGCCGGAAACGGTGGCGACACCCGAGCGTTGAAATGCCATGACAAAAAGGCCGGTTTGCAGCACGAAACCCAGCATGAGCGCAGGGGCCAGCACCATTTTGCCCGTGAGCGGCAAAACCAGAAGCAACACCAAAAAAGAGCCGCTGACCCAATCCGTAAGCCCTCCCACGCCCAAGGCCGTGGGACCGGCCATGCGGTTGGCATAAAAATACGGCGCGCTGGACATGGTGCGCCCCAGCCAAGCCAAAACCAGCAACATCATCAATGTGGCACTGCCCAAAATAATCATGGTCAGGGTGAGGGTCAGGCCCAGCCTTTGTAGCAGTAAAAGCAGCCCCACCAGCAACACGAAAACCAGTGCGCCAAACCACACGATGGTGAGCAGGCGGCGGGCATCCACCTTTTTGCGGCCCTCACGGATGTGGTCAGCCAGCTTCACGGGGCCACGGCCTCTTTTTCCACGGCGTCTGCGGGTTGGCCGTGTTCGTCCAGCAGAATTTCCACCTGGCCCGTATTTTCAGCCTCGTCCTCTTCACGGCGGGCGGTGGAGATGAATACCGCCTTGGTGCGATGGGTCTGCCCCATGCGCATGTTCACACCCCGTTGGGCCGCCCCCAGCAACGCCACGGCCAAAACCATAAACAGGGGGAATATGGACAGGGCAATCCAGGAGATGGACCCCATGCGCCCGGCCCGAGACGCATTATCCAGCCAAGCCGAAAGGCCAAATGCACCCACTAACGAAAGACCCGTCACCACGAAGGCCACAATGGCGGTGCGGTGCCACCAATCCAGTCCTGTCCATCGGTTTGGTCTCATGATGCTTCGTCACACATGGCTGCCATGGCCCTCGTGTGCCGCGCTTCCCCCTAAAGCGCAAGCGAGGATCACGCGGCCTTTGGGTAATTAAGCCCATTTGCAACCCACCGATTGCCAAAAGTGACTATCCCTTGGTATAACGAGTAAAGCTAACTTGGGGGGGAGCCCAATGGAACTAACAAATACAACATCTCAAAACGTGTCTGCGCTCATGTCAGGCTCGTCACAAGCGGCAACTATTGTCATCGTAGACGATCACCCGCTGTTTCGCGGCGCCATGCGTTTGGCGCTGACGGGCGGCGAAGAACAAACAACAATCTTGGAAGCGGGTGATTTCGACGCCCTGCAATCCCTTCTCAAATCGGAAGGGGATGTGGATCTGGTTCTGCTGGACCTGGCCATGCCCGGGGTGAGCGGCTTTTCCGGTCTGATTGCGCTGCGGGCCGAACATGCCGCTATCCCCGTCGTGATCGTATCCGCCTCTGAAGACGGGGCTACGGTGCGCCGGGCGCTGGATTTGGGGGCTTCGGGCTTTGTGCCCAAGTCGGCTGGCATCGACACGATCCGGGAAGCCATTGCCAGCGTTTTGGCCGGGAATGTGTGGAAGCCACAGGATCTGGATTTGTCCAGTGAAACCGACCCGCAATTGGCGGATCTGATCGCTCGCCTGGCATCGCTCACACCGCAGCAGGCCCGGGTCCTGTCCATGATTTCCCAAGGCCTGCTCAACAAGCAAATCGCCTATGAGTTGGGCGTGTCGGAAGCCACGGTGAAGGCCCACGTTTCTGCCGTGTTGCAAAAGCTCAACGTGGATAGCCGCACCCAAGCGGTGATCCAATTGTCCAAACTGGGTTCCGATGCCATTGGCGACGGGGCAGCGCTTTAAGGCGCTTTTACACTCGTATTGCTTTGAAGGGCGGGCTGTTGAAACGACAGTCCGCCTTTTCTTTAAGCGCAGATCAGCAGCGACTATTCCGCTGCCTGCTCTGCCGTCTTTTCGTACGGCTTGATGCCGGCCAGTGTGGCGCGGAGGGCGGCGGGCTTGAGGGGCTTGTTGAGGAGCGTGATTTCCAACGCGTTGGTTTGGGTGCGCAGGGCTGCGCTGCGGTCCGCGGTGAGCAGAATGCAGGGGAAGTCCGCACCCATGCGCTGGCGTGTTGCGGCGATGGTCTCCAGACCAGTTTCCTCAACCAGATGGTAATCGGCGATGAGAACGTCTGCCTCGGCGGTCTCCAGATAGTGCATCAGCGTTTGCGTGTTCTCAAAGGTGTGGACCACACAACCCCAGCCGCCCAGCAGCGTTTTCATGCCGTCCAAAATGCGCGGTTCATTGTCCACGCATAGCACGGTTGGTCCGTGACCAGCAGCGGGGGCGATATTGGCAATGGTGGCAGACGCTTCCTGCGGCTTTGGCACGGCCAAGGGTACGGCGACGGAAAATGTTGAACCCTGACCCGGCACTGACGTGAGTGTGATGGCATGGTCCAGTGTGGCTGCTAAACGTTTGACGATGGACAGGCCAAGGCCCAGACCTTCCGCCACCTGTCGCCCGGCATCCAGCCGCTTGAACTCGTCAAAGATGATTTTCTGATCGGCCTCGCTGATGCCCGTACCGGTGTCGCTGATGGCAAAAACAAGCTGGTTGCGCTGCACTTTTGCATCCACAACCACTGTGCCTTGGGCCGTGTATTTGATGGCGTTGGAGATGAGGTTTTGCAGCAGGCGCCGCAGCAGGGAGAAATCCGAAGTCACGTGGAAATCGTTGGAGCGTATGATGAGCTTTAAACCTTTTTCAGCCGCGATGGGCGCAAACTCCACCTCAAGACGGTCCAACAGGCGGGCCACTTCAAAAGTGGCAATGCTGGGGGTGAGTGCGCCGGAATCGAGCCGCGAAATGGCCAGCACGGCCCCCAGAATATCTTCCACGGACTCCAGTGACACATCAATGTTGCGGGCAAGGTTCCCGTGGGGACCGTTTTCCAGCTGTTCCACCAGACTGGAGGCGTAGAGCCGTGCCGCATTGAGAGGTTGGAGAATGTCGTGGCCCACAGCGGCCAGAAATTTGGTTTTGCCAATATTGGCCGCCTCCGCCACGGCGCGGGCGGAAGCCAGATCGCCGTTGAGGCGGGTAAGTTCTTCCGTGCGCTGCCTGACCCGGTTTTCCAATGTCTCATTGGCCAATTGCAGGGCGTTGGCGGCTTTGGTGCGTTCGGTCACGTCGTTCCATGAAATCACAATACCCCCGTCTGGCATGGAGTTGGACTGAACCTCCAAAACACGCCCTGTTTCGCGCAGTTTCACAACAAAGGGCTTGTCCGCTTCCAACAAGGCACGGGTCATATCCTCAGGGCCATCAACCCGGTCCCCGATGGCCTGGGCGATGATGGACAGGGGCATCCCCGCCTGGCCCAAAGTGACGGGCAGGCCCAGCAGGGGCCGAAACTGGGCATTCCAGTTTGAAAGGGTGAACCCACTATCAAAAACGGAAATGCCCTGCTCCACCTGATCCAGGGCGGTTTGCAACAAATCGCGGTTTTGTTGAAGGGCCTCAGAAGCATCGTCCAGCAGGCGGATAGTGCTTTCCCCGGCGGGCTCGTGCTTTTGCAACAGCAATGAAATGACAAGTCGGGAAGAGGCGGCGCCAATGGCGCTGGCGAGCACCTGCTCTGCATGGGCAATGGCCTCGTCACTGGCCACGGCCCGACCCTGTTCTTTTTCATCGCGGCCCGCGAAAAAGTCGTCAAAGGCGCGCTGGCAGCGTTCGCGGCCCATATAGTTGGAAACCACATGTTTGAGATCGTTCAGTTCCACCTGCCCCCCATCCAGGCGGAAGGGGCGGTTGGCATGGCGGCCCAATACGAAAAAGGCACCCGCCTGATGGCGTTCCAGCGGGCGGGGGCGGCGGATGAATGTGGCGACGCAATAGGCCAGCGTGTTGACCAGCAGGCTGACGATCACGCCATGGTTGAGGGGGTCCGCCTCAAAGCCAAACAGGCCCTGGGGGCGCAACCATTCAAGGCCCAGGGGTCCCGACACTAGAATTGTGTTTTCCGGCCCCAAAACGGTGGGCAGGAACAGGGTGTAGACCCAGGTGGCAAAGCCCGCGCCCATGCCAGCCAGCGCGGAGATATTGGTGGGGCGACGCCAAACCAGGCCCAGTAGAAAGGCGGGCGCAAATTGCGCGATAGCGGCAAAAGACAAAAGTCCGATGGAGGACAGCGCTGCGGAGTCCTCCGCCAGCTGAAAATAGCCATAGGCCAGCACCATGATGAGGAAAATGGCCGTGCGGCGAATGCGCAGTAGCACCGATTCCATGCCCCGCACGGCGGACAAGCGTTGCCCCGCGCCCCCATTGTTGGAAGCGCGCAGCATGAGGGGCAGCACGATGTTGTTGGAAATCATGATGCCCAAGGCCACGCAGGCCACGATCACCATGGCGGTGGCCGCTGACAGGCCACCGATGAACACCAATATGGAAATGCCCCATTGCTCCGCCCGCAAGGGCAAGGCGAGCACGTAAGAGTCCGGACTAACGGTTTGGCCGTAAATCACCATGCCGGCGGCGGCCACGGGCAGCACAAACAGGTTAATGAGCACGAGATAGGCAGGAAACAGCCAACGGGCCGTGCGCACCTCGTGTTGTGTACGGTTTTCAACCACGGCCACATGAAATTGCCGCGGCAACAGCAGAAACGCAAAAAACGAAAGCGCTGTCATAATGGCAAAGCGGGCAGGGTGAATTTCCCCAAAGGCGGACTGGCCCACATAGTCTGAAGCCTGCGCCTGGGTCACCAAATCGCCCATACCATCAAACAGGGAGAACGTGACGAACAGGCCCACGGCCAAGAACGCCACCAGCTTGATGATGGATTCCAGCGCCACCGCCAGCACCAACCCTTCTTGGTGCTCGGTTGCATCCGCATGGCGGGTGCCAAACAAGATGGCGAAGAGGGCCAGCATGAGGGAGACGAAAAACGCTGTCTCTACGGGTTGTGATTCCAACGCGCCAAGGGCGGGCTGATAGCCGTTGACCATGGCATCCACAGAGGTGGAAATGGCTTTTAGTTGCAGCGCGATGTAAGGCACCGTGCCCAACACGGCGATAATAGCCGCAAACGCCCCCACAGCGCTGCTTTTGCCGTATCGGGAGGCGATGAAGTCGGCCACAGATGTGATCCGCTCCCGCTTGGCCACGGCAATGATATGCAACAGCAAACGGTGACCCAGGGTAACCACCAAGAGCGGCCCCAGATAAATGGCGAGGAAATCCAGTCCGGACAGGGTGGCCATGCCCACAGAGCCGAAAAAGGTCCATGACGTGCAATAGATGGCCAGTGACAAGGCATAGATGACCGAGCGGCTCCAGCGCTTGCTGTTGGCTTGTTCGGTTTCGGCATGCCTGCCGCGACGGGCCCGGCGGTCGGCCCAACTGGCCACCACAAACAAAAACAGCAAATAGCCAATGGCGAGCGCAGCGATGCCCCAGGCTTGCATGGCGGCCTCCCTCACCTCCCGCAACCGTACTGCGACATAATGGATCACATTGTGGGTGCCCGTGTCCAGTTTTGCTGCGAAAACTGACATCTGTCCAAGTTTATGGACAGAAAGCTGTAAATGGTGGGCCTTCGTTAAAGGTGCTACTTTGGTCGAGCGAAGAGAGCTGTAAGTATCTCTTTATGACGACTGAATAGGCACCGACGGGCCCAAAAGCCGAGAAAAGAAGACAAGCATGCTGAACGAATTCAAAGAGTTTATCGCCAAGGGCAACGTGATGGACCTGGCCGTTGGGGTCATTATCGGGGGCGCGTTTGCGCTCATCACCAAATCCCTTATCGATGACATTATCATGCCCCTGGTGGGTGCGATTTTCGGCGGGCTGGATTTTTCCAACTACTTTATTCAACTGGGTGGCGAAGGCGGCGCCGCCACGCTGGAAGCGGCCAAAGAAGCCGGTGCCGTGCTGGCCTATGGGAATTTTGTCACCGTGGTGGTGAACTTCCTAATCCTCGCTTTCATCATCTTTTTGATGGTCCGCTACGTGAACAAAATCCGCGCGGCCATGGAAACACCGGAGGAGCCAGCCCCTGCCGCACCGCCCGCGGACATTCAACTGCTCACGGAAATCCGTGACGAAATGCGCAAGGCAAACAACTGATCGCACCCTCAATAGTCGGCTACTAGTAACTATATCTGACCTAGAGATGCATCGGATCGACTTTGACGACCCCGGGATGGAGCCCCCGGGTAAAAGACGCCGACGAAGAGGGAAAACCCCGTCATCACACGGATGGCGGGGTTTCTTTTTGTGTTTGCGTTTAACCATGCAGGATAGAGCGGTCGTAAGCAGCGTGATCGGGGTGGGCTTTGGCATTGCCATCCACGTAAAGCGCGCACCATTCTGCCAGACGCTGACCGAGACGGATACACATTTCCTTTTCAGCGTCACTGCGCGGTTCACCGGCGCAAATGGCCCCGTAATGGGGGGACATTTTGGGTGCCACATAGTCTGTGACCCCAAAAACCATCATGCCGAAATTCATCAGCATTGTATTGAGAGCCTGACAGGTGTGTTCGCCACCGCCACCCCATGCGCCGGAAGATGAGAAGGCGCAGCCGAATTTGCCGTCCAGCTTGCCCCAGACGTCAAAACTGCGCTCATCCCACCATTTTTTCATGGCCCAGGAGATGCCCCCCAGATTGGTGGGGGAACCCACCGCAATCCCATGGGCCCAAACCAAATCATCCGTGTCGGCCTCTTCGACCGAAAGCAGGCGGACCTGTGTCCCCTCCAAGCTAGCAGCGCCCTGGGCCACCAGTTCCGCCATGGCTTTGGTATAGCCACGATTATTGCTTTCGTAGAGCACGAGAATTTGGGCCATTCAGGAGACCTCCAACTCACTGCGCAGCGCTCCAAAGGCCTTTGTAATAGCCGCTTCATCGCGGTGGAAAAACGTCCATTTCCCATGGCGGCTGCGCACGATCAGCCCGGCCCGTTCCAGTTGCGCAAGATACTGAGACACCGTCCCCTGCGATAAATCAGACTTCTCAAAGATATAGGTGGAGCAAGCGCCGGGCAGATGGGCATGTTCCGGCAAAGCGGGTGGAAAATGCTCCCGCGGCCGCTTCAGCCATGCCAGCATAAGGCGGCGGTGTGGGTTGGCCAACGCTTGGATGGTATCGTCGATGTTCATTCGTATTTATATATTGCAAAATATAAATATGTAAAGGTCAAAAAAAATGCGACCGCAATTGAAAGGCGGTCGGCTTGACGTGATGCTGCTATAGCTTACCTAAACACCAGGCTAGAATTGCCTTTTGGGCGTGCAAACGGTTTCCCGCCTCGTCGAACACAACACTTTGGGGGCCGTCCATCACTTCGTCCGTCACCTCTTCGTTTCGGTGAGCGGGGAGGCAGTGCATGAACAAGGCGTCTTCGCGCGCATGTTTCATGAGCGCGGCGTTCACCTGATAGGGCATGAACGTGTTGTGGCCCGCGGCGTGTTCTTCCTGACCCATGGACGCCCAAGTGTCGGTGATGACACAATGGGCATCGCTGACGGCTTCCTGCGGGTCCCGGGTGAGGTGAATTTTGCCGCCGTGGGCGCGGGCCTGCGCCACCCATTTGGCATCCGGCTCATGGCCTTCGGGCGTTGCCACATGGAGTTCAAAACCTAGTTTGTGGGTGGCTTCCAGAAAGGAGGCCACCACATTATTGCCATCGCCGGAATAAGCCAGCTTCTTGCCCGCAATGTCCCCGCGATGTTCCTCAAAGGTCATGATGTCAGCCATGATCTGGCAGGGGTGGGTATCGTCCGTGAGGCCATTGATGACCGGCACGGTGGCATAGTGCGCCATTTCCGTGAGCCGGTGGTGGGCGGTGGTGCGGATCATGATCGCATCCACGTAGCGCGAGAGAACACGGGCCGTGTCGGCAATGGTCTCACCGCGCCCCAATTGCGAGGTGGTTCCTTCCAAAACGATGGTTTCCCCGCCCAGCTGGCGCATGCCCACATCGAAGGAGACGCGGGTGCGGGTGGAGTTTTTATCGAAAATCATGGCCAGCATCTTGCCTTCCAAAAGGCGCGGTCCATCCCCCGCCTTTTGAGCGGCCTTGATCTCGCCCGCCCGGTTCAAAATGCTGCGCAAATCGCCGGCGGAAACGCCGTCGATGTCCAAAAAATGTTGGGGCATGATTATCCGGCTTCCTCAATAGCGCAGAGCGCCCGGCCCATGCGGTCGAAGGCATCGTGAATGTCCGCCTCTTCCAGGGTTAGTGGTGGGATAAGCCGAACAACATTGTCGCCAGCGGGAACGGTGAGAAGACATTCGTCCCTGAAAGCTGCCACAACATCCAGATTAGAGACCTTGCATTTAAGACCCTGCATTAGGCCATCGCCCCGCACCTGCTCCAGAATATCAGGATAAGTGTCCACCAATTCGGCCAGACGCTGTTTCATCAACAGGGCCTTTTGCTGGACGCTCTCCATAAAACCGTCTTCCAGCATCACATCCATGACGGCATTGCCCACCGCCATGGCCAGCGGGTTGCCGCCATAGGTGGTGCCGTGGGTGCCCGGCTGCATGGCGGAGGCGGCCCGCTCCGTGGCGAGGCATGCGCCCATGGGAAAGCCGCCGCCAATGCCTTTGGCCACACCCATAATGTCCGGCTCAGCCCCCTCCACCCATTGGTGGGCGAAAAGTTTGCCGGTACGGCCCACACCGCATTGCACTTCGTCATAGATGAGGAAAATGCCGTGTTCGTCACAAAGCTCCCGCAGGCCGCGCAGGCACTGGTGGGGCACGGGGCGAATGCCACCCTCCCCCTGCACGGGTTCGATGAGAATGGCGGCTGTGGTTTCCGTAATTGCGGCCTTCAGCGCCTCATGGTCGCCGAAGGGCACTTGGACAAAACCGGGCGTGGCGGGGCCAAAGCCCATCATATATTTTTCATTCCCCCCGGCGGTGATGGCCGCCAGCGTGCGCCCGTGGAAGGCACCCTCAAAGGTGATGATGTCCACCCGCTCGGGCGCGCCATTATCGTGGTGGTAGCGCCGGGCCGTCTTGAAAGCACATTCCATGCTTTCCGAGCCGGAATTGGTGAAGAACACCCGCTCGGCAAAGGAATGCTCACACAGGCGGGCGGCAAGACTTTCCTGCTGGGGGGACTCATAAAGGTTGGAGACGTGCCACATGGTCTGCGCCTGCTTTTGCAAGGCTTCTACCAAATGGGGGTGGCAATGGCCCAGAGAGTTCACCGCGATCCCGGCGGCAAAATCCAGATATTCTTTCCCTTCATTGGTGAACAGTCGGGTGCCCTCGCCTCGCTCGAAATGCACGGGAACACGCGCGAATGCCGAGAAGAGTTGCGATTGGGGTTGCGCCGACATGATAGCCTCCTGATGGGCGTTTGGTTTTTAAAGGGCGAAAAGGCGACCGTAGAAGGGAAAATCGCCGTGTCAATCACACGGCTATAAACCAGCCGTCAGCAAAATGATAATGCCTGCGATAATCAGCCCGCATCCGGCATATTCCTTGCCGTTCAAGCGTTCCCCAAACCAGAAATAACTGGCCGCAAAGGTAAACAGAATTTCCACCTGGGCCAGCGTCTTGACGATGGCTGCCTCTTGCAGGGTGAAAGCGGCAAACCATCCAAAAGAAGCCGTCGCGCCCGCTAAACCGGCAGGCAGCGCAGGTTTCCAAGCCCGCACCACCTTGGCCAGTTCGGCCCGATCCCGCCAGACCATCCAAACCAGCATCACAAGGGTTTGGAACGTGATGCCGATGACGAGGGCCATAGCCGCTTGCAGAAAAAAACTGTCCGCCATGACGGCAAGGGTGGCCTGGCGGTAGCCCACGGCAGAAAACGCAAAGGCCGTGCCGGAAAATATGCCAATCAAGGCCGCAGGGCTCGCCAGGGATGTTATGAGCGCCGCCGGTGAAAAGGCCGTTCGGGCCACCGAGATGCACATGACACCGGTGACAGAAACCAAAATGGCCACAATGGCCATGGGGTTAAAACTGGCACCGGTCAAAACCGTGGCCACAATGGCGGTCTGAATGGCCCCCGTTCGAGAATACGCTGTGCCCACCACAAAATTGCGAAAGGAGAACAGGTAGACCAGCATGAAAGTGGCCAAAATCTGCGAAAGCGCCCCCAAGACCAACCAGGGCCAAAAGCGCGGGGCGAGATCAGGAAGGGGTTCACCGGTGAGCGAAAACACCAAGGCGAGATAAAGGAGCGCGAAAGGCAAGCCGAAACCAAAGCGCACAAAAGTGGCGCCGGTTGTGCCCATCACACCTTTCAAGTGCTTTTGCAGGGCCGAGCGCAGGTTTTGCGCGAAGGCTGCGGCCAAGGTGATGGGTATCCACATAGACATGGGGTTTTGATGGGCTGGGTGCGACATTTGCGCAAGCCTCTTTACCCCTTAATAAAAGATGAATTTGGCGCGACGGACCCGGTTTCACCCCGTCAATAGGCAGCAGATTCTTTTGTCTGGGGACAAATTGAAAAAATGATTCGTCTTGCTGGGGGGCGGCTTGCACGGGAGTCAACGGCCATTGTAGCTTGCCTTCAACATCGTCGGGCGGAAGGTCCGGGCGCTTAAATCCCTCAACCAACCCTGTCATTTCAGCGGTTTTTGAAGCTGTGCTACACAGTTTGCGGGCTTGTGCGCTCTGCTTTCTGTCTCGATTGCGGCACGAATGAGATGAAGGAAATTCCATGGCTACCTGGACCGAAGAACGCGTTGCCCGCCTGGCCAAATTGTGGGCGGAGGGGTTAAGCGCCAGCCAAATCGCCGCTGATTTGGGGGAAGTGACCCGCAATGCGGTGATCGGCAAAGTGCACCGTCTGGGCCTCTCCGGCCGTGACAAACCGGCTGGTAAAGGCGGCAACCGCAAGAAAGCAACAACAGCCAAGGCCGCCACCAAGCCCGCCGCTCCCAAACCCGCCACGCCCCGCGCCAAACCCGCTGACGCCGAGCCGCTGACCTCAAAAGCCAGCCCTGGTTTGGATGATGTGGATGTAAAAGAGCGCGTGGACGAGGAAACGCTTGTCGAAACGAAACCCGCCAATGACAATGCAGAGCCTATCTCCCGCAAATTGACCCTGATGCAATTGACGGAAAACACCTGCAAATGGCCCACGGGTGACCCCACCATGCCGGGCTTTTCCTTCTGTGGGCATTCCACGGAAGACGACAAGCCCTATTGCGCCTTCCACAATAAAGTGGCGTTTCAGCCCCCCAGCGAGCGCCGCCGCCGCCGCTGAGCCGCCGGCGCGCAAAGTTGAAATCCTGGGTTGGGCGGGCTTGTGCCTGCCCTGTAATCTGCACTCATCCTAAAATGGCCTGTGCTGTTTATATGGAACGATGTGAGAACTGGGCACGTTTCAAAGCTATCGAACAGCCACAAACAGGATTCTTCTTCATGCGTAATATCATCTTGGCGATCGTAGCACTTTTTGCCCTCACCGCCTGCACCGCCACCGAGCGGGGCGCGGCAACCGGGGCTGCCGCCGGGGCCATCATTGGCGGGGCCACCACGGGTAATGTGCGCGGGGCTGCGGTGGGTGCCGCTGCCGGCGGTGTGGCAGGCGCTCTCATCGGTCGTGCGTCCGAGCCGGGCCTGTGCCGCTACCGCGATCGCAATGGACGCGTCTACACGGCTTCCTGCTAAACCAACCAACCACGCTATCTTCGTAAAGCGGGGGCTTCGGCCTCCGCTTTTTTTTGGGCCGCACCGTGGACCTGTTGGCACGCCACGCCTACGCTGGGTGCCATGAGCGAGCAGAATTTTCAGGTGCGCGGGTTGGGTGAAGTGGCCATTCGCTGCGATGCTATGGCCCCCATGGTGGATTTTTACCACCGGGTTATCGGTCTGGACATATTGGCGGGCGGGCCTGAGGCCGACATTACCTTTTTGCGCATTGCCGAAGGCGTAGGCGGCCACACCACCGTGCTGGCCCTGTTCCACAAAACGGCTGGCCGGACCGACATACACGATGTGGCCGAGGAAAAGCCCTTTACCGGTCCGCGCTCTTCCCTCCACCACTTGGTGCTCACCCTGCCTTATGAAGAGCAGGATGCGGTTATGGCTTGGTATGACAGTCTGGGCCTCAATTACAATGTGCAGACCTTTGACTGGATTGGCTGGCGCGGCGTCTTCACCCGCGATCCAGAAAGCAACACGGTGGAACTGGTGGCCAAAGACCCGCACCGGACAGGGCCACCCGCGTAAAGCCCGTAAGCTGGACCCATTCTTCACGCCAATTTGCCTTGGCATGGGCTCACAATCAGTGCGATAAATTGCATGCGGCCACGATCGGGGGATGTGAACCGCCTGCCTTGACGCGCTATGGGGTGCGCAAGGGAATGCAGGGGAAGCCATGTCTGGCTTGAAAACGCTGGCACTTTTTGCGCAGATGGATGCGGCCACGCTAACGCGCTATGAGCAGCAGTGCGCCCGCCGCACTTTTTGCCGTGGGCAAATGATCTTAAATCAAGAGGAGGTTTCCCGCGGTGTCCGGTTTATCACGCGGGGCCATGTGCGCTTTGTCGCCCGCATGGCGGAGGGTCGGGAAGTCATCTTTAACGATTTCGGCCCGGGCCAATTTTTTGGCGAGTTGGCGGCCATCGACGGCAACATCCGCTCCGCCTGCGTCTCTGCCCAAACCGATGTGGTCCTGTGGACAATGCCCCACGCTGTCTTCAAACAAATGTGCCACGAGCACCCCGAGGTGTGCTGGGGTGTGATGGAGCATATGGCCAAGATCGTGCGGCTTTTGTCCAACCGGCTGTCAGAATTTACCTTCCTGAAGGCCAAACACCGGCTTTATGCCGAACTGTTGCGCATGTCGCGGGATGATGAAGGGGATGACAGGCGCCTTATCATGCCAAGGCCCCGTCAGGTGGACATTGCCGACCGGATCGCCAGCCGCCGCGAGATCGTTTCGCGCGAAATGAAAGAACTGGAGCGGGCGGGGATCATAAAAAAAGTGCCAGGCGGGCTTCTGATTGCCCGCCCAGACGCGTTGAGCGGCATGGCAGCCCAAGGGTGGTTAAGCTGAAGCATCGGGCATCCTGCTCGAAACAGTGATGGATCAAAAATGCGTTCCAAAGCAGCATCGTGCTGTTTGAAAGGCAGTCATTTTTGTTTGAGCTTGGATGCGCTGTGCCTTTGTCTTTTACGGCTCCCTTACCGTTAGAGCATGCCGCACCCAAACTGAATCACAATTCGCTGTCTTTCGATCAGCAAAATGCTGATCTCAAACGCGATTTATGATGCTCTTGTGTTTTTGATTGGGTGTGGGAGGCCCTAGCTGCCGATGACGAAATGGCCGATGGCGTAGAGGACGGCACAAATGGCAACGCCCACAAAAAAGCAGGTCCAGGCGTTTTCGCGATAGGTTGTTTCAGCCATGTTTGTCTTTCCCAATTACGGTGCCTCGCCACAGTGACCGTGCCGGGCATTTGCAGCAAGGGCTTAGGCGGTCGCAGGCTCAGTTTTTGCACCGCTGACATGATTGGAGAAATTGGTGAAAAACTCCTCCGCCAGTTTCTTGGCGGTGGAATCGATGAGACGGGAGCCCAATTGGGCAATCTTGCCCCCCACTTTGGCATCCACCGTATAGGCCAACACGGTGCCTTCCTCCGTCTCGCCCAGCGTCACATCGGCACCGCCCTTGGCGAAGCCCGCAATGCCGCCCTTGCCTTCGCCAGCAATGGTGTAGCTTTCTGGCGGGTTGAGGTTTTCAAGTTTCACAGCACCCTTGAACGTGGCTTTCACCGGCCCGATTTTGGTGACCACCGTGGCGGTCATATCCGTGGGGGACTGCATTTCCAGTTCCTTGCAGCCGGGAATGCACGCGCGCAAAACATCCGGGTCATTCAGGGCCGCCCAAACGGTTTGGCGATCGGCGGGGATGGTATGGCTGCCATTCATTTCCATGGGTGAAACCCTCCTTTGATGACCGGTCCCCCATTTCTGCTTTGTTGGGGCGCACAATCTGGTTTAAGGCAAAGCATGGCAAAGCCCCGATACAAAAGCGACCGAAAAAGGGGCCGTTCCGCCCCGGTCTCCCATGTAAATAAGTCCAAGGGGGCGGCGAAACCCGCTTCTTTGGCCAAATTGGCTCCTGTGGAGCCCATGGATCGGCCAATGCGGCAAAAACCGGTAGGGGCGCGGTTGCCGGAACGAACAGGGGTTGTTTTGCGCGCTCAACCGGATCGCGATTATGCGCTTTTGGATTCTGGGCGCGGTGAGAAATTGGAACGTTACGGCACCACCATCATTCGCCGGCCGGAAGGGCAGGCCATCTGGTTGCCGTCTCTTGGGGCAGATGCATGGGAGAAGGCCCACGCGGTTTTCATCGGTGATACGGATGAGGAAGGCGCAGGGCGCTGGCGTTTCCCACACGGGGCCATGGATGAAACTTTCCCGCTCAGTTTTGACGGCATGGGTTATTGGGGGCGGTTCACCTCTTTTCGCCATACGGGCGTTTTTCCCGAACAGGCTACCCATTGGCGCGCCATGGCGCAGGCCATCAAAGGGGCAAATTTGGGCCGCCCTCCGCGCATGTTGAACCTGTTTGGCTATACCGGCCTTGCCTCATTGGTGGCGGGCCGGGCCGGAGCAGAGGTGACCCATGTGGACGCCTCCAAAAAAGCCATCGGCTGGGCGCGAGAAAATCAAACCCGCGCCGGGCTGGACGATGCGCCCATCCGTTGGATTTGCGATGATGCGCTGAAATTCGTCCAGCGCGAGGGGCGGCGAGGCAACACCTACGACATCATCCTGTTGGACCCGCCCGCCTATGGCCGCGGCCCCAAGGGGGAAGTTTGGCAACTGTTCGATGATCTGCCCACGCTGCTGGACGCGGTGGCAGCCCTGCAATCGGACCGGCACCTGATGACGGTACTCACCGCCTATGCCATCCGCGCTTCTCACTTTGCATTGCATGAACTCATGCAAGAGGTGCTTTCGGGGCGAAGCGGACGCTTGGAGTCCGGTGAGCTGGTCTTGGAGCAGGAAAACGGTGGCGTGTCCCTATCCACCTCCATGTTCAGTCGCCATCTGGGCCCCAGCGTATTGGGGGATGAATTGGAGCCCTGTTTGGAGGATGAGGCATGAGTGTTGCACTGCGTCCGGGAAGGGTGGAAGAAATCACCTCCCCCTCCAACCCACGCATCAAATCCATCAAGGGCCTGTGGCTGAAAAAGAACCGGGAGGCGGAAGGGGCGTTTCTGGCCGAGGGTATGAAACTGGTGCAGGACGCGCTGGAGGCGGGTTGGACGGTGCGCACCCTGCTCCACGCCAAGTGTCTGCTGAAGGATGCGCGGCTTAAGGAGCGCGTTACCCAGTTGGCCACCACCGTGCGCGCACGGGGCGGCGATGTGCTCATGACCAATAACAAATTGCTCACCGCCATCACGAGGCGGGACAATGCGCAGGCCGTTGTGGCGGTGCTGGAGCCGCGCATGGCAGATGTCTCCGCCCTTAAGGCGGAAACGAACGTGTCCTGGGTGGCACTGGATCGGGTGCGGGATCCCGGCAATCTGGGCACCATCATTCGCACCGTCGATGCCCTTGGCGCTTCCGGCATCATTTTGGTGGGAGACACAACCGACCCGTTTGCGGTGGAAGCGGTGCGGGCCACCATGGGGTCGCTTTTCCATGTGCCGCTGATTTCCATGGCGGAAAGTGCCTTTTACGATCTGACCAACCACTGGCGTTTGCAGGGTGGCGCGGTCATCGGCACCCATTTGAAAGGGGCGGTGGACCATCGCAGCATCGACTATAAGGCCAAGCCACACATATTGCTGATGGGCAATGAACAGCAGGGGCTGACGGATGATTTGGCCGCCACCTGTGACCAGCTCGCGCTCATCGCCATGGCGGGGAAAGCCGACAGTCTCAACCTTGCGGTGGCCACCGGTATCATGCTTTTTGAAGCCCGTCGCCACGCGCTCCAATCGCCGGAAGCCCCAGCTTGAAGAAGATCCTCATTATCCTTGTGGTTGTGCTGGTGGCCATCGACCAGCTTTCCAAACATTGGGTGGAAGCGGCTTTGCCCTTTCACCAGGTGGTGCCCGTCATCCCGTTTTTCTCCCTCTACCGCACCCACAACACGGGCATCGCCTTTTCCATGCTGGATTGGCTGGGCCCGCCGGGGCTTTCGCTCATCACCGTGGTGATTATCGGTTTTATGATTTACCTGTGGCGGGGGGTTCCCGGCCACAAGCAGCTGGCCTCACTGGGCTATGCGCTGGTGATTTCCGGCGCTTTGGGCAATCTTATTGATCGCGTTACCCAGGGCCATGTGATTGATTTCTTTCTCGTTCACACGCAAACATGGGCTTTCGCGGTCTTTAATGTGGCCGACAGTTTCATAACCGTGGGGGCCCTCTGCATCATTGTGGATGAGGTGGTCTCCAGCATTTCAGCCGCCCGTCCCCCTGACAACAATAAGGGTGGCGAACCCTCTTCTTAAATTCTCTCAGGAGCTTCCATGTCCGACTTTAAAGCCATCCTCATTTCCCGCGATGAAGACAAAAAACAATCCGTGGAGATGACCACGCTCAACGAAACTGACCTCATGGAAGGGGATGTGACGGTGAAGGTGGAGGCCACCACCGTGAACTACAAGGATGGGCTGGCTATCACCGGCAAATCCCCCGTGGTGCGCCACTGGCCCATGGTGCCGGGCATCGATTTTGCGGGCACGGTGATCGCTTCCGAACACCACGACTTTGCCGCCGGAGACGAAGTGATCCTCAACGGCTATGGCGTGGGTGAGACCCATTGGGGGGCTTACGCGGAAAAAGCACGGGTGAAGGGTGATTGGCTGATTAAGCGCCCCACTGGCGTTTCCGCCAAACAGGCCATGTCCATCGGCACGGCAGGCTATACGGCCATGCTCTGCGTCATGGCACTGGAAAACCACGCCATCACGCCGGACCGTGGCCCTGTGGTTGTGACCGGGGCCAATGGTGGTGTTGGCTCCGTTGCCATCTCGCTGCTCTCCAAATTGGGGTATGAGGTGATCGCCTCCACGGGCCGCATGGATGAGGCGGATTTTCTGAAATCACTGGGTGCCACCGAAATTATCGACCGGGCGGAGCTTTCCGAAGCGGGCCGCCCGTTGGGCAAGGAACGCTGGGCCGGGGGCGTGGATGCTGTTGGCTCCCACACATTGGCCAACGTCTTGGCGCAAACGAAATACGGTGGTGCGGTTGCCGCCTGCGGTCTGGCGCAAGGCTTCGATCTGCCCTCCTCCGTCATGCCCTTCATCCTGCGCGGGGTGAGCCTGTTGGGCATTGACAGCGTCATGGCCCCCCGCGCCGTGCGGGAAGAAGCCTGGTCCCGCCTTGCTGCTGATCTGGACATGGAAAAGCTGGACAGCCTCACCAGCGAGATCGGCTTCGATGACTTGATCCAAGCCGGTCACGACATCATCGACGGCAAAATCCGTGGTCGCGTGGTGGCGGTTTATTAGGCCTTCTTAAGCGTTTGGATAAAAACTCGATGCTGAAAACAGCTTAACCTCCCCCTTCGAGGGGAGGTCGAAACTGCTTGCAGTTTCGGGTGGGCGGCTGGATGTCAGACTTCGCTTTCGAGACTTAACATAAGCTACGCTCCCCCCCACCCCAATCGCCTTCGGCTCTTGGGCCTCCCTCCGGTGGGAGGCGGGGAGCAAGTTGCTCAGTTCCGCACCTAATCCCGCGAGGGCAAGACCCGGTCGGGGGGTCTGTGACCGTCAAACAACGTGCGGATGTTCAAAATCACCCGCTCGCCCATCTCATTGCGGCCCTCTACGGTGGCGGAGCCCATATGGGGTAGCATGACCAGTTTGCCGCTTTCGGTTAAGGCCCGCATGCGGGAGGAAACAGCCGGTTCGTTTTCAAACACATCCAGGGCCGCGCCTGAAATGGTTTCGCTCTCCATCGCCTCAATGAGCGCTGCTTCATCAATGATTTCGCCCCGCGCAGCGTTGACCACATAGGCCTCCCGCCGCATGAGTTTGAGACGTTCGGCGTTGAGCAGATGGTGGGTGGCGGGGGTGAACGGACAGTTGAAAGAAACAATGTCTACGCGAGCCAGCATTTGGTCAAGATCGTCCCAATAGGTCGCCTCCAATTTACCCTCTATATCCGGGTGGGCCCGCTGGCGGTTATGGTAATGGATGGCGAGGCCGAAGGCTTTGGCCCGGTGCGCCACGGCGGAGCCGATGCGGCCCATGCCAACAATCCCCAGCCGCTTGCCGTAAACCCGCCGACCCAGCATCCATGTGGGGGACCAGCCCGGCCAGCCCTCCGTCGTGGCCATAACCTGTGCGCCCTGCATCAAACGGCGGGGCACGGCCAGGATCATGGCCATAATCATATCCGCCGTATCCTCGGTGAGAACCCGAGGCGTGTTGGTGACGGTAATACCCCGGGCCTGGGCAGCTTTGACGTCAATATTGTCGGTGCCGTTACCAAAATTGGCGATGAGTTTGAGATTATCCCCCGCCTGTTCGATGACCCCGGCATGGACAGCATCGCTGACGGTGGGCACCAAGACGTCCGCTGTCTTTACGGCGGCCGCCAATTCCTCTTCGCTCATGGGGGTGTCGGAAAGGTTCAGCTGGGTCTCAAACAGTTCTCGCATGCGCGTTTCCACCCCTTCGGGCAGTTTGCGCGTCACCACAACTTGGGGTCTCTTGCCACTCACGTTTTCCATCCCTCAATACGCGCAGGGTAATCCCTCGCTCAAAGCCGATTTACCAGCCATTAACCACGTCTCTTGAACCCCGTTTAACCGCGTCAGGCTACGGTTCATTCACCGTAACCGGCCCGATGACGTTTCACAGGGACGCCCATGGGTGTCGGTTCGGATTTCTAGCAGACGCACCCGTTTACGCAATGGGCGGACAGGCTGGCCGTATCCCTTCATGGGACGTGGCTGTCCCCATGGCAGCGGGTGCAGGAACGATGACAAACGCTTTGGGGACGATCGCGTGACATTGGAAAAATCCGCCGGCCGCACAGGCCTTTTTGTAGCCATGAGGGCAAATCCTGCCCCCCTGCGCCGCTTTGCAAAAATAACGGCCTTTGTGGGCGCGCTGACGGTGGGCCTTGCGCTTCACCATGAGGCTTCTGCCAGCGACACCATTAAAACCGCAAGTTTGGGCGACAGCGTGGGGGCCGCACAGAAGATTGGCAAAGAGACCGGCCTGCCCCTGCCCCGCTTCGTTTCATTGAAAGCCAAAGTGGTGAACATGCGTGTGGGTCCGGGCCGCAAATATGGCGTACGCTGGCAATATCGCCGCCGGGGCCTGCCGGTGGAGGTGATTCAAGAATTTGACCAGTGGCGGCGCATTCGCGATGCGGATGGCTCCACCGGCTGGGTGCTCCATTCCCTTCTCTCCAGTCGCCGCACCGCCGTGGTGGCCCCGTGGGAGAAAGTCCAGGTGAAATTCGGCCAGCCCATCCGCAAGACATTCTTCGACGGCAAAAAGTCTGCCCGTTCAGATGCCGCCACCATCGCCCGCCCCCAGGCGGGTTTGATTGTGGATATCGATGAATGCGCAGACCGCTGGTGCGCGGTGGAAGTGAGAAACTACCGCTTTTACCTTAAGCAGGAAGCGCTTTGGGGCGTTTATCCGGGGGAGGCTGTGGACGGGTAGTCCACGTTTTCAGAGTGCCGTTCAACGCAAACGGGCCCGGTGCAGATTTGCACCGGGCCCGTTTGCTTTTCGACCTCACGCGATGGGAGAGACTAAAACCGTGGGACGGTTTTAGTCTTCATCACGCCCTTTCAGGGCTGCGCCAAGGATGTCACCGAGGGATGCACCGCTGTCGGACGAACCGAACTGTTTCACGGCTTCTTTCTCCTCAGCGATTTCCAGTGCCTTGATGGACAGGTTCACCTTGCGGTTTTTCTTGTCGAACACGGTCACACGGGCATCGATGGTCTGACCCATGGAGAAACGCTCGGGGCGCTGCTCGTCGCGGTCGCGGGAAAGGTCGCCACGGCGGATGAAGGCTTCGATGTCCGTATCGACAATCTTCACTTCCAGACCACCATCGGTCACTTTCAGCACTTCTGCCGTGACAACGGAGTTGCGGCGAATTTCGCCCCCTTCGCCACCGTCCATAGGATCGGCACCGTCCATCTGCTTGATGCCGAGCGAGATGCGCTCCTTGTCCACATCAACATCCAGCACCACGGCTTTAACCACGTCGCCCTTGTTGAAGTTTTCGATGGCTTCTTCGCCCGACAGGTTCCAGTCCAGATCGGACAGGTGCACCATGCCGTCCACATCGCCGTCGAGGCCGATGAAGAGACCGAATTCGGTCTTGTTCTTCACTTCGCCTTCCACAACCGTGCCGGTGGGGAAGCGGTCTGCAAACGTATCCCATGGGTTGGACAGGTTCTGCTTCAGGCCCAGCGAAATGCGGCGCTTGCCGGGGTCCACTTCCAGCACAACCACTTCCACCTCTTGGGAGGTGGCGACGATTTTGCCAGGGTGCACGTTCTTCTTCGTCCAAGACATTTCAGAGACGTGGATAAGACCCTCAATGCCGGGCTCCAGCTCTACAAACGCACCGTAATCGGTGATGTTGGTGATGCGACCGGTGACTTTCGTGCGCTCAGGATATTTGACAGCGATGGAATCCCATGGATCGGATTCCAGCTGCTTCATGCCCAGCGAGATGCGGTGGGTTTCCTGGTTCACGCGAATGATCTGCACCTTCACGGTCTGGCCGATGGACAGCACTTCCGTGGGGTGGTTGACCCGGCGCCATGCCATGTCGGTGACGTGCAACAGGCCGTCGATACCGCCCAGGTCCACAAACGCACCGTAATCGGTGATGTTTTTGACCACACCTTCGACCACTTGACCTTCTTCCAGGTTCTGGACGATTTCAGAGCGCTGCTCAGCGCGGCTCTCTTCCAGGACCGTGCGGCGGGAAACCACGATATTGCCACGGCGACGATCCATTTTGAGGATCTGGAAGGGCTGGGGCGTGTTCATCAGCGGCGTCACGTCCTTGATGGGACGGATATCCACTTGCGAGCGGGGCAGGAAGGCGGTGGCGCCATCCAGATCCACGGTAAAGCCGCCTTTGACCTGGTTGAAGATTTGACCTTCCACCTTCTCTTCGGCTTCGAATTTCTTTTCCAGCTTAATCCAGCTTTCTTCACGGCGGGCCTTATCGCGGGACAGGACGGCTTCGCCCATGGCATTTTCGACGCGGTCCAGATAGACCTCCACTTCGTCGCCGACGGACAGGCCACCATTTTTGGCCGCTTCGCCAAATTCTTTCAGCGCAACGCGGCCTTCCACTTTCAGGCCGGCGTCGATGATGGCCATATCTTTTTCGATGGCCGTCACAATGCCCTTCACCACGGTGCCTTCCTGGATGGAATTGGCGGCAAGGGACTGGTCGAGGAGGGCTGCGAAGTCCTCCATAGTTGGGTTCATATCAGACAATGTTTGCTCCAAATGCCGTCGGCACACAGGATTGCGGTTCACGTATTTCAGCAAGACTGTGTGGGGACGGTGTGCGCCGGGTTTGTGTTAAAAAGCCTGTATCGGTGCAGGATGTTGGGTGACCAACGTTCCTAATGATGGCGCAAAGGCATCGAACAAGCGGGTTAGGCTCCGGCGCTTGACCAGAGTGGGCGCGGTATAGGCTTGATAAGCCCACATGGCAAGGGCAACGGATCGAAAGACGAGCCTGAAAACGGGCCTGAATGCGGGTTAAGGACGGACTTGATTGACGATCCGACAAGCCTCTTCAAAAGCCTCATCAATGCTCATGGCGCTTGTGTCCAGCAAATGCGCATCATCGGCGGGTTTCAGCGGGCTATCAGCGCGGCCCATATCGCGCTCATCGCGCTTCTTAATGTCTGCCAGAATGGTTTCAAACGCTGCGGCATCGCCCGTTAGATTTCCTTGCTGTTGAATTTCATTCCAGCGGCGCCGTGCGCGCTCATTGGGGGAGGCGGTGACGTAGAGTTTGGCGGGTGCGTGGGGGCACACAACAGTGCCAATGTCCCGCCCGTCCAGCACCGCGCCCCTTTGGGCAAAGGCGCGCTGTTGGTCCACCAGCGCTTGCCGCACCCGGCTCATGACCGCCACTTTGGAGGCTGCCTCCCCGATGGCATGGGTGGCCAGCACGTCCCGGTCCAAAGCGCCAAGATCAAGGGCAAGTGCGGCCTCAACGGCCACATCTTCATCGGTGAGCGGCTGGTCCTTGTGCAAAAGCGCATGGGCCACGGCGCGGTAAGTCAGGCCCGTGTCCAGATGGGGCAGGCCATAATGGAGAGACAGGCGGCGGGCGAGCGTGCCCTTTCCAGAGGCAGCCGGTCCGTCAATGGCGATGATGAAGGCGTCTTTCATACTTGGGGTATCAACCCTGAGGCGCAACGCTGGCAAGGGGCTGCATACAAGACGGCCTCGTTTCGCACCAAATAGTCGGTTTTTGCCGAAGTGTGCATTCCGTCACATCCCCGTCACGCACCCTGTGCAATTGTGTATCTGAGGACGGGACGTCAGATGACAACGGTCCTCACAGACACCCTGCTTTATGCCCCTGGGCAGGGTGTCTCTTTCGCAAGCAAAGGGTTCAAGATCGGGCTTTCCTCCCCTTTTTGCCCCATCATCAGGCTCATTGCGTTGCAAAACTTGGCCCGCCTCACGCGGGCCTTTTCTTTTTTGTGATCGCTTACCTCTCCCCTCAATCGCCGCATGGCGCTTCGGGTGGCGCTGGCCTATATGGGTGGAAAGATTGACCCTTGGATATTCCCATGGCTTCCACCCCCCGAAATAGATCCCGCACATCGGCTGCCCAAGAGATGAACACCGCTTTCGGCTTCACCCCTGTGGGTGATGGCGAAAAACAAGACAAAGTGGATGATGTGTTCCACTCGGTGGCCCGCAAATATGATTTGATGAACGACTTTATGTCCGTGGGCATCCATCGGCTGTGGAAGGATGCCATGGTGGCCAAAGCGGCCCCCTCAAAGCGCGGCCATTGGCATTCTTTGGACGTGGCAGGCGGCACGGGTGATATTGCTTTCCGCCTGGTGGAAGCCTCCAAGCGCAATGCCAAGGTCACGGTGCTGGACATCAACGGTTCCATGCTGGACGTGGGGCGGGACAGGGCCGTCAAAAAGGGTTTGGCTGGCCACGTGGACTTTGTGGAAGCCAATGCGGAAGACTTGCCCTTTGAGGACAATACGTTCGACGCCTACACCGTGGCCCTTGGCATTCGCAACGTACCGCGCATGGATTTTGCGTTGGCTGAGGCCTACCGCGTGCTCAAGCCGGGGGGTCAGTTCCTCTGTCTGGAATTTTCTGAGGTGGATGTGCCGGTGCTGGATCGATTTTACGATCTGTGGTCCTTCGGCGCCATCCCACCCATTGGCCGGGTGGTCACGGGCGATGCACAGCCCTATCAATATCTGGTGGAAAGCATCCGCAAATTTCCGAACCAGCGGGCTTTTGCTGCGTTGATTAGCGAAGCCGGGTTTGAACGCGTGAGCTATCGCAACATGACCGGTGGCATCACCGCTTTGCACAGCGGTTGGAAATTGTAGGAAACGCACGCCTTCATGTCATGGCTGACTAATTTTCGCGCCTCCTTTTCGCTGCTGCGCGCCGTTTGGGTGCTGATGCGCGAGGGAGTCATCACAGCTCTGCCCGACCAAGGCGCACCACCCCCCATGGTGCTGGCCAAAATGGTGGCCAAGCTGGTGCGGAGGCGGCGGGCGGTGGATGCGCCCCAATCCAAAATTTTGAGCGCGGCACTGGCGCGCCTCGGGCCAAGCTGGGTGAAACTGGGGCAGTTTCTGGCCACGCGCCCCGATATTGTCGGCGATTCCATCGCCCATGATCTGGAACTGCTGCAAGACCGCATGGAGCCCTTCCCCGTGGAAGAAGCCAAACGGATGGTGGAGGCCACGCTGGACGGCAAGGTGGATGACCTTTTTGTGGATTTCGGCCAGCCCATCGCAGCCGCCTCCATCGCGCAGGTTCACAAGGGCCGGGTGCGCGATGAAACAGGTGAGCGGGATGTGGCCATCAAAATCATCCGCCCCGGCGTGCGCGAACGGTTTGCGTGGGATTTGCAGACCTTCTATTTCGCGGCTCGCCTGCTCAACCGCCTGTTCCCGCCCATACGCCGCCTGATGCTGGTGCAAAGCGTGGATATTCTGGCCGAATCCGCCCGGCTGGAAATGGAATTGCGGCTGGAAGCGGCAGCCTTTTCGGAAATGGCAGAGAACGTGAAGGATGATGAAGGGTTTCGCGTACCCGCCATCGACTGGCCCCGCTCCGGCCGGGACTGCATCACCATGGAATGGGTGGATGGCATTAAGATGAACAACAGTGCTGCGCTGGCCGCCAGCGGCCATGATCTGAAAAAAGTGGCGGCCACGCTGAACCAGTCCTTCCTGCGCCACGCCATTCGGGACGGATTTTTCCACGCTGATATGCACCCGGGCAATTTGTTTCTCGCCCCCGATGGGGACATTGTGGCGGTGGATTTGGGCATTGCGGGCCGCGTCACCAAACCCGAACGGCGCTATCTGGCCGAAATTCTCTACGGCTTTATCCGCCGCGATTACCGTCGCATTGCGGAAGTGCATATTGAGGCGGGCTATGTGCCCGCCGACAAGGACGTGGACATGTTCGCCCAGGCCCTGCGGGCGGTGGGAGAGCCCATTTACGGGAAGACAGCGGGTGAAATTTCCATCGGCAATTTGCTTACCCTGCTGTTCGACATCACCGAACTGTTTGAGATGAAAACCCAGCCACAGCTCATCATGCTGCAAAAGACTATGGTGGTGGTGGAGGGCGTGGCCCGCAAATTGGACCCGGACTTTAACATCTGGACTTCCGCCGGACCCGTGGTCATTCCCTACGCCACGCGCCTCATCGGCCCCCTCGGGCGGCTGGACGAGGCGCGTGATGGATTGCTGGCCGTGGGTTCGTTGGCGCGTCAGGCCCCTGTCTTTGCAGAGCGGCTGAAATCGCTTTCCACAGAAATCGATGGCTGGGCCGAAAACGGCGTGCGGCTGGACAAGCCCACCATTGAGGCCATCGGCAAGGCGGAAGCCCGCCATTCCCGCTCCGGTCGGGTGGCACTGTGGGTGCTGGCCCTTTCAGCCGCCGCCATTGCGTGGCAGATTGGCGGCTGACTTTCCCTCGCTGTGGGTTTCCCGTGCACCAGACCCTGCAAAACCGCACCATCCTGCTCATTATTACAGGCGGCATCGCGGCCTATAAATCCCTCGATCTCATCCGCCGTCTGCGGGAGCGGGGCGCGCGGGTGCGTTGCGTCATGAGCAAAGCGGCGCAGGAATTTGTGACCCCCATGAGCGTTGGTGCATTGTCCGCTGAGAGGGTGTTCACCGACATTTGGGACCGGGAAGCGGAGCAGGACATCGGCCACATCCGGCTGGCGCGGGAGGCTGATCTCATCATCGTGGGCCCCGCCACCGCCGACATGTTGGCCAAAATGGCCCACGGTCTGGCCGACGACATGGCCTCCACCGTCTTGCTCGCTGCCACCGTTCCTGTTCTGGTGGCCCCCGCTATGAACCCGGCCATGTGGGAAAACCCGGCCACAAAGCGCAATGCGGATCAACTGGTCGCTGACGGTATCCACTTCATTGGCCCCAACGGGGGCGAAATGGCAGAAAGTGGTGAGGCGGGTGTGGGGCGCATGGCGGAGCCGCTGGAAATTCTGGCCGCCGCCGAAGATTTGTTGGACGACACACCCAAACCGCTGGCTGGCCGCACGGCTCTGGTTACTTCCGGCCCCACGCAGGAGGAGATCGACCCCGTACGCTATATCTCCAACCACTCTTCCGGCAAGCAGGGCCACGCCATCGCCGCCGCTCTCGCCCGCGCCGGGGCAGACGTGGTTTTGGTATCCGGCCCCGTCGCCATCCCAACCCCCAAAGATGTGACGGTGGTGGATGTGGTATCCGCCCGTGACATGCAGGAGGCGGTGGAAAAAGCACTGCCCACCGATATTGCCATATTCGTCGCCGCCGTGGCCGATTGGCGGGTGGATGTGCAGGCAAATGAGAAGATCAAAAAAGACGGCTCGGGCGAAATTCCGTCCCTAACCCTCACCGAGAACCCGGACATTCTGGCGGGTGTGGCGTGCCGCAAAAAAGACCGCCCCGCCCTCGTGGTGGGCTTTGCCGCCGAGACGGAAAATCTGGTGGACCACGCCCGCGCCAAGCTCAAACGCAAGGGCTGTGACTGGATTGTGGCCAATGATGTGTCGCCGCAAAACAAGATTTTCGGGGGCGACCGCAACAGCGTTGTCCTCGTCACCGCCGCCGGCGAAGAGACGTGGCCGGAAGCGGATAAGGAAACCGTGGCCGAACGGTTGGTGGAACGCATCGCCCAACGGTTTGAAACCATCAACGTATAGGGAGAAGCCCCATGCTATTGGATACCCCGATTTGTGATTTCGGTTGGCAGGCCCCCGCATTTTCGCTGGCGGACCCGGACGGCAAGATCACGAGTTTTACCGATGCCATGGGCGAGAACGGACTGCTTGTGGCCTTTATCTGCAACCACTGTCCTTATGTGATCGCCATCGCCGAGCGGCTGGCGACGGACGCGGCCACGCTGCAAGGGGCGGGCCTTGGCGTGGTGGGCATCATGTCCAACGACTACCGCGATTACCCCGCCGACAGCCCCGCAAACATGAAGCTTTTTGCCCAGAAATACGGCTTTCCCTTCCCCTATTTGGTGGATGAAGACCAATCCGTCGGCAAAGCCTATGGCGCCGTCTGCACCCCAGACTTTTTCGGCTTCGACAAAACCGGCGGACTGCAATATCGCGGGCGGCTGGACGATGCGGGCATGAAAGGGCCCGTGGATAACCGCGTCCCGGAATTGGTGAACGCCATGCTGGACGTGGCGGCGGGAAAGCCGGGACCTGCCCACCAAACGCCTTCCATGGGCTGTTCCATCAAGTGGTCTCGATAAAGCAAGAACAACTTCGATCCTCACCTCCCCTCCAAGAGGAGGTGAAGCCCATCTCAACATCGAGAAGAGGCTCAATCTCCGCCCTCAATGGCCCGCAGGAATGGCTTTCCCTTTTCCTCTTTCGCCACTTCCACAGGACGGTCACCGAAATCCAGTGCTTCGATTTTGTGGCCGCGTCTGGTGAGTTTATCGGTGGAGATGAGGATTTGGTCCACATCCTTGGCGGTGGTGGCGAAATGGGATTGCAATTTGCGGACCCGGTCGTCCAGGCGTGACAGGTCTTCGGTGAAACTTTTGATCTCACCTTGAATGAGGTGGGCCTGCTCGCGCATGCGGGCGTCCTTCAAGATGGCCTGAATGACCTGCACGGACAGCAGCAGCAGTGAAGGCGATACGATCACCACGCGGGCCTTGTGGGCGCGTTGGACGATGCTTTCGAAATTCTCATGAATTTCGGCAAAGATGGATTCGGACGGGACGAACAAAAAGGCCTGTTCCTGGGTCTCACCGGGGATGACGTATTTGTCCGCGATAGCCTTGATGTGCACATCCATATCGCGGCGAAAATCCTGCCCGGCTGCCTTGGCCTCCACCTCGTTTTCCGCATCCTTGAGGCGGGACCACGCTTCCAGCGGGAATTTGGCATCGATCACCAGCACCGGCGCATCATTGGGCATGGTGATGGTGCAGTCGGGGCGCGAACGGTTGGACAGCGTGGCTTGGAACGTAAACGTCCCCAGCGGCAAGCCGTCCTGCACAATGGTTTCCATGCGGCTTTGGCCGAAGGCCCCGCGCGTTTGTTTGTTGGCGAGGATTTGCTGCAAGCCCACGACATCCTGCGCCAGCGATTGGATATTGCCCTGCGCCACGTCAATGACCGCCAGCCGCTCCTGCAATTTGGACAGGCTTTCATGGGTGGATTTAGTGGTCTCCGTGAGGGATTGGGACACGCGCCCCGTCACCGCCGCCAGCCGCTCGTCCAATTGTTTGGAGAAGGCGGCCTGCTGGTTGGTTACATTTTGCTGCATGGCGGCCAGATGGCCGGAGAGTTCGTTTTGGCTGGCCACCAGTTCGGCCATGCGCGCCTCCGCATCCCGCGCCCGCTCTTCAGCGATGGCGCGCAGATAGGCTTCCTCCTGCCCCCGCCGTTTCATGCCGCGCCAGAGCGCAAACAACAGGGCCAATACGATGAGTGCCACCAACGCGGCTGCAATTAACAGGGCATCGGCGCGGGTGAGCGCAGTCTGGCCCAGCGTGATGAAGGGGCGGGAGAGATCAAGCGATTCCATCCCGTGACCGTAGCGCAGTTTTGCGGGAGAATGAAACGGGAACGTTCCACCTTGTTGGATTGACCGCCAAGACTTTGCCGCCTATCTCACGCCCATGGCTATTCTACCCCTCGTTCACATTCCAGACCCTGTTCTTCGCCAAACGTCAAAGCCCGTGGAGCGGTTGGATACCGCATTGCGCGGCTTCGTCGATGACATGCTGGAAACCATGTATGATGCTCCCGGCATCGGCCTTGCCGCCGTGCAGGTGGGGGAGCCGCTGCGCATCTTCACCGTAGATTGCGCCAAGCGGGCGGAGGACGAAGAGGAGGGGGATGGCACGCCCCAGCGGGGCGAGACGGCGGAGCAGGAACGCAACCCCATCGTGTTCATCAACCCGGAGATCGTGTCCTTTGGGGACGAACGTTCCGTCTACGAAGAGGGCTGCCTGTCCATCCCGGACTACTATGCCGATGTGGAACGGCCCGCCAGTTGCGTGATCCGTTACATGGATCTCGATGGTAATCAGCAGGAGATGGCGGCAGACGGCTTGCTCTCCACCTGCATTCAGCACGAATATGACCACCTCAACGGCGTGCTTTTCGTGGATTATATTTCCAAATTGAAGCGGGATATGGTGGTGCGCAAATTCACAAAAATCGCCAAGCAGAACGGCACGACGTTCATAGGATAGTCCCATGCGTATCGTGTTTATGGGCACACCGGATTTTGCCGTCCCCACACTGGAAGCGCTGGCAGGCGCGGGCCATCACATCGTGGCCTGTTACAGCCAACCGCCCCGACCCGCCGGGCGGCGGGGGCTGGAACTGGTGGCATCCCCCGTGCAACAGGCGGCGGAACGGTTGGGCATCCCGGTTTTCACCCCCAAAAGCTTGAAAGGTGAAGCGGAGCAAACAGCGTTTGCGGCCCACACCGCTGATGTGGCGGTGGTGGTGGCCTACGGCCTCCTTCTGCCCAAGACTGTTTTGGAAGCCCCCAAACACGGCTGCTATAACGGCCACGGCTCGCTGCTCCCCCGCTGGCGGGGGGCAGCCCCCATGCAGCGGGCCATTATGGCGGGGGATACCGAGACCGGTGTGCAGGTGATGAAAATGGATGTGGGCATGGATACCGGCCCCATCGCCCTCACCCGCACCACACCCATCGATGACACCACCACGCTGAAAGATTTGCACGATACACTCGCGCAACTCTGCGCTGAGGCTATGGTGGAGGCCATGGACAAACTGGCCAACGGTGATTTGCCTCTTACGCCCCAACGTGAAGACGGCATCCTGCACGCCGCCAAAATCGATAAGGCGGAAACGCGCATCGACTGGACCATGCCCGCACCGCAACTCCTGCGCCATATCCATGGCCTTTCCCCCATGCCGGGCGCATGGTGCGAAATGGTGCTGGGGGGCAAACCGGTGCGGGTGAAATGGCTGCGGGTGGAAGTGGCAGAGGGTGATGGTCCCCCCGGCACAGTGCTGGACGATGATCTCACTGTGGCCTGCGGCGAGGGCACAGCCTTGCGCCCGGTGGAATTGCTCAAGGCGGGCGGCAAGCGGGCAAGCCGTGACGAGTTTTTGCGTGGCAATGCCATTGCCGCTGGCACGGTGCTGGCGTGAGACGTTACCGCTTTTGCGTAGAATATGATGGCGCGCCTTACAAAGGCTGGCAGCGCCAGCCGGATGCGCCTTCGGTGCAGGGTGCGCTGGAGCACGCCCTCACCCTCATCGGTGAAGCGGACCCCATCGTTCAAGGCGCGGGCCGCACGGATGCGGGGGTCCATGCCTTGGCCCAGGTGGCCCATGCGGACCTTACCCGTCCCTGGAAACCGTTTCGGCTCATGGAAGCCCTCAACGCCCATTTGCGGCAGGGAGGCGAACCAGTCTCCATTCTGGATTGTGAGGAGGTGGGCGATGATTTCCACGCCCGTTTCTCCGCCACGGGCCGTGCCTATATTTACCGCATCTTGGCCCGCCGCGCGCCGCTGACCGTAGAGAAAGGGCGGGCGTGGAACGTGAAAGTGCCGCTGGACGTGGCCGCCATGGACAAGGCCGCCAAACTGCTTTTGGGCGAACACGATTTCACCACCTTCCGCTCCACGGAATGTCAGGCCAAATCTCCCGTCAAAACACTGGACACGCTGGACGTGTCCATACGCTCTACCCACGGCGTGGACGTGATCGAAATCTCCACCACCGCCCGCTCCTATTTGCACAATCAGGTGCGCTCCCTCGCAGGGTGCCTGCGCATGGTGGGCGATGGGCGTTGGAAGGAAGCCGATCTGGTTGCTGCGCTGGAGGCGCGCGACCGCAGAGCCTGTGCCCCCGTGGCGCCCGCCCACGGACTTTATCTGGTGGGTGTGAAGTACTGAACTGACATAGCGCCCACCGAGAAGGGTGGTCGTGCTTGAGCACTATCTTGTTTTCACAACACCCCATTGCGCGCTATGACGGTACCGTTGACGCAGGAGACCCGCCCATGGCCCGTGCATTTTTGTTCGTTTTGGATTCCGTGGGCATTGGTGGCGCGCCCGATGCGGCGGGTTTTGGCGATGAGGGATCCAATACGCTGGGGCACATCGCTGAGGCCTGCGCGCAAGGGCAGGGCGATAAGGCGGGGCTACGCAGTGGGCCTTTGGCCCTGCCGAATTTGGAGCGCTATGGGCTGGGCTTGGCAGCGCAATTGGCCACGGGCGAAAAGCCCGTGGGCATGGCGTTTGACGGGCCTGCGGAAGCAGCTTACGCGGCGCTGGCGGAAGTCTCTTCCGGCAAGGATACACCCTCCGGCCATTGGGAAATTGCCGGCGTGCCGGTGCGGTTTGAATGGGGAACGTTTCCCCAAACCATCCCCACATTCCCAAAGGATCTCACCGATGCCATGGTGCGGGAAGGGGAAATCCCCGGCATTTTGGCCAATAAACGCGCTTCCGGCACGGAGGTGATCGCCGAATACGGCATTGAGCACATCACTTCCGGCAAGCCCATCGTCTATACGTCTGCCGACAGTGTGGTGCAGATTGCGGCCCATGAGGAATTCTTCGGACTGGATCGGCTTTACGATTTATGCGCCGTCACCCGTAAATTGGTGGACCCGCTGAACATTGGTCGCGTCATCGCCCGGCCTTTCGTGGGGAAGACGGCGGACAGTTTTGAACGAACCGGCAATCGGCGGGATTATTCCGTCCCCCCACCGGAACCAACCCTGTTGGACCGGGCAGAGGAAGACGACCGCGCCGTTTTCGCCGTGGGCAAGATTGCCGATATTTTTGCCCATCAAGGTGTCACAGATATTCGCAAGGCCAATGGCAATGATGCCATGGTGGATGCCACCCTACAGGCCATGGATGATGCGGCGGACGGCGATCTGGTCTTCACCAATTTCGTGGATTTTGACCAGCTCTATGGCCACCGGCGTGACGTGCCGGGCTATGCGGCCTGTCTGGAACATTTCGACCGTCGCCTGCCGGAAATGGTGGCCAAATTGCGCGACGGGGACATGATGGTGCTCACGGCCGACCACGGCAATGACCCCACCTGGCACGGTACGGACCATACCAGAGAGCAGGTTTTTGCCCTCATCATCGGGCCGGGCCTGCAAACCGGGTCGCTGGGCACGCGGGGTACATTTGCTGACATTGGGGAGACTGTGGCCGCTCATTTGGGACTGAAAGTCGGCCCCCACGGCAAGGCGATGCTGTAGATGTGGAAGGCGGAACTCCACCTCCATCTGGAAGGCGCGGCCAAGCCCGCCCTGGTGGAGCGTCTGGCCCGCCGCCATGGGGTGGATGTGTCCCGCATCATTCAGGATGGCGAATATGTGTGGCACGACTTTACGTCTTTCCTAAACGCCTATGATATGGCGGCCAGCGTGTTCCGCACGGCGGAAGATTACACGCTTTTAGCCTATGAAACGTTTAGCGGGCTGGCGGCGCAAAACTGCCTTTATGGCGAGGTTTTCCTCTCCCCCAGCCACGCCGAAACAGTGGGCCTTGCCTATGTCGATATGGTGGCGGCGGTGGCGGAAGGCCTGGACCATGCGAGGCGCGAGACCGGTATTGAGGGGCGCTTCATTCCCATCATCGTGCGCCATTTGGGGCCGGAAACGGCCATCAATGTTGCCGAATTGGTGGTGGAAAACCCGCACCCACTGGTCACGGGCTTCGGCATGGCGGGGGACGAGCGGGCTTTTGAGGTGGAGGAATTCACCGAAGCCTTTGAGCTAGCCGCGGATGCGGGCCTTGGCCTCACCGCCCATGCGGGGGAGTTTTTGGGTCCCGATAGCATACGCGGTGTGCTGGATCATTTGGGGGTCACGCGCATCGGCCATGGTGTGCGGGCGGTGGAAGATGCCGGGCTCATGCATCAACTGGCCCGCGACGGCGTCGTTTTGGAAATGTGCCCCGGCTCCAACGTGGCACTGGGGGTGACAAAACGCTGGGCTGAACACCGTTTGCCCCGGTTTTTGGACGCGGGCATCCCGGTCACGTTAAATTCCGACGATCCGCCCTTTTTCCACACCACGCTGACCCACGAATATGAAATGGCGGCGGAATATTTGCGCATGAGACCCCATGATCTCACCGAATGCACCCGCACGGCGCTGGAAGCAGCCTTTGTGGACGAGGCCACAAGACGGAAATTGCTGAAACGGTTGGAAAAACCACCGGTCTGATTGCCTTGGTAATTCCCATGACGGGCATTGCCCCTTAGGCTGGCGGCGAATTTACAAGAGGATGCCCCATGTCCAATTTGACCGTCGTTGACCACCCGCTGGTGCAGCACAAGCTCTCCATTATGCGCGATGAGAACACGTCCACCCGCTCCTTTCGCCAATTGCTGCGGGAAATCTCGCTGCTGCTTTGCTATGAGGTGACGCGGGATCTAACGCTGACTACCAAAACCATCAACACCCCCATGGAGGCCATGGATGCCCCCACGCTGGAGGGCAAAAAGATGGTGTTTGCCTCCATTCTGCGGGCCGGGAATGGTCTGCTAGAGGGGATGCTGGATCTGGTGCCCTCCGCCCGCGTGGCCCATGTGGGCCTCTACCGCGATCACGAGACGCTGGAAGCGGTGGAATATTACTACAAGGCCCCGGAAAATCTGGAGGATCGGCTGGTGGTGGCCGTGGACCCCATGCTGGCCACAGCCAATTCCGCTTCGCTGGCGGTGCAGAAATTGAAAGACAGCGGCGCGAAAAACTTGCGCTTCCTGTGCCTGCTGGCCGCGCCGGAAGGCATTGAGGCCTTCCAAAAGGCCCACCCGGATGTGCCGATCTATACAGCGGCCGTGGACAGCCATCTCAACGAACAGGGCTATATCGTCCCCGGTCTCGGCGATGCGGGCGACCGCATGTATGGCACGAAATGACCACCAAAACGTCGATCGCCACCTATCCAAGCCTGAAGGGCAAAACTGTTCTCATTTCCGGCGGGGGCAGCGGCATCGGGGCTGCCATGGTGCGCCGGTTTTGCGAGCAGAGCTGCAAGGTGGGGTTTTTGGATATTGCCGACGAGCCTTCAACGGCCTTGGTGACTGAACTCACCGACGCAGGCCATACGGTCGCTTACCACCAGTGCGATGTGACCGACATTGAAGCGCTGCAAGCGGCCATTGTCAGTGTTTCAGAGGCTTTCGGCACCATCGGTGTTTTGGTCAACAATGCGGCCCATGACGAGCGGCACCGCTGGCAGGACGTGACGAGCGCATACTGGGATGAACGCATTGCCATCAACATAAAACACCAGTTCTTTGCCGCCCAGGCCGTGGCACCGGGTATGAAAGAATTGGGGGGCGGGTCCATCATCAATATGGGGTCCACGTCATGGATGATCGGCAGCGGCGGCATGGCCTGTTACACGGCCTCCAAGTCCGCGGTGCTGGGTCTCACCCGGTCCTTGGCCAGAGATTTGGGGCCGGACAATATTCGCGTTAATTCCATCGCCCCGGGCTGGATTATGACGGAACGGCAACGGGAAAAATGGCTGGACGAGGTGGGCAAAGAAGCGATCTTTCGCCAGCAATGCCTCAAACGCTATCTGGTGGAAGACGATATTGCCCGCCCGGCGCTATTTTTTGCTTCAGACGAAGCCGGGGCCTGCACCAATCAGATCTATATCGTGGATGGGGGCTGGGTGTAGCAACAAAATTCCATTCGATGGGATTTGATCCATTGGCTTAAACCGCGTTTTACCTTGTTACTGGAAAGCAAAGCGGGTTTCACCGCCTTTTCATGGAGCTGGCCCGACAATGCCCATAACGCGAAAGGGCATTCCATGACACCCAAACAATTGACCATCCTGGCCCCCATCATGCTGGCGGCTTTGTTTGGCCCGACACTCTTCATGAAAAGTGGGCTTTTGGGCAGCAAGCCCACCGCGCAACAGGCCGAAGCCACCTCGACCCAAGCCGACCCGCGCCGGGAAACGACCATCGCCAAAGTGGCCTATAAGAGCGACGAAGAGGACGGCTACAGCGTCTCCACCCAGCGGGACGCAAGCGGGCATTTTCACTTCGACACGGTGATGAACGGGGCAGACGTGCCCGTCATGGTGGACACAGGCGCCTCTGTCGTGGCCATCAACAAAAGCGTGGCGGAGGAAATCGGCGTGGAGGTCGATGAAGAAAGCCGTGGTGTCACCGTAAACACCGCCAATGGCCGGGTGAAGGCCTATCCCGTCACCATTGAGGAAATCGCCATTGGCGAAGTGGTGGTGGAAAATGTAAAAGCCGTGGTGTTAGGAGATGAAGCCCTGTCGGACACACTGCTGGGTATGTCTTTTCTCAACAAGCTCAGCGGTTTTGACATTCGCGATGGGGAATTGACACTACGGCAGTAGTCCCTTCGGCTTCGTCATGGGCCGACTTGATCGGCTGTAGACTCACGTTTGAAGTGCAACACATTGTAGGATGTGTTTGCGATGGGACAGTGTTATGGCCAGCTCAGCCTTGAGGAGCGTGAAGAGATAGCTTTCCAGCTGCGCAACGGGTCTTCCCAGC
>JBCCTO010000011.1:0-78689 GCA_039198355.1 Pseudomonadota bacterium
GATAGTGTTGAAAAACCCTGCCGTTTGAGCGGGCCTTATAGGAGGTCGCACTCGCCCCTTTCATGCTTTCACGCTGAGTTCGGGACCAGTTTGGCGAGTTTTCTGAGGTTTTGAACGGTCGCTGCTAGGATGAACTCGTCTTTGGCTCCATTTGGTCCGCGAAGGCGCAGTCGGTCGAGACCGATGATGCGTTTGAGGTGGGCGAAGAGCATTTCGACTTTCTTTCGTGCATAGCTGGCTGTGACATAGGCATCGGTTTTTGTGATGTCTCTGGCCATCTGTCGTGCGCCTTCATGGATGGAGCGTAGGACTTTGCGAGCCGGTTCTTTTGGACAGCAGCGGTATTTGAGGTGGCATTGATCGCAGTCTTTCTTGCTGGCGCGGTAGCGCATCAGACCTTCTTTATCGACACCAGATCGGGGCTTCTTGTAGGTGCGCCGGAACTGAACGAGTTCTTTGCCAGCCGGGCATGTGTAGCTGTCGGTCTCATGGTCATAGGTGAAGTCGTCGCGGGAGAAAGTGCCGTCCTTGCGCTCTGACTTATCGATCACCGGGATGTAAGGTTCGATCCCTTCTTCCTCGACCAACCAACCCAGCATGGGTGCAGAACCATAAGCCGTATCGGCCACCAGCTTCTCAGGGTAGAGACCGAACTTATCTCTTGTTCGCAGAAGCATATCCTTGGTGATCTGAACTTCGGCCTGACGGATCGGTGCCGTCGCATCGACATCCACAATGACGGCATTATCCAAATCGACGAGGTAGTTGGTGGAATAGGCAAAGAAGGGTCTGTCACCATTGGCGCCGGTGTACCTGGCAGCTGGATCAGCTGCAGAAATAGATTTGGGTTGAACAGGCGTGGGACCGCCAAAGGCGGCGTCATCCAACGTGTCCAGATATTCCTGCGTCGCCCTTGATACCAGCTGTGGCACAGACCAATCGGCCATATCCACTTTGGTGTAGCGGCTGGCATCAGCTTTGATGAGTGAGGCATCCACCCCGAAGTCATCACCGCCCACCAGACCTTCTGCAATGCAGCGGGCCAGCACCTTGTTGAACAGATGTCGAAACAGATCGCTCTCACGGAAACGACCGTGTCTGTTTTTGGAGAAGGTCGAATGATCTGGAATAGCATCATTCAAATCCAAACGGCAGAACCAGCGATAGGCCAGGTTAAGATGAACCTCCTCACACAGACGCCGCTCGGACCGGATTCCCATGCAGTAGCCTACCAGCAACATCCTGATCATCAGTTCAGGGTCAATCGAAGGACGACCCGTCAAGCTGTAGTAAGGTGCCAAAAGCGAGCGGATATCAGATAGGTCTACAAACCGATCAATCTGGCGAAGTACATGGTCCGAGGGCACATGCCGATCCAAATCAAACTCGTAAAACAGCGCCCCTTGCGCCTCCTGCTTTGGACCCATCATCGGCATCAATCCCCCAAATCAATGAAAAAACTGAATCAGCCAACAAAGGCCCAATCATGGCGAGTTTTTCAACACTATCTGGACTTTTGAGACACTCGCTCGGTGTCGCATTCGAATTACTCCATGCATTCGAAAATCAGACATATTGACAAAACTAGTTTTTTAGTTATGTTATCTTCATGAACACGCACTCTGCCACTGCCAATTCACTCGCAGCCCTCGGCCACGAAACCCGCTTATCGGTTTACCGGTTGCTGGTGAGGGCTGGAGAAGATGGTCTCAATGTCGGGGAAATAGGGCAGCAACTGGATATGGCGGCATCCACACTCGCCCATCATCTGGGGATTTTGGTCGAGGCCAAACTCGTCATCCAAGAACGTCAAGGGCGTCAGATCGTAAATCGCGTCGATTACCGTGTCATGCGCGAGACCGTGTCATTCCTCACCGCGGAATGCTGTGTCGGCGTCACACTGACAGAGAAGGATGCTGCATGATGGAAAATTCGCACTTTCTTCGCCTTAATACAACTAATATTCTAGGGATATGGCTATGACTGAATTTGTTTTCGGTGTCCGTGCATGGACTTTTGACTTTACGCAGATGCTCTTGAATCGAGAGCGGGTCTGGCTTGTCTCCGCTGCCCTTCTAATAGCCTTGTTCATTTTTTCACCAGAACAGGGCGCTGAGAGCGCAAAGTTCACAGCGGCGAACCTGTTGAATGTGGCACCTTTCCTCATAATGTCTATCGGGATTGCTGCTTATGCGGGAGCAACTGGCGCAGACGGTCTAATTGCACGCGCGTTCACTGGTTCTCCCACAGTAATGATACTAATTGCGGCGGCAGCTGGTGGCCTATCTCCGTTTTGTTCATGCGGCGTTATTCCCCTTATTGCTGCTTTGCTGGCTATGGGAGTGCCTCTTTCCGCTGTCATGGCATTTTGGCTCGCATCGCCGGTTATGGACCCTTCAATGTTTGTGTTGACGACAGGTGTGCTCGGTCTTGAGTTTGCTGTCGCAAAAACGATGGCGGCGGTTGGCCTCGGGGTTTTTGGCGGCATGGTCGTTCATGTCGTCTCACAGGCTGGCGGTCTTACAAATCCGCTACGTGAGGGTATAGGAAATGGCGGATGCGGTGGCTCCAAGGTTCGCACCCAGAATCCCGTGGTCTGGAAATTCTGGCAGCAACAAGAGCGTGTGGAGAAATTTGCAAGAGAAGGTCTCAATACCACTCTGTTCCTCGCCAAGTGGCTCACGCTCGCCTTCTTGTTGGAAAGCGTCATGCTGGTTTGGCTACCCGCTGAGTTGGTAGCAAGCGCACTCGGCGGTTCTGGTCTGGCTCCTATCGGTATCGCGACGCTTGTGGGTGTTCCTGCTTACCTCAATGGCTACGCAGCGCTGCCGTTGGTCGGCGGACTTATGGAGCAAGGCATGGCATCGGGCGCAGCCTTATCCTTCCTCGTTGCAGGTGGTGTCAGTTCTCTTCCCGCGGCAATCGCCGTCTGGGCATTGGTGAAGAGACAGGTTTTCTTTCTCTATCTCGGGCTGGCTCTGACAGGCTCGTTTACCGCTGGTTTGATGTTCCAATTGTGGACAAGTATTTGAGGAACACGACCTCGACCAACAGCGTGCTAGAAAAGTGCTTGCTGTCGGCGAAGTGTGCCTTTCGGCTGCAACAACCACTCTTCTAGCGATGTTCGTTACTGCGTCGCAGAAAAGATATAGCGCTGCTATTGCTCACTTCACTTTGGGCTAAAAGCCAACGATCCGCGCAGAGTGCAATCGCTCTCGTCGTTTGTTTCAAACGACTGCCGCGATTGACAATTGTGGGGCTCGCCTCGCTTCGCGAATTGCGGTGATGAAGCGGATGAGCGGAACCGAACCTGCCAAGCGGAGCTTGGTCATGAAAAATCATGAGTTAGCCAATCGGATTTACCGTGACCGTGCAATCGCAAATCGTTGGAGAATTTGGAGCGGGTGATGAGAATCGAACTCACGTATTCAGCTTGGAAGGCTGCTGCTCTACCATTGAGCTACACCCGCACGTCTCAGACCCTACACGGTCGAACACGGCCTGAAAACCGCCCAAAACCATATTGTTTGAGAAAGAGCTGGCTGGTGGAGGAGGCTGGATTCGAACCAGCGTACGCATAGCGAACGGATTTACAGTCCGTCTCCTTTAACCACTCGGACACTCCTCCAAGCCAGCGAGGGCGGTTATGGCCAAGGGGGTATGGAGTGTCAACCAAAAGGGTGTGTTTCGATTATCGGCTGACGCATTTTTATGGGCAGCAACCGTGCTGCCCGCTTGAAGCTCGCCCGTCGGTGCGGAATAGAACTCAAACCAGCGGCAAGATAGCGAAACAGGCATGGCAAAACGCGGGCAAGAACGGCGCAATAAGAATGCGGAGGGGCGCGGGCCGAGAGTGAAACGCCACGGTCCGAACGGGCCAACGCAAGGTGGCAATTCCTCGGGACGCAGCCAAAAGCGCTCTGCTCAGCCGGGTGCCCTGCCTGCGGATCGCGTGCGCCTTTATGGCCTCCACACGGTACGCGCCGCGCTGGATAATCCAGACCGGGTGGCCCTGCGCCTGTTCGTCAACGAGGCCGGGCTTTCCCGGCTAGGCCACGTGCCACCAAACCTTGAAATTCGCGGTGCTGACTTGGGTTCGCTTCAGGCGCTGGTGGGTGCCGAGGCTGTGCATCAAGGGGTCGTCCTTGAGTGCAAAATTCTGGATGGGCTTGATGCGTCAGAGCTCTTTCATCTTGCCGATGAAAAGCTGCTCTTGGCGCTGGATCAAATTACCGACCCCCACAATGTGGGAGCCATTCTGCGCTCCGCTGTGGCCATGGGGGTGGGGGCCGTTTTGGTGACCAGCCGCAACGCCGCCAGCGAAACCGGAGTGCTGGCAAAGTCCGCCTCCGGCGCCTTGGACATGGTGAAGATGGTACAATTACGCCACTTTGCCAAAGGCTTGGCCGAATTGAACAAGATGGGCTTCGCCACCATCGGGCTGGACAGCGAAGGCCCGCTGGAGTTGCGCGACACGCTGGAAAAGAGCGGCGGTGGAAAGGTTTGTTTGGTGCTAGGGTCGGAAGGGAAAGGTCTACGGCAACAGACCCGGGAGACCTGTTCCGCCTTGGCCCGATTGGACATGCCAGGGCCGATCAAATCACTGAATGTGTCGAATGCAGCAGCGCTGTCGCTGTATCTGGCCCATTTGCATGTGAGAGGGTGAGAGACAAGAAACCCAGGTCTCGCTCCCCGCCTCCTCCTTGAGGGGAGGCCCAAGAGCCGAAGGCGATTGGGGTGGGGGCGCGGTTCCCGCCTACGGCTTCGAAGCCCAACTTTGGCATGCAGCCCCCCACCCGGATCGCTTCGCTCTCCGACCTCCCCTCCGGTGGGAGGTTAGGGAGTGCCAGCTTTAATCCCCATCCAACTCTCCCAAAATAGCCTTGAAGTCCCCCGCTTCCGCAAAATCACGGTAGACGCTGGCGAATCTTACATAGGCTACGTCATCCAGACCCTTTAGGCCGTCCATGACCAGTTGGCCGATTTGTTCGACGGGGATTTCGTTTTCGCCGCCTGATTCCAGCTGGCGTACGATGCCATTAATCATGCGTTCCACACGGTCGCGGTCCACATCCCTTTTACGCAGGGCGATGGCGACGGATTTGGCGAGTTTGTCCCGGTCGAAGGGCACCACGCGGCCGGATTTTTTCTTCACGCTCAACTCGCGCAGTTGGATGCGCTCGAATGTGGTGAAGCGGCCGCCGCAGTCGGCACAGACGCGGCGACGGCGGATGGCGGTGTTGTCAGCGGAGGGGCGGCTGTCCTTGACCTGTGTGTCGTCGGACGAACAGAAAGGACAGCGCATGTTTCCCCGATCAGCCTATAGGTTGGGGTAGATGGGGAAGCGGTCGGTGAGTTCCACAACCTTTTGGGCCACGGCGGCTTCCACCTCTGCATTGCCCTCTTCGCCATTGGCGGCGAGACCGTCCAGCACTTCCAGGATGTACTGACCTACCAGTTGGAATTCCGCGACGCCAAAACCGCGCGTGGTTGCGGCTGGAGTGCCGAGGCGCACGCCGGAGGTGACCATGGGCTTTTCCGGGTCAAAGGGCACGCCGTTTTTGTTGCAGGTCATATTGGCACGGCCAAGGGCAGCTTCAGCCGCTTTACCGGTTACGCCTTTGGGGCGCAGGTCCACCAGCAAAACGTGGGTGTCTGTGCCGCCGGACACCAGGTCCAAACCACCGGCACGGAGCGTTTCGCCCAGCGCCTTGGCGTTTTCCACCACTTGGGAAACGTAAGAACGGTAGTCCTCCGTCAGCGCCTCGCCAAAAGCCACGGCCTTCGCAGCGATGACGTGCATGAGGGGGCCGCCCTGAATGCCGGGGAAGATGGCGGAATTGAATTTCTTGGCCAGCGCTTCGTCGTTCGTGAGGATCAGGCCGCCGCGGGGACCGCGCAGGGTTTTGTGCGTGGTGGACGTGGCCACATGGGCGTGGGGGAATGGGCTTGGATGCGCGCCACCGGCCACAAGGCCGGAGAAGTGGGCCATGTCCACCAACAGATAAGCGCCCACTTTGTCGGCAATCTCGCGGAAGCGGGCAAAATCAATATGGCGAGGATAGGCGGAACCACCGGCGATAATGAGCTTGGGTTTATGTTCCATGGCCAAAGCCTCGACCTGATCGAAATCGATCAGATCATCTTCTTTGCGCACGCCGTATTGGATGGCATTGAACCATTTGCCGGACTGGTTGGGGGCCGCGCCGTGGGTCAGGTGGCCACCGGCATCCAGCGACATGCCAAGGATGGTATCGCCGGGCTGCAAGAGGGCCAAAAAGACGGCTTGGTTGGCTTGGGAGCCGGAATTGGGCTGCACATTGGCAAAGCCGCAATTGAACAGTTTGGTGATGCGCTCAATGGCCAGGTCTTCGGCCACATCCACAAAGCCACAACCGCCATAATAGCGGCGGCCTGAATAGCCTTCCGCATATTTGTTGGTCATGATGGAGCCCTGGGCTTCCAGCACCGCGCGGGAGACGATATTTTCCGATGCGATCAGTTCCACCTCATGGCGCTGACGGCCCAATTCGCCCTCAATGGCGGTGAATAGGGCAGCGTCCGTGTCCGCCAGTGAGCGGTTGAAGAACGTGTCAGTGGTGTTGATGGTATCGTGGGTTTCGGCAAGCGACATGATGATGGTCCTTGGCTGGGGGAAAACCTTCCCTGCGGGCGTTGTGGGCACGGCATTACACCCGATGGCAAGGTCACGCCACCGGGTTTGCCAAAAAGCGCTGTCATAATTGTCGCTATGGCGTGGTTTTGGAGGCTATGGGTGCAGAAATCGCACAATCGGGCACGGTTTTGGCCCTATCCACGGCCAAGGGCTAGCTCATCCACGCCATCGCGCTGGTAGATGTCGTCGCGGAACTGGACCACATCATTTCCGGAAGACCAGGCGCTGATATAGGTGAAATAGACAGGAACAGCGGAAGCCAGTTTCAGGTCCGTGCGCTCGCCGGAGGCGATGATTTGTTCGATGGCGGCGCGGCTGGCACCCGGCGTATCCCTGGCTAGCCAGACCAGCAGGTCGCGAACGTTTTTGACCCGCACGCAGCCCGAGGAATCAAAGCGCATGAGCTTGTTAAACAGGCCCTGTTGGGGCGTGTCGTGCATGTAGACCGCGTGGGGGTTGGGGAAGTTGATCTTCACGGAACCCATGGCGTTGATGCGGCTTGGCTCCTGGCGAAAACGCAGTTTTACGGCCTCATCCGTGCTCCAATCCACGGCGGTTGGCGGCACTTCATTGCCTTGGGCATCAAACAGCAAAATTTTATTGTCAGTCAGATAGGACGGATTCTTGCGCATCTCAGGAATAATGTCCTTGAGAATGATGGACTTGGGGGCCGTCCAATAGGGGTTGAGGTTCAACTCGTAGATTTTGGAGTTGAGGATGGGGGTCTGGCGCGTGATGCGGCCCACAATGGCCGTGTGGCGCTGGGTAACACTGGTTCCGTCCACGGCTTCAATCTGCGCGGCGGGGATGTTCACCATCACATAGCGGTCGCCCAGATAGCCGGACATGGACTTGAGCCGCACAAGATTTGTTTCCAACTGGCCCAGGCGAATATCGGCGGGGATATTGAGGGCGGCGAAAGAATAGCGGCCCAGCACACCGTCTGCGGGCAGGCCATGGCGGGTCTGCATGCGCTTGACGGCAAAATCCACATTGGAATCGAATTGTTGGGAAAGACCGGCATTGGCCGACAGATCGCCGGAAATCATTAAACGACGGCGTAGGGTGGATACGGCGGGGGAGGAGACCCCCAATTCCATTTTGCGATTGGCTGGAACAATGGGCCAACCCCCTGCCCCAACGATATTTTGATAATCGGCAATGGCTTGCTGGAGATAGGTAATCGTATCCGGCGCAAACACCGGGGTGTTGGAGGTGACCCGCGCTTTCCGGCTGGAGCGGGCATCGTAGCTATCGCCCCAGGCATCGCGGTTACGCAGGTTCAAAATGCGTTCAATGGCGTTTTCCGCGTGGACGGCGGGCGCAGCCAAACCGCTGGCCCCAACAGCACTTGCCCCGGTTAGTAACAAACGACGGCTGGTGTTTGTGGGGTTCTCAAACGGTCGTTTACCGGCCATGCCTTACAACTCCTAACAATTATCACGTTTCGCGCTGTCTACGATTCACCAAAGACCTAGCCCCGGATATTGAAACCACATGGTTAATTTTGCTTAACCATAATTCAGCCTGTGCCGTTTGGTTGCGCCATTGCTGTGGCAAGCCCCCCCCGTCCCCGACCGAGTAATGGCAAAATTTGGCAGAAATAGTGACAGTTCAAGACTGTCTTTCATCACATTTTTGACAATGAAAGCAAAGGCAAACGCAAATACCCACCTAGCGGCGCGGAGGCCGCCAGGTGGGCATTCAATGTGGGTCTCACAAAAACTGCCTAAATAGCGCCAAGGCAGCGCTCTTCATGGCACTTCATTTGTTTGACCAAACGACAAGCGCTGTAATTCACGCGTGAGGCAGACGCGCTACCAACGTCCGGATCAACGCGCGCCCTCCCCCAAGGGCGGCACGTCAATACGTTGAATTTTACAGGCGGTACAAAATTTGATCCGTCCAGAACCGCTCCAAGCGGTGCAAAGACTTGTTCAACTGCGCAAAGCTGGCGCTGTCGATCTCACCAATCTGTTCCAGCGATTGCGTGTGGCGCTCATAAAGGGCGTCCACAACTCCAGCCACTTCCTTGCCCTTCTCGGTCAGGCTCACCCGCACGGAGCGGCGGTCGGTACGGCTGCGCTGATGGTGAATATAGCCCATATCCACCAGCTTTTTGAGATTATAAGACACGTTGGAGCCAAGATAATAACCCCGCGTGCGCAATTCGCCGGCTGTCAGTTCGCTGTCGCCCAGATTGTACAGCAACAGCGCCTGCACGGCGTTAATGTCATTGCGGCCCTCGCGGTCAAATTCGTCTTTGATAACGTCTAAAAGGCGACGGTGCAGGCGTTCCACCAGCGTCAGCGCTTCCAGATAGACCTCTTTGATATTCGCGTTTTCAGGCACGTCCGGCGTCTCCATGGACGGCGCGCCGATCAGTTCAGCTTTGTTCATTTCCTTGCCTCTGTTTCTCCTGTGAAGGCGCATTCTTTGTGCGTCCTTGAAACATAATCTAAGCGGCACGGATAAAATTTGAGTCAAAGCACAGTCTTAACCGACCATGAATTTCAACAGGCCAAGTGTCTGTAAAAATTGAATTTAATTGTTGGGAAAGGCTGTGTTTTCACGCTTCTTTACGCATGAAACCCAGGGCAATTTGAAAAAGTAGGTAGAGGGCAAGGCTGCCAGCGTGGAAGACGATGATCCAACCGCCATAGGCCGACACGCTGGGATACCACATTATCATAACCGTCTGAAACGCAATGGTCATGAACCAGACAACGCGCGCCCACGATAAAGTGGTCCAGAGTCCCACGGCGGTGACGGGCAGCAAGACCGCCAAAACTGCGATGTAGATGCGCTGGGCATTGCTCATGGTGTCGAACCGCACCTCAGGGTCCGGCCAAAAGCCCACGGCACGGGCCCATGTGTAGAGGCTGAAAGCGAGAAAAACCAAAGCCAGGAGCCGCAGAATGGTGTGGAACAGAAACTCCACCACCCGGTAGGCGCGGGTGGGCTCAAACCGTGCCACTTCTATGCGGGTATCGGCGCGCATGCTCATGCCAGATTAAGTTCATTTTCGCCGAGGGGCGCAAAATAGCGGTTTATGGAGGTCGCCTCCACCGCTTCCAGTGTGCCCGGGGACCAGCGGGGCGCGTGGTCTTTATCGATGATGGTGGCGCGGATGCCTTCGTAGAACTCATCTTCCACAAGAATTCGGCGCAGGATGCGATATTCCATGTTCAGGCATTCCGCCACGGAAAGACCCCTGCCCCGTTTCATCTGCTCAAAAGCGATGTGCAGGCTCGTGGGCGATTTGGCGCGGAGTTGCTTGAGGGTTTTGGCCGCAAAAGCATCGGTTTCAGCTGCCTGCTCCACCCTTTTTACGATCTCGGCTAAATGATCGGCTTCAAACCAAGCGTTGATTCTTTCAAAGGCCCCTTCAACGGGTCCGGTTTCAGCGGCGCTGGAGGTTTCGTGAAATTGGAGAAGCACAGAATCCAAATCATCGGTCTCCTCCAATGCTGAAAGGAGATCATGCACCTGTCCGTTTTTAACGCTGCTTGTGGCCAGACCGGACCACAGCGCATCGGCTTGGTCCATGCGCGCGCCTGTCAGCGCCAGATAAAGGCCCGTTTGGCCGGGCAATTGATTGAGAATGTGAGAAGCGCCCACATCGGGGAAGAAGCCAATGCCCACTTCCGGCATGGCGAAAGACAGATTTTCACCGGCAATGCGGTGACTGCCATGGAAAGACACGCCCACACCCCCGCCCATGGCAATGCTGTCCACCAAAGCGATATAGGGTTTGGGAAAGCGGGCGATGCGGGCGTTCAGGGCGTATTCAAAGGCAAAAAAAGTGAAATCCGGTTTTCCGGCCGTGCCCGTGTCATAGAGATGGCGAATGTCTCCACCGGCGGAGAAGGCTTTGCCGGGCACGGCGCGGATGAGAACGCGCGTGACGGCATCATCCCGCTCCCAGCCATCCAAATGGGCATTGATGGCCCGCAGCATGGGTTCCGTGACGGCATTAAGCGTGGACTGTTTGTCCAGCGTGATGAGGCCCAACTGACCGCGGGTTTCAAAGTGAATATCGTCGCTCATGGGCGCTTCATACCGTGCTGCGCGCATGCTGTAACTGTGAAACGGTACAAACTTCACCTTTTTGCACGGTCTCAGCGGTGCTATGGCAATGGGCAGACTATACAGCGTGTCTCGTTTAATCGGAGCCATGAATTGCGCTAAGGCTGCGCGTTTCATGGCGGTTGTTGAATGTCGATAAACGAGAAGCGCTTTAGGGAGCACACCATGGCCAAGCCGAAAACCCATCAGCCCGTCCGCGACATGACCCATACGGTGGACACACTCACCGGCAGCAGCCGCCTGCGTCGCACCCGGCGCACCCCTTGGATCCGCTCCATGGTGCAGGAAAGCAGCCTCTGCGTTGAGGATTTGATCCTGCCCATCTTCCTCATGGAAGGGGAAGACACGGTGGAACCCATCGAGGCTATGCCCGGGGTTTCCCGCTACACCATTGACCGGGCCATGGATGTGGTGCGCCGGGCGGTGGATTTGGGCATTCCCGCCATCGCGCCTTTTCCCAACGTCTCCATGGAAAAGCGCGATGCCACTGGAAGCGAAATTACCAATGCTGACAACATCATCTGCCAGTTTGTTCGTGCAGCAAAAGAAGTAAGCGACTGGGTGGGTATCATCACGGACGCTGCGCTAGACCCGTTCACCGACCACGGTCATGACGGCGTGCTGCGCAACGGCATTATCGTCAATGACGAGAGTGTTGAGCAGATTGTGGCTGGAGCGCTGGTGCAGGCGGAAGCCGGGGCGGACATTATTGCGCCATCCGACATGATGGACGGGCGCATTGGTGCCATCCGGCAGGCTTTGGACGGGGCCGGTTATCAGGATGTGGCGATCCTCTCCTATACCGCCAAATATGCCTCCGGCTTTTACGGCCCCTATCGGGAAGCCATTGGCACGGATGGGCTGCTGCAAGGGGATAAAAAGACCTATTACATCGACCCCGCCAATGGGGCAGACGCCATGCGCGAGGCCGAACAGGATATTGCTGAGGGAGCCGATATGCTGATGGTCAAACCGGGCATGCCCTATCTCGATATCGTCTGGCGCATGAAAGAGACGTTCGATATGCCCGTTTTCGCCTATCAGGTGAGCGGTGAGTACACGATGATCGAGATGGCGGGCGCCGCCGGTGTGGTGGACCATGAACGCGTGATGCTGGAAAGCCTGCTGGCGTTCAAGCGCGCCGGAGCGGACGGGATTTTGACCTATCACGCCATGCGCGTGGCGCAGTTGTTGCGGGGATAATTGCACCCGACAAAACGTCATGAACCGACTTGATCGGTATCACTCCACAACCGTCATCCGCCGACTTGATCGGCGGATCTCACGTTGCTTTGGAGATTGGCCCGTCCAGCCGGCATGTGACGAGTCCAAGTGTTCAAATGCTGGTTATGCATGCCTCCATTTCAAAAAACCCTCTCCTCATACTCGGCAAATGCCGGGTGTCCATCCCGCTTAATTTGTCACTTATTGGGTCTGTTGGAATGGATTGCCGGAATAAATCCGGCAATGAGGAGCAAGAGGTGAGTTTTGAGAACTACACGAACACCTGCTCGCGGTTAATTTTGAATTAGTTGAACCGCCCACCCCACGCCCTATGTAGAAACGGAGAACGCAACCGCATTGCATCAGGAGCTAAGCCATGTCCAGCATTGACCAAGCCCAACCCGCCGCCGTTACCGCCGGGCAGTTGGATGGGGTGCGCACGGCGCGAGTGCTGGCTTTTGTGATTGACTACGTCATCATCGCGGCACTGTGCATTCCTTTTGCCATCATCATCGCGTTTTTAGGTGTCATCACCCTTGGCCTTGCTTGGGGTCTTTATGCTTTCCTGCCAGCGGCAGTCGCTCTGTTTTATCTAGCCGTCACCATGGGCGGAGAAAAACAGGCCACCATCGGCATGCGCATGATGGGTGTGAGGACATTTAAGCTGGATGGAGGGCGGATCGACCCCTTTCTGGCCATGTTGCACGGCATCTTATTCTGGGTAATCCATTTCACCGTCCTGCTGCTGTTGGTCTCCTTCTTCTCCAGCCACAAACGCCTGCTGCACGACATTCTGCTGGGCACCTATATCGCGCGTGATCCATCTTAGATGGCAACCTTCTAACGGCTAGGGAATTGGGTTAGCGTCAAATGCGTAAGGCGCACCGCGCCGTTCTTTCGGTCGATGCCCAATGGACAATTTCCACATGGTGGCCACCTTTGTGGTCATTGCCTGCAGCATTGTCGCCTTCGCATCAGAAAAATGGTCCATCGAGGGCGTTTCGTTAGCGACAATCGTGGCACTGCTGGCGCTGTTCACTCTGGTGCCGCAAAGCGCTGCCGACCCCATCGCCGCACCAGATTTGCTGATGGGGTTTGCCAACCCGGCCCTGATTACGGTGCTTGCGCTGTTGGTCATTGGTCAGGCCCTGTTCAACACAGATGCACTGGACAAGCCCGCGCAAATGCTGGCGCGCATCGGTGGAAATTCAGCCAAGCGAACGATTTTGGTGCTGCTCATCACAGCCGCCATTACCAGCGCTTTTCTCAACAACACGCCAGTTGTGGTGATGTTCATCCCCATCGTGGTCGCCATCGCGGCGCAGCGTAATTTTGCGGCCTCCTCGGCGCTTCTGCCCTTATCCTTTGTGGGAATTTTAGGAGGCATGACCACGCTGATCGGCTCTTCCACCAACCTTTTGGTGGCCGGCGTGGCGGAACGCTATGACATCGAAGTGGGCTTTTTTGATTTCACCGGCTTCGGGATAATCCTCGCAGGCGTGGGGTTTGTGTTTGTTATTTTCGTTGTCCCGCTCATTTTGAAAGATCGGGGTAAGGATGCAGCCGCCACCCGCCCCTCCGGGCGCCAATTCATGGCACAAATCCGCGTGGACGCCGATTGCGCTTTGGTGGGTGCCAAGTCTGTGGCGGGGCTGTTTCCGGTTTTGGGAAATGCCACGGTGCGGGAAATCAAACGAGACGGTGAACAGCTACTTCCGCCCTTCGAAGATTTGGAATTGCAGCAGGACGATACAATCATCGTTGCTGCCACGCGGCGCGTTATCACCCAACTCCTGGCCAATGGCATTGCAACATTGCCGGCCATGACCGTTGAAGAATATCGCGACGAACAACAGCATGCGGGCAGCAAGCGGCTGTTTGAAGATTTTACCATTGCGGAAGCTGTCGTCGCGCCCGGCTCCCGCTTTGCCGGGCGCACCATTGATGCCTCGCGCATTCGCCAGACTTTTGGCACGCCCGTGCTGGGCCTGCAGCGACGCAGCGCTATGGCCCGGGGGCTGGTGCGCCAAATTCGGCTGGAACCGGGCGACACGCTACTCATTGGCGGCATGAGCGAAAATCTGGAGAATTTGCGCACCAGCCGTGAATTGCTTTTGCTGGAACATTCCGCTGCCGATGTGCCGCTGAAGGCCTATGCGCCCCGCGCCATCATCGTATTCACGCTGGTGATCCTCTCCGCCTCCCTGGGTTTGGTGCCCATTGTGGCCGCCGCGGTCATGGGCGCCTATGGCGTCATCGCCACGGGCTGTCTTTCTATCCGGCAGGCGGCGGCGAGTTTTGACCGGCAGATTTTTATGATGGTGGGCGCGTCACTGGCCGCCGCCGTGGCAATGGAGCGCACGGGGGGCGCGCAAGCCATCGCAGAAGGTGTCGTGGGACTAATGGCGGGGCAAAGCACAGCCATGGTTCTGTCCGCCCTGTTCATCACCACAGCGGTGCTCACCAATGTGCTCTCCAACAACGCTACGGCGGTGCTGTTTACCCCCATAGCCATTGGAATCGCTCAACAATTAGGCGCGCCGGTGGAACCGTTTATCTTCTGCATCATCTTTGCCGCCAACTGCTCCTTTGCCACGCCGGTGGGCTATCAAACCAACCTTTTGGTGCTGGGGCCGGGGCGCTACCAATTTGCCGACTATCTTAAAACGGGCATCCCGTTAATCTTGCTGCTTTGGGTGGTCTTTTCAATCCTTGCCCCGTTCTATTATAGCTTGTGAGTGATGACGGCACATTCTCTCAATATCCCGCAGTTCTATCTCACAGCCCCCGCCCCCTGCCCCTATTTGCCGGGCCAGATGGAGCGGAAAGTCTTTACGCATTTGATCGGTGAGCGAGCCAAACAGGCCCATGATGATCTGGCCCAAGGCGGGTTTCGGCGCAGCCAAAACATCGCCTATCGGCCGGCCTGCGAAGGGTGCCGGGCTTGCGTAGCAACGCGGGTGCTGGTGGATGAATTCAAGCCCAGCCGCAATATGCGGCGTGTGCTCAAACGCAATGCTGATTTGATCGGCACCAGCCTTGGGCCGGTACCCACATCAGAGCAATATTCCCTGTTCCGCCGCTATATTGAGACACGGCATGAAGAAGGCGGCATGGCGGCCATGACGGTGCTGGACTACGCCATGATGGTGGAAGACAGCCATGTGGACACGGAAATTGTCGAATATAGGCGCAGGTCAGTAGACAGTGCCCTGACGGGAAAAGGCGAAGGTCCCCTTGTGGCCGTCGTGTTGAGCGACCGTTTGGCCAATGGGCTGTCCATGGTCTACAGCTTTTTTGATCCGGCGGAGACGGATCGCAGCCTTGGCACGTTTGTTATCCTCGAACATATTGAACGCACCCGCAAAGAAGGCCTGCCCCATTGCCATTTGGGCTATTGGGTCCATAACTCCCCAAAAATGGCTTACAAAGCCCGGTTTTTACCCCAAGAACGGCTCTACGGCGGCGGCTGGGTGCGGATTGAGACCAATTTGCACGGCCAAAGCGATGCATAGTCTCAGTTCGGTCGTAATCCTCGGCCTCCGTGCTGAGGATCCGCTGATTGGCAAACTGGCTGGATTAAAATGTAACTACTGGGACGATCCAAAGCGTCCCTGACCAAGTTTCACGTTGCAGGCTAATGAGATCCTTGGGTCGGAGCCCAAGGAGGACGAATTTATGGTCAAGGATTGGGGAAATTGTTCGAAATCGCAGGCCGCTTTTAGTCTCCCGGCAGTCTCAGCCCCGCATTGCGGGCATAAACTTTCGCTACAGCCGCATCGTCTTCACCGCCCAAACCCATGCCCGCTGCTGCAAGGAATTGCTGCAAGGCAGCAGCTGTGACGGGAGCGCCGAAATTGGATGCGCGGGCGGTGTCCAGCACGATGCCCAAGTCCTTCGGCCAGATATTGACGGAGCTGTGGGGCGTGTAATCGCCCTCCACAATATGGGGCGCACGGTTTTCCAGCATCCAACTGGTGCCCGCGCATTCTGGAATAACTTCCAAAAATTGCTCTGGGGTCACGCCTTGGGTGATGCCAAACGTCATGGCCTCCGCCATGGCCGCAATATGCACGCCAGCCAGCAATTGGTTGACCGACTTCATGGCCGAACCAGGACCGGCCTGATCGCCAAGGTTGAACACTTTTTCAGCGGTGGCATCCAATATGGGTTGCGCCGCTTCGAAACTGGCGGGCGTGCCGGAAGCCATGATGGACAATTGCCCTAAGGCCGCTTTTTTGGCACCGCCGGAAATGGGCGCATCCAGATAATGCACCCGCGCTTGCGCGCAGCGGCGTTCCATCTCACGGGCAAAGTCCGGTGGAACGGTGGCGCAGGCCAGCACAACGGCTCCGGGTTTCAAGTGGGCCACCACGCCGCTCTCACCGAACAAAACGGACTCAGTCTGCGCCGCATTGAGCACAACAACCACAACAGCGTCCAAGTCGCCCGCAATATCGGCAAGCGCTCCCGGCGCGCCGCCTTCCGCGATGAAACGGTTGGTTTGGTCCGCGTTGATGTCAAAACCATGGGTCACATGGCTCGCCCGCAAGACGGATTGGGCCATGCCATAACCCATGGAGCCCAAGCCGATGACGGCAACATTTTTGGTGTCAGTCACAATTAGTCCCCAAATTTTCCGTTGCGCGGAAAGCCTTTGGGCACCATGCGGCCCGCCTGCGCCCGCTCGCCCACAAACTCTGCCAGATCCTGCAAACTGCGTGTGTGCTGACGGCCTGCACTGTCAGTCCAGGTCAGCCCGCTTTCGCCGTGGAACACCGTGATGTCTTTGACGCCGCCATCTTTGTATTTTTGCAGCCGGACACCCTTGCCGCGCCCCATTTGGGGCAGTTGGTCCAGCGGGAAGATAAGCAATTTGCGGTTTTCGCCCACAACAGCAACATGGTCTGGCGCGGGGGCGCTATCATCTATCGGCACACAAAGCAGGGCTTCAGCAGGCGTTGTGGCGTTCAGCACCTGCTTGCCCTTGCGGGTGTTGGCGATGCAATCGGCTTCCGCTGTGACAAAGCCGTTACCCAACGTACTGGAAAGCAGCCGCTTGCGGCCCGGCTTGTGGACGAAGAGCGAAACCACATCGGCATCGTTTTCCATGTCCACAATGATGCGCACCGGCTCCCCGTGGCCGCGCCCACCGGGCAGTTTATCGCCCTGTAGGGTGTAGAATTTGCCCGCCGTGGTGAACATGAGCAGACGGTCTGTGGTTTCCGCATGGAAAGCGGTCTTAAGCCTGTCGCCCTCTTTGAAGGTGAGCGCGCCAAAATCCGCCGCATGGCCTTTCAAGGCGCGTATCCACCCTTTTTCAGAGAGCACGACGGTAATGGGCTCTTTCTCAATCATGGAAGCGGCCACGGCCTCCAAATCTACAACCATGGCCTCGCCGAAGCCAGTACGGCGAGCGCCCAATTCGTTTTTTTTGCCGAATTTCGTGCGCACTTCACCAATTTCCCAAGCCACGGTTTTCCACTGGGTCTCTTCACTGGCCAGCAGCGCCTCAATGGAGGCTTTCTCCTCCATCAAGTCGTCAAATTCCTTGCGGATTTCGATTTCTTCCAGCTTGTGGAGCGCGCGTAGACGCAGGTTTAGCACCGCTTCCGCCTGCACTTCAGTGATGTCAAACCGGGCAATCAACGCCTGTTTGGGCTTGTCCTCCGTGCGGATGATGCGGATGACCTCATCGATGTTGAGGAAGGCCACCAGATAGCCGCCCAGAATTTCCAGCCGCTTTTCGATTTGCGCAAGACGGTTCTGATTGCGCCGGATCAGCACATCGCGGCGGTGGTCCAACCACTCCAGCAGCACATCCCGCAAAGACATGACCTTGGGCACCCGCCCCTTGGACAACACATTCATGTTGAGCGGGAAGCGCTGTTCCAGATCGGTGAGCTTGAACAGCTGTTCCATGAGCAAAGCCGGATCCACAGACCGGGACTTTGGCTCCAGCACCAGCCGGATGTCTTCAGCCGATTCGTCACGGATGTCGGCCAAGAGGGGCAGCTTCTTTGCCAGCAACAAATCAGCCGTCTTCTCAATGAGCTTGGATTTTTGAACCTGATAGGGAATTTCCGTGACCACAACCTGCCACGCGCCCCTACCCAGTTCTTCCTTTTCCCAACGGGCGCGGGTGCGAAAGCCGCCCTTCCCCGTTTTGTAAGCCTCGATGATGCTGGCGCGGTCGTCCACAATAATGCCGCCGGTGGGGAAATCCGGGCCGGGGATCAGGTCGATCAGTTTTTCAAACCCCGCATTTGGGTGTTTGATGAGGTGGAGCGCCGCGTCGCACAATTCTTCCAGATTGTGGGGTGGAATGTTGGTGGCCATGCCCACCGCAATGCCAGCAGAGCCATTGGCCAGAATGTTCGGGAAGGCCGATGGCAGCACCACCGGTTCCTCATCCTCCTCATTATAAGTGGGGCGAAAATCCACCGCGTTTTCGGTAATGCCCTCCAGCAGCGACGAGGCCGCCTGCGTCATGCGCGCTTCGGTATAGCGGTAGGCGGCGGCGTTATCGCCGTCCACATTGCCAAAATTCCCCTGCCCATCCACCAGCGGATAACGCTGGGCAAAGGTTTGGGCCAGCCGCACCAGCGCGTCATAAACGGACTGGTCCCCATGGGGGTGATATTTGCCGATCACATCGCCCACAATCCGCGCACATTTGGCAAAACCCGCCTCCGGGTTGAGCCGCAACATGCGCATGGCGTGGAGAATGCGACGATGGACCGGTTTGAGGCCATCGCGCACATCCGGCAGCGCCCTCCCCATAATGGTGGAGAGCGCATAGGCCAGATAACGCTCCTCCAGCGCTTCTTTCAAATCAATGGGCTCAATGCCCGGCTCATCATCGTCGCCAGAACCCGAATCGGACGGCGGTGCAAAATCGTTTCCCATATGTTCGCGTTAGCGCAGGGTCGTTCACCGCTCAAGTCGTGGGAGCTTGTGTAAGCACTTCTGTGCGTTTTGACACTTTGGACGCAATTGGGGTGTTGTATGGGGAATGAGTTGTTCATGCCAAGGATTCCCCATGCCCCGATTTGCTCTTGCTGCCAAAACCCCTAACCGTTTCGCCCTCGCAACCCTTGTTTTGCTTGCCGGGGCCAGCCATGCGCAAGCGCTGGAGGGGAAGGCGCTGTTTGAAAAACTGTTGGCGCAGGCAGGCCCTAAGCCTGTCACCGTGACCTATGGCTCGGTGAGCGAGAGCGGACCCGCCAGTTTCGCAGCGCAAAATGTGTCGTTAAAGGTGGAGGGCATTTCCCAGCCCTTCACCATAGAGGCCCTTACCGTGCGCGGATTGCGTGAAAAGGCCGAGGGGCGTGTTAGTTATGACGCCTTTGCCATATCCCAATTGGCCCAAAAGACGGACCGCGGCAGCATGGCCATTGAAGGCATTGCATCATCCAATGGGGACTTTCCTGTCATCGTGTTGAAGGGCTCATCGAGCGCGTTCCAGCCGGGCCAAGCCGTAAAATTCGACTCGTTTTCCTTGTCAGGGTTGAGCGGCAGCAACAACCGCAACGACAGCACTTTTTCGCTGGACAGCATCGCTGCCACCAAAGGCGACATTCCCTTGGTTTATGACTACGAAGGCAAGCGGGGGCTGAAAACGGATCAGACACTTCAGCTAGAATCGTTCGCCATGAATGGCATAGCAGCCAGCGGGAGCGGCTCTACGGTAACTGTAGAAACGGTCGGCATAAGCAGTTTGAACGTGCCCATTGTTGCCGCCGGTTCCGCCCTGGCTTTCATGACCCCTTTTTCCGGCATGTTTGTGAAGAGTGTTGAGGTGAAAACCAACGGACAAACCCTCATGACCATGGGCGATATGAATGTTGCCATCACCAATGATGGTGGCGACACCTATGTCGGTAAGGGCTCTTTCAATGACGTAAAGTTTGAAGTGGCAGGACTGCCCGAGCGACAGGCGCGCGAAACCATGCGTCGGCTGGGCTATGAGACAATTGAAGGCAGCATGACCACCACGTCTTCTTACAATCCCAAAACGGGGGTCACTGACCTCACCAACACCGTCATTGATGTTAAAGACATGTTTGCCTTTGCCATGGACTACAAAATCTCCGGCTACACGCTGGAGGTGGCGCAGCAGTTGCAGGAATTGTCGTTCAAAGCCGAGGCTTCCGGGTCAGACCCGACGGCGCAATTCATGCAAATGATGCCACTGCTGTCTCAATTGAAAGTGGACAGCATGAGCCTGTCCCTCACCGATAAATCACTGGTGGGCAAATTGCTCGACATGCAGGCCCAGCAAATGGGCACATCTGGCGAACAGCTTGCTGCCGGGGCTCCCATGATGTTGGGCATGGGCATGGCTGGACTCGGCATGCCGGGGCTGACAGAAATGGTCACCTCCGCGGTGGGCAAGTTCTTGCAGCAAAAAGGCACGCTGACAGCCAGTGTGATACCGGCCAACCCGGTTTCCGTGAGCGACATCATGATGGCTTCCCAAACAGACCCCAAGAAACTGCCGCAGATGATGAATTTGCAAGTGACGGCTGATTAAAGTTTAGGAGATCGTTGTTCGGTCACACCCCTGACCAGACGCGAACCATGTTGAAGCGCGGAAAACTGGATGGTTAAATTACGCACTCTTTACCTCCCCCTAGGAGGGGAGGTCGGAGAGCGAAGCGATCCGGGTGGGGGGCTAAATGCCAGAGCGATACTCCAATCCAGCCCCCCACCCGAAACAACAAGTTGTTTCGACCTCCCCTCTTGGGGGGGGTTGAGCTGTTAGTCCCCCTCAGCTAACGCTAAAGCATTGAACAGGAGGCTAGACTGGCCACCAGCTAGAGTCTTGAGCCACTTGCAACTCGCTCGTGTCTAGCCCGTCAACCCAATTCAGCACGGGCTTGCCAGCCACCACTAAATTTGGCGCGATGTCTGCCAAAGGGAGCATGACAAAGGCCCGGGCGGTCATCCTTGGATGAGGGATTGTGAGGGTGTCCGTCTCCTGCTCCACGCCCTCATAGACCAGCACGTCAATATCAATGGTGCGCGGACCCCAACGCTGCGTGCGCTGGCGTTTTCCCGCCCGTTCCGCCTGTTGGCAGATTTCCAGCAAAGGCATTGGGGGCAGCGCCGTCTCCACAGCCACGCAACAATTGAGAAACCACGGCTGGTCAATCACACCCCAAGGAGGCGTCTTGTACAGGGGGGAGACGGCGGAGACCGTCACACCTTTGTGGTTGTGAATGGTGTCTAGAGCAGAACCCATGGCGTTTTGCACATCGCCCATATTTCCGCCAAGGCCCAGATATGCGGTTTTCATCGAGGGTAGCTCAGCCTTACAGCGGCGTGGTCCAATTGGCCACCAATGGGGGCGGAAGGCTTTCTGATGGTGATGGTAGCGCGCTCAATTTGTTCAAATTTTTCACAAAGGGTCCGCGCAACATCAAGCGCCAGCGTTTCAATGAGATTGCGAGGGTGACCGGTAATAATGCGCTCAATTTCTGCAAAAGCCTCGCCATAATGGACGGTGCCTTCAATATTATCATCCGGCAGGCCATGGGCCGTTTTTACGGTGAGCAAAGCGTCCACGTAAAAGCGCTGGCCGAGCGTCCGCTCCTCAGGCAGCACGCCGTGATAGCCGTAGAAGCCGCAATTTTTCAGTTCAATTTCATAGCTTTGCGGTAGATCGCTCATGATTCTGTTCTTCCTGCGATCAGGGCATCAGTGACCTTTAAGGCATCGGCATTTGCTGCCACGTTATGCACGCGAAATAAAGCGGCCCCTTTTAGGCGCGCGACAACGCTGGTGGCCGCCGTGGCCGTATCACGCTCCACAGCATCCCGACCAGTAATGGTGCCGAGGAAACGTTTGCGGGATGTGCCCACAAGCAGCGGATGATGGGCATTGTGCAATTTTTCAAAGCCGTTGAGCAGTGGGATGCTATCGCCCGCATCGTCAGAAAACCCGAAACCTGGATCCAGGGTAATTGCTTCTGATTGAACGCCCGCATGGGCGGCCTTTTTTAAGGACCCCGCGAAGAATACGCCCGCATCGGCATGAATATCGTCGCCCACCGCTCTGCCCCGGCGGTTATACATGAGCACCAACCCGGCTCCTGTTTCAGCGGCTACCGTGGCCATGGCCGGGTCGTGGTGGAGGCCCCAAATATCGTTGATAATGTGAGCGCCGGTATTGACCGCAGCGCGGGCGGTTTCAGCGCGGTAAGTGTCTACGGATATGGCCGTGTCCAGCCTGTCTGCCATGCGTTCAATGACGGGCAGAATGCGGTCCTGCTCTTCTTGGGGCAACACAGGCTCCGCTCCGGGACGAGTGGATTCGCCGCCAATGTCGATAATGGTCGCCCCCTCCTCCGCCATGGCCTCGGCTGCCTTAAGTGCCCCATCCACGCCCTGCCATTTGCCGCCATCGGAAAAGGAATCAGGTGTAACGTTCAAAATGGCCATGATGTGAGCTTTTGGCCCCAGCTTAAGACTGCGGCCGTGGGCCAGCGGCCACTGGCGTGGCTCAAACCACTTTGCGTCCATCTTCTCTACCGATCCCTAAACCGGTTGGTGATGGGATAACGCCGCTCGCGGCCAAAGGCCCGGCGGGTGATTTTCACGCCCGGCGCGGCTTGGCGGCGCTTGTATTCGGCGATGTAGAGCAGGTGCTCCATGCGCTCTACCGTGGCCCGCTCGAAGCCATTTTCGGCCACGATTTCGTCCACCGACATTTCGTCTTCCACCAGCGATTCCAGAATTTTATCCAGCACCGGGTATTCCGGCAGCGAATCCTGATCCGTCTGGTTTTCCCGCAATTCAGCGGTGGGGGCTTTGTCGATAATATTTTGCGGGATCACTTCGCCCGACGGCCCTAAACAGTCCGGCGGCATGTGCTTGTTGCGCCAATCGGCCAGCCCGTAGACCTGCATTTTGTAGAGGTCTTTGATGGGGTTAAAACCGCCATTCATGTCGCCATAGAGCGTGGCGTAGCCCACAGACATTTCTGACTTGTTGCCCGTCGTCACCACCATGGAGCCAAATTTGTTGGAAAGCGCCATGAGCGTTGTGCCCCTTGTGCGCGATTGCAGGTTTTCCTCCGTCACGCCGTCTTCCGTGCCCTGGAACGTTTTCGACAGGGCCGAGAGGAAGCCGTCCACCGGCTCGCCAATGGGCACAATTTCGTAGCGCACACCCAGCGCCTTGGCGCATTGCTCAGCATCGGTGAACGACTCTTGCGATGTGTAGCGGTAAGGCAGCATCACGCAGCGCACGCGCTCCTCCCCCAATGCATCCACGCTCATGGCGGCGACGATGGCAGAATCAATGCCGCCGGAAAGGCCGAGAACAACGTTGGAAAAGCCGTTTTTGTTCACATAATCCCGCAGCCCCAGCACACAGGCGCGATAGTCCGCCTCTTGGTTATCCGGCAGATTGGCCTTCGCGCCCGTATCGCAGACCCACCCGTCATCGCCGCGCCGCCAGGTGGTCAGCGTCACCGAATCCTCAAACTGGTTCATCTGCACGGGGATGGTTTTGTCGGCATTGACGACGAAAGAGCCGCCGTCAAACACCAATTCGTCCTGACCGCCCAATTGATTGGCGTAGATCATGGGCAAGTTGGTCTCAATGACCTGCCGCAGCGCCACCTGATAGCGCACATCCATCTTATCGCGGTAATAGGGGGAGCCGTTGGGCACGAGCAGAATTTCCGCGCCACTCTCCTCCAGCGTTTCACAAACCCCCAGGTCGCCCCAAATGTCTTCACAAATGGGCACACCCAACCGCACGCCACGGAAGTTTATGGGTCCAGGCATGGGCCCCGTGTCAAACACCCGTTTTTCGTCAAATACACCGTAGTTCGGCAGGTCCACCTTGTGGCGCAGGTTGATAATATTGCCCTCATCCAGAAGGGCGAGAGAATTGTGAAGGCCGGTCGTCTCGTCCCGCCACGGCACGCCCATCAGCATGGCGGGCCCACCATCGGCAGTGTCCTTGGCCAAGTCTTCACACGCTCTCTTGCAGGCGGCAATGAAAGCCGGTTTCAGCACCAGATCTTCCGGCGAATAGCCGGAAATGAAGAGCTCCGTGAACAGCACAAGGTCTGCCCCCTGCCGGGCAGCGTCCGCACGGGCCTTACGAGCCAGTTCTGCATTGCCCTTCACATCACCCACGGTGGGGTTTAGCTGCGCAATGGCAATGCGCAAAATGTCAGTCTGCTCACTCATAAATTTCTTCTAGGCCTGCGGTGAGCCTGCCGCAATGGGTTTAACCGGCCAAGCCAACAAGACGCACAGGTGTCGAAATGCACTTTCTCAAGCCCGGCACGATGCTAGGGTTTGGCCACACGGGGAGAACAAGACCATGACCGACATTTTCAAAACCACATTCGCCGCCATCAGCCTGGCCGTCGTGGCAATTTTTGCTTTCGCCATGAGCCCAGCCTTGGCAGACATTCACTGCGCCAGCGAGCCGGGCATCAGCTCGGCCAACAGCAATGTGGCGACGAACATGATTTTCAAAGCCGTGGGTGAAAATGACGAGACTCAGTTTAAAATTTACTGGATCAATTTTGAAGGACAACGGCAGGAATATCGCCATTTGTTTGCGGGCGAGACATGGTCCGTGAACACCTTTCTGAGCCACCCCTGGCTGGTGACCGCACCCGTGCCCGGCGGCGGTGAGGATTGCATTGCGATCTATCTGCCAACGGAGAACCGTCGGACAGTGGTGCTGGATTGACGTGCTTACGCCGTCTACACCAAAAACTCTCCCTCATTGCCGGACTTGTTCCGGCAATCCAAACCAACAGACTTAAGAATTCAAATTAAGTGGTATGGATGCCCGGGACAAGCCCGAGCATGAGGAGGAGTTTATAACACTCGCCATATTCCTTGGACCCTTCAAAACGTAGAAGCGAATAGAAAGTCTACATGCTTCGGTCCGGCTCAGGCCTGGGGTTGTGGGCATCGTCTTGCTCGTAGCAAGGCAAGCCATCGTTTAACTCGTAAAACGCGCCCTTGTCGGCGGTGAAAATGTGGCGTTCCAGCTTGATGCCACCAGCATCGCCGTTCAGCGATCCGACGAGAATGGACGTCTTTCCGCTGCCATTAGCCTTCCAGAACAGTGCCGAGCCGCATTCGCCGCAAAAGCCGCGTTTGGCCGTGTCGGAGGCGGCGTACCATTTGAGCGTGTCATCACTCTCAAACGTCAGCTGCTCGTCCGCCACATCTGTGGCCGCATAATAAAGCCCGGTTTGTTTGCGACACTGGCCACAATGGCAGGCTACCACGGAACGCAGTGGCCCCGTGATGGAAAAGGTCACACCGCCGCAGTTGCAGGAGCCGGTGACGGGCTCGCTCATGCAGCTTGATCCGTCGCGACAGCCTGCTTCTTCCGCTTCAGCCGGTCAGCAACCAAGAAGGCTAGCTCCAGGGACTGGTCGGCATTCAGGCGGGGGTCGCAATGGGTGTGGTAGCGGTCGCCCAGTGCTTCGGCGGTCACTTCGCGGGCGCCGCCTGTGCACTCGGTCACGTCCTTGCCCGTCATTTCAACGTGGACACCACCAGCAATGCTGCCTTCGGCGTCGTGGACATCAAAGAAACTGTTCACTTCGCCCATAACCCGCTCGAAGGGGCGCGTTTTGTAGCCACCGGCGGAGATGGTATTGCCGTGCATGGGGTCGCAGGACCAGATGACATTGCGGCCTTCGCGCTGCACGGCGCGCACCAATTCCGGCAAATGTTCACCCACTTTATCGTGGCCAAAACGGGCGATAAGTGTCAGGCGACCCGGCTCGTTTTCGGGCGACAGAATGTCGATGAGTTCCATCAGGCCATCCACCGTGGTGGTGGGTCCGCATTTCAGGCCGATGGGGTTTTTCACGCCCCGGCAATATTCCACATGGGCATGGTCCGGCTGGCGGGTCCGATCACCAATCCAGATCATGTGGCCGGAGGTGGCATAGGGGTCGCCGGTGATGGAATCTTCCCGCGTCAGAGCTTCTTCATAGCCCAGCAGCAGCGCTTCGTGACTGGTGTAGAAGTCCGTTTCCTGAAGCTTAGGATTGTTTTCCGGGTCCATGCCCACGGCGCGCATGAAATCCAACGTCTCCGTGATGCGCCCGGCCAGTTCCTGATATTTTTCTGCTTGGGGGGAATTTTTGATGAAATCCAGCGTCCAGTCGTGGACATGGTTTAGGTTTGCATAGCCGCCCTGGGCGAAGGCGCGCAGAAGGTTCAGCGTGGCGGCGGACTGGCGGTAAGCCATAATCTGCCGCTCCGGGTCTGGAATGCGGGCCTTGGCGGTAAATTCAATGCCGTTAATGACATCGCCTTTGTAAGACGGCAGCTGGGTGTCCTCCTTCACCTCAATGGGGGAAGAGCGGGGCTTGGCGAATTGCCCGGCAATGCGGCCCACTTTTACCACGGGCTTGGACGCGCCAAAGGTCAACACCACGGCCATTTGCAGGAACACGCGGAAAAAATCGCGGATATTGTTGGCGTTGTGCTCCGCGAAAGCCTCAGCGCAGTCGCCGCCTTGTAGCAGAAACGCCTCGCCCTTACAGACGCGGGCCAGTTGGTCTTTCAGCGCATCAGCCTCACCGGCAAAGACCAAGGGCGGAAATTCGGAAAGGCGCTGTTCTGCGATGAAAAGCGCTTCAGAATCAGGATATTCAGGCAGTTGCACAGCAGGCTTTTGCCGCCAGGATGATTTTGACCAGGTCTTGCTGTTTGCCATGATACGCACTCCCATGGGCCACGCCGCGGGGGCGGGCCAGTTCATGATTTTTGTGTGAAAGACCACCCCCCGGCAGCCCCTACAATCGTTTGAAGTGTCTTAGTCGTTAGGGAGCAGCCATTGCAAGAAAAACACGAGACAATCTGTCAAACGCAGCTTCCCCAAGACGATCCGAATGCCCGGCCATGGACACCTTAAGCTGACTTTTCAACTCTTGTTATATTGTAACAATTTTCAATTCAGCTTATGGACCTCTCATGGCCATAAACTTGAAAGGACATGGATAAAATGCCAGTCGTCCCCACCAATTATGAGGAATGGGAGCATTGCATCACCGTGGAGTGCGGCATTCCCCTCACAGCAGAGTTTGTGGCTGAGCGTATCGCGGCGTTGAACGATATGAATGATTATAAGACCCAGCGCTTTATCGCCCGGTGGGGCGAAGACCACTTGAAAAGGACGCTGGGTTGGTTTGAGCAAGCCCAAGACCGCTTGTCCCCATGAGCAATACTGCCAACCCGCTTCCGGTCACGATTCTCAATGGTTTTTTGGGGGCGGGTAAAACCACTTTGCTGCAGAGCCTAATCGTTCAGGGGCGCTCAATGCCCGGCGTTCAGCTTGGCATCATCGTCAATGAGATGAGCGAGTTGGATGTGGACGGGCTGATATTGGACACCAGCGAGGCCATGTCGCTGGATGATGCAAAACTCGTGTCCATTTCAGCGGGCAGTATGAGCAGTGCCAAAGGTCTGGCGCAGTTTGAGGCGGCGGTGGCGCGTTTTGCGGCCAGTGGTGTCACAAATGTCATCATCGAAACCTCCGGCAGCACCCACCCTTGGCCCCTGCTGGAAGCCATACGCACCAACCAAACCCTTCGACTGCACGGCTTTTTATCGGTGGTGGATACGGTAACGCTGGCGCAGGATCATGATTTTGGCCGCGCCATTGTGCCTGCCGCTTCCCGCAATTTGGCCGCCAAGAAACGGGGCGTGGAAAATTTGCTGGCGGAGCAGATCATGTTTGCCAACCACATATTGCTGAGCAAAATGGACTGCGTGACGCGCGAAACGCTCCAAACCGTGGGGGCCGCCATTCATCCCATCAATCCGTTTGCGGAAGTGCTGGGCATGCAATGGGGCAATCTTAAATTGGAAACCGTGCTGGCCATGGCCGCTTATGACCATGCACGGGTGGCAACTTTGGGGGCGGAACTGACGGCGTGGGACGAGGAGCATGGCGTCAGCTTCATGGCCAGCGCGGAAGATTACAGCATTGAAAGCGTGGTGATTTCCGATCCCAGGCCCTTTCACCCGCAACGGCTTTGGGATGTCTACAACCACTATCTGGGCACGGGTATTTACCGCAGCAAAGGCTTTTTCTGGCTGCCCACGCGGGACAAGGTGCAACTGCTGTGGAACCAGACGGCAGGCAGTGTGGGTCTAGGTATTGTAAATTATTGGAAGATTGCGGCGCTGGAAGATGAAAGCCTGAAACTTGACCCGGAAGAACGCGCGGCGCTGGAGGCCAAGTTAAAAGACCATTCCCCCGATTTCGGCGACCGCCATTGCCGTTTGACGGTTATCGGCGACCGCGGGGGCTTGGACGTCTTCGCCGCCGCCGTGCGCGATTGCTTTTGCACGCCGCAGGAAATTGCCCAATGGAAGGCTGGGCACGCGTTTGACGACCCCTGGCCCCAAGCCACCATGCGGCTTTCGTAAAGGCGTTTAAACCTCCACCCGCTCTCCGTTCTCTACCACATAGCTGGGCTCATACATGGTCACCAATTCTTCGGCGGCGGAGGGATGCAGGGCCATGGTGTTGTCGAAATCGGCCTTGGTGGCCCCCATTTTGACGGCGATGCCCAACGCTTGGGCCAGTTCGCCCGCGTCTGGGCCGAGAATATGGCAGCCGACCACGCGGTCGCTTTCGGCGTCCACGATGATCTTCATCACCATGAAGCTGTCGCGACCCGCCAGCACGTTTTTCATGGGGCGGAAGCGAGTGCGGAAGATGTTGAGCTTGTCATAGGCTTTGGCGGCCTCCGTCTCGCTCATGCCCACCGTGCCAATTTCGGGGTGCGAGAAGACGGCGGTGGCGATGAGTTCGTGGTCGGGCTTGGTGGGCGTATCGCGAAATTCTGTGGCCACGAAACACATGGATTCGTGAATGGCCACGGGGGTCAGTTGCACACGATTTGTCACGTCCCCCACAGCCCAAATATTGTCCACATTGGTGCGGGAATAGTCGTCCACGGGGATGTAGCCTTTGCTATCCGTTTCAACACCAGCCGCATCCAAACCAAGGCCCGAAGTGGATGGAATACGCCCGAGGGCAAACATCACCATATCTGTGTCGATCACAGAGCCATCGGACAGGTGAGCGTTGATGCCGCCGGTGTCGGATTTCTCCAATTTGGCAAAGACCGTGTTGGTGATGATCTTGATGCCGCGCTGAAGATATTCCTGATGCAGGCCCGTGCGCATATCATCATCGAAACCGGAGAGGATTTCCTGCCCACGGTAGAGAATGGTCACATCCACACCCAGACCGTGGAAAATGCCGGCAAATTCGACGGCGATATAGCCTGCCCCGGCGATGATGATGGATTTGGGCATTTCCTCCAGATCAAACGCATCGTCTGACACGATCCCTAGCTCGTAGCCTTCCAGAGAGGCATGGGGGTTGGGGTATCCGCCCACGGCGATGAGTATTTTCTCCGCCGTGACCACCCGGTCTTCGCTCTTGAGATATATTTCGTGCTTGCCCCGCAATTCCGCACGGGTGTCAAACAGCATGACACCATTGCCGTTCAAGCCCTTGCGGTAGAGGCTTTCAAGCCGGTCAATTTCGCGGTCTTTGGCGTCGCGCAGGCTTGGCCAGTCAAAGCTGGTTTCACCCACTTTCCAGCCATAGCCCTTGGCGTCCTCAAAGTGATCCGAATAGGTGGAAGCGTAGACATAAAGTTTTTTAGGCACACAGCCGCGAATGACGCAGGTGCCGCCATAGCGGCTCTCTTCCGCCAAGCCCACGCGCTTGCCCAGAGCCGCCGTGCGGTTGGCCGCACGCACACCGCCAGAGCCACCGCCGATGACGAAAAGATCAAAATCATAACTGGCCATGGCTTCGGCTTTCGGGTTTGTCGTTCGCATCGAGACTGAGGCATTCGCCACGCCAGTCAAAATCACAGACATCTGAAAACAAAACGCCCGGCCAGTTTCAAGAACCGCCGGGCACTGGTGTTATACGAAACAGCTTAATTTGCTGCCGGTTCCAAGCGTTTTTGCACATTGGCGGCCAAATCGCGCGAAATGCCATTGGCCCAGACGCGGGCGGATTTTCCCAATTCCCGCGCCAAAACCGGAGTGGCGTTAAGATATTTCCCACCGGTTTCGGACCCGAAGAAACTGGCAATTTCATTGAGTTCCGCCTCGGTAAAGGTGTTGGCAAACAGGCGCGCGGCCTCCCCTTCCAAATCACCCCGGCGAGGTGCCAGCGCGAGGGCTTCTTCATCCACGATGTTGGAAATCTCGTCTGCCTTGTCCGGGCTTTTGGCGGTGAGCTGGTTTTTCAGCCCTGCGGAGGCGTTGAACAGGATGTTGTCAAAGGTGGCCGTGGCCCGGGTGGCGGAGATGGCTTTGCGGGCGGCGGAAAGGTGGCTTTCGCTCAATTCCTGGGCACTGACAGGCGTGCTGAAGCCTGCCGAAAGCATGAGCAAAGCGCCTGCGGCGGCGCTCAAAAGACGGGGGTGGGTGAAGTTCATTTTCCAGTCAACTCCGGGGGTATGCGGCTGATACAATCAGCGGGAAATCTCAAATAATGGGGCCAATTAATGCCCTTCGGTCGGCTCCAGTTCCAGCAGACCGTCTTCGGTCGCCAAAATGGCGCGGGAGGCGAGGCCTGTAAACAGGCCGTGTTCCACAACACCGGGAATACCGTTCAGGCTGGCGCCCAGCGCCTGTGGATCAACAATACGGCCAAAAGATGCGTCAATAATATAATGGCCGCCATCGGTGAGATAGGGCTCACCTTGCCCTGCCATGCGCAAGGCCAGCGGGCCGGAAATTCCATGCGCCGCAGCAGCAGCCTCAATCATTTTTTGTGTCGCCGATAGACCAAACACGTTTACTTCGATGGGCAGGGGAAATGCGCCCAGCACATCCACCTTCTTAGACCCATCAGCGATCACCACCATAGTGTTGGAAGCCATGGCCACGATTTTTTCGCGCAGAAGCGCACCCCCTGCCCCTTTAATGAGGTTGAGCGCCGGGTCAATTTCATCAGCCCCGTCAATGGTCATGTCCAATTGCGGCGTATCGGCAAGCGTGGTGAGGCGAATGCCCAGTTCTTCACACAGGGCGTGGGTGCGCTCTGATGTGGGGACGCCGATGATGTCGAGCTTTCGCGGCGCCAGGGCGCGGATGAAGGCTTCGGCGGTCGAACCAGTGCCAATGCCCAGTTTCATACCGTCTTGCACCAAGTCAGCAGCCGCTTGGCCCACTTGGGCTTTCAATTCGTCCTGGGTCGGCGCAGCCATGATGGTTTTGGTCCGTTGGGAGTTTGGTGCGCGGTTAGCACGGGTGGCCAGCCTTTCCCAGCGCATTGAAGAAATTTCAGCTATGGCTGGAGCAAATATGATTCCGCGAGATAAACCATGGACAAAATCGTCATCTTCGATCTGGACGGCACGCTGGTGGACAGTGTGCGCGATCTCGTTCCCGCACTGAACCGTACCACAGCGCTGGACGGCCTGCCCCCCATTTCCATCGAACATGTGGGATCCATCGTAGGAAAAGGCGCGCTGAAAATGATCGAGCGGGCCTTTGCCTTTCACGACCAGCCTTTGACTGAAGCGCGGCAAAAGGAGCTTCTTGGTCATTTCTTAGAGTTCTATGAGGCCAATATCGCCAATGAAACCGTCTATTTCGACGGGTGCCTAGCAGCGCTGGACGCACTAGCCGCCGATGGTTGGCAGCTGGCTATTTGCACCAACAAATACGCCCATCTCGCGGAAAGACTGATGGCGGAACTTGGTGGGCGGGACCGGTTTGCGGCCCTCACCGGTGGCGATAGTTTCGACGTGAAAAAACCGGATCAGTTTCACATTATGGAGACGGCGCGATTGGCCGGGTGCGACCCCGCGCGGGCCATTATGGTGGGTGATTCCATCAACGACATTGAGGCGGCCCGCCGTGCGCCCATGCCCTCCATCGCCGTGGACTTCGGCTATACCGATATTCCCGTGGCCGATTTGGGCGCAGACACAATCATTTCCCATTTCGATGCGCTGCCCGATGCCGTGGAAGCATTGGCCACCCAGTTTTAGTCAATTCCAGTTGCAAGGTCTGATTTTCGATGCTACCCGCTCCCCACGTTGTTCAGCGTATGTGCGCAACAACGGGCGATTAGCTCAGCGGGAGAGCACTGCCTTCACACGGCAGGGGTCACTGGTTCAATCCCAGTATCGCCCACCATTTACCGCGCACACTTGATTACCGCACGGATGTGCTAACGACGCAGACGCTCCTATTATTCCGAAATTCAGCTATTGGTCTCATCCAACTTAGACAACAGGCCTACGCCGGTCATACAGACTCATTTCGACCACAATTCAGGTCGAGCCTTCCGTAAACTAAGTTTACGGCCTGCAAAGCTGTGATGTTATGAAAGGCGAGACTATGGTTGCTAGCTCTTTTATCTTTCAAATTAATGACATCAATGCATCACAAGTGGCGCAATTTTCACCCACTTTGGCGGTAACAGGACGCGATATTGCCGAAGGCTCGATAACTCAAATACAGGCGGCAGGCACGGATGTTTTTATCTACATTAATGTCGCTGTAACTGAAGAATACCGACCTTTCAACAATGGATTTCCTGAACATGATGGCGACTATTGGCAAGATATTTGGACAATTGGGCCAGGTGATACCGGCGATCTAAATCCCGACGCTGATCTGCCCGACTGGCTTGAGGGACGCCCGCTTACATTTGATGAAATCGGCTACATAGTAGATTACGGCTCTCCAGCGTGGGAAGAAGTTGTCTACAAACAAATACAGTTTGCACTGCGCCCACAAGATCAGGGCGGGCTTGGTGCAGATGGTATCTATCTTGATGATCTTCTAAAGTCCTATGAATATGCTGTAAATCTCACTCTAGACTATCCGCGCGACCTTGTTATTGAGTCACGAAAAATGATAGATCTGGTCAACAACCTGGTGACCAGGGCTAAAGCCGAATTTCCCGACGTCCAGTTCATCTACAACGGCAATCCCGAAATCATAACGCATGCACAACTAGCGACAAGTGCGCCAGAGGCAGTTAGCTACCTGGAAGGTGCTAATTACCTTCTGTTGGACAACTATTATCGACTGGACAATGGCTATCCCACCAACATCGACGTTTGGGGTATTGCCAGAGCCGCAGAGAATTTTGGCTCCACAACGCAAATTTTGGCGCTTGAGCGCTCAGAGGGTGCACCATCCTCTCAGGCGATTACGGATTTCATCAATGATGCAAGCCTAAAGGGGTTCATCCCCTTTGTTGCTACCGATCCAGCTTATGACAGCTTTGATGCAGCGCTCTACCAGCAAGCGGTGGACACGTACGCCCAATACAATCCCACTGGCTGGAGTTTGGGCTGGCACTTGGGAGGATGGGACTATGGTTGGCACGTCGGCTGGTTAGTGGGCTGGCACGTGGGTTGGTCTTCTGCTTGGGAATTAAATTGGCATATTGGCTGGCACCTCGGGTGGTACTCCAACGGCTGGGGTAGTTGGGCATTCGGGTGGACTGTGGGGTGGAATTACGGTTGGGGCGTTGTTTGGACCTACGGCTGGGCAGTGGGGTGGCACAGCGGGTGGACGATTGGGTGGTACTATACCGACGGCTGGCTGTATGGGTGGCATTTGGCATAGCGCTTTTGTCGTGCTTGAACGTCGGGCGCATTGAACATAGACAACGACGACCGGCCTGCTGAAAACAGAGGCTTATTTTCGCATTAGCGAGGAGTCTTCGTATGTCCAATGCCCATGTTGATCTCTTTCCTCTTGGCAAGGATGAGACGCCCTATCGGAAGTTGACTTCTGATTATGTGTCCACCGTCGATGTGGCGGGCCAGGAGTTTTTGAGCATTGAGCCGGAGGCGATCCGGCTGCTTTCGGAAGAGGCTTTTGCGGACATCAACCACCTGTTGCGCCCCGGCCATTTGAGCCAGTTGGCCAATATTCTGGAAGACCCGGAAGCCACGGAAAATGACCGGTTCGTGGCGTTTGACCTTCTCAAGAACGCCAATATTGCCGCCGGGGGCGTGCTGCCCATGTGTCAGGATACCGGCACGGCCATCGTCATGGGCAAGCGAGGGCGTGCAGTGTTGACGGACAATTGCGATGAAGAAAGCGTCAGCCAAGGCATTATGGATGCCTACCGGAAAAAGAATTTGCGCTATTCGCAACTGGCTCCCGTGGCCATGTTTGAAGAAAAAAATACGCGAACCAATTTGCCCGCGCAAATCGACGTGTTTTCGGAGGGCGGGGCGGAATACAAATTTCAATTCATCGCCAAGGGTGGTGGCTCTGCCAATAAAACGTTTCTTTTCCAGGGTACTCCATCCCTTCTCACGCACGATCGGATGATCGAGTTTCTTAAAGAAAAGATCCTCACGCTGGGCACGGCGGCATGTCCGCCTTATCATCTGGCCATCGTCATCGGCGGCATGTCTGCCGAGCAGGTGCTGAAGACGGTGAAGCTGGCCTCCACCCGCTACCTGGATGCTCTGCCCACCGAGGGGAGCGAGAAGGGCCATGCTTTCCGCGATGTGGCGATGGAAAGGGAAGTCCATAAGCTGACGCAGAATATGGGTGTTGGGGCACAATTTGGCGGCAAATATTTCTGCCATGACGTGCGCGTCATCCGCTTGCCGCGCCACGGGGCGTCCCTGCCCATTGGCCTTGGCGTCTCCTGCTCTGCCGACCGACAGGCCATGGGAAAAATCACGAAAGACGGCGTGTTTTTGGAAGCGCTGGAAACGGATCCGGCCAAATATATGCCGGAGGTGGATGAGAGCGAATTTGAAAGCGGCGTGGTGGGAATTGATCTTAACCAGCCTATGGCGGATGTTTTGGCAGAGTTGACCAAACACCCGGTCAAAACCCGCCTGTCGCTCACCGGCACTATTATTGTGGCCCGTGACCTGGCCCATTCCAAAATCCGGGAGCGGTTGGAGGCGGGTGAAGAAATGCCGGACTACATGAAAAACCACCCCGTTTATTATGCTGGTCCCGCCAAAACGCCCGATGGCATGGCTTCCGGTTCCTTCGGCCCCACAACGGCGGGGCGGATGGACAGCTATGTGGATCAGTTCCAGTCCTTCGGCGGGTCCATGGTGATGCTGGCCAAGGGCAACCGGTCGCGGCAGGTGCGCGATGCCTGCGCTCAGCACGGGGGTTTCTACCTGGGCTCCATCGGCGGCCCCGCTGCCCGCTTGGCGCAAGACTGTATCAAACACGTGGAAGTGCTTGAATATCCAGAACTGGGCATGGAAGCCGTTTGGAAAATTGAAGTGGAAGACTTTCCTGCCTTTATCGTCATCGATGACAAGGGCAATGACTTCTTCAAGGAATTAAACCTGAGTTAACCAAACCCCTTAAAAGCCATTTAAGTCTCCTGTTTTACTGTTTGAGACAATCCTGTTTGAAAGGCGGTAGGACAGACCATGATTTATTCGACGAAGACAAAACGGTTTTCCCTCATCAGCTTGGCGTTTGCGGCCAGCACACTGTTGGCATCGCAATCGACGGCTTTGGCAGAGGAGTCGGTTGCGGACAGGATCGTCACCGGTTCTGTGGCCAAGACCAAGCTCACCATTCCAGAAGTGCGCTATTCTAGCCGCGTCGCTAAAGATGGCAAGATCGCTGTTATTCTGGATGAGGACGCGCAGAAAAAAGGTGCTGGCAGCCGCGATGTATTGACCGTGTTTGCCCCCAATGTGCGGGCGACCGAAATTCTCCTGCACAGTCAGGATTGGTATTTGACGGTGGATTCCTCCGGCGCCATGCGCGGCATTTATACTGTGCCGCGCAATAACGCCCTCCCCTCATCCGTCTTGCGCTCTCTGGGCGAGGGGCACGGCATTTTGAAGGTGAATCCGGCCGCTTCCTTCTTCAAAGTCTTTCCATCCAAGGGTCAGCTGGGCGTGCAATTGCAGGCCTTCACCAATGGGGCGCGGGATGCGGTGTGCAGCAATGCCAACAAGCCGGAAACGCTCTCTGCTTCGGTGGATGTGAAACCCGGTTGGTCCGGCGCTGGCCGCATTCGCTTTGATGCCACTTGGAAGGTGAGCGAATTGTGCAAAGCGCCGAAAGCGGCTCAGGCCGTGGAGGCCGTAAAGGAATCCGACGGCTAAAGCATCCCGCATTCTACTCGCTGCAGTGGTGCATCAAAAAAAGTGTTCCAAATGCGCAGCGCGGTGGGGCGATGAAACGCCCCGCGCGGGGCACCTCTATGGGGCTCATGATTGCGCTGTATGTGTCACACCCAGCAAGGCAATCTCGCTGCTCTGTTAACCATAAATTGCCAGCCGCCCCCGGGGGCGTCTATTCTTTGCGTCATGGTGCTGCGTTAACGGGTTGGTGAAAATGCCGGCCGTAGATGAGAATTGTAATTATCGTGCGATTCGGGCGAAGGGCGGCGCGGCATCCACGAGTGGGACTGAATTTGGAGAGGGTTCAACAATGAAGTTTTTGAAAGTGGCCACGCGGGTGGTCTTGGCCGGTGTGGCAGCAGCCTTTATCGGCGCAGTGCAGGTGCCATCTACCGCCAGCGCATCGACAGATCGTTGGTATGATTATGCGGAACGCAAGTGGAAGAGCGGCCCCCGCCGCATTTCCCGCAGCGGCTATCGTTCCAACAAATCCCCCATTCGCAAACGCAATGTGCGCTTTGACAAGAAATATACGCCTGGCACCATCGTCATCGATACGTCCGAGCGTCGGCTGTATTATGTGACAAAGCGGGGTCGTGCGCTGAAATATGGCGTGGGCGTGGGCCGGGACGGTTTCCAGTGGACGGGCACCCACCGCATCACCCGTAAGGCAGAGTGGCCGGATTGGCGTCCGCCCGCTTCCATGATTGCGCGGGTGAAGCGCCAGACCGGCGTTCAGCTGAAGAGTTTCTACAAGGGCGGTCCCAACAATCCCATGGGCGCGCGCGGCCTTTACATCGGCTCCACGATCTATCGCATCCACGGCACAAACCAGCCCTGGACCATCGGCCAGGCCATGTCCTCCGGCTGCATCCGCATGGCCAATGATGATGTGAGTGACCTATACAAGCGCGTGGGCATTGGCACACGGGTGATTGTACGCCGCTAAGACTTTTGGCGACCAGAATTTGCAAAAGCCGCGTGTTCAGCATGCGGCTTTTTTTGTGTCTGTAGTTTAGATTTGGCGTCTGTAAATCTCACTGTCCTGACGTAAGGCAATGCGATTGCCATCAGGGTCGCAAAATTCCGCCACCGAACCCCATGAATGGTGCTGTATTTCAAGGTCGAGGCCCTTTTCGTTCAACTGGCGAACCTCCCCTTCCAGGTCAGCCACATTCAGGCGCAGCTTGAAGGGCGACTGGGCAAAACTCTTCTCCGGAGGTGCCCCAACGCCACCGGTTTCTACCATGAGATAGCCAGCGCCGGTCTCAAAACAGGTAATGTTCCAAGTGTCGTGATCCTAAACAAATAGGACGGGCAGGCTCAAGACTTCTTCATAAAATGCCCGGCACTGCGGATAGTTTTCTGTTTTGAGAACAATACCACTTTGTACGATTTTCATTTGACGGTCGCTCCTGGCCCGGCTGCATTGCGTGAAGTTATGGCAATTCGAGTGGTCGCTGAGTAGCCTGCATCATGGAAGAGCGACGTAAATCCAAAGTCTGCTGCTTGGATACAAGGGTTTTATGGGGCGTAAGATACATAGCGCCATTCCACGGTTCCCCTAGTACTTAAATCCATGGTAGCGGCGAACAGTCGATAGCTCGGTTTGGCCCACAATGCGCCCTCCCCGTTTCCTCTTTTCCAGCCAGACCGGCGCATCTGATAACGCCCTTGGGGCGTTTTACATGATGTGTTCCATGGCGTCTTTTGTGGTCAATGATACGATCATGAAAGTGGTGTTGCAGGATGTGCCTCTGTTTCAGGCCATCTTTGTGCGGGGCATGTTTGCGGTCTTGTTCATGGCGCTTTTGTGCTGGCAACAGGGGGCGTTCAACCAACCACTCTCCCACACAACAAAACTGCTGCTTAGGTGGCCGGTGGTGTTGCGCACCGCAGGAGAAGCGGGCGGCACGTTTTTCTTTCTCACCGCTCTCACCTATCTGCCGCTGGCCAATGTGACGGCGGTGCTGCAAGTTCTGCCGCTGACCATTACGCTCTCCGCTGCGCTGTTTTTTGGCGAAAAAGTGGGGTGGCGGCGCTACAGCGCGATTGTCGTGGGTTTTGTGGGTGTTATGCTGATTATCAAACCGGGATCGGAGGGATTCACGGTCTTTTCCGTTTACGCGCTCCTTTCCACCGTGTGCATTACGCTGCGGGACATGGCCACGAAGATGCTGGATAAGGAAACACCATCCCTGCTCGTCTCGCTCGTGACGGCCTTTTCCATTTTTGCCCTCGGCGCCGTGGGCACCCTTTCTAAGCCCTGGCAAGCGGTCAGCAGCGGGCAGGTGGGAATGATGGCCATGGCCGCTTCTATCGTTATTTTGGGCTATCTGTTTTCCATCATGACGATGCGCAAGGGTGAGGTGAGTTTTGTAGCCCCCTTCCGCTATTCCATTCTCGTTTGGGCGCTTTTGCTGGGATATTTCATCTTTGGCGAAGTGCCAGATGGTTGGGCCATGGTGGGCTGCGTTCTTGTGGTGGGCAGCGGATTGTTCACCTTTTACCGGGAGCGGCGGGCTAGGCAGTCCGCATAGTGCATAACGTATGCGAAGCCACTTTCCGCGTTAGGCCATATTGCCCACTGGCAAAGCGTGCCCGGTATGCGTACTTCACTCCCAGCATCTCTTCATTTCAAAGTGTATGACAGTCTCCCCAAACCCTCCTTCGCGCGCCCAAACCAGGGGTTCAAGAACACCGCCCACCATTGCCACGCTGATAATTTTGGCCGGGGTGGCGGTGACGGCTATGAATATTTTCCTGCCTGTTCTGCCCGAAATCTCGTCGGATTTGGGGGTTTCGCCTGCGGTGGGCCAATACGTTTTAACCTTGTTTCTGGCGGCCACCGGTTTCGCACAGCTTTTCATTGGCCCCTTGTCGGACCGCTATGGCCGTCGGCCGGTAATTTTGTGGTCCATCGTTGTATTCATATTCGGCACATTGGTGTGCATTTTTGCGCCCAATATTGAGGTCTTGCTGATCGGGCGGCTGCTCCAGGCCACCAGCGCCGCCTGCATTGCCCTGTCCCGCGCCGTGATCCGCGATCTCTATGACCGCACAAAAGCGGCGAGCATGATTGGCTATGTGACCATGGCCATGGCGGTTATGCCCATGCTGGCCCCATCCCTGGGTGGGTTCATTGGCGAAAACTATGGTTGGCGAGCGACCTTCTTCGTGTTGCTGCTTATGGCGTTGGGCATGCTCCTGCTCACTTGGTTTGACCTGGGTGAAACCCATGAGCCGCGCAAGGAGCCGGTGCGCGCGCTGGTGGCGGACTATTTCTCGCTCACCAAAGAACCGGTGTTTTGGGGCTATGTGGCCACCTCTTCCCTCAGCTCAGGCGCTTATTTTGCGTTTTTGGGTGGAGCGCCCTTTGTCGGGGTAGATATTATCGGTCTCGGCCCCGGCGTATTGGGTGTCTATTTCGGGCTCGTGGCCATCGGCTACATGGCGGGCAATTTCATTTCCGGGCGTTACTCCCAGCGCATCGGCATTGAACCCATGATGTTTTATGGCGGATTGGTTGCTTGTTTGGGCGTGGTCATCACCCTGTTTTTGATGGCCAGTTTTACGCCCCAAGCCGGTTATCTGTTTTATCCCATGCTGCTGGTGGGGTTGGGCAATGGCATGGTGCTGCCTAACGCCAATGCGGGCGCGGTGAGCGTGCGGCCAGAACTGGCGGGCAGTGCGTCGGGCATTGCTGGTTTTATCCAGATTGGCGGGGGCGCGGCGCTGGCCAGTTTGGCGGGCTCTCTCATTACCGTGGAGAACCAGGCTATGCCGCTTTACGTCATCATGTTTCTGTCATCGCTGGGCGGCGCGCTGGTGGCAGCTATTATGTACTTTCGGGCACGCGCCCAGCGTTGAGGAGCGCGACAGGGCAGCAGGCACCGTGACATTTTGCGTGTTCCACCCAGCGCACAATTCGGCGATGCACAGGGATCCGGTCTGAAAACGCTGAGACATCGCCATGGTCGCCACTGCTCTGCTCCTCAACGCCATCCTGTTTGGAGGCATGGTGTTTTTCAGCTTTGGCTTTGCGCCGGTTTTGTTCAAACAATTGCCCATGCAGCAGGTGCGCCCCCTGCTGCGGGGAACATTTCCCTATTATTATCTAGCCGTCATCGGGCTTTCGGCCGTGGCGGCGGCCCTCGCTTATTTTGTGTCGCCCATGGCTGGCCTTTTGGTGGGGGCGATTTTCCTCTCAACACTCTATGCGCGACAGATCTTAATGCACCAGATCAACGCCGCCACCGACCGGGGCGATGATCGGCAATTCAAAATTTTGCACGGTCTTTCGGTGGTGGTGCAGCTCATCCAAATCGGTCTCTCGGGCTGGGCAGTGGTGTTATTGGCTCAAGCGTAAGCATCGCACCCCACTGAAAAATCTTTGACAGCCGCATTTTGCTGGACAAAAACAGCATCATGCCGCTGATTACGCCTAACCCCCATGACGAGCGCCTTTCCGCCCCCGTTTCCGGTTTGAACGAGCGGGGCGAGGCCATTGATTTACGGGTGGTGACGGAGCGTCCATTGACGCTTTATCTCAACGCCCAGGAAGTGGTGACGATGATGACCATTGGTGACCACCCCGATCTTCTGGCCCTCGGCTATCTCATCAACCAAAACATGCTCAGCAGCATGGATGACGTGACGGGTGTGGAGTTTGACGACGAACTGGGCGTTGTGGTGGTGCGCACCGCCAGCCAGACCACGTTTGAGGACAAGATGAAACGGCGTGTGCGCACCTCCGGCTGCGCCCAGGGCACGGTTTTTGGGGATGTCATTGATGCTTTCGATGACGTGCAATTGGATGCCGATGCCGTTCTGAAAACGTCTTGGCTGGCGCAACTCACCAAAACCATCAACACCATGCCCAGCCTCTATCTGGAAGCCGGGGCCATCCATGGCTGTGTGCTGTGTCAGGGGCCGGAGGTTTTGGCCTACATGGAAGACGTGGGCCGCCATAATGCGGTGGACAAAATTGCGGGCTGGATGGCGCAAAACGATGTGCCGCCGGGGGATAAGATTTTCTACACCACCGGCAGGCTCACCAGCGAGATGGTCATCAAAACCGTGATGATGGGCATTCCTATTCTGGTCTCCCGTTCCGGCTTCACCGCATGGGGGGTGGAACTGGCTCGTCAGGCGGGGCTCACGCTCATTGGCCGGGCGCGGGGGGCGCGGTTTATGGTGCTTTCGGGCGAAAACCGTGTGGAGTTTGACACATGAAGATCATGGGTCTGGTGCTGGCCGGTGGCCTTTCCCGCCGCATGGGCGGGCAGGAAAAAAGCCTGATGGATTTGAGCGGCAGGCCGCTCATTCAGGTCGTCGCCGACCGGTTGAGACCGCAAGTTGATACCCTGGTCATCAATGCCAATGGCGACGCGAACCGTTTTGCTTTCACGGGCTTGCCCGTGGTTGCCGATACATTGGACGGGTTTGCCGGTCCGCTAGCCGGTTTACTGGCCGGGATGAGATTTGCCAGCGATGCCACCCATATTCTCACCGCCGCCGCTGACACGCCGTTCTTTCCCACAAATCTGGCGAAGGAACTGGCCGCGCCCCTCTCGGGCGAGCATGACATCGCCATGGCCCGCAGCGGCACGCGGGTTCATCCGGTCTTTGGGCTGTGGCCCATGGCCTTGGCAGATGCGTTGGAAGCGTTTTTGGTGAAAGAAGACAAACGAAAAATTCTGGAATTCGCGCACCGTTACACGCTTCACGAAGTCTCCTTTCCCATAGGCCAGGTGGACCCGTTCTTCAACGTGAACACGCCCCGCGATTTGGAAGAGGCGCGCAGCTATCAGGCCGGAGAAATGGCGTGAAGGCTGTGTTTGGCGTAACGGGCTGTAAGAATTCCTTAAAAACGACGCTGGTCGCGCGACTGGTATCCACTTTCAGCGCTCGGGGCCTGACCGTCTCCACCGTCAAACACGCCCATGAGGGTTATGAGATTGACCGTGAGGGCAGCGATACATCTCAACATGCCATTGCCGGAGCGCAGGAAATTGCCATCGCTGGCGGGTCGCGCTGGGCCATTTTGCATGAAGGACAAGGGGAGAACGCCACCCTGCCCGACATGCTAAGGCGCCTATCACCCTGCGATTTGGTGATTGTGGAGGGCTTTAAGGGCGAACCCCACCCCAAGATTGAATGCCGCCGTGAGGCCGCCGTCTCGCAACAGCCCGTTTGGCAACGCAATTCATCCATTGTGGCAGTGGCCAGCAGCGGTGTGGATGAACCCTGCCCACTGCCCCAATTCGATCTGGACGATGTGGAAACCATCGCTGATTTCATCGCTGACCATGTGGGACTCGGGGTATGAGCGGCGCCGCCCATTTGATCGATGATTGCTTCTTGCACGACAAGGATCGCCTGCGCCACGAAGAGGCGTTGGCTCTTCTTCAAGAGCGATTGGTCCCCATTGTTGGCACGCAAACAATCCTTGCCACCCGAGGACTTGGCCGCGTTTTGGCGGCAGATTTAACCGCCCCCCACGCGGTACCCCTGCACACCAATGCGGCGGTGGATGGCTATGCCTTCCGTCATGCCGATTTGGCTGAAACGCCCCTGCCCATATCGGCGCGTATTCCTGCAGGTCACCTTGATCCGGCCCCTCTGGCCCCGGGAACAGCGGCCCGCATTTTCACCGGCGCGCCCATGCCACCGGGGGCAGACAGCGTGGCTATGCAAGAGGATTGCGCTTCACAAAATGCTTCTGTCGTACTCCCCAAGGGTCTGAAAAAGGGAGCTAATTGCCGTTTGGCGGGCGAAGATTTGGCGGGCGGCGATAGAGTGCTCGCGCAAGGCACGCGGCTGAAAGCGGCTGATCTGGCGGCAGCGGCTTCCGTGGGGGCGGCGGAACTCAACGTGTTCAAGCCCCTGCGCGTGGCGCTTTTCTCCAATGGGGATGAAATGCGCGTGCCTCAAGTGGACGCGAAGCCTCTGCGCCCAGGGGAGGTTTATGATGCTAACGCGCCCATGCTGAATGCGCTGTTGGCACCCCTGCCCGTGAACATCACCCATGGCGGGATCATTCACGACACGGCAGAAGATGCCCGCAACGCGATCGAACGGGCCAGCCGTGACCATGACGTTATCATCACCACGGGCGGAGCATCCCGGGGAGATGAGGACCACATGCTGCCCGTGCTGGATGCGCTGGGTTCCCGGCATTTATGGCAATTGGCGGTAAAGCCGGGGCGGCCCATGATGTTTGGGCAAATCGCCGCCAACCACGGCCCCTGCCTTTTCTTCGGGCTGCCCGGTAATCCCGTCGCCGCCATGGTATGCTCTTTGCTCTACACGCGACCGGCGCTGCTGCGATTGGCCGGAGCTGCGTTTGAAACACCCCAGCGCTACCCCCTGCCCGCGCAGTTTGAAATAACAAAGAAAAAACCGGACCGGCGCGAGTTTCTCCGGGGCAGTTTGGTGACCTTGGAGGGTGGCGCAGTGGGCGTCACAGAATTTGGCCGCAGCGGTTCCGGCCTCATTTCCTCTCTGCGGGAATCCGATGGGCTTGTTGAGATTTCCGAGGAGGTTACACAATTGAAGTTTGGAGAAATGGTCAATTTCATCCCATTTTCTCAGTTCGCCTAGGGCACTGCGCATTCAACCTGAATCAAAAATTGCTGTCTCTCAAACAGCAAGGCGCTGTTTTCGAACGCATTTTTTGATGCTTCACTGTTTCATATGGAATGCGAGATGCTCTAGGGTGCCAGCACCCAGTTTTTAACGGGGCTTGGGCCGGTCTCCATAAGCGGCACGGTAATATCCGCGGATTGGCCGGACCGGCTGGAAAAGGGATTGCCCGAAGGGCTGACAATCTGGCTCATGCGAGCATCAAATGTTGCAAGATTGAGCGTGATAGCCAAACCGCTGTCCTGTGTAAGAACAAGGTCGTTGCGCCAAGCATCCAAGGGTAAGCCCGTGGGTGGTATGCTTTGGGCGGACAACGCTTTGGCTGGGCTTTGTTTTTGGAGCAGACGACCAACAATGCCGTCACCCACGCCGAGCTGTCCACTGACCCGCTGCACGGTTTGGGACCAGCGCCATTGGCTGCGTTGAGAACCGTATTGTGTTTCCATTTCGCGCAAAGCAGCATCTAGCGCTGCCGTGGTCTGGCCTTCACAGGTCTCCAGAATATCTGGCGTGCCTTGGTCGTCGCACCAATTGCGTGCCCCACCCTGCCCTAGGATCGCAATGAGCGGGCTGCGTTGGCCGCGCAAAGGCATATGAGACAAGGCCTCCAGATCATCCCGCAACATTTTTTGCACCAGGTGCTTGTGCCATAGGGTCAAAAAGACCGGCTGCCATGGATCAGCCTCCCGCCCGGTCCAGCGGGAAAGATCGTTCAACAGCGTTGTGGTCTGGGGGCGGATGTCCACCGTATTGAGCAGCACATCGCGCAGGTCCAACAGATTTTTGAGCGCGCCAGCCCGCCCATCATCCCCGTGCCAAGCCCCGTGGCTCATGCCAAAACGGCCTTGAATGGTCGTTTCCGCCTTAGGTTTATATTGGCCCAACCAGCCCGGTGACGGGGCCATACCACCAATGAGGTCATCCCTTTGATGTTCATGGCTTTGCCCGGATGCCACCAGTCTGGCCCGCCCCGATTTGGTGATAAATTGCATGGCGAGAGAAACGCCCGTGCTGCGGGACAGGGCGTTGGGAGCCACTTCCCCCGTTTCTCCGGGGCGCAGGGTCAAGAGGGCCGCCATATTGGTGTCCACCGCATTGGCCCCCGCCCAGTCCAGCGTTGCGCCATTGGCCACGGTGAGAATACGGTTCAGCTTACCAAATTCCGGTGGCAGAAAAGGCCGTTCAGCCCGCACGACCCGCTCAAAACGGGCATCCGCGCCGCGAAAAACCGGGATGGCAATCTTTGTGCGCAGCGTATCCCGCCAGCCTGCTGTGGTGAGCACCTCCACCGGCGGGTTGCCCCGGACCTGCTCGATGCGAACATCCACCGTGTCGAGAAAATGGGTGCGGGCTGAAAAGAACAGATCCTGCGTCTGCCCGATTAAGGGCACGGGCAAGCCGGGCAAGGTCATCATAGCCATGCGGTCGCCGCCCACAGCCATCACCGTCTTGTGCAAGGATGAGGGGCGCATATGGGGCTGGGTGACCGTGGTTGTCACCGTGTCGGCCACGCGGTGGACGCGCAGGCCCAGCGCGGTCTTTCCCTCCAGCCAAGGCCCAAGCGGCAGCGCTTGCTCAACAGGTTTTACCGGGTCGGGGAACGGCCGATTAAGGGCGTAGAGATTAGCCAGATCCGGCAAAACAGGATTAAGCGCAGGCAGAATGTCTTTCACTTCCTGCGGGTTTAGACCCTGGGCCTGAAGCTGCAGAATATCGACTTCATGCTGCGGGTTTTTAGAGAGCAGCAGGACGGTCATGCGCAAAATGGCAAGGCTGTCCGTGGCCTGCCAAGGCTCCACCTCCAGGCCATTCAACAGCACTTCCGGTGGCATGTTGAGTTGGAGGGAACGGGAGGGCCGTTGCATTTGCGCGTTGATGCCAGCCACATAAGCATCCAACAGCGCTTTTTTGTCAGCAGCCATGGCCCCATAGCTGCGCTTGGCGGCGGTGACAAAATCCACCGCCAAGGCAAAACGGTCGCTTTCCAAAGCGCTGCGCCCCACGACAGATGCCAATTGCCCCCGGGCGGCGCGGCGCAACAAGTGCATTTGCCAAAAACGATCCTGAGCATGGGCAAAGCCAAGGGCCGTGAGCGCATCTTTATGGCTGGCCGCTTCAATGCGAACGCCCGTGGCTGTGCGGGCCAGTTTTGCCTCGTTTTCCAGCGTTTCAATGGTGGCGGAGCCGGCCAGGGGTGGGACGGTGCCGCTCAAGACAGCCAGTCCTGCGCCCCCAACCACCAAAACCAACGCGGCGACGGCGGCCGCCAGCAACAGGCCCCATTTCATAACCCTACCCATTGATAGTGGTGCCCATTGCGTTACAACTCCCCCAAATACTCCCGCTTTTACGAGGAAATTGCCCCATGGCAAAGGTTGCATTCATCGGTCTCGGCGTCATGGGCTATCCCATGGCTGGCTACCTGAAAACCAAGGGCGGCCACGATGTCACCGTGTACAACCGCACCACCGCCAAGGCGGAAAAATGGGCTGGAGAATATGGTGGCAGCCATGCTGAAACGCCCGCCCAAGCCGCCGAGGGGGCAGATTTTGTGTTTTGCTGCGTGGGCAATGATGATGATCTGCGTTCAGTGACGACAGCAGAGGGTGGCGCTTTCGAGGCCATGAAAAAGGGCTCGATCTTCATCGACAACACCACGGCTTCCGCCAATGTGGCGCGGGAGCTGGCTGCGGCGGCAAAAGAGGCCGGGTTCGACTTTCTCGATGCCCCAGTCTCTGGCGGTCAAGCGGGGGCTGAAAACGGCGTTTTGACCGTCATGGTTGGGGGCGATGAGGCTGTGTTCGACAGGGCCAAGCCCGTCATCGAGTGTTACGCCAAAATGGTGGGCCTCATGGGCGATGTGGGCGCGGGCCAGATGACCAAAATGATGAACCAGATTTGCATTGCCGGTCTGGTGCAGGGCCTTTCTGAAGCCATTGCACTGGGTCAGGCGGCGGGTCTGGATATTGAAAAAGTGGTGGACGTGATCTCCAAGGGTGCCGCCGGTTCCTGGCAGATGGAAAACCGTCACAAGACTATGAACGAGGGCCATTACGACCATGGTTTTGCCGTCGACTGGATGCGCAAGGATCTGGCCATTTGTCTTGAAGAAGCCGACGCGCAAGGCGTGAGCCTGCCCGTCACGGCGTTGGTGGACCAGTTCTATTCCGACGTCCAGCGCATGGGCGGCAACCGCTGGGACACATCTTCCCTGCTGGCAAGGCTTAAAAAGATCAGTGAATAGGGCCGTAACCGGGCATGGACCTGATTGCCCGCATAGCAGCGCTGCGCAAGGAGCAGCCCCACAGTCTTGCTGTCAAGCATTTTGAGGCGGATTGGTTTTCCGCCCTGCCCCCAGACGATCAAAATGCCTTCGCCTTGCGCGTCCGGTCGGGGCTGGAAAACCCGGACAGCCAGATGGGCTGCTATGCGCTGGAAGCAGACGATTACACACGTTTTGCCGCGTTTTTCGACCGGGTGATTGCTGACCACCATGGTGTGGAAATTCACGACCTTGACCATGCGCCACGCAAACAGGTTTTGGCAGAGGGTCCCGACCTTCCCCTTTCCAAGCGCATTCGCATTGGACGTAATCTTGCCGGGCTGCCCCTGCCCGGTGGGATGGATTCGAAGCAACGCCGAGCGCTTGAACAGGACGTGGCGGAGGCCGTTCAGCGTTTGCCGCAAGAGTTCCAGCACTTTTCGCTCACCCCCGGCCATGCCAATGGGATAAGCACTTCGGAATACCAACGTCTGATAGAACAACACCTGTTTTTCAAACCCATGGATACTGACCCCTATCTGGCTTCCGCCGGGATTGCCGGGGACTGGCCGGTGGGTCGGGCCGCTTTTGTGAGCGCAGATGGGGGGACGATCATCTGGGTGAATGAAGAGGATCACCTGCGGCTCATGGTGATGGATGAAACCCATTCCTTTCCCGCCCTGCTCCACCGTTTGCAGGGGCTCGAAAATGCGCTTAGCCAAGCCTTGGGCGAACCTTTTGCCACCCATGATCGGCTTGGCTTCGTCACCTCCTGCCCCACCAATATCGGCACCGCCATGCGCGCCTCTATCCATGTGCCTTTGCCCAATATTTTGACGCAGGAAGGCATGGAAGGGTTGAAAGGGCGCGCCACAGAAATGGGTTTGAGCGTGCGTGGTGTGGGCGGTGAACACACGGAGGCCGGAGCGGACGGGATGGTGGATTTATCCCCCCGCGCCCGATTGGGGGTGACGCCGGAGGCGATCATCGACCAACTGCAACGGGGGTTAACCGCGCTTATGGCTAAAGAGGCCAGCGGGTAACGGCGTAAAGCGCACGACCTCAAACATCTTCCAGCAAATGATCCAGGGGCAGTTCTGTGGTGTATTTCATTTGCTCCATGGCAAAGCTGGAGCTCACGTCATTGATGTCGATTTTGGTGATGAGGCGTTTGTAAAAATCATCATACGCGGCGATGTCGGGGACGACCACACGCATGAGATAATCCACGTCGCCGCTCATGCGGTACAATTCTACAACCTCGGGAAAATCCACCGTCACTTCTGAAAACCGCTTCAGCCATTCGGCATTGTGGCTGCCGGTGCGGATGGAAACGAAGACGGTAACTTTGGCATTGACCTTGGCCGGGTCCAGCACGGCCACACGGCGGCGGATCACGCCCTCCTCCTCTAGGCGTTGAATGCGCCGCCAGCAGGGCGTGGTGGAAAGGCCCACTTTCTTGCCGATTTCCGCCACGGGCGTGGTGGCGTCTTGTTGCAGCAGGGTCAAAATACGTTTGTCGATACGGTCCATGGCCCGACTTTCAGGAAGATCAACGCAAATTTTTTGCGAGTTGAGAGCGTTGCCAACCAATTTTGCGCGAAATTATTGCGCGGTCAAGCGGCGCACCTCCTCTTGAAGAAAAGGCACCACCTCGGCCTCAAACCACGGATTTCGCTTCAACCACGCCGTGTTGCGCCAGCTGGGGTGGGGCATGGCCAGAACATGGCGGGGTGCCTTCGCTGCGTAGATGGCCCGCCAGTCCCGAGCGGTTTCCGTCATGGATTTGTGGCGCAGTTTGCCCAAATGGTAGGCCTGCGCATATTGGCCGATGGCCAGCACCAGTTCAATCTGAGGCATGGCAGCAAAGACCTCATCATGCCATGCGGCCCGGCATTCGGGCCTTGGGGGCAGATCACTCTTATTTTTGTCATAGCCGGGAAAGCAAAAGCCCATGGGCACGATGGCCAACCTGCGGCGGTCGTAAAACGTTTCCCGGTCCATGGCCAACCATGCCCGCAGCCGTTGGCCGGAGGGATCGTCAAAGGGCAAGCCGCTGTTGTGGACCCGCAAGCCTGGCGCTTGACCTGCGATACACAGCCGCGCGGTGGCAGACAGGTGCGCCACCGGACGGGGTGCATGCGGAAGAGGTGTTTTGAGCGGATTTTCAGCGCAAATGCGGCAGGACCGGATGCGCTGTTCCAGCAACGCCGGGTCCAACGCGGCCTTAGGCATTGGCAGAAGGCCGTGCCCTCACCTGCGCGTACCAGCGGTGGAGATGTTCAAATGCCTCCGAAATCCCAATGCGGGCAGGCTTGCAAAAATCCAGCGCAATCATTCCGGTAATGTCTGCAATCGTAAAGGTGTCACCACAGATGAACTCTTGCTGCGCCAGATGGGCATCAAGCATTGGAAACATGGCCTCCACGCGGGGGCGGCGAGCCGCGGCAAACTCGGCCAGTTGTGGCACTTCCCATTCTGCCATGGCGGGGTGAGTGTGGCGAAACACATTGGCCACTTCCAAAAGCAGGTGAAATTCCAGCCGCCGTTGCCACATGTCCACCACAGCTTTTTCCTGCGCATCCCGACCCATAAGGGGTGGTTCGGGGTGCAGTTCTTCAAAATAGCGGCAAATGGAAACGGATTCAGAGATGGCCGTGCCATCGTCCAATTCCAAAACGGGCAGGCGCTGCATCGGGTTAAGGCCCGTGACCGTATCGCTGCGATGGCCGAGGGCGGTCATGTCCACCGGCTCCAGCGGCACTTCAATGCCCTTTTCAGCCAGAAAGATGCGCACGCGACGCGGATTCGGCGCTTTCCCGCCATCATAGAGTTTCAAGTGCTTAGCCCTCAAAATTGATAAAGTGTTTCAGCCCAGTGTGGACCCAGTTGCGCAGACGATCAAACCAGTTGCGCAAAACCGCACCGCTCTCATCGTCGCGGGCCCTGTTGGCTTCACGCCAATCCTGCGGGCGGGTGAATGTGCCCCGCCACAGGCCGCGCTTGGCGGCTTTAGCGGCAGCTTCTTGCGAAAAGTAAGCGCCGTAGCCCACAGCCATGCCAGCCTGAACCATGGCAGCACCAACGTCTTCCCCACCGGCCATACAGCGCACCAAATGGCGGTCATAGCGGTCTAAGCCCGTGGTGGTGCACTGCAGATTGACGCGGATGAGACGCCGCAGATGGTCCCTCGATGCCCGACCACAGGGCCACTGTTTGCCGTTGGCAGTGCATGTCTGCGCCAGTTCCGGCGCATCAATGCTGGCAATGCGCAGACGCTTACCATCCATTTGCAAACTGTCGCCGTCCACAGCAATGGCGGAACCAGCAAAATTTTGCGGATTGCTGGTATCCAGCCATACGATAGCGGCTACCAGCAGGGCGAAAAAGGCGAGCGTGGGCAGCAGACCCCTGCCCCGCTTTCTCGGTCTGGAGCGCCTGCGCCAGCTGCCCATGAACGCGTCCTCCAAATTTTCTCATCAGGCTTAACGAAATTTTACCGGCTAGGGTTGAGAACGAGTGAGTCGCGCTCGTTTCTCCCTTTTTGTGTCGGTTTATGTCGAACACTTCCGCCCCCCTTGCCAACCCATTATCCAACCCAGGGGCCAGTCCGGCACCCCATAAGGGGCCGGATAAAACGATTGTTGAGCGGCGGGTGGCCCACCAAAACGACCAATCGCGGCAAGCGGTGAAGGCCCTGCGCTCCGGTGGCGGGGTGAAAGCGGAAAACGGTATTGCCCACGGTTTCCGCCACGATGTTTTGGCTTATCACGCGCAGACGCAACCCATCGTGATGAGCGTTTATGCCCTGTTTGGCATCATGGCCTGTGCCATTGGCTATCGGGCCATGCCACCAGGGGTGGGCTTCATATGGTTTTCCATTCTGCTCACCGTCATTGCGGCCAATGTGGCGCTTTCCCTGCGCTTCAAAAAGGTTGAACCCAACAACGCGGCGCTGAACACCTGGAACCGCACCTTTGTGGGGCTGACGGTGGCCATCGGCCTGTGTTGGGCGGGCCTTTTCGCCATTTATCCGCTCCACACGGCCAATGGTTCGTTTTCCGTGTTGGCCTTTGCGGCGCTGAGCGTCCTCACCGTGCTGGCCTTGGTGAGTGCGCGTTATATCAAATATGGGGTCTTAATTGCCGCCCTGCCCCTCACGCTGGCAGTCTGCGTGCGGCTGGCCATGAATGGGTCCATGGGCAGCTTTGCGTTGATGGGGCTGATGGCGCTGTCGCTTATCTTTTTCCAAATCCTCGCAAACACCATCCGCGAAAGCCACATGGAATTTTTGAATTCCCGGGCGGAGCGCGATCAGCTCATTATGGAACTGGAAGCATCCCGCTCCATTTCTGATGAAGCGCGGCGGCGGGCGGAGGATGCGAACCTCGCCAAATCCCGCTTTCTGGCCACCATGAGCCATGAGTTGCGCACGCCCCTCAACGCCATTTTGGGCTTTTCAGAGGTCATGTCCAATGAGGTCATGGGACCGCTGAACAATGATTATTACCGCGAATATGTGGGCGACATTCACCGTTCCGGCGCACACCTGCTGAAACTCATCAATGAAATTCTCGACCTCTCCCGCGTGGAGGCGGGGCGATATGAATTAAACGAAGAGGCTGTAAACCTCGCCCATGCGGCGGAAGAATCCCAGCAGATGGTGAAGCTGAAAGCGTCTGAGAAGAACGTGAACCTCTCCATGCACATTCAACCTGACTTGCCGCAAATCTGGGCCGATGCCCGCTCCATTCGGCAGGTGATTTTGAACCTGTTGTCCAACGCCATCAAATTCACGCCCCCCGGCGGCACCATCTGGCTGAAAGTGGGCTGGACGGCGGGTGGCGGGCAATATGTATCCATCCGCGATACGGGTCCCGGCATTCCTGAGGATGAAATTCCCATCGTGCTATCGTCCTTCGGCCAGGGCTCCATTGCCATCAAATCGGCCGAACAGGGCACCGGCCTTGGCCTGCCCATTGTGCAGGCGCTGGTTCACATGCATGACGGCAAGTTTGAACTGAAATCTAAGCTGCGCGAAGGTACGGAAGTGATCGCCACCTTCCCCCGCAGCCGGGTGATGGAAGTGATGGCGGCCATGCCCGTGGACGGACAAGCCGGTGGTGCCGTGCGCAACGGCCTGCGCCGGGCTGTCACCCCGCCGCGCATGGCGGGCTGATCGCCTATTGAAGCAACCCCCACGCTGGTGTTGAGTGTGCCGGTATTTGCGGGGAGGCACCATGGCACACGATAAAATATCATCCCGTCTGGAAGGCATGCGCAGCCTGACACCGGCGCAAAGGTTGGCTGCGGTCGCAGAGACCGTGGGGCTGAGCAAGGACGATCGACACCTTCTGGCCGGTGAAAGTGCCCTGCCCCTGCCAACCGCCGACGGCATGATTGAAAACGTCATGGGCAAGTTCGAATTGCCCATGGGCGTGGCCACCAACTTTACCGTCAATGGCAAAGATTATCTGGTGCCCATGGCAGTGGAGGAGCCATCGGTAGTGGCGGCAGCCTCCTACATGGCGCGCATCGCCCGGGACTGTGGCGGCTTTCACGCCTCCAGCACCGCACCCATTATGCGGGCGCAAATTCAGGTTTTGGGCCTAAAAGACCCCCACAGCGCGCGGCTGCAGCTGTTGGAAAAAGCAGACGCACTGATCGAGAAGGCCAATTCCAAAGACAAGGTGCTTGTGGGTCTGGGCGGCGGCTGCAAGGACGTGGAGGTCCATCTTTTTGATGACACGCCCATTGGCCCCATGTTGGTTTTACATCTGCTGGTGGATGTGCGCGATGCCATGGGAGCCAACACCGTCAACACCATGGCCGAAATGCTGGCCCCGGATATTGAGGCCATCACCGGCGGCACGGTGCGGCTGCGCATTCTTTCCAACTTGGCCGACAAACGGTTGGTGCGGGCGCGGGTGGCGCTTTCGTTTGACGCACTGTCCACCGACAAGCTGGACGGCAATGACGTGGCCCATGGCATCGTGGAAGCCTGCGCCTTAGCGATCGTAGACCCCTATCGGGCCGCCACCCACAACAAGGGTATCATGAACGGCATCGACCCGGTGGTCATCGCCACGGGTAATGACTGGCGGGCCATCGAGGCCGGTGCCCATGCTTATGCGGCTCGTTCCGGGCGATACACGTCCCTTACGCGCTGGGAAGTGAATGACGACGGCTTGCAAGGTTCCATCGAGCTGCCCATGGCCTTAGGATTGGTGGGCGGTGCTACGAAGACCCACCCTGCTGCGGGCGCGGCCCTGCGCTTAATGGGCGTAGAAACTGCCCAAGAACTGGCCCAAGTCACTGCCGCTGTAGGCTTGGCCCAAAACATGGCGGCGCTGCGCGCTTTGTCTACGGAGGGCATTCAAAAGGGCCATATGGCGCTGCACGCCCGCAACATCGCCATTATGGCCGGAGCATCCGGGGATAAGGTGGACGCCGTGGCCCGGGCATTGGCCGAAAGCGGCGATGTGAGCGTGGACAAGGCCAAGGCCATTCTTGAGGGCCTGTAGCAGCTTTGGAGACCGTCCGGATTATTGAGGTAGGGCCGCGCGATGGTCTGCAAAGCATCGCCGCACCGGTGCCCACCGAAACCAAAATTAACCTCATCAATGCTCTTTCCCAAAGCGGGCTGAAGAGCATTGAAGTCACCAGTTTTGTGAACCCAAACCGTGTGCCGCAATTGGCCGACGCTACTGAAGTGATGGGCGGCATTCAGCGCAGTGAAGGTGTTCGGTATGGCGTTTTAGTGCCCAACATGCACGGTCTGAACGGCGCTTTGGCCGCTCAAGCCGATGAGATTGCGGTTTTCATCGCCGCCTCTGAAGCGTTCAGCAGGGCCAATCTGGGCTGCGATATAGAAACCAGTCTCATCCGGCTGGAACCGGTCATCGAAGCCGCCAAAAGGCGGGGATTTCCCGTGCGCGGTTACTTGTCTTGCATCACCCACTGCCCCTATGACGGGGCCACAGAGCCAAAACAGGTGGCTGGCCTCACCCGCCGTTTACTGGACATGGGGTGTTATGAAATCTCCCTCGGCGAAACGCTGGGAAACGCTTTTCCGGAGGATATTGAACGTGTGCTCACCAACGTGACGCGCGCGGTGCCCTCCAACCAGCTTGCGGGGCACTTCCACGACACCAAGGGGCGCGGGCTGGCCAATGTGGAGGTCGCGCTAGCCCATGGTATCCGCACATTCGACAGTTCTGTTGCAGGCCTTGGCGGCTGTCCCTTCGCGCCAGGCGCTGCGGGTAATGTAAACACCCGCCACCTGGCTGAATTGGTTCACGATCTGGGATTTCAAACCAATGTGGATTTACAAAAGCTGAAGGCAGCAGAAACAATTGCCGTTCCGTTTGCAAAACATAATTGAAAAACAATCCCCGTGGCACTGCAATGGAACACACTGCGTGTGTGGCCCTTGTGGGGACGGCTGGTCGGATCAACCAACCTTCACGGCATGGGGTCACCGGTTTTCGGTTTGCGGGTCTGGTTGGGCCCGCCCGGAGCGCCGCTCCCCGTCGTATCGCCCCAGGTGGAAATCCGGGGCCAAGAGCGGCGGCTCGGGAAGGAAGCGTTCGCGCGCAGGTTTTTCCAAGAAGTGGGCAGGTGCAGGCGCCGCGATGGGGCTGTGGTCTCGTCTTTTTTGTTTTTGAAATTTCAGCGGCGATAGCCGCTGCCCCATCGGTTCCCATCTCCCCCGCGCAAACGTGCGGGTGGCCGTGTTGGGGTCTTCTTCTCATTTTACGTCATGGGCCGACTTGATCGGCCCATCTCCATCGTGAGCATTTCGAGCAAAATGCAACGCGATAGGCCGATCGAGTCGGCCTATGACGGTGCACTTGGATTGAGAAGCCAGCCCTCAATCGCGATTACTCACCGCCGCCTCTTCAAACGTGGCCATGCCAGTATGGCAGAGGGCAGCCGCTTTCACGATGCCAGCGGCAAGAGCAGCCCCCGTGCCCTCCCCCAAACGCATGTCGAGATTGAGGAGGGGTTCGCGATTCATGGCTTTGAGCGCGTTGATGTGGGCTGGTTCGGCGCTCACATGGGCGAAGAGGCAATGGTCCAGAGAGGTGGGGTCCGCAGCGTGGAGAATGGCGGCGGCGGTGGTGGCCACGAAACCATCCACGATGACGGGAATGCGCTGGGCGCGACCGGCGAGAATGGCCCCCGCCATGGCCGCAATTTCGCGCCCCCCAAGACGGCGCAGCACTTCCAGCGGGTCTTTCAGATGATCCTTATGCAGTTCCAGCGCGGTTTCGATGACAGCAGCTTTCTTCGCTTGTCCTTGCGCATCATGGCCCGTGCCAGGGCCCACCCAATCGGCGGCCTTGCCACCAAACAGGGCGCAATAAATGGCGGAAGCGATGGTGGTGTTGCCAATGCCCATTTCACCGATACAGAGCAAGTCCGTGCCCCCGGCAATGGCTTCCATGCCGAAGGCCATGGTGGCGGCGCAGGTGCGCTCATCCATGGCGGCTTCAACGGAAATATCGCCCGTGGGCAGTTCCAGCGCCAGATCGAAGACTTTCAGGCCCAGATCATGGGCAATGCAAATTTGGTTGATGGCAGCACCGCCGTTGGAAAAATTGGCCACCATCTGGGCGGTCACATCCGATGGGAAAGGCGAGACGCCTTGAACCGTCACCCCATGATTGCCCGCAAAAATGGCCACCAGTGGCCGAGTTATTTGCGGGCGGCGGCCAGACCATGTGGCAAGCCACACGGCAATCTCTTCCAACTTGCCCAAAGCACCCGGAGGCTTGGTGAGTTGCGCATCCCGCTCACTCACCATGCGCGCGGCATTGGTGTCCGGCCCTGGCAGTTCGTTCATCAGGGCGCGGATGTCGTCAAAAGGCAGGCCGGAGGGCGTGGACATTGTGTGCTCTAGGGTTCAGCAGGCGTCGGCAATTAAGTAAGTACTTACTTGCCCTGCCCCACCACTCCAAGATGGAAATCGTCCATGCCCCCCTCAAAATGCGTCTTACGGGAATGATCTCCATGCGTTTGTGGCAAGATACGATTTCCAGCACCCTGTTTCTCTCCCGTCTCCCGGTGAGTGGGTTGCTGGCGGTAGAGCGGCGGGATGCGTTGCCGGAGTTTCAGGAAACGGCTCACACGTTTCCCCTAGCAGGAGCCGTCATCGGCCTTTTGCCCGCTGCCCTCGTCTACGCAGGCGGATTGCTCGGCCTTTCCGGCACGCTCTTGGCATGGATCGCCATTGCGACCCTGGTCATCACCACCGGCGCTTTGCATGAAGATGGGTTGGGTGACGTGGTAGATGGCTTTTGGGGCGGCCATGAGCGGGAGCGGAAGCTGGACATCATGCGCGACAGTGCCATTGGCACCTATGGGGTGCTGGCACTCATTGTTTCTATTGGGGGCAAAGCAACAGCCTTGGGCGCCGTTTTGAATAACGTTACCCCCGCACTGGGCGCAGCGCTTATCCTTATGGCCTGCGCCCTCTCCCGCACGGCCATGCTTTACCCGTGGTACAGCTTGCCCAATGCGCGGGATGCTTTGGACGACACTACCGATGCTGCCGGTAAAACCAAAGCGGGGCTTTCCAGCCGTTTTGGGGAGCCGGATTTCCACACCTATCTGCGCGGCTGTCTTTGGTGTTTGCCGTTTTTGGCCCTGCTTTGGGCCACATGCGGCATCGCTGCGCTTGTGCTGGGGCTGGGGCTGGTGAAAGTGGCGACGCTGCTTGCCACGCGCCTGGCCCGCCACCATATTCAAGGGCACACGGGCGACGTGCTGGGCGCAACACAACAGCTTGCCGAGCTGGCTTTTTGGTTGGGGCTGGCCATTGCTTTTTCAATTGCGGGATAAACCAAGTCCATGAGCACCATCGCCTCCCCTTGCATTTCCATCTGTTCCATCGAGCCCAAGTCCGGCCATTGCTATGGCTGCGGGCGCACGATGGATGAAATCCTGGCGTGGACAAAGTTTTCAGATGAAGTGCGCAGCGCCATGATGGCGGACGTGTTGCCGGACCGCGTAGCCGCCCTTGAAAAGCGTCCGCGCCGCACGACCCGACGCAACAAAACCGGTGCACGCCGCGACGTGATTGATTTGGGCTCTTCCACTACATGAGCCGCACCGCGTGGATCGGACTGGCGATCTTGGGCGCAGTTCTGGTGGTGCTCGTCACCTCCGGCGACAGTGGCACCCTCATGGGTTTGCAACCATGGCAGTTGGCGGCGATTGCAGTGAATATCGTGCTGGCGCTGTGGATTTTTGGCGGCGCGTTCGGCGGCCTGCCCCTCTCCAATGCCCTTCGCAATTTTGCCCTCTGGGCACTCATCATCGCAACGCTCATGGGCGGTTACGTCTTTCGCTATGAATTGCAGGATATGGCCTCCACCTTTTCTGGCGGACTGTTGCCCGGCTCCCCCATCAACCGCGCCGGAGATGACGGGCGACAAACGGTGACACTGGTACGCTCCCGCAGCGGGCATTTTGAGGCGGATGTCATCATCAATGGTACCGAAGTGCGCTTTCTCGTGGACACGGGCGCCACGGGCATCGTGCTTCCCGCCCGCGAAGCACAACGCATCGGCTTTGATCTGAACAGTCTTCAATACACCCAGCCCAGCATGACAGCGAACGGCATCGCCTACAGCGCCCGCGAACGTATAGAATTGCTGGAAATCGGGGGCATCCGCCGCCGCAACATGCCTATCACCATCTCCCAACCGGGCCGCCTGAGCACAGCCCTGCTCGGCCAAACCTTCCTGGAAAGCCTATCCAGCTACGAACGCCGCGGCGACCGGCTGACGCTGAGGGATTGAAGTGGAGAGTGTTCACATCTTGACAATGACCACTCACTCAAAAATGCCGCCAAAAGTTATAGAACCTCCTGCAGGTTTATTCTTTACCTCTTGTTAATCATACGCGGGCCAGTGTTTGGGGTAAGGTCGGTTGAAACAAAGGTGAACAGCCATGAATCACTCTGCTGCCAAACAAATCATTCGTTGCCTAGTTTGCTCTTCCTCGATCAGAAAGTCCCAACGAGCGGGTAAAATCAATTTAGAAATTGTTCATGCACGCTACAAAAACCTCAGTGAATTCTTTGAGGTAGATACACTCACCTGGGAGTGGGTAAAAAAAAGTAGAGGCATCAAGAGAAGAGCCGGCGCAGAAAAATCCTTCGTATAATTAAGCATTAAAGATGTAAATATAGAGTGTACCAAACACAACAGTAAATTAACAGTTTCCAGGAAGCTAGATACGCTCCATTCGGAGACTTTCACGTAAATTTTCCCAAGTCGTTCGGGGAAGCGTATACCGTTTAGTGCGAAGTTTCAAAAAGCCGAATTTTACTTTTATCCGTACTGAGCCATCAAAGTGATAGGAAACCATCACCTTCGAACCGCACTTTATGTGCGCCCTTATTTCTTCAATATATATCTCTTTGTTTGGGCCCAAGGCAATAACGATCTGTGTCAAAGCCCCTCACCTGCAAAAAGTACACTTAAGTTCCGAGCTTTTCAAGTGCTATTGAAAGAAGCCTACATCTTAGAAATATCAATCGCCAAACCAATTCTAAGTGGTGATCCTAAATATTGGATATGCAGGAACAATATCCTAATCGGGTACAAATTCGCCACGAAAAATATGCTAGTGCAAATATTCATATTGCATAAGGTGATTTCACGCCCATACGGCTACCCAAAATTTGTTACCGCTAAGATTTGAATAGTGGCGATCCCACGAGGACTCGAACCCCGAACCTGCTGATTAGAAGTCAGCTGCTCTATCCAGTTGAGCTATGGGACCAAAGAGGTGGGCGATGGGGCCCGGGTGCATGAAACGCAGAACGCGATCAGTGTGTCCACGGAATTTTGCGGTCGTGGGCGAAATTGTCGGAGTAAGACATGACCCGGCGCTTGGTCTCCTTTGGCTCGGTGACGCGAAAGGCAATTCCGTTACGCTCTGCATAGGCAATGGCCCCCTCTTTCGAGGGAAAGCGCATTTTGACCTGGGAAAGCATGTCTGAACTGGATGTATAGCCCATGAGCGGCTCTACCGAGCGGCGGCTTGCGGGCTCAAACTCCAACACCCAGTCCTGCGTCTTGGCCTTGCCGGATTGCATGGCGGTCTTAGCGGGGCGGTAGATGCGTGCAACCATGTCTAAGCAGCTCCCAATCTGGAGATTATAGCCATCCCCGCAATGGTCGGAGCAGCAGGATTCGAACCTGCGACCCCCTGGTCCCAAACCAGGTGCGCTACCAGACTGCGCCATGCTCCGTTCCGTTGCGGAGAAACGAGTAAGGTTTCAAATGCGGCGATGCAAGCCAAAAATGTGTCTAAGGGCGCGGCAAAGAACGTTTAATTTGTCCCAACAAACCAAGGGTGCTGCATGCTTGACCCAACCTGCAACCCGTGAGCCTTTGCCTCCCCGGCATTGATTTCCAAAACGTAGCGAACAGGCCCGTTTGAGGAAATAATGTCCAGCGATTGCGGTACAGCATTATAGTGGATGTGGGTGATCTTTCCGGCTTCATCCATGAAAACCATGTCGAGGGGGATGAACGTGTTTTTCATCCACATGGCGATTTCTTCGGTGCGGTTGAAGCGAAACAACATGCCCGTTTTGTCCGCCATGGAGCGGCGGTTCATGAGACCGGTTTGGCGGCTGTCAGGGTCATCGGCCAGTTCAATGGTCCAGGTGGTGGAACCAGCCGAGATTTTGGTGAGTGGCGATTTGGCAAAGGCTGGTGAGATCGACAGCAGAAAAAAAGCGGCAAGGCCAGCCGCGATGACGGACAAAACACGATTTTGCAATGCGAATACCATGGTCCCTCACTTGCTCAAAAACCTGGGTGGAATGCCAGGAGTTTGAGTGTGCACTGTGTCCACTTAGTGGCTGTGGGGCAGATTGGAGCCTGTGATGGGGTGAATTTCAGCCGCCATGAGGCCTTTCTCGCCATCCCCATAGCGCACCATAACCATCTGACCGGGGCGCAGTTCTGTTAGCCCGTAGCGGCGCAGGGTTTCCATGTGAATGAAAATATCCTCGGTACCTTCACCCCGTGATAAAAAGCCAAAGCCCTTGGTGCGGTTGAACCATTTCACCTCAGCGCGAACTTTTTCGCTGGTGGCTTCCACCTCCACATGGGTTTTTGCAGGCGGCAGTTGGGAAGGATGAATGGCGGTGGAATTGTCCATAGAAAGCACGCGGAAAGCCTGCAAACCACGGCTTTTGCGCACCACTTCGCATACGATGCGCGCTCCTTCATGGGCGGTTTGATAGCCGTCATCGCGCAGGCAGGAAACGTGAAGCAAAACATCTGGCAGGTCTTCGTCGGGCACCACAAAGCCAAAGCCTTTGGAGACGTCAAACCACTTAATGGAGCCATGAACGACCAGAACATCTGGCGACAAATGTTCCTCGCCAAGCCCGCCTGCCAAGCCGGATGGTCGACCCTCAAAGCGTGCCGATGGCGCTTCGTCAAAGCCCGCTTTATCCATAGCCGATATGCCGGGAAAACCCGGATGTGGCGCGTCTTTGGAACTCATTTCACACTCCCCTAATCGGCGGAGTAACTGCCCGCGTCCCCCAGTGACGCCACACAAAACAACTCGCCTACCTATCCACCATGGAGCGCAATGCCGCCGCCCCTTGATTCGTAGTTAACGTATCACGGAACGCCCGCTTGAACACAAAACCCACCCTAATTTTTTCAGTTATATCCCAAGTGTCACAGGCCCGGATTATCAATAACCGCAGTATTCGCGGATGCTGCGCATCGTGGTGCCAATGGGTACGCGGGCTGTGACGCTAGCGAAACTATCGAGGGGCGTTTCTTCCCGATTGATGATGACCAGCTCCGCTCCCGCCTGCCGGGCGATGGCGGGCAGACTGGCCGCCGGTTGCACCACTAAGGAGGAGCCAAGCACCACAAACAGATCACAGGCCCGTGCCAAATCCGCGGCCCGTTGCACCCGGTCCTGCGGCATCGGTTGGCCAAAGGAAATGACCGACGCCTTCACCAAGCCACCGCAGCGGGTGCAGCGAGGGGAGCGGCCGCTCTCCTCAATGTGCTGACGCGCATAGGCCAGCGTATGGGGAGCGTGGCAGGAAAGGCAGGCCGCGCGCGTGCCATTGCCGTGAATTTCCACAATGCCCCCATCGTCAATGCCCAGTTCCTGACAGGCACGCTGGTGGAGACCATCAATGTTTTGGGTGATGAGTGCCGCCCCCTGCCCCATGAAGGCTGCAACAGCACGGTGGCCGTCATTAATGGGAGCAGCATCAAATTCGGCTTGAAAGTGAAATCGCCGCCGCCAGTCTTCCAGCCGCGTGGCTTCGTCATCAAGGAAATCCTGATACTGGATCGGCTTGATTTGAGACCAGATACCGCCGGGGCTGCGAAAATCTGCAATGCCGGATTCTGTCGAAATCCCCGCGCCCGTAAAAAATACGATAGTGTTGGTCTGCTCAAAGAGTGGGCCAAGGGTGTCGATGAGGCTAGGCAGCGTCGATTTGGCTAAGGAAGACATGGCCGAAAGGGAAGCAAGTGGGTAAGACAGAACGCAACCACCATCACCCAACCTATGGATGATTCCCATGCGCTATCTTCACACCATGGTGCGCGTCAAAGATATCGACGCATCACTGGATTTCTATGTCAACAAACTGGGCATGGTGGAAACCCGCCGCAAGGAAGTCGAAGCCGGTCGGTTCACGCTCATTTTTCTGGCCGCCAGTGAGGATGAGGCGGCGGCAAAAGAGAAGAACGCGCCGGAACTGGAGCTTACATACAATTGGGATCCGGAAGACTATGATGGCGGGCGTAATTTTGGCCACCTGGCCTATGTGGTGGATGACATCTATGCCCTGTGCCAAAAGCTGATGGATGCGGGCGTTACCATCAATCGCCCACCGCGGGATGGCCACATGGCGTTTGTAAAGTCTCCCGATGGGATTTCCATCGAATTGCTCCAAAAGGGCGAGGCAAAAGCCCCCGCGGAACCTTGGGCCAGTATGGAGAATACGGGTAGCTGGTAGTTATCAAGCCAGACATGAGCGTGGGCTTCAACAGCCATATTCGCGCCCCAAAAGAGGCCTACGCCCACACCAGCCATAAGACGTAGTGCAATACTGCCCCTATGCGCACAAAACAGCCGGACCAACACAGATTGTAATCTGGGCGGAATTGGTTTGGTTAACGAATGATAACTAGGGTGAAGCGGACGGCGCGAATCGCTGTCTGGGGGCAAATCTTGCACAGGACTTAGACGTTGGACCGATCGTCAAATCACGCGCAACGTTCCACGTTCCCCGCCCGTCGCCCAACGGGTTTGATCGGGGTAGTCCTCTTGGCGGCGGTCGTCCTGTCTGGCTGTAATGCAGCCACTACCCTGCCGTCGCAAAATGTGGGTGTCGCGCTGACGCCAGAAAGCACCGCCGCTGATGGCGTGGTGCGCAAGCAAACTAGCCTTGCCGGTGCCGCGACCGATACGGAGAGTAATCTGGCGCCCGCCGTGAAGAACGAACTGGTTCCCAGCAATAGCGCTACCACGCAAGCAGCTTCTGCCGCCGATGGGGTGGCAACACCCACGCCGCCAAAGCCACAAAAGAACGATGTGCGCGTGCCGCCCGCCGATGTGGCGAAACTGACGCCCAAGCCAGAAGCCAAGAAACCGCCTGAGCCAACCACCGAACCAGCGGTGCAGGTGGCATCCGCTGCCAAGCCCGAAAAGCCCAAGTCCTCCGGCGGCTTCTTCTCAACCCTGCTGGGCGGCAATCAAGCGGCGCGCAAGCCGCAGAAAGCAAGACGCGAAACACGACGCCCCACCTCCACCAGCCGAACAGCTTCCCGCAACAACACGATTTCGGTCACCAAGTCATCCCGCACCCAGCGCGTGCGTCGCACGGCGGGGCATAGCGATTTACCGGGGGTGAAATTACGGCAGCTCTTCGGCATTGAGTCGGAGGACGTGGAAGAACTGGACAAGCCCATCAAAGTGGCCTCTGTGGCCAATTTGGCCCGGCGGGGCACCCATGGTCTGCTGCTCCAGCATAAGGGCGTGAAAGTGGGCTGCTTCCCGCCCAGGTTGGTGCGTATTCTCAAAAAGGTGGAACGTCGCTTTGGGCGCACCCCCATTGTCACGTCCGGCTACCGCAGCAAGCGTCACAATCGCCGCATTCGCGGGGCGCGCAATTCCATGCACATCTACTGCAAGGCGGCAGACATTCAGGTGAAGGGCGTTTCCAAGTGGCAATTGGCTAAATATCTGCGCAGCTTGCCCGGTCGCGGCGGCGTGGGCACCTATTGCTACACCAAATCCGTTCATATCGACATCGGCAAAAAACGCGACTGGAATAGCCGCTGCCGGCGCAAGCGGCGGCGGTGATTTCAAGCCTGCTATTGAGAACGTGAGCCACTCTATTCCCCCCCCCCTAAGGGAAGGTCGGAGAGCGCAGCAATTCGGGCGGGCGTAGCGATTGAAGAGCTGCTTACCCATCCAGCCCCCATCCGAAACAACAAGTTGTTTCGACCTCCTGTCCGGGTGGAGATACAGATTGAGCTAGAACTCAATGCCAACAGCCATTCCCAGGCAAATGGACCTACCAAATGCGTTACGAAGTCACCGCAGCTTAGGGAAAGTGGCAGTCCCTAGGGGAGTCAACCTTCCCAGCAAAAACAAAGGGTTACTTTGGATAACCACCCAAAAACGGCCCATTGATAACATTGAGCCTTTTTACAGTTTGGATAACCCCCCGCCAGATCGACAAAAAATAAGCGCCGCGTCTCTGGCAGGAGACAACGGCGCGGATGAAAGGATTGGCATAACTTTCGAGCAAATTGGTAACGCATGGAGCCGCGTTCTGGCAACCCTTCACGGGGGTGCAAAATGAGCGATACATTGCACGTCATGGCCGCACGGGCGGCGTTTTACGACATTGAACCAGACCTTGCCGCCTTCCTGCGATACACGCGGGCGCATGGGCTGGACGTGGGCGCGATCGGCACCGTTGCGGGCCATTGCAGCGTCACGGCCATTGTGGAGCCTTCTCAGGGGCGTTTTGAGTTTGCGGGTGCTGATGACCAGCAAGCCTTTCCCGCCTTTGTGTGCGAAGCCTACGGCCCAGACGGCGAGAGTGCCGTTGACCTTGTGGCATGGCCCATAGGCAATCCCACTCGCCTTCTGACGGCGCTAGGGCAATGCGCCATGCTTGGGGCGTGGAACGTCTGGAATCCGGCCACGTATTATTTCAACGAACCTTTGAACGTTCACCGCGCCCCGCTGGATTGGATGAAATCGGGATGCCAAGGCGCGGCTATTGTCTGCCCTCACCTTGCGGCCCGTGAACTGATTGATGCACCCGGACGGATAGCGGCGCAAGATCACCAGCACGGACGAGAACTAACGGCCCTTATTCAGAGCCTTATCCCTAGAGACAAGGTTGTTGCCCGCTCTCACGCACATAGGAGGGCCGCATGAACCACATGCCGACAATTCCAGAGGGTTATGAGCCGCTTGGAGAAAGCGTTCATAAAGCGCCAGAGAGCGCCCCTATGGCCCGTTTTAGGGCTTCTCCCTTTGTGTGGGTTGACCCCATCAAGATCGACCCCAGAGCGTTTGTTTACGCCCGCCACTTTATCCGCAAATTCGTCTGTTTGACGATTGCGCCCGGCGGATTGGGCAAGTCTACGCTGTTGATGACAGAAGGACTCTCCATGGTCACTGGCAGGTCATTGCTTGGCCGTGAGGTGAGCGGCAAACTGCGAGTTTGGCTTTGGAACCTTGAAGACCCCGCCGACGAATTATCGCGCCGTATTCAGGCCATATGCCAACACTTCGACATTTCGGAAGCAGACATTGGAGACCGTCTTTTCGTGGACACTGGCCGCGAACAGGAACTTTGCATGGCCGTTCCCGGCAAAAACGGGGCCACCATTCTGGAGCCAGTAGTGGAAAATTTGGTGTCTGAAATACAGCGAAACAACATCGACGTGTTGATTGTTGACCCCTTCATTTCCTCTCACCAACTGGACGAAAACAATAACGTCCAGATGGATACTGTGACCAAAGCGTGGGGAAGGGTCGCAGATCGGTGCAACATAAGTATTGCTCTGGTTCACCACACTCGAAAACAAAGTGGAGACACAGAAACAAACGCGGACAGCGCACGGGGTGCCAAGGCCCTTGTGGATGGTGCGCGGGACGTTCGGTGCCTCACTCGCATGACTTCCGAGGAAGCCGAAACCGCAGGCGTTGACAATCACCGTTCCTATTTTCGGGTCTATTCCGACAAGGCCAATCTCGCCCCACCCTCAGAAAATTCCGAGTGGTATAGGCTGGAAAACGTCACTCTGGCCAATGGCGATTATGTGGGTGTGGTGGAGCCATGGAAGTGGCCGGACCCATTCGAAGAACTCACCACGGCCCATCTCGCGCGCGTCCAGATCGCACTCAATGGCAAAAAATACCGTGAAAATATCCAGTCCAGTGAGTGGGCAGGACACGCCATTTCGGAGATTTTGGGGCTGGATTCTCACGACCCGGCAGACCGCAAAAAGATCAAATCCTGTCTCAGAACATGGATGAAAAACGGCGCGTTGAAGCGCGGGAAAATGGTCGATGACTACGGCAAAGAGAGGCCAATAATTGAGGTGGGAGAATGGGCATGAAAATGGGTTTCGCCACTTTGAAATTGTGTGGTGTCTGGTGGTGTCGAAGTGGCGAGGATTTAGGCTCCGCCACGTCACCTCAGACACCCTTAAGCCCCCCCTTTAGGGGGGCTAAGGGGTGGCGAGGTGGCGGGAGCCGGTTGGTGGTGTCTTCCAAGATGCCGCCAAGGTGGCGGAAAGGTGGCGGGCTGGGGGGGTAGGAAAAATGTTCAAACCGCCTTCACCAGCGGATCCGCGCCCCCCTTCCGTGCGCAATATCACCGCAAAAAGCAGGGGTGTCCCCGCATGGCAAATGTCAAAGGAAATGAACAAATGACATTCTCAAAACCACCCGCATATTCGAAGATTTTTGAGGGCCACGATAAGGCCAGTGAAATGGCGGAATATGCCCGCGTCCTACACGCTGCCACGGTAAAGGATTTGAAAGAACGCTCACTGCTCACACCGTTGCGGTTGTTAACCGCTGACAGATACGTCCGGGCGGTTGTCGAGTATGAGTTTTCTTACTCCGAAGCCGTGAAAGTTGGCCCTGTTCACCGAACCGCTGACGGCACGGAATACGCAAATCAAAACTGGTATGGGCTGTTGAAACTCAACGCTCAAATTGAGCGATTTGAGAAAGAACTGATGATTAGCCCCCGTGCGGCGGGCGATAAGCCGGTGAAAGCACAACGCAAGAAAAGCAGCCCAGCGGATGAATTCTTAGACGATGCTGTCTTTGATGGGGTCAAAGATTGATCGGCTTTTTTCCACCTGACATTAAGCGCAGCGATGTTGAGAATGCTATTCGTGTTCTCAATAGCGTTTTGCGTCTTTTGCCCAAACAGACGGACGAATTTCCGAGCGAGGACACACTAAACATTCTCCGAGAAAAAGTGCTGCAATCTGGCATGGTTGTCACGGCTGACGAGTGTGTGAGCCGCAACGATGCCGCAACACTTGTTGGACTATCGGCGGGGCACTTGGCGAATTACACGGGGCAAGATTGCGTTCCACCGTGCCGCACGGTTGGGCGGCGTGTTTTGTACCGACTAACCGACTTGGCGGCGTTTCTCGATAGTCGATCAGGGGATGAAGCGCGATAACGTTTCATCATGCCAAATTCACGTTTTCGGCCATTTTAGATCACGTCTTATAATGGCCGACCTTAGCACAATGGGCGATTCTGGTGTTCACGAAACACCATTTGAGGCCATTCAATGCGTCTCTATCCGCAAATCCCAAAAGGCGTAGCATTTACCCGCCTTGCCATCGCAAAAGCCGTTTCTAACGGTTCTATGGAGGCCGCTGCTACTTACGCCGAAAACCGTTGGGGGAATAAGGATTTTTCCTCAATTGTCACGAAAGCGGCGGTTGATGCCGGTTCAACTGAGCCGTCCAAGTGGGGCAGTCAGCTTACCGACTACAACAATGCGGCCCGTGAATTTTTTGAATTGGTTCGCGCTGAGACCATCATGGGGCGCTTGAACGGCCTGCGCAGAATCCCGCTCAAAACCCAAATGGTGAGCCAAATGTCCGGCGCGTCTGCCCGATGGGTTGGCGAAGGTCGCGCAAGCCCACTTTCCTCCAGCGTATATGCCGCCGATCAGATGGACGCTCACAAAATCATTGCCGAACAAGTTATCACCAGTGAATTGTTACTCCGTTCCGACCCTGAGGCTGAAATCCTTATCCGTGATGACCTTGTGAGGGTTATTGCCGAACAAATTGACCGTGATTTTATTGACCCGGCCAATGCGGGTGTTACTGGCGAAAAGCCAGCGTCTATCACTTATGGAGTAACGGCTCAGCCATCCTCCGGCGTATATCCAGACCACAGCAAAGCTGATGCAATCGTTTTATTTGACGGCTTTGCAGGCGATTTAGAGCGGTCCTATTGGGCAATAAACCCCTCCACGGCGGTCACGTTGAACAGTGAAACAAATGTTAATTTAGGGGCGCGTGGTGGTGAGTATTTCGGCTCTCCGGCCATTACTTCTAAGGCGGTCCCCAAAGGCTTGCTGGCCTTCATTGACCCTACGGGCGTTGCCGTTGGCGAAGGTTTGGGGACGGTGGACACGTCCACAAAATCAACCATTCAAATGGCTGACGATCCCACGGACCCAACCGCCGCAACGGTGCAGGTTTCTCTGTGGCAAAGCAATCTTGTTGCCATTCAAGCGACCCGTGAAATGACGTGGAAGGTCGCCCGCCCGTGCGTGTCTCTAATTGCGGGTGTTGGGACATGACGGCTGAATTTAAGCGATTTGACCTCAAAAATATGGCCCTGACAGACCAGCAAAAAGCGCTTTCTGTGACGGTTGGTGTGGCAGTGGAAATGCTTGTGATGGGTCTCAATTCTCAGGCCCGCCAATTCGAGGCGGCGCTTGCCCAGCGAGATGAAAAGATAGCAGCGCTTGAGGCTCAGGCTTCCAGCACGAAAAAGATTCGCAGCAAGAGAATGCGCGGCCCAATGCGCAAGAAAAGGGGCCAGTGATGCTTGAACAAATAAAGCGCGGCATTTGGGGCAGTTTTGAACAGCACTTGGTTGAGTTGCGCCGCCAGATGAAGGCTGAGGGCGCTTGTGAGCGTGATATAATCCAAGAGGAAGAGTGCCAGACCACTCGGCTTATAGAGAACATGCCTGCCCTCGCTGAACGACTGATCGAGGGGCTGAAAGCCTGATATTCACAGTCATTGCGGCCACTCGCAATCCACGCGAGGCGGACAGACGCCGAAACACGCTCCTTAGATTGAGGAGCGTTGAAAGTATTCAGCGCCACCAAATCTGGGGACACCAGTTAACCGGCGCGATGGGGTTTCAACTTCAATGTGTCATGGTCGCCAGTGAGGCTTTCCGCCAGATTGTCGATAGCCTCCAAAACACCTTGAGCGGCTTGATATTCCGGCCCGTTTATTTTCGCCTGTCTGCAAACTTCAATGGCACCATCACGACCCGTTTGGAGTTGTCGCAATACGCTTTGGGTGTTGATGAAACCGCGCTGAGATCGCCGAGGCATGGGTGAACCAGAATCAATCTAGGAATAATGTCGCTATAAGATCGGAAATATTTCCTAATCGTCAACATCCTTTCCACTGGCGACTAACGGGCGCGGCCATGGATGCTGCAACAACCTTTTCCATTAGGCTGCCCTTCAGCGCAAACTTGCGTTCTGCTATTCCTTCGGACTTCCCTGAAGCTGTAAAAACCAAAGGGAACAAAGGAATAAACCTCGTTTGCTTCACCATCATGGTGAATCCCACGCTAAAACCCACGGCCACTTTCCCCTAGCAATAGGAAATGCCGTGGGAGACGTGGGAACTACAATTAAAGCATTGAAATAAAAGGGTTTAATTTCCCACGCAGTTTCCCACGCGGCCTATATGCGCCGTAGGAAACGAGGGAAACCCACGCACTTCCCCTAAACCCTCAAAAGCCGTGGGGAACGTGGGAAACCCCTATAAACCGTTGAAAAACATAGGCTTAACTTCCCACGGCGTTTCCCACGCCCCTTATATTAGCCGTGGGAAGCGTAGGAAACACCGGCTTAAACCCACGTTTCCCACGGCCTATTTGCACCCCGTGGGAAACCGCGTGGGAAATAAAAGCTATATATTTCAATCTATTGCTGCCATTTCCCACGCTTCCCACGGCATTTCCCACGCTTGGGGTGTGTCCGTGGGAAACCGCGTGGGTTTGGGCGTGGGAAACGAACATTGCCGCCCCAAGCTGTCGGGGTGGGGTTGCTATTTCCGAGAAAATCAAGAATGTGGGCAGCGGGTGTAGGAACCCTGACCAGAGGCAGACCAAATCATTGGCGTGATTTAGGCTGTTGCGACCTGTAACGGTCCTAACGCTGCTTAGCGGCGCGTTCACTTGGCTTTTATGGCCGGGGTGAGACGTGCTGTCCAGAGCGAAAGCTTAAAAGCGTCTCACGTGTCTCTCTGGCGCGTTCCTACCCTCCGGCTCCAGCCCGCCGCTGGAATTGGCTGTAGGAAGCCTCAACCAGAGAGAACCCCAATGCTTGACCTTATCCAAGCCAGTCGTGGTGATATTACCACAAGTGATGCGCCCGTGTTCGTGGTGCCGCCTGAACTCCAAAACTTACCCGAACTGTTTGCCCTTCAAGTCACAGGCTACGAAATGGAGCCTGAGATAAACGATGGTGAAACCATCATTGTCGAGCGTGATGCGCCGTGTGGGGTTGGCAACCTGGTTGTGGTATTGCCCCTTGATGAAGATGCGGTCGTTATGCCGTGGGTTATGCGTCTCGAAAGCAAGATAGACGGCCTGACCTTCCCCGCCCTTCGAGAGCATGAAGGCGGCGGCAACGTCCAGCCCCTTGTCTCTTTCAAGCAAAACCACAGCGACCGTGTGGTGACGCTGCGTGGACGGCAGATATTTGCCATCTACCGCGTTGCCCTTCACGGCGAACAAGCCCGTCAAGTACTGGAGGCGGGCAAATGACGTATACAGGGAAGCAACACGTCACAGGTAAGCAGAAAGCCCTCAGGGACGCTCTAGAGGCTCAAATAGAGGCTTTGATTGCCCTTCTCGATGTCATGGACGGCGACCCTGACCTAGAAGCCTCCTGTGACGATGACGGTGACGATCACGACCGTGAATTCAGCAATGGTGGCTTTAAGTATGAGTTTGATGCTGCGGACCATGGCGACCTTTCTCATGCCGATTGCCTAGACCAACGCCGAATAAGGCACGGTTTGGAGCCGATGGCATGACGCGCCCTCAAGTGTGGGGTGAGCGGTTGACCATAACTCAATACATCGCTGAGGTGGAAAAAGCGGGCGGTCGCTTGGCTGTCTGCAATGGCTCTTTGTTCATTGGCCTAAACCCCGATGCTGACCCGCCGGAATGCTTCTGGATGGCTCACGACCGATTAAAAGAGCGTTTCAGCCACATACCCGACTTCAATGCAAAGCTGACCTCGCACTTACAGCACAAGGATGGGCCATGACCTACCCTTCACAGCAAGCCCTCGCCTCTTTGCAGGCGGGGGATAGCCGCAAACTATTGCAAAGCAAACTTGAGCGCCTTGTTGTCGAGTTTGAAGCGACCGAGGACGTGACGCGGCGGCATCAACTAATTTCAGCCATGGACGGCTGCGCAGCGGAAACGCTGGACGACCTTCGCGCCAAGGCCCGTGCGTTGGGGTGGATTGTGGATAATCACTTGGCCACCAAACGCCAGCTTCGCAGGGCCTTTCGGCAAATTGTGGATGACTTGGAGGGAGTGAGTTGATTGCCTCACCCCGCCCTATTTGTGGAGAACGCATTTAGCGTTTGACACAGCCCTTATTGCCACGGTATCAAATAGATATGAAAAGCAGAGAATTTATTGACAGCATGAGCCTTTGCCTTGCGGCGGACCGCGTGGGGATGAACTCAAAAGCGCGGCATTTGAAGGAGGCGGGCCTGCTTACCACGGGTGCCAGAGGCGTAAACGCCCCTGATATGACTGTCACAGATGCGGCCAGATTGTTGCTTTTGGAGTTGGCAGGAGAACCAATAGTCAATTCGGTTGAAGCGGCTCAATATTACATCTCCCTTTTGCCGAAATATGAACCGTCGGGTTTTTTCAAAGGCATGGGCTTACGCGCAGATGTGCCACTTGAGGCGGCTGTTGCTGCTTTCATCAACATTTCGGTTAATCCAAAATTTCAGGACTACCTAAAGCAACATGGACCGCAAACGGTTGGCTTTAAGCTGTCAAAATTTGATCGCTCCGTCACGTTTCATTTTGGTGAGGAGACTTTGGTTTACGCCAGTGAATTGCCGTCATGGGAACCGGAGGTTCGGGTGCCTATCAACGAAATCCACCTTTGGAAAAACAAGCAAAAGCACTGGGGAATCCAGTCTGACAGCCGCGTTACGGCTTTGGAGCTTAAACTGATCGCACAAATTTTTGAATTGGAAGACGAAGCCAAAGAGAAAGGGCAGGCGTAACTTGGCGAATCGTCCAGCACAATACACCCAGGAAGATGTTAAAAGAGCGCTCAAAGGCGCCCTCGCTGCTGGTATGAAGGTGCGGGAGGCGATTGCCTCTAAAGATGGTGTGCGGCTAATTTTCGATAGCGGCTCAAAAATGATTAGCAATAGCAACACTTGGGACGACGATTAATGAGGCGGAAAAATCCTTTTCCCGGTGTGGATAGGCCAAAAAACAGGCACGGCAAGATCCATTGTCGCTTTCGCAAGACGGGCTTTCCGAGCAGCAATTTCTATGGAGTGTATGCAGGCCCAGAATTCCTTAAGTGGTATGCATCGTGCCTAGCCGCTAAGCCTGCGGTGCCAGTTAGCGCTGATATTAAGATCGGCACCATGAATTGGCTGATTCAGGAATACCGCACAACTCCCCGATGGTTGGGCAACAAGCCTGCGACCCGCAAAACTCAATTCTTGGAGCAAGAGCGGTTCCGAGCGCGTCATGGTGATAAAATGATTGCTGACTTGCGGCCCCATCACGTTGAACGGCTGATGGCTGAAAAGCACCACGAGCCAGCGGCCGCAAACTCCATTCTCAAGTTGATAAAGAAGTTATCTCGATACGCAGTAAAGCGCGGGATTATCCACGCTGACCCGACTGTGAGTGTTGAGCGCTTTCCAGTGAATAAGGATGGCTTCCATACTTGGACAGCGTCTGAGGTTCAGCAGTATGAGGCATTCCACGGCGTTCAAAGCAAGGCTGTGTTGGCGCTTCGCCTTTTCCTTTACACCGGCGGTTCTCGTGCTGATGTGGTTAAAATGGGTTGGCAAACGGTTCGCGACAATCGCATTCGATATAGGCGGAAAAAAACTCAAATAGACGTTGACCTTCCAATAAAAGCACCACTCCGAGAGGTGCTAACCAATGCAGACACAGACTGTCCTTTATTCATCACGCACAATAAGGGCAGGCCCTACACGGTGGAGTCGTTTGGAAACTGGTTCAAGCAGCAATGCAAAGCAGCTGGGCTTCACCATTGCGCGTCTCACGGAATTCGGAAGCATAGCGCTTCATTCATGGCCGAGCGGGACACAACAGAATCCCAGATGGCGGCCTATCTGGGCCATACAAACAACAATGAGGCGCAAACTTATTTCAAGAAAGCGCGGCGCAGCAAACTTGGCGATGGTGCAATGAAGGCGTTCGATTTGGACAACCCTACCAGCGGGTTATCCAAAAATGAATCTAAAGTCTTGAAACTAAAGGATAATTAAATGACACTGGCAGTCCCTAGGGGAATCGAACCCCTCTTTCCAGGTTGAAAACCTGGCGTCCTAACCGATAGACGAAGGGACCGCAGTGGCGTTGATATAGAAAAACGATTGGGGTTCCGCAAGCGATAAATGCGCGAAAAATCGGCTTTTCATGGGTCGGGACAATCTGTCCACGAAGGGGCTGTGAAGGAACGGATCAGGGGTGCGTAGCCGCCTCCCGCAAACAAGTGGGAAGCGGCTAAAACGCACGAAATTAACCAGGTGAGAACCTTAGTTGGCCTCCGGGTCCCAGCCACCAATGGCTTTGACTTCGAGGAACTCTTCCAACCCCCAGTGGCCACCTTCCCGGCCATTGCCGGACTGTTTGAAACCGCCAAATGGCGCGCCGGAGGAGCGGGCCATGCCGTTCATGTCCACCATGCCGGAGCGCAGCTTGCGCGCCAGTCGGTTGGCGCGGGCACCGTCGGAAGTCTGCACATAATTGGTGAGGCCGTAATCGGTATCATTAGCGATTCTCACCGCCTCTTCCTCCGTATCGAAAGGCATAAGGCCGATGACGGGGCCAAAGATTTCCTCGCGCATGATGCGCATGTCATTGTGGCAGTCGGCAAACACGGTCGGACGCACAAAATAGCCCCGGTTCATGCCCTCAGGCCTGCCAGTGCCACCGGCCACAAGACGCGCGCCCTCGTCAATGCCCACCTGAATGAGGTTTTGGACTTTGTTAAACTGGATTTCGGAAACGAGCGGCCCAATATGACGGCCTTCGCGGGAAGCGAGATTGACGGCAGTAGCCTCTGCCGCCTCCTTGGCCACTTCCACGGCCTCGTCATAGCGGCTGCGCTCCACCAACATGCGCGTGGGGGCGTTGCAAGATTGGCCGGTATTGTTGAAGCAGCGGGCAATGCCCGATTTGACCGCATTCTCATCCGCGTCGGCGAAAATGAGGTTGGCCCCTTTGCCCCCAAGTTCCAACGCCACCCGCTTGACGGTATCGGCGGCTTTCTTGGTGATGGCCGTACCGGCGCGGGTGGAGCCGGTGAACGAAATCATGTCCACGTCCTTGTGGCCAGAAAGGGTGGTGCCAACGCCGGGACCATCGCCATTCACCAGATTGAACACGCCAGCCGGAACACCCGCCTCATGAAGAATTTCGGCAAATAGCATGGCGGACAAGGGGGAGACTTCCGATGGCTTCAGCACCATGGTGCAGCCTGCGGCAAGGGCCGGAATCACCTTCAGGGCGATCTGGTTCATGGGCCAGTTCCAAGGCGTAATCAGGCCGCACACGCCGATGGGTTGGTAGAGAATTTTGTCATTGGGCGTGTTGGGGCGCAGGTCGCGCTCAAACTCAAAACCTTCCAGAACGCGAATAAAGGCCTTGATATGGGCAATGCCGGTTCCAGCCTGGGCGGTCTTGGCCATGTCGATGGGCGCCCCCATTTCGCGGCTGATGATCTCGCCCATCTCATCGCTGCGCCGTTGGTAGATGGCGAGGATTTCGTTCAGCAAGTCCAGCCGCTCCGCCTTGGTGCTCTCGCCCCATGTTTCAAAGGCGGCTTTGGCAGCGGCGATAGCGGCTTCCGTATCGGCCTCACCGCCCAGTGAAATGCGGGAAAAGGCCTCTTCTGTTGAAGGGTCGATCACGTCGAAAGGCTGGCCTGCGATGGGGTTTTCCCATTGGCCGTTAATGTAAAATTGAAGTGCGTCTTGCATGGGTCACCTGTGCCAATCGCAAAGAAATTTGTGGCGACACTAGGGGGACTGCACGCCATTCACCACCCCCAAATCCGACATCCATATGCGCTCACGCTGTCAGCCCTGCGGGCTTTCGCTCCGCGGGGCGGCAAAAGGTTGCCGGACGGCTCTTCGCCATCTTGGCGTCTCACTTAAATCGATGAGTTTTAAACACGATCCCGTACTGGTGCCGCATCTGCGACACGCAATTGGATGCGTTTGCTGCCCTGGTAGAAATCCGCATTGAGATTGCCTGCAAAGTGCAAGGTTTCCCCCCGTGAGGCGAGCAGCGTTTCACCCAGCGCCGTGTTGGCCGCGTTGAAGGCAATGCCGCGCAGTTCCGCACCATCGGCGCTGTGGAGGGCGACGCGCACATGATTTGTCCCCACCACATCCGCATAACGTAAAGTATGGCGTGGAAAGGCAAACAGAGGCTGGCTGTGGGACGCGCCATAGGGGCCCGCCTTTTCCAGCTGGTCCATCAAATCTAGATGCACCCCCCGTGCGCTGAGAGCGCCGTCAATTTTGAGTTGGTGACGGGCCGCATTTTGATAAACAGCTTCTGCCAACGCCGTTTCCATATGGGCACGAAAATCGCCCAAGCGGCTGCGTTCCAGGGTGATGCCCGCCGCCATGGCATGGCCCCCACCTTTTTGGGCGATTCCTTGCTCTACAGCAGCGCGCACAGCTGCCCCCAGATCAACGCCGGGAATGGAGCGTCCGGAGCCGGAGCCAATGCCACGATCGTCAAAAGTAATGGCAAAGCTGGGGCGCTTGAACTTGTCCTTCAGGCGGGACGCTAACAGACCCACCACACCCGCATGCCAGGTGTCGGACTGAACGATAAGCACGGAAGGCCCCTCGCCCGTCATGGTCTCCGCCTCCGCCTCTTCCATGGCCTGTTTGAGCATGGCCTTCTCCATGGCCTGCCGTTCGGCATTCAGCCCGTGGAGACGCTCGGCAATGGCCTCCGCTTCCAATGGGTCCGTGGTGGTCAGCAGCCGCGCGCCCAGCGCTGCGTCCCCAATGCGGCCCCCAGCATTGATGCGGGGGCCCAGAATGAAACCCAGGTGGAAGGGCGTGGGTGGCCCGTCCTGTTTGGCCACGCGGGAGAGAGCCACCAAGCCCGGATTATTCTGGCGTCGCATGACATCCAGCCCGCGCGCCACATAGGCCCGGTTCAGACCCGTAAGCGGCACCACATCGCAGACCGTGCCAAGGGCCACTAGATCAAGCCAGTCCATGAGATTGGGGAGCTTGTCGGCGGCAACACTCTCAACGCTGCGCAAGTGGCGGTTGAGTGCCACCAGAGTGAGAAAGGTGACACCAGCTGCGCAGAGGTGGCCCTGGCCAGAAAGATCATCCTCCCGGTTGGGGTTCACCAGCGCTTCAACCGTGGGCAGGGTCTCGCCCAATTGGTGGTGGTCCAGCACCACCACATCCATGCCCATGGCCTTGGCGCTGCCCAGCACATCCACGCTGGTGGAGCCGCAATCCACGGTGATGAGCAGGGATGCACCCCGCTCCGCCAATTCCTGCAAGGCAGGCTTGTTGGGGCCGTAGCCCTCAAAGATGCGCTCGGGAATGTAAATTTCTGCCTCAATGCCGAAGTGGCGCAGATAAAGTGCCATGAGTGCGGAAGACGTGGCCCCATCCACATCATAATCGCCAAAAATGGCGACGCGCTCACCGGCTTTAATGGTGCGGGCGATGCGGGCGACTGCAGCGTCCATGTCGGTGAGCGTGGATGGGTCCGGCATCAGGTCCCGCAAAGTGGGGGCCATGAAAGTGGGTGTGTCGGGGGTTAAAACACCCCTGCCCGCCAGCACGCGCGCAATGATTTCGGCTAAGCCATGGTCCTCCACCATGGCTTCCGCCTGCCCTAATTGAAAGCGGCTGGCGCGCTCAATCCACCTGTTACCGAGCAGTGATTGCTCAACATCAAGAAAGGGTCGCGGCGGCTCCAGCATGGGCGGGACTTAGCGGGCGCGATGCGGTTTGGGAAGCCGTCATGGGCGCAATGGGCTTCAGCGCGCGCCAATGGGCCACCGCAAGAGCCATGATAACGACACCGCCGAACTGGTGAATGAGCGCCCATTTTAGCGGAACCTGCATAATCAAAACGGCAATGCCCATGAGAGCCTGCACGCTCATGAGGCCAAACAGCAGCCACGCACGGCGCATATGCGTGGTGCCGGGCAAGGCCCGATGGACGGCAACGGCGTGCCACAGGACAGCGCCCCAGAGCAAATAAGCGGTGGTGCGGTGGAGAAACTGCACCATGACGGCATTGTCAGTCAGGTTCAGCCACCAGGGCGTGATGGCCCAGATGGCGGCGGGCATCATCTCCCCATTCATGGTGGGCCACGTATTATAGGCCATGCCAGCATCCAGCCCGGCCACCAATCCGCCAATAAAGATTTGCAGCAGCACAAACCCGGTCAAAAAGGCGGCCTGGCCCGTAAATTGCGGCGCGGGAGCCTCACTATAGGTTGCCAGTCTGCGGGCGACCCAAATGACAATAGCAAGCAAGATGAAGGCGGCAGATAAATGAACGGCAAGGCGGATTTGGCTCACATCCACGCGGTCCACAAGACCGGATTTGACCATCCACCAGCCTAGAAAACCCTGGAAGCAGATGAGCGCAAAAATACCCACTGTTGCTTTCTTCAAATAGGGCGTGAGCCAGCCCGTGGCCCAAAAGAAGATCATGGGGATGAGGATGAACAGGCCGATCAAACGGCCCAGAAAACGGTGGCCCCATTCCCACCAGTAGATGAATTTGAATTCATCCATGGTCATGGCAAAATTCTGCGTCTTCCACTCGTCGGTGGTCTTGTAAAGGTCAAACTCTGCAATCCAGTGAGCATCGTTGAGCGGCGGGATGAAGCCTGAAATGGGGGCCCATTCCGTGATGGAAAGGCCCGAATCTGTCAGCCGCGTGGCCCCGCCTACCAGCACCATAAAGGCGATCAGCACAGCGAGGGCGTATAGCCAGATGCGTATAGCGCGATGGGGGTCAGCAGACGGGTGGACGGCGGTCGCAGCCATGGTGATGCTCTTGGAAATGAAGGCTCTCTCTGATTATGTATCTAGCGAGGCTGGAGCTGCACTGGAAGCGACACGGGGTCGCAAAATCCTAAAGAAATAGTCTGATGCGTGGATATTTGTCCCCGCCCGGCCTAAGTGGGCGATAGTTGCAAGAAAAGACAACGGTTTACCAATATGCGTACCACCCTGCCCATTCGGATTAAAAAGATGATCGGCATGATTTTGATTGTCATTCTGGTATGCGTTTATTCGCTGGTTGCCGTGGCCGTCGCCACCGTGGCCATTCCTAACGCCCCTTGGTATGCCCACATGGCCTATTTTGGCTTTAGCGGTGTTTTATGGGTCATTCCAGCTGCAATCATCATCAAGTGGATGTCCACTGAAAGCGCCTAAGTCACATTGAGGCGGCGGCCCATATTGGCCATGCGGGTGGGCAGGCCTGAAGTGAGCGGACTGAAATAGCGATTGCGCTGATAAAAACCGTTGGCTGAAACGCGCGGCAGGGCCGTCAGATGTTTGGTATGGGCTGCAAAAATATGCCCCGGGCGTGTGGTCACCGCCGTATCAAACCGACACCGGCGGGCAAGCGTGAATTCCCGCGGCCCGGCGGCGCGCTTCATGCCGTAGGGATAGGCAAAATGCACCGGGCGTTCGCCCAGCGTAGCTTCTAAAATAGAAGCGCTCTGCTCCATCTCCATGCGCGCGGCCTTCTCATCCAACCGCGAAAGCGCCGGGTGCGTTATGGTGTGGGCACCGATGGTGCAAAGGGGATCGCTGGCGATTTGGCGTATCTCCTCCCAATCCATCATGAGGCTGTCTGTGATGGCGGCAGGGTCGATCTTGTAAAGCCAGCAAATTTCGCGGACCCGGCGACGCTGTTCCTCTTCATCCACGTCCAACGTCAGATAGGTCATGATGGTGCGGAAACTGGCATATTTCGCCTTGATGGAACGACAATCCAGTTCCACAGGCCCGCGATGGGTCTGCATGAGAAGCCGTTCGC
>JBCCTO010000012.1:0-74303 GCA_039198355.1 Pseudomonadota bacterium
ATGTGTTGCGGAAGAACACCCTTCGAGACCATGATCGAGGGAAAACAAATCTGGAAGGAAAAGTTTGTAGACCAAATCTGATCCGACAGATCATCGCCGCAAAACGGATAACTGTCAGATCAAGTCGGAACTTCTACAAATAAAAGTCTGCAGAAATGCTGACCCAACCCTCAAGCATTCCCCTCTTCTTCCCGAAGCGGATCAGTCGCGCGCCAGACGAATTGCATGAGGGGCATTACGGCTTTGGCAAACTCTTCGATGTCGTCGGCCAATTTGGCGCTGGTGAGGCGGGTGTCTTTGATGGGTTTGGAGACGATGAAGCTCTTGTGCTTCAGCCATTCCATCTGCTCCGGATCATCCACATGTTTGAAACCCTGGGGCGGGCGAGTGAGCATTTGGTCGTGGCCGATTTCGAGACCGTTATCGGCCAGGTCGGCCACAATCTGCTGAAACTCGCCATAGTGGCTGACGATGCGCTGCCGCATCGCTTTCAACTTGGGGCTGGGCGGGAACCACAGGCCGGAGCCCAGAAACGAGCCGGTCTCGCCGCCGAAATCGTTTCCGTCGGGGGCAAAGTGCATGTAGACGCCGCCGGTGTCTTTCTTATCGCCGGTGCGGGTGAGCACGGCGCTCACATGGGTGTTGTAGGGGTGCTTTTCCTTGGAAAAGCGGACATCCTGGTTGATGCGAAACAAGGAGGATTTGCGCGAACCTTTGAGCGGCACGGGCAGAGTTTCCAGCCGTTCTGACATGTGCTCCACGAGAGCCACCAGCGGCTCCCGCAACTGGCTCTCATAGAGTTGCTTGTTTTCGTGAAACCACTCTCTGTTTTGGTGAAAGCCTAGGGCTTTTAGGAAGGGTACGCCTTCCTCACCAAAACCGTCGAAACTGGTCTCGACAGCCATCTAGGCGGTGGCTTTCCCAGACACTTACGCTGTCGCCTTCCCAGCCATGGCAATGCCTTTTTCCTCAAGCATCGTCTTCAACTCGCCGGACTGGAACATTTCGCGGGTGATGTCGCAGCCGCCGATAAATTCGCCCTTCACATAGACTTGCGGCACGGTGGGCCACTCGGAAAAGTCTTTCACGCCCTGGCGCAGGTCGTCATCGGCCAGCACGTTCACGCCTTTCCACTCCACACCCAGATAATCCATGATTTGGGCCACCTGGCCGGAAAAACCGCATTGGGGAAAGGCGGGGGTGCCTTTCATGAACACCAGCACATCATTGCTGGACACTTCGTTCTGGATGAAATCATGCATGCTCATAATGCTGCTCCGCCGGGTGGATAAGGGGCGCTGGGCCATCTCGTTGTATTTAGAGCAAAGAGGGCGTTGTTTCCAGTGGCGTAAACGCCGCTTTACCAACGCCGTAAGTCTTCCTCACGGGGCGGATTGCCGTTCTTGTCGCGCAGCTTGGGATAGGGCGGTGTCATGGGCATTTCTTGGTCCAGCACCACGTCATAGTCTTGCGCCGGTTCCCAACGGTAGCTTTCACGGCCCTCGGCTTTTGCGCGGGCGTTGCGGCGGGTGCCGACGATGACATAGATCAGTGCCGCCAGCATGACCCCGCCCACGAGGGCGAGGGAGAGCAGAATGGCGGTATCGGACATGGGTTACGCAGAGGGTGCGCTGGTTTGCAGGGCGAGCGCGTGGAGCGTACCCCCCATTTTGCCCTTTAGCGCATCATAGACCATCTTGTGCTGCTGCACGCGGGATTTGCCCGCAAATTCTGCCGACACCACTTCAGCAGCATAATGGTCTCCATCCCCCGCCAGATCGCGGATGGTCACTTGCGCATCGGGCAGCGCCTCGCGGATCATGGTTTCAATGTCGGACGCATTCATGGGCATGGGGATTCTCCTTTGTCCTGAACGTGGGGCTATTCCGCCGCTTCTGCAAGGGCGGTTTGGGCCATGAAATCGGGGAACCAGGCTTCGTGGGCTTCGCGCAGGTCTGCGACCGTCACATCCACCAGATCGTTGATTTTGAGACGCGCGCCCGCGCCTTCTGCCGTTACCGTGCCGATGCGGGCGAAGGAGACGCCGGAGCCTTCAGAATTGGCAGCGAACATGTTGGCCCATTCATGGTCCACAGCCACAATATACCGGGCTTGGTCTTCGCCGAAGAGGGCAGCGTGGGGGTAAGTGATATCGATTTCGCAATCGGCCCCGCAATCGGAGGCAAGGCACATTTCGGCGAGCGCAATGGCCAGGCCACCATCGGAAATATCGTGGCAAGCCGAGGCGTAGCCGGAGCGGATGGCGGCCAGCACGAAATCGCCACGCGCCCGCTCCATCTGCAAATCCACTTCCGGCGCGGGGCCGCATTCTTCGCCCAGAATTTCCCGCTGATAGAGGGTTTGGGCGAGATGCTCGGCTTCGGTGCCCACCAGAAAGAGGGCATCGCCTTCGTCTGCCGTGCCGATGCGGGCCATGCAGGCGTGGTCTTCAATCAAGCCCACGGCGGCGATGGTGGGGGTGGGCAGAATGGCTTCGCCGTTTGTTTCATTATAGAGAGACACATTGCCGGAAACGATGGGCATTTTGAGCGCCTCGCAGGCCTCGCCAATGCCGCGGATGGCGGCAACGAACTGGCCCATGATCTCGGGCTTTTCCGGATTGCCGAAATTGAGATTGTCCGTGGTGGCCAGCGGCTCTGCGCCTGTGGCGATGAGATTGCGATAGCATTCTGCCACCGCCTGTTTGCCGCCCTCGTAGGGGTCGGCTTCCACATAACGTGGAGTCACATCGCTGGAGAACGCCAGCGCCTTGCACGGGTGGCCGTCCACGCGAACGACACCTGCATCGCCGCCGGGCCGCACGAGCGTGTTGCCCTGGATCATGGTGTCATACTGTTCCCAAACCCAGCGGCGGGAGGCGAGATCCGGGGAGCCGATGAGCTTGATGAGCGCAGCGTTGTAATCATCCGGCGGTGCAAACATGTGCCGCTCCATGGGGGAGTGTTTGCCCGGCTCCACCCAGGGGCGGTCATATTCCGGGGCTTCATCGCCCAGTTCTTTGATGGGCAGATCCGCAACTTTCTCGCCCTGATGAAACACCTCGAACCGCAGCGTGTCGGTGGTCTCGCCCACGATGGCGAAATCCAGACCCCATTTGACGAAGATGGCTTTGGCCTCGTCTTCTTTTTCCGGGCGCAGCACCATGAGCATGCGTTCCTGGCTTTCCGACAGCATCATCTCATAGGCTGTCATGGCCGTTTCGCGCACGGGCACATCGTCCAGATTGAGCTTAATGCCCAGATCGCCCTTGGCCCCCATTTCCACAGCGGAACAGGTGAGGCCGGCGGCCCCCATGTCCTGAATGGCGATGACCGCGCCTGTTGCCATGAGTTCCAGACAGGCTTCCAGCAGGCATTTTTCGGTGAACGGGTCGCCCACCTGCACGGTGGGGCGCTTTTCGTCGATGGAGTCGTCGAATTCGGCGGAGGCCATGGTGGCCCCGCCCACGCCGTCACGGCCCGTTTTGGCGCCCAGATAGACTACAGGCAGGCCAACGCCTTCGGCTTTGGAGATGTAGATGGCATCTTCTTTGGCGATGCCTGCGGCGAAGGCGTTGACGAGGATGTTGCCGTTATAGCGGGGGTGGAAATTTACCTCGCCGCCTACGCAGGGCACGCCGAAGGAATTGCCGTAACCGCCCACACCTGCCACCACGCCGGAGACCAGATGGCGGGTTTTGGGATGGTCCGGTTCGCCAAAGCGCAGGGCGTTCATGGAGGCGATGGGCCGCGCACCCATGGTGAATACATCCCGCAAAATGCCGCCCACGCCGGTGGCGGCGCCCTGATAGGGCTCGATGTAGGACGGGTGATTGTGGCTTTCCATCTTGAACACCACCACATCGCCGTCTCCAATGGACACCACGCCCGCATTCTCCCCCGGGCCGTGGACCACGCGGGGGCCTTCAGTGGGCAGGGTTTTGAGCCATTTTTTGGAGGATTTGTAAGAGCAATGCTCGTTCCACATGGCGGACCAGATGCCCAGCTCTGTGAAGGTGGGTTCGCGGCCCGTTAGCTCCACGATGCGGGCATATTCCTCTTCGTTGATGCCATGTTCGGCCACGAGTTCCGGGGTGATGGGGTGGGTGTTGTTGACTGTCATAGTTCTCGTATTAACAGGTGGTTTGGCGCGCTTCTAACAGGTGGCTTGTCCTTGGGCCCATTTGTCCAGCTGCGCGGCCAGACGGGGGCCGTCTGCCGTCTCCAGCAGGGGGCCGAAGCGGGTGAACTCGATGGACGCGCCCTTATCCTTCGCCTGCGCCACCAGTTTGGGCAGGCCTTCGGGGTTGTTGCGGGGCACGATGAGAATGCGGGGTTGGCCGGAGAGGGAGTTGATCTCGGCGGCCATGCGATAGGGTTTGAGGGCCGGTTCGGCTTTCTTGAACCAGCATTGCTGTACCCGCAGCGCCACCCCCACCATCATGGCCTTCGCCGTTTTGGGCGGGGTGATTTTAGGGGCGGGCGCTTGCTGCGTGCAGGCGGCGAGCATGGCCATCAGGAGTATGGCGAGGGCGGCCCTCATGCGGCCTGCGTTTCCAGCATATTCAACGCGCCTTCAAACAGGCGGCAGCCGTCGATGCCTCCATGGGCCGGTTCGACCAGATTCTCCGGATGGGGCATCATGCCCAGGACATTACCGGCAGTGTTGAAAATGCCGGCAATATCGTTTTGCGACCCGTTGGGGTTGGTGCCTTCCGCATAACGGAACGCCACTTGGCCATTATCTTCAATTTGTTGAAGCGTCTCCCCATCGGCAAAATAATTACCATCGTGATGGGCCACGGGGCAGCTAATCACCTCGCCTTGGGCATAGCGGGCCGTGAAGGGGTTGGTGTTGTTGGCCACTTCCAGCTTCACGTTCTTGCACACAAAGGTCAGCCCCGCATTGCGCATGAGCGCACCCGGCAGCAGCCCCGCCTCCGTAAGCGTTTGAAACCCATTGCACACGCCCAGAATGCGCACGCCTTTTTCCGACGCTTCCCGCACCGCATCCATAACAGGTGCCCGGGCCGCAATGGCGCCCGAACGCAGATAGTCTCCATGGGAAAAGCCGCCGGGAATAATGATGAGATCACTGTCGGGAAGCGTAGTGTCCGTGTGCCATGCAAGGGCGGGGGACTGGCCGGAAATCAATGTGATGGCCGCGATCATATCACGGTCACGGTTCGAGCCGGGGAATTGGATGATGGTGGTTTTCATGGGGTTAGCCCGCCACCTCCACCGCGTAATCCTCGATCACCGTATTCGCCAGCAGCTTTTCGCACATGGCGTTGAGGCTTTCTTTGGCGGCATCTTGCGTCGCTGCATCCAGCACCACGTCGAACGTCTTGCCCTGGCGCACTTGTTCCACGCCGTCGAAGCCGAGCGAGCCCAGAGCGCCTTCGATGGCTTTGCCCTGGGGGTCTAGCACGCCGTTCTTGAGGCGGACGGTGACGGTGGCGTTATAAGTCGGCATGTTTTTTCTGTTTCTCCGCTCCGCTGAGCTAATTTGCTCTTAGTCGCTTTTCACCAAAACGGGACCCTTGCCCCGGGGTGGTTCGTTTTCGTTCATGATGCCCAGACGGCAGGCTACTTCGCGGTAGTTTTCCAGCATCCCGCCAAGGTCCTGGCGGAACCGGTCCTTATCCATCTTTTCCTTGGTCTTCACATCCCAGAGACGGCAGGAATCCGGGGAGATTTCGTCCGCCAGCACCAGCCGCATCATGTCGTTTTCATAGAGCCGCCCGCATTCGATTTTGAAATCCACCAGCTGAATGCCGACGCCCAAAAACAGGCCGGAGAGAAAGTCGTTCACGCGGATGGCCAGCGCCATCATATCGTCGATTTCCGGCGGCGAGGCCCAGCCGAAAGCCGTGATGTGCTCTTCCGCCACCAGCGGGTCGTTGAGCGCATCATTCTTGTAGTAAAATTCGATGATGGAGCGGGGCAGCACCGTGCCTTCCTCCACGCCCAGACGCTTGGAAATGGAGCCGGCCGCCACATTGCGCACCACCACTTCCAGCGGCACGATTTCCACCTCTTTAATCAACTGCTCACGCATATTCATGCGGCGGATGAAATGGGTGGGAATGCCGATGTGGTTCAGGTTTTCAAAAATATACTCGCTGATGCGGTTGTTCAGCACGCCCTTGCCGTCAATGATTTCATGCTTTTTCGCGTTGAAGGCGGTGGCATCGTCCTTGAAAAACTGGACCAGCGTGCCCGGCTCCGGCCCCTCATAGAGAATTTTGGCCTTGCCTTCATAAATCTTGCGACGTCTGCTCATGGCAACCTCACCCGTTCGGGTGTATTTTTGGTAGGAAGATTGGAGATGGGTTTAGGCCACGGGGCCGCTAAAAACAATCGGCTGGCGGGCTGTGAGCGCCACTAGGCACAGATAGTTGTGCTGTTGAATTGATGGCGTGTGCGCCCTAGATTTCAAAAAACACAAATCGCTGCCGCGCCCCGCTGCGGCTCCCTAAGCCCCCTGGAGAGGAAACCCCATGTCATCCATCAAAGACCGCGGCGACAGTTTCGAAGCCAAATTCGCCCATGATGCCGAGCTGAAATTCAAAGCCGAAGCCCGCCGCAACCGGCTGCTGGGCGAATGGGCCGCCGAACAGATGGGCAAAGACAAAGAAGCCTATGCCAAAGAAGTGGTGCTGGCGGATTTCGAAGAGGCCGGTGATGAGGACGTGTTCCGCAAAGTGCGCGGTGATTTCGATGCAGCCGGGGTGATCATGAGTGATGAAGATATTCGCGCGAAGATGCGTGAATTGATGGCTGTGGCGGTGGATCAGGTGCAGAATGGTTAGGGGGAATGGGGCTATGAGAATATTTTTTGATTAACGCTGTCGCGTTATATGATTTCTTGTTTAACGTGTAAGGCGCTGGTTTGGCTGCAATTGAAGTCTAAGACACAAATAGCCGCTCTGGACCTTAAAACTAAATCGTAGTTTCGGTTGTTGATGGAGATTTTTCAAATAAGAATTATGTGTTGCCAATCAAACTCATGAACTCTTTGTCGTTGGAGAAATTCGAAAAGTAGTCATCAAGATGTGATCGAATGCCACTTAGTTCTCGATCTTTACCTTCGAGTCTCTTGACTGTTTCGAAGAGTTTTAAACGTTCTTTTTTAATCGCGTACACACAGGCTAAATTATAGTCTGCATCATTTTTTTCATACTCGGTAACTGCGCGTGCCTTACCTATGAGAAGGTCCGCCTCGCTTTCACTGAGGCGATTAAGCCGTTTCAACATAGCGCCGCGATACATGAAAAGCCGCGCGTTCAACCACTTGTCCGGACTGTTATCAGCGAACGCAATCGCCTCGTTGTATGCCCTCAAGGCTTTCAAATTTGTGTCGTATCCGTCTCGCAAGTTGGCGTAGGCTGCACCCCTTGAAAGTTGGGAATAGTAATCGTCAGGTTTAGCCAGCACGTAGACATCAAAGTGTTTGGCAGCTTTGCGCCACCTTTTTCGCGCCATATGGCCCTTCGCAAGTTCAAGGTGCCATTCCGGATTTTCATTTCGAACCTCTGTTACACTAATTCTTTCCATTCTTTCAATAAGATCATCAATCTTATTTGAAATATCCGGTGAGACTTGATTTATCGCACCACCCATCATTACGGTGTTGGTAGTGACGCCAGAGGCAGACAAAGTCTCTGCTAGTTGGGACTTCAGTTCTTCATTTTCTTCAACGAGTTTATTTGACGAATCTGGCCAGATCGGAAGGTAGCATCCCAGGAAAAGTGCGATTGCAATCAGTCCATAAATGCCAAGTGACGGTAGTCCTGAAAGATCGGGTATTTTAACAAATCCAAAATCAGCGTTGGAAACATACGGAGACCCCGCTGCGACGAAACCGGCGAGTAAGACTGTTAGCTGAATGCCATCTGGTACAGCGAAAATTTGGAATGTGTTTTTGCGGAGCATTGAAATTTTTGTGTCTTGATCGATATTGAGATTTTAATTAGTTTGAGGGCTAATTCTAATTATCGGCCATAAGGTCTCAATAAACAAATTGATTGAATTTAAATTACACTAAAAATCTTAGTAATTGAAACGCCGAGACGAATTGGAAGCTTGGAATTGCAATTTTCGTATTGTTTGCCAAGGTCAGCATAATTCTCTGTCGTCAGAGCGTGACTCTGTGCCCTAAGTACGGAAAGCTGCTGCGGGCCAGCTTTGTTTAGAACAAGGGAATTTTCAACGGGGGCTATAATAAGAGCTTTGGTTCAATTTCAACGATATTATAAGTTTGGAGTTTAATCGAATTTTAGGACTGACTCATCCAATCACTTAGTCAAGTCACTCCCCCGCCTTCAACCGCTCAAACCGTAGCCCCTTGGCCGTCCGGTTCGCAAACCCTTCCCAGTGGGTGTGCTCCGGCTTCTCCGTTCCGTCTTTCTCCTTCGCCCAGACGCTGTCATTGGCAAACGGCACGAGGTCGAGATACGGCCCCATCTTTGCTTCGCCCTTCAAATACTGCCCCAGCCATGCGGTGACGAAATGCTGAGCGATGTTGTTCATGCGGGCGGTGTTCCAGACGGCGTCGTAATAGTGTTCGGCCACGTGGAAGCCCAGCTTTTCGTCGAAGCGGTTGGCTTCCGCCGGGGCGGGCATGGGGGCGCCGGCGTTGTGGTTGGCGTTGTCATAGGTGAGCAACGCGCGGTCCACACTCGTGGTGGCTTTCCAGATGGCGCGGATGCCGTTTTCATAGCCGGAAACATCGTCCACGGAACCGGCCACGAACAGCATGGGGACTTTCACGCCTTTGAGGGTCTCCGCATCCCAAAAGCCGAAATTCATGCCCCAGGGGCCGAAGGCGACGGCGGTTTTGATGCGGTCGTCGGGCAGTGCGTTGTGGGTCTTGGAGCCGGAGAGGTGAACGCCCAGCGTGCCGTGGGGGCCGCCCCAGGCATAGTCCACGGATTTTTGCGTCACCCCGCCCCCAGCGGTGATGATGGCCCCGTAGCCGCCCATGGAATAGCCGATGAGGGCGGTGTTGGACGCCCGCACCAGACCGTTCAGGAAGGAGGTTTCATCCTTCGATAGCCGGTCCATTTCGTTGAGCACAAAGAGCTGGTCGAAAGGGCGGTTCACCAGCGTGGAGCCGAAGGCGGCCTGGGTGCGGTAGGTGGAATCCGTGTGGTCGATGGAGGCCACCACATAGCCTTTGGACGCCAGATTTTCCGCCAGATGGGAGAGTAGGAAACGGTTTCCGGGATAGCCGTGGGAGATGATGACGAGGGGGTATGAGACGCCCCCCGCTGGGCGCGCATCGCGGCGGGCCTTGCCCACCAGTTCCACCTCTGTTTTGGCATCGCGCAGATAGGCTTTCAGCGTGGTGGTGTCTGTGGCCCCGCTCATGGCCGGATACCAGACTTCCACCGTGAGCGGCCGGTCATAGGTGGGCAGAGTGGCGGGCTTTTGCGCCTTTGGGTCGATTTTGAGGATGTCGATCTGTTTGGGGTTCACCAATTCGATGGTGCGCACGCCCACGGGCAGGGTACCATAGGCCGCCAGTTCCGGCGCGCCGGGCAGTTGCGTGTCGATGCGGTTTTCGGCGCTCGCCGGGATGAGCGCAAAAAACAGGCTGGCGCCAGCGGTGATGGTGAGGTGGACAAATTTCTTCACGGTGAGCCTTTCGCAAGCGCAATTGAGAGCGAGCGGAAGCATTGGGCAAAGCCGGTTTGAATGCAAAGTGCCATCTTGTCCGCTTGTGATGGGGAAAATCGACGAAAAATGCCTTGTCAGCGCGGCTCTGGCACCGGAAACTCCCCAAAATACTCTCACTATTGAGCCGAGCCATGGACCGCTTCCACAAACTCCTCTCCGCCGACCGCATGGCTCTGTCCGGCTGGTCCGCCATGAACGACACATTCTATCACATTACGCTGGCGAAGACGGATTTCGATGCCATCACGCTGGACATGCAGCATGGCATGGTGACGGAGGAAGGGGCCATTCGCGGCGTGGCGGCCATGTTGCCTTTCGGCAAACCCATCGTGGTGCGCATTCCTGTGGGGCGATTTGATTTTGTTTCGAAAATTTTGGACGCGGGCGCCCATGGCATCATCGCGCCTATGATTAACACGGTGGAAGACGCGAGGGCGTTGGTCTCCTTTGGCAAATATCTGCCCACGGGGGACCGGTCTTTCGGGGCGTCCCACGCGGCCCTGCTGAACGGCATGACGCCTGTGGATTATGTGAAGGGCGGGAACGCCAACACCAAGCTCTTCGCCATGATCGAAACCCAGCAGGCCGTGGACAATATGGAAGCCATTGCGGATGTCGACGGCATCGACGGCCTGTTTTGCGGCCCTGGTGATCTGTCCATTTCCATCCGCAATAATCTTCAGCCGGACCCATACGGGCCGGACACGATCGAGATCATCAAGTCTTTGGTGGCCTGCGCCAAAGACCGGAGCAAGCTTACTGCCGCGTGGTGCGGCTCTGTTGATCACGCCAAATTGGTGGCGGGCATGGGGTTTGACTTCGCGGCGTTGGGCCACGATTCGCTTTATCTGGCGAATGGCGTGAACCGTATGGTGGCGGAAATCCGCGGGTGACTAAGCACGCTCTGTGAACTGGATTTCAGCTGCTCTGTGAAGCGTTCATGCTTGATCTTCGGTTAACAGCAAACCTGCTGACCGATTTGTGTTGGTGCTTACCTTGATACAAGGCCTACCAAGTCTGTTCCACAATGGGGAATTGGCGAAGGTAGTTGGGATCATCCGTGCAGACGATGTAGATCATGTTGGGGGTGGTGCTGGGGCCGCCGCGGGCGATGCCGTTGCACTCACCGCTTTGTAACAGGCCTAAAGCGTAGTGGCGCATCGCAATGACGATTTCGCGTGGCACTTTTGATTTGCGGCCCGGCAGTTTGCGCAGGCGGCGGTCCAACAGGGCCTTGGTGAGTTTCTTGGGGCGCTCCCCAAAGGAGATGGGCTGGGAGTCGGCTGCTTTGTAGACCGGTTCCGGCTCTTCCACCTTTGCAATCTCCGGCTCCGCTTCCGTTGCCTGTGGGGTATTGTTCCGCGGTGCTTTGGGCGGCAGCACCACGGCTACCTGTTGTTCTTCTGGCTTTGTTGGTGCGGCAGGTGTTGCGGGTTGAGCAGCAGCCTCATCTTTGGGAGGCGTGTAACCCACGTTGCCAGTCACTTTCTGGCGTTCAGCGGCAGCCCGTGCCAGGCGCTTGCGTTCCGCTTCGTTGGTGGCTTCCCGAGCAGCTTGTCGGGCGCGGGCTTCTTCACGCGCTTTCTCTCTTGCTTGCTGAGCTGCCTGTTGGCGGCTGGCTTCAGCCTGTCGGCGGGCCTCGGAGGCCTGCCGAATTTCTTCGTTTTTGGCTTGGGCAGCGGCCAGTCTGGCATTTACCGCTGCGGCCGCTTCAGCGACCCGTTTGCGCTCCGCTTCTTCCGCAGCCCGGCGGGCGCGGGCTTGCTCTTCCAGCTTTGCCAGTCGCTCTTTTTCTGCTTTCAAAGCGGCCTGCCTTTGGGCTTCCTGCTGGGCCACGCGTGCTTGTTCCTGCCTGCGGGCTTCCCCTTCGAGTCGGGCACGTCGGGCCGCTTCGGTTTCACCTGTTTCTGGTGATGAGGCGGTTGTTTCTGTGGGGGCCTGAGCCGCCTGTTGTTGGGCGAGGCGGGCCTGTACCTGTTCCCATGTTAACGTCCCGCTCGATGTGGCAGGGGCTGCAGGTTGCGTTGGGATGGGTTCAGACCTGACCACCTCCACCGGTTTGGGCGCGGGTTGGGGTTGTGGTGCTGGTTGTTGTCTCTCCACCACTTCTGGTTCCGGCACGGCCTGTGGCTCTGGCTGCGTTTCCTGCACCGGCTCAGGTGCAGGGGTCCGCGCAATTTGTTTGCCCGGGCGGAACGTGGGCGTGGCTGGTCGGCGCAGTCTCGCCAGTTGGTCAATCACGGAAACGCGGCGGGGCTTGGCAGCGCGCTTGGCCTGCTTGGGCTTTGGTGTTGGCGCAGCCGCCGTTTCCGTTTTGAAGGCGGAAAGGGGCACCCACAGCGCAGGCTTTGCCGTGATCTTGTCACCGAAATTCGGGACAAGTTTTCCCCGGTCCAAATAGGCGGAAACCCGCGCCCAGCCCTTCTTGCGTTCCAGAATGGTTGCCGTTCCACCCGGCTTATAGCTGTGGCCGTTGACCGCGATGCATTGGGCCGGGCACAGGCGCACGGTGATGGGTTTGTCGGTAAACGTGCGCACCTGTTGCGCGTAGGCCGCGTTGGCAAACCAATAGGTGGCCAGCCCCATCACAACCACGATCTTTGAAAAGTCCCAAATGTAACGCATCGCCTCAACCACATCCTTGCGCACAAATTGCAGCACCTTCCACGAAGGAAAGCGCACGCCCCAAGGCTCATAGTTAACCAAAGGTTAAGCGCCTTGAAAAGTGAAGCTGTGCCGCAAGGTTAACGCGACCCTTGGCCATATACCTTTGAGGGGACTTTCGTGGAGGGCAGGTTCAGGCTATTTCTGGCCTCCGATAGTGTGCCAGGCGGAAGAAATGCCATGACTGATAAGCCCTTTCCCCGCGATTGGTTGAACCTTGCCAGCAAGGAAATGAAGGGTGGCGAACCCGAAAGTCTCACCTGGCAAACGCCGGAGGGCATTGCCGTCAAACCGCTTTATACGGGCGAAGATTTGGAGGGTCTGGAGCACCTTGCCCCCAATGGTAGTGAGAGCTTGCCCGGCCAAGCCCCGTTTACCCGTGGCCCCAAGGCCACCATGTATGCGGGGCGCCCGTGGACCATCCGGCAATATGCGGGCTTTTCCACCGCGGAAGAGAGTAACAAGTTTTACCGCGCCGCGCTGGCAGGCGGGCAAAAGGGCCTCTCGGTGGCTTTCGATCTGGCCACCCACCGGGGCTATGATTCGGACCACCCCCGCGTCGTCGGTGATGTGGGTAAGGCGGGCGTGGCCATCGATTCCGTCGAGGATATGAAAATCCTGTTCGACGGTATCCCGCTGGATCAGATGTCCGTTTCCATGACCATGAATGGCGCGGTCATCCCTGTGCTGGCCGCTTTCATCGTGGCGGGGGAAGAGCAGGGCCATTCCCGCGCGCAACTCTCCGGCACCATCCAGAACGACATTCTCAAAGAGTTTATGGTGCGCAACACCTATATCTATCCGCCGGAACCCTCCATGCGGATTGTGGCGGATATTATCGAATACACGGCCAAGGAGATGCCGCGCTATAATTCCATCTCCATCTCCGGCTATCACATGCAGGAGGCCGGGGCGACGCTGGTGCAGGAACTGGCCTTCACCATTGCCGACGGGCGCGATTATGTGCGCGCCGCCATTGCCAAGGGCATGGATGTGGATGCCTTTGCGGGTCGCTTGTCCTTCTTCTTCTGCATCGGCATGAATTTCTTCATGGAGGCCGCCAAGCTGCGCGCCGCCCGCACCCTGTGGGCGCGGGTTATGGATGAATTTGGTGCCAATGACCGCAGTAAAATGCTGCGCACCCATTGTCAGACCTCTGGCGTGTCTCTGCAAGAGCAGGACCCGTATAATAACGTGGTGCGCACGGCCTATGAGGCCCTTTCCGCCGTGCTGGGCGGCACGCAAAGCCTGCACACCAATTCCTTTGATGAAGCCATCGCGCTGCCCACCGACTTTTCCGCCCGTATCGCGCGCAACACGCAACTCATTTTGCAGCACGAGACGGGGGTGACGAAGACCGTCGATCCGCTGGCGGGCTCTTACTACGTGGAGAGCCTCACCGGGCAGCTTATCGACGAAGCCTGGGCGCTGATGGAAGAGTTGGAAGCCCTTGGTGGCATGACAGCAGCCATTGAGGCGGGCATGCCCAAAGCCCGCATTGAAGAGGCTGCAGCGCAAAAACAGGCCCGCATCGACAAGGGCGATGAGGTGATTGTGGGGGTAAACAAGTTCAAACCCGCCGCTGAAACGCCTGTTGAAGTGCGGGACATTGACAATGCCGCCGTCCGAGAAGCACAAATTCGGCGTTTGGAGCGCATTCGTAAAACGCGGGATGCGCAGTCCCACCAAGCAGCCTTGAGCAATCTGGAAGAGGTCTGCCGCTCGGGCGATGGCAATATTTTGGAAGCTGCTGTGGAAGCCGCCCGCGCCCGGGCCAGCGTCGGCGAAATTTCATGGGCCATGGAAAACGCCTTTGGCCGCCACGCCGCTACCGTCGTGACGGTGGGCGGTGTTTATGAAGATGTCTATGGCGATGATCCGGTTTTCAAAGAAACTCAAGACGCGGTGGGCTCCTTTGCGGAAGATTTGGGCCGCAAGCCCAAGGTCTTGGTGGTGAAAATGGGCCAGGACGGCCATGACCGGGGCGCCAAGGTTATCGCCTCCGCGTTCCTCGATTTGGGTTTTGATGTGACCGTTGGACCCCTTTTCCTCACGCCTGCGGAGGCCGCCGATATGGCCGTAGCGGAGGACGTGGATATCGTCGGCATTTCCAGCCACGCGGCAGGGCACAAAACCTTGTCACCCCTTTTGCTAGCCGAACTGGCCAAGCGAGACGCTGCCGACAAAATTGTCATCGCCGGCGGAGTTATTCCTTCGCAGGACTACAATTTTCTCACCGAAGCTGGCGTTAAAGCCATTTTCGGCCCCGGCACCCATATTCCCGACGCGGCCATGCAATTGCTGGCGCTGTTGAAAGAGCAAATGCGCGGGCGGAATCGGTAGCTTTATTTCACCCGCGCTGTGCCAAAGGTGCTGCTGAAGCGTTTGCAGTGGATGTGAACGCTGGAGATGGATTTGGCCAGCGCTGGGGAGATTTTGTAGGTTTGGGTCCCGGAATTGGCCCGCAATTTTGCGATGCGGCGGGAGGGAGAGCCGTTGCCCACATAAACATACAGGTCCGGACCAGATGAGGTGCGGAAGCCGGACAGACGAATGGTGCCGTTCTCCGAGACCGTGACGGAGCCGCGCACGCTATAGCGGCCTTGGGATTTGAACGTACCCTTTTTGCCCGCGGCCTCTGCGGTCAGGGACGTGATGGGGGCTGTTACACCCGTGGCGAAAGCCGCAAGCGCAAGGGCGGCAAAGGCGCGGCGGGTGGTTTTGGCGGTGGTGATGGTCATGGCGAAAACCTCTCAATTAACATTGTGCACACAGTGGCGCGCCCATGGGCATGACGCAATTCACCAAGGTTCACGCTTTTGTGGCATGGGGTCGGCAGCGCCATTGTCGCTTTCGCTTCCCGTCATCTACGCTTATGCTAGATCCGGAATTGTATTTTGCGGGGGAGCATTATGATTGGCGAAAACACGGCAACCAATGCCATGATCGACCCGTTTGGCCGCACGGTTGATTATCTGCGCGTTTCGGTGACGGACCGTTGCGATTTTCGCTGCGTTTACTGCATGGCCGAAGACATGACTTTTCTGCCTAAGCGGGACCTGTTGACCCTGGAGGAGCTGGATCGCCTCTGCACCGTGTTTATTGAAAAGGGCGTGCGCAAATTGCGGCTGACCGGCGGTGAACCGTTGGTACGCAAAAATATCATGAGCCTGATTGAGAGCCTGTCCCGCCACCTCAGCAGCGAGGCTTTGGAAGAGTTGACCCTAACGACCAATGGTTCGCAGCTTGCTCGCCATGCCCAGCGCCTGGCTGATTGTGGGGTGAAGCGGGTGAATGTCTCCATCGACACGCTGGACCATGAGAAATTCACCAAGATTACCCGTTGGGGGCAATTGGGTCGGGTCATGGAAGGTCTGGAGGCAGCACGCCAGGCAGGCCTTGCCATCAAAATCAATGCGGTGGCGCTGAAAGGTGTCAATGAATTTGAGATTGAGGACATGATGCGCTGGGCCCACGGTGAGGGATTTGATCTCACGCTGATCGAGACCATGCCGCTGGGGGAAATTGAGGAAGACCGGACGGACCAGTATTTGCCGCTTTCGCTGGTGCGGCGGCGGTTGGAAGAGACGTTCACATTAACGCCCAATGCCCACAAAACTGGCGGCCCTGCCCGCTATGTGGATGTGGCCGAGACAGGCGGGCGGTTAGGCTTCATCACGCCCCTGACGCACAATTTTTGCGAAAGCTGTAACCGCGTTCGCGTGACCTGTACGGGAACGCTTTTCATGTGTCTGGGGCAAGAGGATGCTGCCGACCTGCGGACGCCCCTTCGGGCTTCGGAAGGCAATGAAGTGCTGTCGGCTGCCATTGATGAGGCCATCGGGCGCAAACCCAAGGGCCATGATTTCATCATCGAGCGCCGGGGTGAAAAAGCCGCCGTGGGGCGGCATATGTCCATGACCGGTGGCTAGAGCACTGCGCATTTAACTTGAATCAAAAAAGCTGCCTCTCAAATAGCAATACGCTGTTTTCGAACGCATTTTTTGATGCATCACTGTTTTTTATAGAATGCGAGATGCTCTAAGTTCGCATTTTTGCCATGTGCTTGGCGGCGCGCCCGGTCACCCGTTTGCGCCACATTTTGAAACTCTTGGGTTTCATTTCCCGGCGCATGAGCGCGATCACTTCTTTTTCGCTCATACCCGTTTGCGCCTCTATGCTGTCAAAGCTGGTGTCATCGCACCATGCCAGTTCGATCATTTCGCTTGTCGTGGGCCGAGAGGGCTGGGGGGTATCGGCGTTGTGCGGAGTGGGCCAGTCGTCGGGGAAAATGGGTTTGGACATACTTGGCCGATTTTTAATGTATCAAGTGGTAGCGGTTGCATGTGTGTGGATGCCCTCACAACTTACTCCCTCATCCTCGGCATTATGCCGGGGATCCATTCCGTGAAACTGAAAACGTTTTTAGTTTTGAGGAATGGATTGCCGGACTAAATCCGGCAATGAGGAGAAAATTGGATAGTAGTCCCTTTCACCAGGAGTGGAGAGGTCGTTGATGAGGAAGCTGCGGGAAACCCGTCCTCAATTCAGAAACCAAACGAGCGCGAGCGAATACAAAAGCACGCCAACGCCGATAATGGTGGCGGGGAAGGTCCACGGTACTGATTTGTTTAACTGGTCATTCACCCGGGCGAGGAGATCGGGCCAGGTGTAGGAGACGAAGTCACCCTGGGTCATGATCGCCACCACGTCGCCGGTCTCGTCCACCACCGGCAGGCGGCGGAAGCGCTCGTTGGACATGGTGCGCAGCCAGTCCACCACATCGTCATCCGCCTTTGCCACGCGCACTTCTTTTGTCATGACATCGGCCAGTGTGGTCGTCTTTGGGTCGCGGCCCTCGTTGACCACGCGCTTCATGACGTCCCGCTCGGTAAACAGGCCGCTCATTGTGCCATCTGAGCTGGTGGCAACAATGGAGCCAAAATTTCGCTCCGTCATCATGGCCACAGCTTCTGCAACCGTTGTCGAATCAACAGTCTTCAGGGGCTTTGGTTTGGAGCGAAACTCTATGCGGTCCTGAATTTTCATGGAGGCACCTTCTAAAAACAATTATGGAAAACAGCAGGGGAGAAACGCTATTCGGCCCGTTCAGTTCCCGCAAAATGTGCCCGGCTTATTCGAACTCCATTATAACTTCGTCCACCGCGAGACTGTCACCCGGGGCCGCGTTGATCTTGGCGACAATGGATTTGCGCTCTGCTCGCAGGATATTTTCCATTTTCATGGCTTCAACCGTGGCCAAGGCCTGGCCCTCCTGAACTTCGTCGCCTTCGCCCACCGCAATGGAAACCACAAGGCCCGGCATGGGGCAAAGCAATTGTTTGGACGTATCTGGCGGGACTTTCTCGATCATGAAACCATTCAGCTCCGCGATGCGGGGCGACATGACGTTGGCGTCCACCGTGGCCCCACGATAACGTAATTGATAGCCGCCAGCCGTCTCGGTCACTTTGACGGCGATGGGTTCTCCGTCGATGGTGGCCAACAAGAGCGGGTTGCCGGGCCGCCAATCTGTCAGCACTTTGGTCTTGTCCCCCTCTTCAAACTTGATTTTAGCCCCTTCGTTTTTGGGTTTCATGCGCAGGGTGTGGGAAGAATGGTCGCCCCCGGCTTTGAGCGTGACAACCCAATCCTTGCCCACGCGACGCTTGTGGTTGGTCATGGCACCGGAAATGCGCGTGCGGCGCAATTGGGCGATCATGTTCATGACGGCGGCCACAGCGGCCAGGTCTTTACGTTGGTCCACAGTAAGGGATGCGCCCTCAAACCCTTCTGGATATTCCTCTTCAATGAACGCTGTCGTGATTTCGCCGCTCATAAAACGGGGATGGTCCATAACGGCGGAGAGGAAGGGCAGGTTGTGGCCGATGCCTTCCACCTCAAACCGGTCCAGCGCATCGCGCATGGCATCCAACGCCGCCGGGCGGTCCTCGCCCCATGTGCACAGTTTGGCGATCATGGGGTCGTAAAACATGGAAATCTCGCCGCCTTCATACACACCCGTATCATTGCGGATGATGGAGCCATCCGATAACGGGCCCTCGGCCGGAGGCCGATAACGGGTAAGCCGACCGATGGAAGGTAGGAAGTTGCGGTAAGGATCTTCCGCGTAGAGACGGCTTTCCAGGGCCCAACCGGTCAGTTTCACATCGTCTTGGTCGATGGTAAGTTTTTCGCCATGGGCCACACGGATCATCTGCTCCACCAGATCTATACCGGTGATAAGTTCCGTCACTGGGTGTTCAACCTGCAGCCGGGTGTTCATCTCCAAGAAGTAGAAATTCTTGTCCCCATCCACGATGAATTCCACCGTGCCAGCGCTGGCGTAATCCACCGCTTTGGCCAGAGCCACGGCCTGTTCGCCCATGGCTTTGCGGGTTTTTTTGTCCAGAAACGGGGAGGGGGCCTCCTCAATCACCTTCTGGTTGCGGCGCTGGATGGAGCATTCGCGCTCGCCCAGATAGATGCAATTGCCGTGGCTATCGCCCAAAACCTGAATTTCGATATGGCGGGGCTGGGTGACGAATTTTTCGATGAAAATGCGGTCGTCACCGAAGGAATTGGCGGCTTCGTTTTTGGAAGACTGGAAGCCCTCCCGCGCGCCCTCATCATCCCACGCAATGCGCATGCCTTTGCCGCCGCCCCCGGCGCTCGCTTTAATCATGACAGGATAGCCGATGTCTTTGGCGATCTTCACTGCCTCATCGGCATCTTCAATTAGGCCCATGTGACCCGGCACGGTGGAGACGCCCGCATCGGCGGCCAGTTTTTTGGACGTTATCTTATCGCCCATGGCCTCAATGGCACCCGGAGGCGGGCCGATGAAGGCGACGCCTTCTTTTTTCAGTGCTTCCGCAAATTTCGGGTTTTCGGACAGAAAGCCATAGCCAGGGTGGACCGCCTGAGCGCCGCTGTCGCGGATGGCTTGGATGACTTTGTCGATGACAATGTAGGATTCCGCCGCCGGGGACGGGCCAATATGGATGGCCTCGTCAGCCATTTGCACGTGCAGCGCGTTGCGGTCCGCATCGGAATAAATGGCGACAGTCTGGATGCGCATGCGGCGGGCAGTCTTGATGACCCGACAGGCGATTTCACCCCGGTTGGCGATCAGAATTTTTTGAAACACTTAGATAAAACCCATACTTCCAGCCGCAGAAATGACAATGAACAGCGTCCATTGCGGCAATTCAAACATTTTTTGACGTTTCCAAACCACGAGCGCAATGCTCCACAAGGCAAACGCCATGGCCAGCCCAGTGCTCGCTATGGCTAGTTCCCATGCAGCGGGGAATTGGGCTGCAAGAGCGTAAAACAGCGCCATGGCGAACAGGGTGATGGTGACCATGTGCCAGCAATAGTAGTTGGTGTATTTTGAAACGCGGTGCAGATCCGCATCCAGCAGCGGTTGCACAATGTCCTTGCGGGTGGCGAAACTGTGCAAGGCGAAGTTGAAGAGCGATAGCCCGGCAGCCACCCACAGCCAAAGTGCATTGGTTTCCATCGAGCCCCTCCCTTGATGCAAACCGCACTTTGGGCCGTGCAATCATTGGGGTCAACGCAGTTTTACGGCGGTCCCATTCATGGAAACCATCAACATGGAGCCGTTTTGGCCGATGGCCTCATAGTCAATATCCACGCCGATGATGGCATCTGCTCCGAGGTCTTGCGCCTCTTCTATCATGTCTTCCATGGCGTGGCGGCGGCCGGAACGAAGGACCTTTTGATAGCCCCCGGCGCGACCGCCCACAAAATCGCGAATGCCGGCGAAGAGATCACGGAAGACGTTAGCGCCGAGCACGGCCTCCCCGGCCACAACGCCCAGAATTTCGCTGGTCTGACGGCCCGGCACTTCATTGGTTGTGGAAATAATCATGGGGTGTCCTCAATGGTTGCGCAGGGCATGGATTAATTCATCTTTGGACATGGTGGAGCGGCCTTCGATTTCCAAGTCCTTGGCTTGTTCGTAAAGCTCATCCTTCGTGCGCTCTTCGTAAGGCGCGGCTTTGCCTCCCTTTTGAGAGGGATTCATGGACTTGTTGGCCTGCGCATTGGCAATGCGCGCCGCTTTTTCTTTCGATGCGCCCTCTTCGCGAAGGGCCTCATAGGTATCGGAATTTTTGATAGAATTGCTTTGTGTGTCAGCCATTGGATTTCTCCTTTGGCGGGACAACGGCGGCGGGAGATAATCGTTCAACCTTTCAGCCACTCCACCCCGTAAAACAGCACCACCAGCACGGCGATGACGCCGAGCCAGGTGGCGACGCAGGGCCAGCAGATTCTAGCCATCGACCCAATTCGTCGGGTCGAAGGCTTCTGGGAAGGATTTTTCCGCCACCGCACGGTCGATCACCAGCAAGGCGTCGTAAGAGGCCGGATCGAAGGGTTGTTCGGCGGCAATGACTTCGCGCTCGAACAGCCATGACAGGCGACCGGCATCCAGATTGCCGCGCACGAAGGGTTCATCGCCAAATTGTTTCACCAAACAGGCCATGAAGTTTTCATCCGCCGTGCGGTCTTTGGGCTGACGGTCGGCATAGCGCTTTTTGGCCACGAGTTTGGTGGCCCCTTTGGGGTTTTCCCGCCGCAGGGTGAATTGATAATCAGTGCCCGGCAGGCGGGAGGGAAAGCCGCGATGTTTGTGCATGCGCGCTATTTAGCGCGGCTTGGGCGGCGGGGGAAGTGCCACCCGGCAAGCGTCTGAGACGCCTTGTTTGACCTGGGGGCAGCGAAGGCCCCCTTAATTGATAGAGAAGGGCCGACATTCTGTCCTCGGGCTTTGCCCTAGGATGAACGCGAAATTAAGCGCCGTCCCATTGGCAGGCGCGCGCCAGCGGTTTCAGGGCTGTGTCCAACCGGTGGATGGCGAAACTGGCGCGGCTGGCGGTGTCGCGGTTGGGCATGACGTGGAGTTCCAACTTCCGGCCCGTCTGCCATTGCTCCAGCAGGGTGCGGGCCTGATCTTTCTCGAACAGACCGATGGAGCGGCGGTCGATGGAGAGGACCAGTTTGTTGCGGGGCACGGTCGCGCCGTCCAGCGTGAGGCTGACCTCCACCTCATCGCCCACATTCTTCAATTCACGCCCGAAATTGAACCAAAGCGCTGTGGCCCCGTGGCGGCAGGCGGCGAAGAAGTTGAGGCGGGAGCCTTCCAGATCGCGGGGGTTATTACTGCTCTGCACCGGCAGTCCGATGATGACCCGCCCCACATCCTTGCGCGGCCCTTCATTGGTGGAAACCCGCCATTGGCCCAGATTATCGGGCCGGGCCTTCGGATCGGCGAAGAGATGGTCGTAACAGGCCAGCCGCTCTTCATTTTTGGAAATGGAAGCACAAGCCGCCGCTCCCTGCGTCACCTGCGGACCGGGAGCCGCCGGTTTGGCTGCGATGGTGGGCGCAGGGGCGAGCATGGGGGCCGCGAAGCTCGCGCCCAAAATGCCGAGGGAGAGAAGGATGGCTGGCTTTTTCATGAGGCCAGTTTACGCCCCGCTTCTCAAAGGAAGGTTGCGCGGTATGGTTTATGAATGGGTAAGGGCCATAAACGCCAAACAGGAATATGCAGCATGATTAAGGTCCACCACCTCAACAATTCCCGCTCCCAGCGCATCCTGTGGCTGCTGGAGGAGATGGGGGCGGATTATGAAATCGTTCGCTACACGCGCGACAAGACAACCAACCTCGCCCCGCCGGAACTGCGCGCCGTCCACCCGCTGGGCAAATCGCCCATGATTGAAATGGATGGGCGGCCGGAGCACTGCACGTTCAATCTGAACCAAAAATTGCTGCCTCTCAAACAGCATTCTGCTGTTTTCGAACGCATTTTTTGATCCGATTTGATTTTCACTGAACGCGAGATGCTCTCATCGTGGAATCCGCCGCTATCGTGGAGATGATCTGCGCCAAGTTCGCGCTGCAAATGGTGCCAACGGTCGGAACTGATGCTTACATTGAGCACCTGGAACTCATGCACTTCGCCGAAGGCAGCGCCATGATGCCCATCCTGCTAGGCCTCTACACCGTTCGATTAGGCGAAGCCGCCGACCCGCTCAAACCGCGCATCGAAGAACATTTGCAAAGCCATTTCGCGTTCATGGAGAGCAAATTACGCGACAGCGGCCATTTCGTGCTGGACGAGTTAAGTGCGGTGGATGTGATGTTGAGTTTTCCGGCTGAGGTGGCGATGAAGCAGGGGCGGGGGGAAGGATTGCACAAGCTGGCGACGTTTGTGGATTGCGTGCACGGGCGCGAGGCTTGGAAACGGGCTATGGAGAAGGGTGGGGATTATTGGATGGGGTGAGCCATTTGAGCCGCCTGATAGGAGCAAAGTGATGACCTTTATTTATGCGCGAAAATTTCACGATCTTGTTTATTTGTTTGCGGATACTTTTTCGAGAAATTCTGTAAGTCAAATCGATCCTTGTCGTTTCACAAATCCAATGTTTAAGATCGTGAGGTTAAATCAACATACCGTTGTTGCATTTGCGGGCAATGCAGAGACTGCTAGAAGGCAATTTAGAACACTTTTAAAAGCGAGTTTCTCAAACACTAAGCAATCGCTTCTCGAAATTCGCCGAAAATATATCTATGATAAAGATCGGTACGTAGAGTTTGCGCTATCAGAGATTTCAGAAAAGAGCCTTTATTTTATAAAAAATGGAGAGTTGACGGATACCAGCGCTAGTTACCTTGGAGAAAAGGCAGCATTCGAAATATTCCAGGCTTCAGAACCTCATATTGCTGATTCAACCGCAACAAATTTTAGAATTACCTTAATGCCTGGTGGCGTCTCGCGATTGGCTGAACATAGCGAAAAGCACTTTTCTGATGATCTCCAGCGCTTTAAGTCGACTTTAGCTGCTTCCAATGTCGACTTTGGCGGGATTTGCATTGGTTACACAAATTCAGATCACCGAATTGGCTATCTGTGTGATACTGATGTTCAGCGCGGCGCGCTCGTAGAGTCCGAATGGAAGGGGCGGAAAAAATTCCCAACTAGATTTCAAGATACGATTGGGGGCGAGTTTATTGTTTCGCAAGGTGGTGATGCGAGCAGCATTACGATTTTCTATCCAACTGTATCGATAGCTGTGTTTTATGACTCTGAAAATGCAGGGCAAAGTGCATACGGCTCAGTTAAGAAGTTCGCAGATCCCTACGAATTCGACTTTTTCTGTCAAGAACATCGATTGCAAACTGTTGCCTCAACCTGGCGCTCGGAGGACAATGATTTATGGAAAATTCATCAACTTATTTCTGCAAAGCGCTTGCCAGAGGCAAAACGGCTCCTAACATCGATATTTGGATATACTGTCCATTTGATTAAAAAATCGGCTTACATAGAAGTGGGTGTGGCTGATTTGGAGTCAGGAATTTTGCCATATCTAAAGAAGGCTGGTTCCATTAAATTAAGCATTCAAGATATCAATTTTTTTCATTCTTCCGCGGAAGTTGCGAAAAAATACTATAGGCTTTCTGGGGAGCGCGACAAATCTAATATTTTTAGTGACGAGGCTGGGTTTTGGAGCGACCAAGTTTCCAAGCCAAACGTACTGTTTTCCTTCAAATAATAAACTAAGCTTCTCGCCTTACAAAGGCAAATTGTCATGCTTCTTCCACGGGTTTTGCAAATCCTTGCCCCGCAGCATCGCAAAGGCCCGGCATAGCCTTACTCGTGTCTGGCTGGGCATGATGACATCATCAATGAAGCCCTTCTCCGCCGCCACGAACGGGTTTGCAAACCGGTCTTCGTATTCCTTTGTGTGCTCGGCGATTTTTTCGGCATCGCCCAAATCCTGACGGTAGAGAATCTCAACCGCCCCTTTCGCTCCCATCACCGCAATCTCCGCCGTGGGCCAGGCGTAGTTTACGTCGCCGCGCAGGTGTTTACTGGCCATTACGTCATAAGCGCCGCCATAGGCTTTGCGGGTGATGAGCGTCACTTTGGGCACGGTTGCCTCGCCGTAAGCAAACAGTAGTTTGGCGCCGTGTTTGATGACGCCGCCATATTCCTGCGCCGTGCCGGGCAGGAAGCCGGGGACGTCCACAAGCGTTAGGATGGGAATGGAGAAGGCATCGCAAAAGCGGACGAAGCGGGCGGCTTTGCGGCTGGAGTTGATGTCCAGCACGCCTGCCAGCACCAGCGGCTGGTTGGCCACCACGCCCACGGTCTGACCTTCCAATCTCATAAAGCCGGTGATGATGTTCTTGGCGAAATCCGCCTGAATTTCGAAAAAATCCCCCTCATCGCCCAGCTTGGCGATGAGTTCGTGCATGTCATAGGGCTGATTGGGATTGTCAGGGATGAGCGTATCGAGCGAAGGCTCCACCCGCTCCGGGTGGTCGAAAAAGGGCCGCACGGGGGGCTTTTCGCGGTTGTTGAGGGGCAGGAAATCGTAGAAGCGGCGCATTTGGCGGAGCGTCTCCACGTCATTGTCGAAGGCCCCGTCCGCCACGGAGGATTTGGACGTATGGGTCTTGGCCCCGCCCAATTCTTCCGCCGTGACGATTTCATTGGTGACGGTCTTCACCACGTCCGGCCCGGTGACGAACATGTAGGACGTGTCGCGCACCATGAAGATGAAGTCGGTCATGGCGGGGGAATAGACGGCCCCGCCGGCGCACGGCCCCATGATGACGGAAATCTGCGGCACGACGCCGGAAGCCAGCACGTTTTTCTGGAACACATCGGCATAGCCGCCCAGCGAGGCCACGCCTTCCTGAATGCGCGCGCCACCACTGTCGTTGAGGCCGATGACGGGGGCGCCGTTTTTCATGGCCATATCGAGAATTTTGCAGATTTTGGCGGCATGGGTTTCGGAAAGAGATCCGCCCAGCACGGTGAAATCCTGCGCGTAGACATAGACCAGACGGCCATTGATGGTGCCCCAGCCGGTCACCACCCCGTCACCGGGAATCTTCGTCTCCTCCATACCGAAGTCGGTGCAGCGGTGGGTGACGAACATGTCGTATTCTTCAAACGACCCCTCATCCAGCAAAACTTCCAGCCGCTCTCGGGCGGTGAGCTTGCCCTTGGCGTTTTGCGCAGCAATGCGCTTCTCGCCGCCCCCCATGCGGGCATGGTCACGGCGAGTTTGGAGCTGGTCGATGATTGTCGTCATGGCAGTAGGAACCGGTAGTAGGATCATTGGCGCCACTATTGCAGACGATGCGCGTGTTGCAAGACGCCTTGCGGACCACAAACGAAAAACGCCGGAGCTTTTGGCCCCGGCGTTTCAGTTCGGCGATGCTCTTTTGATTAGAGAATGTCAGCATCCTTCGTGTTCATCAGCAATTGCTCTGCGCGGGCATTGTCGATGCGATTGGTGAGAGATTTGCTCTCCTCCACGTCGCGCAGGGTCTTGGTTAGGGCGACGGAGGTGTAAACCAGCATGATGGAAGCCATGGCGTAGAAGCCCTTGGCGGAGAACGAGGCTTCCAGGAAATAGATTCCGCCTGCCATCATGCTCGCCGCCAAAACGAAAGCGGCGCAGGTGAATGTGGTCCAGATTTGGGCTGTGGTGGATGCATTGTTCATGGGATTGGTCCTTTTCTTTAGCGGGTTGGATTACTTGGCTTTGGTGGTTTTGGCCTTTGCTTGAAGGCGGGCAAGAACGTCATCGGCGGATGAATTCACGGGGGTGCCAAGCCCTTTGTCAGCCATGCGTTTGGCGATGGTGGAGGGATTGGCTTCCATCTCCAGTTCCCGCCGGGCTTCTCGTGTCAGGTCCGCTGTACGCTGGCGTTCTTCCAGAGCGGCGAGGGTGCTCTCGGCCTCTTCAAGACTGGACGTGTTTTGCGGGGCCACTTTGGTTTGCAGCTTCTGCGTGACGGCATTGGCGGTTGCGACGCGCTGGCCGCGCTTGAGATTGTTGATGCGGCTTTGGGCTTCTCGCACGCGGCTGCGCAGGGTGGTGATTTCATCATCGTAGCGGGCGATAATCTTCTCGCAGGCCGTGATTTCGTCATCCAGATGGGCGATGGACTGGGCCGCTTCTTGGGCCAAGGCCTCCTCTTTCGCTTCAAGCGCGGCCAGGGCGCGGATTTCAAGATCATCCCGCTGGGCTTTGAGACGCTCAGCGCGCTCAGCTTCCTGTTTGTGGCCTGCCATGGCCAGCGCAATGGCATGTTTGGCCGCTTCTATTTCAGCACAAGCCTCGCGCAATTGCTGGCGCAGCAAGGGCAGGGCGTTTTGGGCGGCGAAGGCTTCTGTTGCATCGGCGGCATTGCCGCGAATGAGTGTGGCAAGCATTTTGAACATGGGCTGTTTCCTCGATTTGAACATTGTTCACAAATGCACCATACATAAGTTTGAACGTTGTTCAAGGATCTTCTTGAACAACGTTCAATTTTTCGATGGCCAGTGGTTAATCAAACCGGTAAGAGGGGTGAGTGGGAGAAATTCCCATGCGTAGGTCCAAGAGAAGTCACCATGTCCAAAACCACCGAAAGAAGGGCGAAGCTGGCCGCCACCTTGGTGGACGCTGCCCGAGCGCGCATTGCAGCAAGCGGGGTTCACCACCTCCGCGCCCGCGATCTGGCGCAAGATGTGGGGTGCTCCGTCGGTGCGATCTATAATGTGTTCGACGATCTCGACGCGCTGATCTTGCAAGTGAGCCTGGGCACGTTGCGTGATATTGACAAGACGATGGCTGCTGTGGGCGCGCAAGCTGTTCAAAATGAGGACAAGCCGGTGGAGACAATGATCGCGCTGGCCAATGCCTATTTTCAATTTGTGCAAGAAAACACAAACCTCTGGCGCGCCCTTTTCGACCACGATATTCCCGAGGATTATGTGCTGCCCGAACCCGTGCGGGCGGAACAGAACGCCTTGTTCCGGCACATTGAAAAGCCCCTCAGCCTTTGCATGCGGTCCGCCCCCGAAGAGCAATTATCCGCCGTCGCCAAATCTCTCTTTTCCGCCGTCCACGGCCTTATCACCCTGTCGGTGGAGCAGCGGATTGCCGGTGTCTCGGTGAAAGAGGTTAAACCCCAAATGGATTTCCTGCTGCGCACGTTTGTGGCAGGTTTGGGGGCTGAAAAGGAGTAAGCGGGCGCATTTGAGTGCGTTTGGGAATGAAAGTCGCGTTGTTTGGCTGTCTGAAGGTGCTATTGTGGGTAAAAGAGGAGTCGACCCATGCTGACCAAAGCTGATAATGCTGAACTTATTCAGGACCACCAAAACACGCCGGAATCGGCGCGGGCTAAGCCGCCGCAGCTGAACTGGGAAGACCCGTTTCTGCTGGACGATCAGCTCACCGAAGATGAGCGGCTGATCCGCGATACGGCACGGGATTATGCGCAAGCCAATCTGGCAACGCGGGTGTTGGAAGCCAACCGGCATGAGACGTTTGATCGGGCTATCATGGAAGAGATGGGCCAGTTGGGACTGTTGGGCGCCACAATTCCTGAAGAGTATGGAGGGGCTGGTGCCAGCTATGTGTCCTACGGTCTCGTGGCGCGGGAAGTGGAGCGGGTGGATTCAGGCTATCGTTCTGCCATGTCGGTGCAGTCGTCTTTGGTGATGCACCCGATCTTTGCCTATGGCTCGGAAGAGCAGCGCAGGAAATATCTGCCCAAACTGGCCAGCGGTGAACATGTGGGCTGTTTTGGCCTCACCGAGCCGGACCATGGCTCTGACGCCGGGGGCATGTTGACCCGCGCCACGCCGGTGGATGGCGGCTACAAAATTTCCGGGGCCAAGAACTGGATCACCAACTCACCCATCGCCGACACGCTTGTGGTGTGGGCCAAGTCTGACGCCCATGACGGTAAAATTCGCGGCTTTATTTTGGAGCGGGGCATGGCGGGGCTGGAAACGCCGAAGATTGAGGGCAAGTTTTCCCTGAGGGCCTCCGTAACAGGCATGATCCAGATGGATGAGGTGTTTGTGCCGGAAGAAAATCTGCTGCCCAACGTGTCGGGTCTGTCCGGCCCGTTTGGCTGTCTCAACCGCGCCCGTTACGGCATTTCTTGGGGCGCCATGGGGGCTGCGGAATTTTGCTGGCACGCGGCGCGCAGCTATACGCTGGAGCGCAAGCAATTTGGCAAGCCGCTGGCGGCCAATCAACTGATCCAGAAGAAACTTGCTGATATGCAAACGGAAATCGCGCTCTCCCTACAAGGCTCCTTGCGTTTGGGCCGCATGATTGATGAGCACAATGCGCCTGCCGAACTCATTTCGCTGATGAAGCGCAATGCCTGCGGAAAGGCGTTGGACATTGCCCGTAACGCCCGTGACATGCATGGGGGCAACGGGGTGAGCGACGAATATGGTGTGATCCGCCATGTGATGAACCTGGAAGCCGTGAACACCTATGAGGGCACCCACGATATTCATGCCCTGATTTTGGGCCGTGCGCAGACGGGCATTCAGGCGTTTATGTAAGCCCACAAACTCGAAGATCGTCATCCAGGGCTTACCATCATGCCTTTCAATTATCCTCCTCATTGCCGGGTTCATCCCGGCAATCCATTCCGCTGGACCGAATACGGCTTCATTGTAGAGGCATGGATGCCCGGAACAAGTCCGGGCATGAGGGAGAGGTGGTGGTGAAATTGTGCTTCACCCACAAACCCCACCATCCCCGTCTCTTATCCGCTCAATAATGCTGAACGCGGTTGAGGTGCCGCTGGCGATGCCGATGACCTGGCTGCCTTTCACCGTGGTGGTGATGACCGGTGCGCCGGACATGCCGGGTTCGACGGGGCATTCCATGCGGGCGCTGCGTTGGGCGGGTTGTAAATAGCAAGAGAGCGTCACTTGCCGGTGGGGGCGGCTGCGGGGGTAGCCGGACGTGTTGACCGGAACAACTTTCGAGCCGTTCAAAGTTCGGTCCACCGCCATGGGTTTGATGCGGGAGCGTTTGTTGAGGCACAGGGTTGCCACATCTTGCGTGGGGTGTTTGTGGATGGATTTAATGCGATGCAGTTCCACCCAATTACCCCGATCATAGCCCAGCACCAGCCGTAAGTCGCCCTTGGGCCATCGGTCCACACAGTGGCGGGCGGTCATGACGGTTTTGGGTCCGGTGAGGAAAGCCGTGCAGTGGGCGCGGTCCCGCAGGCCCGCATAGTTGAGCCGCCCGATGGCGTTTTCCTGCGCAAGGACAGGGGCAGAAATTAAGCCAGACAGGAACAGGGCGCGAACGATCATGAAGCGCCCACATGGATGGCACGGAAATCGTTCACATTGGTGCGCGTGGGGCCGGTGGTGACCAGATCGCCCAGCTTTTCAAAAAACGTGTAGGCATCATGGCCATCCAGCATGGCCTGGGGGTCTAGACCCATGGCCCGGGCCCGGGCCAGCGTGTCGGGTGTGATGATGGCCCCGGCATTGTCCTCGCTGCCGTCAATGCCGTCTGTGTCCGCTGCAATGGCGTGAATATGGGAAGCACCGTTGAGTGCGATGGCGAGGGCGAGCAGATATTCGCAATTGCGGCCTCCGCGCCCGCAGGGAGCGTTGGGCGCGACGGTGACGGTGGTTTCGCCCCCTGAAATAATCAGACCCGATTCAGCAGCGAGGGCCATAAGAGCGTGCTCCCGGCCCACGTCTCGCGCCTCGCCCTCCAGGTCTGCGCCTAAGGAGGTGATGGTAAGGTCTTTTGCTTCGACGCTGGCCTCCACCGCTTCGATCATATGGGCCGGGGTGGCGATCATCTTGAACTCGGTTCGTTCAAAGAGTGGATCGTCGGGCTTGGGAGTTTCCGATGTGGGTTGGTTGAGATGGGCCATGACGCTGGCGGGCAGGTCTATGCCATAGCGGGCAATGATTTCCTTGGCCTGTTCCCGCGTTGTGGGGTCGGGCACGGTGGGGCCGGAGGCGATGGTACTGGGGTCGTCAAAGGGTACGTCAGATATGGCGACAGTAACGACTTGCGCAGGCATGGCAGCTTGCGCAAGCCGACCACCTTTTACTGCGCTGATATGTTTGCGCACCGCGTTCATTTCCCCGATGGGCGCACCGGAACGAAGAAGCACTTTATTGACGGCTTTCTTTTCGTCCAACGAAATACCGTCCGCGGGCAAAGCCAATAGGGATGAACCGCCGCCGGAGACGAGGAAGAGCAAGAGGTCGTCTTCACCCAATTGGGAGACTTCTTGCAGCAGTTTTTGCGCTGCCACATGACCACGATCGTCAGGCACCGGGTGGGCGGCTTCAATCACTTCAATGATTTCGCAAGGAAGACCGTGTTCGTAGCGCGTTAGGGCAGTGCCGGAAAAGGGAGCATGGGCGGGCCAAGCCTCCTCTGTCGCTTTGGCCATGGATGCGGCGGCTTTTCCCGCCGCAACAATCAGTGTTTTGCCCCTTGGCGGTTTTGGAAGATGGGGTGCAACAATCTTGAGGGGATCTACGCTGGCCACCGCTTCGTCAAAAAGCGAGCGGAGGAAGTTTTGGACTTCGCACGATTTGAGCGCGGAGGATGGGGGGGCAGGGGACATCAGCAAAGAGGGCAGGTGTTTGCAGTCGCAGGTGGGGACACTATAGAGGGCGTGGTATTGATGGCCAGACGTCACCCCTCTTGTGAGATTGGTTTTGCCATGCGCGCTACGGAAATTCGCCTGTCGAATGATAAATGCCTGCTGACGGTCGGGTTTGACACGGGCGAGCGGTTTGAGATGAGCGCCGAATTGTTGCGGGTGGAATCACCCTCTGCCGAAGTGCAGGGCCATGACCCCAGCCAGAAAAAGCTCATTACCGGCAAGCGCCATGTCACCATCACCACCATTGAGCCGGTGGGCAATTATGCTGTGCGGCTGGTGTTTGATGATGGGCACGATACGGGCATCTACTCCTGGTCGGTGCTCTACCGGTTGGGAAGTGGCGCTGATACGCTCTTCAAAACCTATCTGGAAAAGCTGAAGGCGGCTGGCCAATCCCGCTAAGCGCAGGCGGCAGAATTAGTGTTCAGCATTGTCTGAATTGGATTCCGACAATTTTAAGACTTCAACCTATAGTTGTATTTAATCGAAAATGCGCGAACAGGTGTCATTGTGAAGAAAAGTCTTTCCGCTCTCGTTTCCGCCGGTGCCCTATCGGTTTCGTTCATGCCACCCATGGCGAGTGCGGAAATTCGCACTTTGCAAGTGGTGGGCACGGGCGACGGTATGGAATTGGTCCGATTGGTGGGGGCCGCTTATACCAATGAAAACCCTGATCGTCCCGTTGTGGTGCCCCCCAGCATTGGGTCTGGGGGCGGCATTGCTGCGGTGGGGGCGGGCAAAGCCTATCTGGCTCGGGTGGCTCGCCCGCTGAAGCCTGCGGAAAAGGAGACGGGCCTGGTGTCAAAAGGGCTGTTTCGCTTGCCCACGGCCATTTATGTCCATCCTGAACTGGACGTGGAGGGCTTAACCACCGATCAGTTGGCGGGCATTTACGAAGGCACGATTACCAATTGGGCCGAAGTGGGTGGGCCGGATATGCGCATTAAGGTGGTTCGGCGGGAGGATACGGATTCCTCTTTGGCCGTTTTGCGTGGCTCCATGCCCGGCTGGAAGGATTTGACGTTTACCACCCGCTCCAAAATTGCCGTGACCACGCAGGATGCGGTGCAAACCGTGCAATCGGTCAAAGGGGCTATCGGTTTTGGCCCGTTTTCGCGGCCTTTGGAAGAGAGCGTGCGGGTCATGTCGATTGACGGGCGGTACCCCACGGACAAGGCCTATCCCAGTGCGGTGACCATTTCGCTGGTGTGGCGGGTGGGGGCCATGCCGGACCACGCCAGCGCTTTTCTTAATTACGGTCTTTCCCCCAAATCCCAGGCCCTTTTGAAAGCCCATGGTGCTTTACCGGTGAGCCGGTAGGGGAACTTGTCATCAAATGGGGCAGGCGGGAGCGCAAGCCTATGGAAGATGTGAAATATTGGGGCCTGTCTGGCCGCCTCGCCCTGATGGTGCTGGCGGCAGTGGGCATAACACTGGTCATTTTCTTTGTTCTCACGGTTTGGCGGTTGGAATCCGGTGCCATCCGCCATGGCAAGGCGGTGGAAGAGTTAGCTTGGCAGCGCATTGATGCGCAGATGCGCCTTCAGCACCGTTTGGTTGAAGCGGAATTGGCGCAAATCAAGCAGACGGCGGCACGCCAGATGCGTCAACTGGCCGGACTTCAGGAGACGGGGCGGGTGATTGCCCGGGGCAATGTGGTGGCCATTGATCTGATGGCCCAGAGCATCGCACAGGGTGCGCAAATGGATGGGGTCCTTGTGCTGGATGCACAGCTGAATGCGCTGGGCTCCCACCAGCCCGGCTTGCCTTTGGTGAAGGCGAACCGGGCTTTTTCCGAAGCGGGCTTTGCGCCCCTGGCTCGCGGTCTGATCGATGCCAATGATCGGGATAAACCCCGAAGCTACACCGACTATGCGGCCCTCGGCCCGGCTGTGCTGGCTCGCCTGGGCAGCCCCGATGCTGCGCGCCAGATGGTTCTGCTCTCCCTTCATGTGGTGTTTGACGATTTTGGCGATCCCATTGCCCTTCTCGCCGGGCATCGGTTGATGAACCGTCCCTGGCCTGCCATGGAGCGCTTTGCGCGGGAGGAGCATCTGCGTTTGACCGTTCAAGATGAAGGGGATGTGTTGGTGGACATTGCCCCGGACAAGGCCATTAAACTTGCCGATGCCAGTCAGATCATCAATGGGCGCATGGGCATGAACCGCGAGGGGGATACCTTGTTTCGATGCAGCCCATTCGGGCAAGCATGGCAGCTCTGCATTACCCAACCTTTCATGGATTTGAAGGTGCTCACCGAGCAGTTGAGCACCCACATCGCCAGTGAAAAAAACTCGCTCATCCTCTGGCTTGCAGCGCTTGGTTTGGCCGGTTTGATTGTAGCGGTGTTGATTACAGCCTATGTGGCGCGGCGTGTTTTGGCCCCGCTGGGGCAGATCACCAGTGCGGTACGGTCTGTGGCCAAGGGCAATTGGCTCGTCCATGTGGCGGGTCAAAGGCGTAGCGATGAAGTGGGCGCCATTGCCCGTTCGGTGACCGTCTTGCAGCAATCCATGAAAGAGCGGGAGCGGCTGAAAGCCGATATGGCCGATGTGGATGAACTGCGTGCCCGATCCTCAGCCATGGTGGCCGCCGGTGAGAAGTGCCGCACGCAATTGCGGCGGGAACTCTTTGTACTCTCGGAAATGGCGGACGCCATGGAAGGGGATTTGGCGCAATTAAGCGAATTGTCCAATGAGGTGATGGGTGAAGCGGATGAAACCATGTTAGCGGCCCGCCGCGTTTTGGCCGCGCCGTCTTCGGGCAAAGGCGCTGCGCGGGCGGAGGATGTGTTTGCTTGCATTGACCGCGTGACCGGCTCCATTGCCGCCATCACCGAGGCTAATCATGGGCTTTCCCGCCACGGCCATGCCATGGCCGGGCGATTGATGGCGGTGGAGCGTGCGGTGGAACAATTCAACCAAATCATTCGGGAAGACGCCATCGAACAAGCCCGCGCGCCCAGGTTGGGGGTGGAGGCACCGTCCTTGGAATCGCCTCTGCGCGAGGCCGAACCCAAGCCTATCCACAACAGGCGGGCCAGCGACCGGGCCGTGGGAGAGGACTGGTCCACCCGCAACCTGCCCTCCGCTTTGTTAAGGGCAAGCCGCCTGGCTTCCGCTCAAATCGGTGGCCATGGGGGTGTTGAGACCAGTGTTCAGGCAAAGGTTGTGAAAAATCGGCGCGCTGGTGGGCAAAAAATTGCCGTTGATCCTGTTTCCTAAAACCAAACCGCTCCCCTGACCTGCCTGATGGTCAAGGGAGCGGCTGCGCCCCGATTTCGCCAAACCCGTCGCCGCCGCCGAATTTGGGGAGGGTATTTATCGAGGGGCGATCACATGCGCCGCAAAAAATTGCGCCCCCTTTGCAGCAGAGTTGGTTTTGTTGTGGCGGCAGTGAACGGGTCCGCATAGCAGCGGGCGCGGGCGGCAAGAGCGCGCGTTTTAACCCGTTCCACCATGGCTGGATTGCCGGCCACATGCAGACTGGTGGTTTCGTTCAATTGGGGCAGGTGAGAGTCCGCCTCGCCTTGCTCCAGTGCCATTTTTCCCAAAGTCTTGCCCTCGGCCCCGTTTTGGGTGGAGACCGTGATGTCCTCTTTGCCATGGTCGCGCAGCCAGTCGAAAGCGGGTCGCATATAGGCATCATCGGGCGTGCGAATGCCGGCGATCACGGACAAACTGCGGTTGCGGTCCGCCAGGGTGGCAGCCCGGGCCAGCGCCCAGATGGGGCCAAATCCCGTGCCAGAGGCTGTGAGCACCAGCGGTCCGTTCTCTTGTGTGCGCAAATAGGCGTGACCGAAGGGCCCCGAGACTTTAACCGCGTGGCCCAAATCAATGCCCTTACCCAGCGCAGTGGAAACTAGGCCCTGTCGCAGAATGCGGATTTGGAAGATCAGCAGGTCGGGTTCCAAGTCAGTCTGCATGGGGGCAGAGAAGGAATAATCCCGCGCGGGAAAACCGGCAAAGCCAAGCCGTGCGTATTGACCGGGACGGTATGCGAGGGGGTTGCGCAGGCGAATGGCCAGTTCCACCACGCGCGGGCCAAGTTCGGTGATGGCTTCCACCACGCCCTTCTCGGTGACCGGGGCGGGCAGTTCTTCCATGGTGATGGCCACATCGCCGATAATACGGGCCTGACAGGCCAGTACCGTATCGCCATAGCTGGTGCCGCGATCGTCCACCGAACCATGGGCCACGCGCACCCGGCAGGTTTCGCACTGGCCGGTGGCACAATCATGGGGGATAAGCACCCCTTCCGACAGGGCCGCATCCACCAGCGTTTCGCCGAAGCGGGCGGGCATGGTTCGCCCGTTGATGTTGAGGTTCAGCGGCACGGGACGGTCTAGGGTTCAATGTTCAGCGTGATGGGCCGCTGATGGCGGGTGTGGCGGATCTGGTTGTGGTCGAAAACAGATACCCACGCGTAGAGGCGTGTGCCGGGGATAAAGGCGGTGTCGAAGGCGCTTTTTGTGTCCAGTTTGCGGGCCACCTCCAGCGTCCAGACACCGTCTTTCCATTGAGCCCCAGAGCTTAGATCGGCCCGGTCACCCGCATAGGAGTGGATGTTGAGGGTGGAAGGCAAGATGGTGCCAATGGGAATGGCGGCGTCCAGTGCCGGATCGTAGGGGATGGAATTTTCCCGCGTAAACCACCATTGGCTGCCCTCGTCGTTCTGTCCGTCAGCATGGGTGGGCACCGTGCCCAATTGCACCCGCATGGCAGCCAAATCGAGGGGTAGGCGTTTTATAGCCACTGGGCCGTTATAGGCGGCGCGGGTGGGTGTTTTGTAATTGTATTCGTAGATTTTCTTGCCTGGATCGGCGTCATAGCCGGCGGCGTAACGTTTATCCCCAAGCTTTTGGGCGGCACTGGCGGCTTTGGGTGGGCCAATGTGCATGTCGTCGGTGTGGCCCAACAGGCCACCCCGCGTGGCCTTCCACTGCCACAGGTCGAGCATGCGCCCGTCATCGGTATAGTGCATTCCGCGACGGTGGGGAGATTTGGCATAGGTGGGCAGGGGGTCCTCACCCAGAAAGGTGGAGCCAGCCCCACCGGCTTTGTCCGCATGGGCGAAGAGGACCGCGAATTTATCTTCATAATAGTCCACCACATCCGCCTCCGCGGCGCGCTTGGCCATGACATGCCAGCCATCCGCTTTTTTAATGAGGGGATTGCGCATGAGAGAGCGGGTGGGGTCTTGCCATTGGAAAGCAAAATAGATGTTGGTTTCATCACGCACCGCCCGGGTGGTGACCTGCGATATGCCCTCTCCGGGATTGGTTGCACCGAGATTTGCGCCCTGATGGGTGCGGGTGGTGGCAGGCCTTGCCCATTCCCACGCGGGGTCATCCAAAACGCCATCAAGGGCTGGGGCAGTTTTCACTTTTGCGACATTGATCGTGTCACGGATGCCCATGTCTGCGGCGTAGAGGCCGCCAGCAACCACTGTGCCCATACCCAAAGCAAAGGCCATGGGCCATGTCTTTGAGTCGGGCGTTTGCGCCAGGGGGCGAGGTCGAAACAGGCGCAAAAGCTGCGCAATGCCACCGTATAAAAAATGGGCGAGGGTGTGGATGGCGATGTAAAACACCATGGTCCAAGCCAAGGCCCGATGGACTGTGAGGGAAAGCCCGCCATGGCCCAGATAAAGCAGAACGCCCGTAACCGTCAGCGCAGCAATGGCGCCGTATGCTAACCAGTGGAGAGCTACATTGATGGCGCGCCAGCGCAGCCTTTTATTGGTGGGCGGGGTGAGGGTTTTGAACCGTCTTGGGCCATTGCGTGCGCCCAGATCACCCCGGCGCAAGTAGATATAATAGGCCCCCACGGTGAAGGTGAGAAGGAGAGAAGCCAACAGGTGCCATGTCCACACTTCCCCTTGGGGTAGTACTGCTGTCACGGCGGCGGCCCATGGCGCGTTCATGCCGTCGGCAGAAATGCGTAGGCCTGTCAGCAGGCTCGCTACCATTGAGATCACTGCAAGCCAGTGCAGCACGATCGTGCCGCCATCGCTGCCCAGTTTTTCGGGCGCGGGCGGTTTTGGCTTAACAAAGGTCACGCCATCGGCGTGGTCCATGGCATCGCGCACCGGCTTGGTAAAATGTGAATCGTTCATGGAACGGGCCCTAAAATGAATCAGAGACACATTATAAAATGCAACCTATAGTTGCAATAGAAAATTTACTAATTTGAAGCGATGTGTTCGCCTGCAGCCAAAAAGCGGGTGATGGCTGTTAAATTCTCTGGTGGCAACGGCCGGGAATGGACGAACCCCTGAACACCGCAATCATAGGGTTTCAACATAGCCAGTTGCACTTCATCCTCGATCCCCTCAACGGTGATGGCCCCCCCCAGTTCACTGCCCAAATGGAGGATGGCACGCACAATGGCACAGGCTTTGGGGTCGTGGGGAAGACCATCGGAGATGGATTTGTCGATCTTGATTTTATCGACGGACAATCGCGTAAGATTGCTGAGCGATGTGAAACCTGCCCCAAAATCGTCCATAGCCACACTGACGCCGATGGCGCGCAATCGTGCGATAATGCGCTGGCTGCGGTCGAAATTTTCAATCAACGCATCTTCGGTGATTTCTATTTCCAACCGGCCCGGGTCGATGCGGGCGCGACGCACGGTTTCGCGCACCATGTCCACCAGTTCACCGGTTAACTGCTCCGGCAAAACATTGATGGCGAAGGAAATGCGCTCGGGCCAGCGGGTCATTTCGGCAAGGCAATGCTCCATGACCGCATAGGTTAAAGGCGCCAGCATTTTTCGACTGCGGGCGATGGAGATGATGTGGGGGGGAATGACATAGCCTAATTTGGGGTGGGTCCACCGAATGAGCGCTTCAAAGCTCAATAGTTTACCCGTCTGGGCATGGATGACCGGTTGAAAATGGGGGGCGATGGCCCCTTGGGTGAGAGCGGCTGCAAAGTCTTGCGACAGGGCAATCCGTCTCTCCTTCTGGACGGCCAAGTCCTGATTGAAAATAATGGGTTGGCTCTTCTCCTCTGCCTTTTCCACAGCAAGGCCAAGGGCTTGCATCAATTCCAAGGCGTTATTTCCGTGGGCTGGATAGGTCGCTAAACCCACTGCTGCGGGGCGGTGGGGATTGCGCTCGCCCAAGCAACGGCGGCTCACCTGCGCCAATTGGCGAAGGTTATGGCGTGCTTCCTCATCCTCCTCTTCGAGACCATCAGGGGGGGCATGGCGCAGGGGACAGGCTATCCGAATGCTGCGTTGACAGGGGCCGAGGCCGAGGACAATTCTTTCGCCAAGATCATGGGAAAGGCGCTCGCTCACGGCGATGAGATCATCTACCCGGCTCTCATGTTCTTCGTTGCTGGACCAGTCCTGTGGGCCTTGCGATGTCATGGCCATGCGCGGCAGGCGGATCATGCCCAGCCATGCCCTTTGATGGGCATGTAACATGCGCTCCATTGCCTGCTGGAACGGGGCGGTCAACAAAAGGCCTGTTTGAGGATCGCGGGTTCTGGCATGGGCCAGGGCTTGGGCGGTCTGAGTGAGTTGTGTGCGATCTTCAACTTCAAGCAAGGTGACGTGGGGTTGTATAGGCCACCGGCGGCCGCGTAGATGAAAAACTTTGCCGCGTGTGTGAAGGGTCGTCGTACCCCCTTCGGGACCAAACAGAGCTTCATGATTGTTGAGACCTGCCAAATGGTCAATCAGCATGCGGCCGTTCAAAGGTGGGCACAGGCGCAGACATTGGGCGAAGGCGCGGTTGGCTGTGACGATTTCAAACCCCTCGCACAGAGCCATAGGTTGCACAATGTCCCCATAGGCCAGCTGAAATTGTGCTGCGATGGCCTGCCGACGCTGCCGGGGTGTGGCGGTGAGTTCCTGTAGAAATGGCATCACGGCTTTCTCCTTCGTGAGTCATTTCAGCAATATACAACTATGGGTTGAAATTTTTGTAAAAGATGAAGGGCATCCCATTGTGGATGAAGTCGCCTTCCCAAGTGCGCCGCCTTGCAGGAATGGTAGGAAGGGTACTGGCAAATCACGGGCAGGCGATCCGCAGGCGGGAAAGAGCGTGGCAAAACTCTATTTCAATTACTCTTCCATGAATGCAGGCAAATCCACCGTGCTGCTTCAGGCTTCCCACAACTATCGGGAGCGGGGCATGCACACGCTGCTTTTAACGGCTGCCCTGGACGACCGTGTTGGAAGGGGGAAAATTGGCTCCCGGATCGGCTTGACGGCAGATGCGCAGACCTTTGCTCACGAGGATGATTTGTTTGGGCTGGTGGAGAAGGCCCATGATGAACAAAACCTCAATTGTGTTTTGGTGGATGAGGCCCAGTTTTTATCTGAGAAGCAGGTGTGGCAATTGTGCCGGGTGGCGGACCGGCTGGGCATTCCGGTCATGACTTATGGTCTGCGGACTGATTTTCAGGGCAAGCTCTTCCCCGGTAGCGCGGCGCTCTTGGCGCTGGCGGACAGTCTGCGTGAAATTCGTACCATTTGCTGGTGCGGTCGCAAGGCCACGATGGTGGTGCGCTTGGATGGCGAAGGGCGGGTGATCGATGAGGGCGAGCAGGTCTCCATCGGTGGAGAGGAGAGTTATGTCTCCCTGTGCCGCCGCCATTGGGAAGACCGCGATATTGGCCCTTCGAGCCAATTGAAAATGTTCCTATAGCACCGATTATCGGGTGCGATGGTTGGAGTATGGATTTTCAATCCAGCGTCAAAGAAGCGGTTATCGTTTTAGTTTGAATGGAAATTGCGCTAAAGGCGGTCAATTTTGCCAAGGCCTTGCTCATGCCATTGGCAAGTTTGGGGCGGCGGTTAAGCGCCCCTTAACCATAAATTTGCACGTTGGAGGCTCCGTCTTCAGGACCGCGCCGCCCTTGGTGCGTCCGCTATTGGCGGAAGGGCGGACCGCCATCGGGGTGGCCGCAGGGCAAAATGTGTGGGCGTGTTCATGGCCGGTCGTTTCAAATCCATCTTCAAATCCTCACCGGAGGCTGTGCCTGTGCCTGTGAAGGAAAAGCCTTTGATGCGGGCACTGGAGCCGCGTATTTTGCTGGATGCCGCAGCCATGGAGACCTATGTGGATTTTGCCGGTCGTGCTGCCCACAACCAACTGGCCGACGACTTTCTGGCGGAGCAAAAGGGCCCGGTGGACGCTCCGGCTCCCGCTTCAGACAATACTGTCGCTGTGGACAATACGGGCGTCATTGAGCCGGTGGCGGGCGAAGCTTTTGTGACGGAACCCTTAGCGGAAGAAGGTGCGGCGCCCGGTGGTATCGAACGGGAGATCGTCTTCATCGATGCCGGAGTGCAAAACCCTGACGGCCTGATCGCATCCCTTCAGCCCGGCGTGCGCATCGTTATGCTGGATGCCGACGAAGACGGCGTTTTGCAAATGGCCTCAGCATTGGAAACCGGTGGGCCTTACGATGCTGTCCATATCTTCTCCCACGGTGCAGCAGGCGCTTTGCAGCTGGGCAATGGCACACTCAATGAGGCCAGTATTTCCGGAGAGTATCGCGCTGCCCTGATGGGTATCGGGCGCAGTTTGAGCGAGGACGGCGATATTCTCATCTACGGGTGTGATTTTGGTCAGGGGGAGCAAGGCCAAAGGGCAGCGGGCCTACTGGCAGGCATAACCGGCGCAGATATTGCGGCCTCGGACGATTTGACGGGGTCTGAATCCCTCGCCGGGGATTGGGATTTGGAATTGCACCTGGGTCAGGTGGAGACCCCGGCATTCTCGGCGCCGGATTGGGAAGGCATCCTGTCGGGCTATGTGATCGAAGCGCAGGGCGCGCCGGTGATCGGTCACATCGATGGTGGTATTGTTGGCACGGCCGGTACAACGGCTTTGTGGGCCAATGCGGTGAGTCTGGACGATGGCATGGGTGGCACCACCCTGTTTGATATTCGCGCCACGCTGATCGGCCAGACGCAATTTGCTGCCACCACGTTTGAGACCACAAATGTGGACAGTCCAACGGCTGACGACTTTCGCGTGGTGCTCACAAATACGGGTCCACAAGACCCCAATGGTGTTGTGCCCGGTGCCCTTGTGCCGGCGGAAGCAGCGGTGCGATGGCAAATTTTGGAGGCGGGCACGGACAATCCCGCGCCGCCCGACCAGATCAATATTTTACTCGACGATATTGTCGGCAGGGGCGGCGTCGCTTTGTCTGACCAGGTGGTCACCGTGGAAGCGCAGGAAATCTCCCGCTACACGGTGGAGAGCAGCAATGATCTGGACATTAGTGGTGACGAGGACGGTTTTACCATATCTGGTACCACAGAATTTGCCGACGAACGCGACCAGATTGCCATTGAATGGGAAAGTGCCAACCGCTTCGTGGTTGTCTATCGGTCCACGTCGCTCATCAACAATTTTGACATGGCCGGAACAGATGATCTCAGTTCCTTCAGCAATCCCGATACGGTGGAAGCGCGCTCCGTTGACCTGAACGGGCCAAGCGACCCGGGCAATGACTACACGACGACCTACGTCAATGTGTCCTCGGTGGCGGAAGTGCCTGGCATGCCGGAAACCTTCGACGTGCCGGTTTCCATCACCGATCTCGATGTGGAAATTTTCGATCTGGATAACGCCTTTATCGAAGGGGCGACGATCACACTCACCAATGCGCAGGCAGGCGATCAGCTCAATTTTGATACAACGCTTTTGAACACGCTGAAGCTGAGTGTGAACAGCTTCACCATTCCCGGGGCACCCGGCAATCCCGATCAAATTGTGGTGGAACTGCAAAACTCGGCGCGTATTTCCAATTACCTGACGGCCATCCAGTCAATCACTTACTCCAACGGTTTGGCGGATGGTGCCTTTAATACCGGACCCCGTTTCATTGATGTGACCGTCAGCGACGGCGTGGCGTCATCGTCAGCGACGACCACCGTGTTGGTGGGCTCTGCGGGTCTGGGTCCCATTACGGGCAATACTGTTTATGTGGCGGACGAGGGTGGGACGATCTCGGCCACTGCTGTCACGGGCATTTTGGGCGATGACCGTGACGGAAATGGCGATGATCTCGATGTCATTACCGTGACCGACGCCATGGGCGTTGCGCTCATTCCTGAAATGGTGATGGGGGTGTCCACCGGCTATCTGGTCAACCCTACCGATCCCATATCGGGCGAATCCACCTTGACCAATGGAGCGTCGCTGCGGGTGAATATGGAAGATGGGTCTTTCACTTACACCCCTTCACCATTTTACAATGGCTCGGAAACGTTCGGCTATCAGGCCAGCGATGGCACTTTCAGCACGGACGGGTTTTTCACCTTTAACATTCAGCCGGTGGCCAACGATGTGACGCTCACAATCATTGGCCCGGACCCGCTCACCGATCCGGGCACGGATGAAGACCGACCCACCCAGACCATCTCCGTCAATGCGTCATCGCCCGATGCCAACGAACAGATTTTCTATCTGGCCGATAGCATACCTGTGGGCGTGGTTCTCACAGATGGTCTCAATCTTTTCCGCTCCACGGACGATGAGCGGGAGGTGGATATTACAAACTGGAACCGCAACGCATTGCGCGTGCTGCCCATCGAAAACAGGGATGATGAAATCAGCATCACATTTATTGCCACCAGCGTGGAAGTGGATGGGTCGTTTACCGAAGAATTGGAAGTGGCCACGTTTAAGGTGAACGCGGTGGCTGACCTGCCCACCCTGATTGTCAATGAAGCGCGGGCCGGGATTGATGAAGATGTGGATCTGTCTTCCATCATCCAGCCTCAGCTTTTCGACACGGATGGGTCTGAACAATTCACTGATATCACCATTTCGAACATTCCCGCTGGATCGGAAATTCTGGTGGATGGCATTTCGCGCCCCATTGTGGGTGGCGTGGTTTCGCTGACGCCCCTTGAACTGCCATTTCTCGTTTTTCGCCCGCCGCAAACCGGTGCCATTGTTACCTATGTGATGCAGGTTTCCGCCACAGCGACGGAAGTGAACCCCAATGGGGATGTTTCCGTCCTTTCAGCCACCCAAAGCGGCATTGCCCTTGAGGTGACACTGGACAATGTGAGTGAGCCAGTCATCGCCGTGGACGATACGGCCAGCACGTTTTCCGGCCAGCCGGTGACGATCAATGTGTTGGGCAATGATACGATCAATGATGGCACACCCATCATCACCCAAGTGAACGGCATTGGCATTGACGTGCCTACCCCAGTCACATTGGCGGGTGGTGAGGGGATTGTGCGCATGGATGGCCTTGGTGCTTTGATCTTCGAACCAAGCCCCAATTTCTCCGGCGATGTGAACTTCACCTACACCGTGCAGGATGTGGATTTTGATGAGGATACGGCCAATGTGACAGTATCCGTTTTGCCGCGCTGGCTGATTTCCAGCAACGGTACGGTGGATGAGGATAGCGGAACGGCGCAGGCGGTGTTCACCATCGAACTGGAGGGGGCCATCGATCAGGGTGATATTATCACCGCCGATTTGACCCTCGTGGACGGGAATACCGATGCCGCTGACCGCCAAAGCCTTGCCGATGCCATTGCTGTTTCCATGGCCGGGCCGCCGGTTGAAGAGGATTTCAGCTTTAACGGCACCACGCTTTCATACTCAGCGCCAGATACCAATTATGACGTGGTGTATGACCCTTCGGGCGGTGGTTTTGTTAACATTCAACCCACCGGCATTCCTGTGCCCTTGGGTGATGATGGGCTGACCCAGCAATTTCTGGGCTTCAATTTCAAATTCTACGGCGAAACCTACGATCGTATTTTCATTTCTGCCAATGGCTATATGAGTTTTGAAAATACCACAGCAGCCATCGACGGTGAGACGCTGGATGGGACGGCTCTTGGCGGGCGCACGGTGCTTGCACCCTATTGGGACGATCTGAACACAACAGCCGGTTCCGTTTTTGTGGAAACCCGCTTCAACGCGCGGGGTCAGCAGGAATTCATCGTGCAATGGCACGATGTGACAAACAAACAAGGGGGTGCCGAGCGCGGTACGTTTCAGGCCATTTTAACGGCAGAAACCGGCGAGATCCGCTACAATTATCTGGATGTGGATTTTGCCAATGCGGGCAGCGATGGCGGCACAGCCACCATTGGATTGCAAAGCGGCAGTGGGGTGGCAGATGAACACGCTCACAATACACCCAGCAGCGTGGTGAGCGGGTCGAGCCTCACGTTTACGCGGGGTGCTATCTCCAATCCCAGTTTCACCATCAATCTGGACATTTATGACGACCCCAATTTTGAGCTGGCAGAAAATTTTGCCCTGGAATTCTCCAACCCATCGGGTGCTGCCCTTGGGGATACCCGGGCAAATGTTGTCATCGATGTGAGCGATAACATGGCCCCTGTCGCAGCAGATGATGTGGCCAGTGTGAGCGAAACGGGCACGGTTATCCTGCAAGTGATTGACCCGAACCCGGGCACAACCGGGGAAGCTGGGGAAGACAGTGACGCTGAAGGCCATGGGTTGGAACTGGCAACCGTTGAAGGCAATCTTATCAACGGGACAACTATTATCGGCCTGGCAGGTGGCTCCACACTAACGGTGGAACCCGACGGCACGATGACCTACGACCCCAATGGCAAGTTCGCCTCCTTGGCTGTGGGCGAAACGGCCACTGAGACCATAACCTATTTTGTAAGGGATGAATTTGGCGAGGTGTCGTTGACGCCGGGCACATTGACGATCACGATCAATGGTGAAAACCAAACCGCTGAGGTGGATTTGGACGCGGGTACTCCGTCTGTCCAAAACACGATCACCACAGACTATCCGCCGACAGCTAACGCCCAGGCGATTTTGGCAGATCCAGCCGTCGTTGTGGATGTGGATGACAGCGACGTCACCGGCATTCGGCTTGATCTTGGTGGGTTTGTTCAAAGCGGCACCGAGTTTTTGGCGGTCGGGAGCGCCAGTTTCCAGATCAACACCACTCCCGGGCTTCCCTCCACGCAAAATGCCACCATTGGCGGGGTAACGCTTGAAATCAGCTATAACGGCTTCGACAGCATATCCCTGGTCCGAGACCCGGCGGGGGAGTTCACCACCGCTGAAGCGGCGGCGATTTTGGCGGCAATCACCTACGAAAACACCTCCACCGAAGACACACCGGGCCTGCGCACCGTCGATATCCGCATTGATGACGGGCAGGCCTTGGGCGATCCTTCTACCGTTTCGGTCATGGTGCTCGGCAATAATGTGGCGCCCAACGCGGTGGATGATGGGGATGTGACACCTTTCCCCGTGGTGGAAGATACGCCCACAGACTTCCCTGTGGCCGATCTTCTGGCCAATGATTTTGATACGGATATTGGCGACAGCATTACGTTTGTCTCAGCCCAGGATGGGCCGGATGGTACGGTGAGCTATGATCCCATGGCGCAAACCATCACCTTTACGCCCAATGCCAATTTTACCGGTCCCACCTCTTTTACCTACACCATTCAAGACAGCCAATTGGTGACAGCAACCGCGACCGTGTTCGTGGACGTGAACCCCGTTAATGATGCGCCGGATGTGGACTTGAACGGGGTCGATGGCGGCACGGACTATGCCTTTACCTTTGATGAAAATGATCCCCTCACGCCCATTGTTGCTAGCGATGCCACGGTGTTTGACATCGATTCTGCCAATTTGACGGGCATGGATATTGTTATGACCGGCGGGCAGGCTGGCGATATTTTGTGGCCGCTGACCCTGCCAGGCTCGCTCACTCTCACGGCTATTCCACCCAATGTGGAGAGCGGGCTCATCAGCCCCACCACGGTGACCCTCGAATTACGAGGCAACGCATCGCCAGCAACCTATGACATTGCGCTCAAAATGATCCGCTTTGGCAGCCCGCTGGAAGAGCTGGATGAGACGCCGCGCGTCATTTCGGTGACAGCCACCGATGGTGCGCTCACCTCCACCGTTGCCACCACCACCATCACCGTCAACAACATCAATGATGAGCCGGTGGCCAATGACGATAGCGGCTTTGAGCTGGATGAGGACACGTTTATCGTCATCCCGCAGGCGGACTTGCTGGCCAATGATACGGATATTGAGGGCGATACGCTTTCCGTCGTGTCCGTGGACAACGCACCCATCGGGGCCAGTGTGGGCTTTAATGGGGGGGGCGACATCGTCTTTGTGCCCGCCGCCAACCAGTTTGGACCCATGAGCTTCACCTATACGGTGGCTGACGGGAATGGTGGACAGCGGGTGGGGCTGGTGGAACTGACTGTCCGCTCTGTCAACGATGCCACCGTCATTGATCTTGATAGCAATACGGTGCTCGACGGCTATGTGGGCGCGTATACGGAAGACGCGGTGCCCGCACCTCTGGTGGATCCCACTTTCACCATTACCGATGTGGACGATACCTTTATGGAGAGTGCTACCATTGTGCTCACCAACGGTTTTGCTGGTGATTTTATCAACGCTTCTAGCGTTGTGGCTCCTATTTCAGCGAGTTTTTCCACCCCTGTTCCCCTCACAACAGATGGGCCGCTAACGCTCACGCTGTCTGGCACGGCGACCCGGGCGCAATATGCCGATGCTATTCGTAGTTTGAGCTTCCGCGTGTTGACTGACGCGCCGGTAGAGGCGGACCGTCTCTTCGATATTTCGCTTTTTGATGGGGATGATTCCTCCAATGTGGCCCGCTCGCTCATTACGGTCACGGCGGTCAATGATGCGCCCGTGGCCGATGATGATACGCTCACCGATAGTGCAGAGGATGTCTCTCGCACTATCCAACGCGCCGATCTTCTGGGCAATGATGTTGACCCGGATATTGAACCGGTGACCATCGTCGCGGCGGTGCTCGACGACCCGCTGCACGGCACGCTGGTGTTGAATGGAGACGAGAGCATTACGTTTACGCCTGCGGGGGATTTCTTTGGCGCGGTGAGCTTCACCTATACCATTGAAGATGCTGCCGGTTTACAGGACACGGCTGTGGCCACTTTCAACGTCACGTCAGTCAATGACTTGCCGGTGATTGATCTGGACAACGATCCGCTTAACGGGACAGGCTTTGCTACAGGCTACAATGAAGACGATACGGTTGGCGTTGCCATCGTAGACCCGAGTGTTGTGTTGCAAGATGTGGATGATGTGCAGTTTTCGTCTGCGCGCATTGTCATTGCCGATGCTCAAGTGGGCGACCAGCTGATCGCAACGGGTCTACCGGGCGCAATCACCGCCAATTTTACACCGCCCACTTTGCCGCTCACGGTCGCGCAGCCCATCACGGTGGATTTGATTGGGGCGGCCTCCCTGGCGGATTACCAGACCGCCCTGCAGGGCTTGCGCTTTCTCTCCAACAGCGACGCACCCACACTGGTGAGTGTCACACGCACCATCAATATGAGTGTCAATGACGGGCAGGGGGATTCAAACCTGGCCACCACCACGGTGACCATTACGCCTTCCAATGATGCTCCGGTTGGAGCCACCGAAACGTTCACGATGGACGAGGACACAACCCTGCCGCTCACCAAGGCTGCGTTGCTGTTTAACGATGTGGACCCGGATGGGGATGTGCTGGATATCTCCGCCGTGGGCAATGCCGTCAATGGTGCCGTGTCTTTGGTGGGCAGCCAGATTTTCTTCCAGGCGGACCCGGACTTTTTCGGCACGGCCAGTTTTGACTACACCGTAGAAGACCCTGACGGCATTTCAGACACCGTTACCGTGACGCTGGATGTGCAGCCCATCAATGATGCGCCCGTGGCTGATCTGGCCGGGTCTGACCCGCTCAGCGATGGCTATACCGACCGCTATGTGGAAGGGGATGCGCCTTTGGCCGTGGCGGATACGGATGTGGTGTTCAGCGATATTGATAACGCCAATCTGGCGGGTCTCACGGTGACCATCACGAATGGCCAAGTGGGCGATTTGTTGAGCGTGGGCGCCTTGCCACCGGGCATTAGCGTCGCATCGGCCCCCGCTGGTCCCGCGCTTATTCCAAGCGTGGTGGAACTGCGCCTGACGGGGGCGGCTTCTTTGGCCGATTATCAGGCTGCTTTGCAGGCCATCGGCTACTCATCCGCCTCCAATGACCCCAGCACGATCGATCGGTCCATCGCCATCACGGTGACGGACGGCGCGCTGAGTTCATCCCCTGTCACCACGATTATGGAAGTGGAATCCGTCAATGATGCGCCGGTGTCCGGTGCGGACGGTGTGTTTACTTTTGACGAGGACACGAATTTCACCATCGCTGACGCGGCCCTGCTGCTGAACGATACGGATGGTGAAAACAATCCGTTGACGATTACCGGCGTGGGGGCTGCCGCCAACGGCACCGTTACGCTGGTTGGTGGTCAGATCACCTTTGTGCCGAACCCCAATTACAATGGGCCTGCTTCCTTTGAATACACCGTGACGGACGGCTTTGACCCTGTGCAGGGCACGGTAAACCTGTTCGTGGCTGCGGTGGATGATCCGCCTGTCTTCACCAATGGCAATGGCTATGTGGTGCGGCATACGGAGGATGGTGCCAGTGTTGCAATCGTCGATGCGGTCACAACTCTCCAAGATGTTGATACCGCTCAACTCAGCGGTGCCAACATTGTGCTCACCAATGGTCAGGTGGGTGATTTGCTCACCGTTGGCGCACTTCCCGGTGGCATTACGGCCAGTGCCAGCCCAGCAGGCGCGTTGACCGTGGCTCAGTCTGTCACCATCACCCTTTCAGGCCAAGCTGACGTGGCGGATTATGAAGCGGCCTTGCAGCAGATCACGTTTGAAACGGGCTCCAACGCGCCCAGCGAAACAGACCGTGTTTTCGCCATTACCGTCAATGACGGCACGACAAACTCCGCGCCACTAAACACAACGGTTGAAGTGCGGGGCGTGAATGACGCCCCCACCGTGGTGGATGACGGGCCTTTCACACTGGACGAAGACACCCCTTTCCAGGCGGCTGCGGTGAACTTTTTGTTCAATGATAGCGACTTTGAGGGCGATGCGCTTTCCGTTGTGGCGGTTGGCGGCGCGGTGAACGGATCGGTGGTGTTGTCTTCCGGCGGCATCATCACGTTCACGCCTGATCCAAACTATTTCGGCCCCGCCAGCTTCACCTATGATGTGCGCGATGCTCTGGGCAGTATCAGTACGGGCACGGTGAACCTGATTTACACTTCTGTGAACGATGTGGTGGAGCTTCGCTTGGATGGCACGGCGGGTTCAGACCAGCGCCTCACCGCCTACACGGAAAATGATGTGGGGCGTGTGCTGGTGGAGGCGGCTGCCACGCTGGTGGACGTGGATAATCCCACTCTCTTCGGGGCAAATGTTACCCTATTCGACGGTAAAGCGGGCGACACCCTAGGTGCCGGGTCCTATGCCGGGCCATTGACCATCACCACTGTACCTCCCGCCGGAACACTGGGCGCAGATGGGCTTTTGCAATTGACCATCACCGGGGCCGGCACCCAGTCGGACTATTTAGCTGCGCTGCAAGCAGTCACCTATTCGTCCACGTCGGAAAATCCTGACACGTCCACCCGGGCTCTCCAAATCTACATTACTGATGGCATCGATACTTCCGCCCCCGCTGAGGTGCTGGTGGCCATCACGGCGGTAAACGATGCGCCGGTGGGTGTTGATGATGGTGTGTTTACCTTTGACGAAGACACGGTCATGGAACTGCCGGTGGCTACGCTCACCGCCAATGATACGGATGCGGAAAATGATCCGCTGACGATCATTGGGGTCAACGCGCCTGTGAACGGTACGGTGTCGCTGGATGCGGATAATGTCATTCGGTTCACACCAGCCCCTGCTTATTCTGGCCCGGCCTCGTTTGACTATACCATGCGCGACCCTGCTGGTCTGACCAGTACAGCCACGGTGAACCTGTTTGTGACGGCCGTGAATGATGCGCCGATCATTGATCTTGATGGGCTTGGCACGCCTGCCACAGGCTTCTCCGCCACCTATGTGGAAAACGCGCCAGCCATCGCCATCGTGGACCCCACGGTGAGTGTGTTTGATGAAGACCATGGGGCGCTGCAAAGCGCACAGGTGGTACTGACCAATGGTGCGCCCGGTGATGTGCTGGAACTGGGCCTCGTGCCTGGCACTATCAGCGCCAGCGTCGCGCCGGCTGCGCCTCTCACGAGCGCTGGCACTGTTACCATCACATTTACGGGCAATGCAGCGCTTGCGGACTATGAAGCGGCGCTTGCAGCCATCACTTATCGCTCAACCTCCGAAAACCCGGATACGACCGACCGGGTGATCGAAGTGACGGGCTTTGATGGGCAGAATAATTCGGCAGTTTCGGTGAGTACGATTTCGATCTCGGCAGTCAATGATGCGCCGGATGCGGTGGACGACGGTACGCCGGTGGCGATCACGCTGCTGGAGGACACGCCTTTTGCCTTCAACCCTGTGGCAAGCAATGACACGGATTTTGAAGGGGATGTGCTCACCATAACTGCCATCAACGGCAACCCCATCGCCCTTGGCGGGAGCGTGACACTGCCGGAAGGGACTGTGGGGCTTGCGAGCGACGGTCAAACGCTGACCTTTGCCCCTGCGCTCAACACGTTTGGTCCCGTACAGTTTGATTATACCATCACCGATGGCGCACTGACGGACACGGCGACGATCGATCTGAACGTTTTCCCGGTCAACGATGCGCCTATTGCCGTGGATGATGGGCCTGTGGTGTTGGTGGAAGATGGTTCCGCCACGTTTGACCCCATCACCTCCAACGACAGTGATGTGGAAGGCGACCCACTCTCCATTGCAGAAATTATGGGTCAGCCCATCGCCTCCGGTGGGACGGTGACGACAGTGTTTGGTGATGTCTCGCTGGGGCTTGATGGCCGCACGCTGACCTTCACGCCCAAAGCCGATTTTGCCGGTCAGGCTCTCATCACCTACGGCGTAACGGATGGGGCTGATATAGGCACGGCGACCATTACATTCGATGTGACGCCCGTTGACGATCCGCTGGTAATCACCGGCAATCCTGGGACCGTCGCGCTGAATGATGGCCAGTTGGTGAACCTTTCCATGGCGGCTTTTGTGACGGATGTGGATGGAGATGCACTCACCTTTGCAGCCACCGGTTTGCCTACAGGCCTGTTCATCGATGCCTCCACCGGCATTATTTCCGGCCAGGTGGCCGCTGACGCGTCCCAATCCTCGCCGTATGGCGTGATGATTACGGTAGGCGACGGCATTTCTTCCACGGAGAGCTTTGGTTTTGCCGTTGAGGTGAGCAATACGGTGCCCATGCCAACAGCCGGGCAGACCGTCATCCTGCCTGAGGGAGATGACTTTGCTGTCCCTGTGGCAGATTACTTTGATGATGCCGATGGTGATACGCTCACCTTTGATGCTCAAAACCTCCCCTCATGGGTGAGTTTCGATGGTGAGATGCTCACGGGTACTGTTCCCGCCGATGCAGCCCTTTTCGGCACAGTGACGATCCAGCTTTTGGCCGATGATGGGCAAGGGGGCACTGCCAGTGCCGATTTGACGCTTGATCCGCGCAATGTTTCTCCCATCCAAGTGGGCACCCTTGCCGACAAGATTGTGATGGAGGGCGATGCGGTCTCCATCTCCCTTGACGGTGTGTTTGAAGATGGTGGCAATGACGGGGATGTGCTGGTGAGCAGCGTCACCGGCCTGCCCGATGGCTTGGCCTTCGACGCTGATAGCGGCGAAATTTCCGGCACTGTCACCACCCCGTCGCCGACGCCCTATGTGGTCAGTGTCATGGTGACGGACGGGCAGGGCGGTGCGGTGAGCACCACATTCTCCATCACCGTCAACGCGCTCCCCATTGAGCAAGTACCCGATGAGCCTTTAAACCCCGTGAACTCAGGGGATCCCGTGGACCGGGGCCCGCAAATCTTCAGCGATTTTGTGCTCGAACAGGATGATGCTGAACAGGACAACGGCCAAAATGCGCTGTTTGAGGACTTGGTGAATTTTGAGCCGGAGCAGACGGAAATTTCCACCATTGACCCGCTCTCCATCATTTCCATGATCGACCAGATCGCGGGTTTGAACGGCACGACGTCCGTCGAAGAAGGTGGGGCCGTCAATGAAGCGGTGGACAAAATTCAATCGCTCAATGGTGCTGTGCCACCCTCCAATGGTGCCGGTGGCGATAATGGCAATCCCGCTTTCCAACTGGCCAATTGGGTGGGCAACACGTCGAACGGCGTGTCCAATGGGGAGTCCAGCCTCACCTCCAGCTTTGTGGAGCCCGCCACCCTTATTCCCACCAATGATCGGGAAGAAGAGGAGGATAAAGAGATCGAGTTGCAGGAAAAGGGCGATACCCGTCTTGCCCGCTTCTCGCTGGCCGCCACAGAGCGGGCTGGCAAACTCTATTTGCAACTCACCAATGCCCTGCACGCCACCCGTGACGGCAAACTTGCCAGCGCCGAGGTGACCACCACCGATGGCAAGCCTCTGCCGGACTGGATGAAGGTGATCCGCTCCGATTTCGTGACGGCTGAACCGCCGGTGGGTCTGGAAAAATTCGCCCTGCGCATTTCGATTGAGCTGGAAAGCGGTGACAAACTATCGAAACTCGTTGTGGTGGACGTTGCCACAGGTCAGGTGACGGCGGCGACCGTGAAAGAGGCCATGAGCGTTGATAGCGATGCGCGCGACGCGTTGCGCACCGGCGCTGCGCCTGTCCAGCAACCCACTGGTGAGCGGGCAAGCGCGGGATAGTTACACGCGATCCCATTATGACTGACGTTTGAGCGCCCTGCGGTTTTCACCGTGGGGCGCTTTTTCGTTCTGGGTCTCAATGATCCCCGTTAACCCTTTGTTCATAATGAACAAAGTCACAAGAAATCGATTGCTCTTAAGCCTTCATTAGGCATGAGGAGCGATAGTGAAACCAACGAAAACGGCATCCCCCGATTTCGTGGGCGACAGTATTTAGTACGGGGAATATCCAGTGAAGCGTATCCTTATAATATCGGCCCTGGCGTTGAGCGTCAGCGCCTGCACCGTCACTCCAAAGCCCCTCACGACGGGTTCCCTGAGCAAATTTGCATCCAACAGCCTGGCGCGGGTGACCGCGGGGCAGCAGCCTGTCACCAACTCCATCGACCTTTATGAGGCCATGGCGCGGGCGCTGAAATACAATCTCGATTTCCATGTGGAACTCTACAACGAGGCGCTGGCCAGCAAACAGCTGGAAGCGGCCAGGTTGGATACACTGCCCAATCTGATTGCGTCGGCGGCCTATACGGGGCGCAATAATGACAGCGGTAATCTGGGGTCCTCCGTATTCCCAGATCGGGAGAAATTCCAAAACGACATCAATTTGTCGTGGAACATTCTGGACTTCGGCCTGTCCAAAGTGCGGGCCGAGCAGGCTGCGGATGAGGTGTTGGTGGCGCGGGAAAACCGCCGCAAAATCATCAACCGTGTGATTGAAGATGTGCGCACATCCTATTGGCGCGCCGTTTCGGCCGACCGTTTGGTGGTTGGACTGCGCCGGTTGGAGGGCCGCACCAAGCGGGCCATGGCCAATGCCAAGGCGCTGGAGGATGAGGGCCAAACTTCACCGCTCACCTCGCTGACCTATCAGCGGGAATTGGTGGAAATTCAGCAGCGCATTCAGCGGCTGCAAAAAGACCTGTCACTGGCCAAAATGCAGCTGGCGGCTCTCATGAACATCCGTCCGGGCGAACACTTTACGCTGGCCCAGCCCGTGCGTCGCGCCACGTCCACCGATCTGGTGATGACGGGCGAGGAAATGGTATTTGCCGCGCTGGAAAACCGGCCGGAAATTCGTGATATTCAGTATAAGCTGCGCATCAATTCCAAGGAGGCCCGCCGGGCATTCTTGCAAATGCTGCCTAATGCGAACCTGTTCGCCACGGCCAATTTTGACAGCGACAACTATCTTTATAATTCCAACTGGGTGGGCTGGGGCGCCAAGGCCACTTGGAACCTGCTTTCCATTTTCAAATATCCTGCGCAAAAGCGGGCCATTGAGGCCCAGTCGGACGTTTTGGACCAGCGGGCGCTGGCGGTGACCATGGCAATCATGACCCAGGTTCACGTCTCCCGCGTGCGCTACCGCCATTCCAAAAAGCTCTATCTGACAGCGGCCAAGCATTTGCAGGTGCAAAAGCGCATCGTGCAGCAAATTCGCGCCAGCCATGCGGAAGAGCAGGCCAGCGAGCAGACCTTGATCCGCGAAGAGATGAACACGCTGGCAAGCCAGGTGTCTTCCGATATCGCTTATGCGGACCTGCAAAACGCTTATGCGAATATCTACGCCTCCATGGGCATTGACCCCTATGCAGATGATCTGCGCCACAGCCACAGCGTGGAAGAATTGGCGGCAAGCCTGCGCAATGTGTGGATTGAGCGGGGCGATAATTCCGGTGCCATCCGCGCCCACCGGTCTGCTAAAGCGCACCGCATAACCGACAGCATGGCCACCCATGGCATTCGCAAGGGCACTGGTGGTCAGCACAAGCAAGTGGTGACCGGTTCGGTGAAAGTCGCGCCAACCGGTCAGAGCGGATGGCAGAATTTTGGGAGCCAGGCGGTGCCCGCATCACCCAAGCCACCAGCCGCCGCAAAGCCCCAAGTGGTCGATGTGCCGGCCAAGAAAAAGGTTGGGTTCTTTGCCTCCCTTGCGCGTGGCGGAGACCGGTCGAGGCCCGTGAGAGACGATAACCGCTAGGCCCTTTTTAACCGCCGATTAACCCTCCGTTCAGCACACTGGCCCTTGTTTGGGACCTGTCGGGACGGCAGCGAAGAAAGACATTTTGATGGAAACGCGCACTCTTTTTGCAACGCTTCTTTTGTCCGCAAGCCTTGGCACCTCGTCGGTTTTTGCGCAAAGCGCCGTGCAGGCCGTGGATGGTGGTACGATTGACCCCATGGTCACCGGTTCGGTGAAAACGCCGGGTGGGTTTGACGCCCGTGGGGTGGTGATGGCCAATGCGGAGATTACGCTGGGGGCTGGCCTTGCCGCGAAAATCAAGTCCATGCCGTTTAAGGCAGGGGACAGTTTTTACGAAGGCGATCAGCTCGTCTCTTTTGACTGCGCCAAGCAGCAGGCGGAGTTACGCGGGGCCAAGGCCACGCTGGGCAAAGCAGCCTCTTTCTATTCCGGCAAAAAGCGGCTGTTGAACCGGGGCGCTGCGGGCAAGCAGGAAGTGCGGGAGGCCGCCGCAGATGTGGCTGCCGCAAAGGCAAACGCCGATGCGCTGGCGGAAACCATCAGCCTTTGCAGCATTGCAGCACCTTTTTCCGGCCGCGTGGTGGAGCGCCATGCGGAGACCCATGAAATTCCGGCTGCCAATGCGCCCATCATGACCGTTGTTGACGACAGCGCATTGGAATTGGACCTGATCGTCCCCTCCACCTGGCTGCGCTGGGTGAAGAAGGGCTCCACCTTCAACTTCTCCGTGGATGAGTTGGGCGCAGGCTTCAACGCCAAGGTGATCCGCATTGGCGCCAAGGTGGATGCCGTGAGCCAGACGGTGAAACTGACCGGCACGTTTGTGAATAAGCCAGGCAGTGTGCTCGCCGGTATGAGCGGCACAGCCAATTTCAACGCGCCAGCCTCTAACTAAATCTCCCCGCCCGGATTGTAGCAGACCGGGCGGACCACTCCTTGGCCGGGAAGGCAATGCACCATGGTTCAGCACATGCCCCGGCCAACCCCCCAAAACCAGCCAAACGCGCATCAGCAAGCCGCTAAACCCTCTGTGAACGGGGCGGATGCGGCGCGGCTCTTGCGCCAAAAGGCCAGTCGCCTTTCGCAGGCTGGTGGGGCAGGGCAGGCAGCGCCTGCACCCCAAAAGCAAGCGGCTGTCTCTACCAAACCCAAGCCTGCCCGAGAGGCCGATCTGGCCAACGGGCTTTTGGCGCTGGAGCGGGAAGCGCGTCAGGCGCAGACGGAAGCGGAACTGGGCTATCTCATCGTCAACGGCTCCCGCGTGGGGGTGCAGTACCGCCAAGCGATCTTGCTCATGCGTTCTGGACCTGGCGGCCATCGGGCGGAGGCGGTCTCTTCGCTCTCCGCCATTGACCGCAATGCCACGTTTATCCGGTGGGTGGAGCGGCTGGCCAAGGATAAGCTGAATAAGGAAACGATGGCTAAAGTGCTGTCGTTCGACGCCAAGGCGGAAGCGGCTTCCAGTGATCTGGACGCATCGTCTTACCCGTTTGGGCAGATAGCGCTGCTGCCCCTTCAATTGCGGGACGGCACGGTGTTTGCTCACCTGATGCTCACCCGGGAATCCCAGTGGGATGAGAAGGCGCTGGTTTCCGCCGCACGGCTTTGCGAGACCTACTCCCATGCGTGGGAAGCACTGACCGGGCCGAAGCGGGCCAAGCGGAAATTGCGCTCTAAGACATTGCTGTGGACGGCGCTCGGTGTTGGCATTCTGGCCGCCGGATTCTGGCCCACAAAGCTCTCCGTGCTGGCCCCGGCGGAAGTGTCTGCGGCCAATGCCTATGTGGTGGCCTCTCCCATCGATGGAACCATTGAGACGGTGGAGGTTGACCCTAATACGAAGGTGACGGCGGGGCAGGTGCTGTTCACCTATAATGACACGGAATTGCGCAATCAGGTGGAGCTTGCAGGGCAAGCGGTGGGCGTGGCCGAAGCGCGCTATCAGCAGTCGCTGCGCACATCATTTGCCGATCCCAAGGCGAAGCGGGAATTGGCCATCGTCCAGTCCGAATTGCGGTTGAAGGCGGGGGAATATGATTATGCCCGCGAGTTGCTGGCCAAAACCAAGGTCATGGCCCCCCGCGATGGGCTGATTATTTTTGCCGACAAGGACACTTGGACGGGCCGCCCCGTTTCCACCGGCGAACGCATCATGCGTATTGCAGACCCGGCGCAGGTGGAGCTTTCCATCAACCTGCCGGTGGCCGATGCCATCGTGCTGGAAGAGGGCGCAGAGGTTCAGTTGTACCTGGACAGTGACCCGCTGAAGGCCATTGATGCGAAGCTGGAAAGCGCCTCGTTCCACGCCACCCCGGATGGTGAAAACGTGTTGAGCTACCGCGTGAAAGCCCGCTTTGACGGGGAGAACAATGCCCCCCGTATCGGACTTCGCGGTACAGCGAAGGTTTACGGCGAAGACGTGACGCTGGCCTATTTCCTCTTCCGCAAACCCCTCGCAGTGATCCGGCAATGGACGGGGCTTTAAAGGCGGAGACCAAGGAAGCCGTCCCGCTTCCCATCCTGCGGGATGATTTGGAAATTGTGCCCGCCGCCGCGCAAACCAATGGCGCGCCCGCTTGGGTTATCTACGACCCCGTAGCCAATCGCTACTTTGAGATTGGGCGGGAAATTCTGGACATGTTGCTTTTGTGGCGGGTGGGCACGGTGGATGTGCTGATCCGCAAATTGCGCAGCGAATTCGGCAAGGTGGTGAGTGAAGAGGAAGTGTCGGACACGATGCACTTTCTCATTTCCAATGCGCTGGTGCGGGATATTCCCGGCAATGATTATCGCACCATGGCGCAGAAAGAGGCGGAGAAGAAAAAGAGCTGGCTGTCCACGGCCATGCACTCCTACCTCTTCTTTCGCATTCCGCTCTTTCGCCCGGATCGGTTTTTGCATGCCACATGGCCGCTAGTCTGGCCATTGTTCACGCGAGCGGCGGTCTGGGTTTATGTGCTTATGGGTCTTTTCGGCCTCTATTTGGTGTCGCGCCAGTGGGACCAGTTTACGGGCACGTTTCAATTTATGATGTCATGGCACGGGGCGGCGCTGTACTTCGCAAGCCTTGTGTTCGTGAAGTCTATCCACGAATTGGGCCACGCCTATATGGCCGTGCGCTACGGTTTGCGCGTGCCCACCATTGGCATCGCCTTTATGGTGCTGATGCCGGTTCTGTATACGGATACGTCAGGCGCATGGCGGCTTCCCTCCCGCCGCAAGCGGTTGATGATCGACGGGGCGGGCATTTTCACCGAACTGGCCATGGCCTCCATCGCCACACTGATCTGGGTGTTTTTGCCCGACGGGGGCCTGCGCCTTTGCGTGTTTGCTATCGCCACCACGTCTTGGGTCACATCTTTGGTGGTGAACCTGAACCCGCTCATGCGGTTTGACGGCTATTACATTCTCTCTGACACGCTGGGCTTTGGGAACCTTCAAAACCGGTCCTTCGAGATGGCCCGCTGGCGTATGCGCGAATTGCTGTTTGGGCTGGGGGAGGCACCGCCAGAGCAATTGTCCACCCGCATGCGGCGCATGGTGATCGTCCACGCCTGGGCCACTTGGATTTACCGCTTCTTCCTCTTTTTGGGCATCGCACTGCTCGTCTACACGTTTTTCATCAAGATCGTCGGCATACTCTTGTTTGTCGTGGAAATCCTCTGGTTCATCCTCATGCCGTTGGGGCGGGAGGTGGCCCATTGGTGGAGTATTCGGAGGCAGATTATGGCTGCAAAACGTATTCTTGTAACCGGGTCCGTGATGGCCGGGCTGGTGGTTCTCTCCATCATTCCCTGGTCCACCCACATCACCGTGCCCTCGCTGATGACGGCCCAACAGGAGCAGCGCCTGTTTGCGCCTTTCCCGGCGCAGGTGGTGACCATGAACCTTTCCGAAGGGGCACAGGTGCGCGCAGGGGACGTGCTGGTGGAACTGGCTTCCCCCAAATTGGAGCGGGACCATGCCTTGGCACTGGAGCGCAAGGCGTTGCTGGAAAATCGTATTGACCGCACCAGCGCCGATGCTGAAGACCGCGCTTCGCTGATCGTGCTGGAAAATGAGTTGAAAGAAGTGCGCGAAGAACTGGACGGCTTGGAAAGGGTTCGGGCCAAAATGGTCGTGCGCGCGCCCTTTGATGGCACGCTGTCCGATCTGGACCCGGAATTGCATACGGGTCTTTGGATCAACCCCAAGACCCCGCTGGGCATGGTGCGCACGGCGGGTATTAGTCGAATTCGTGGTTATGTGAGTGAACGGGAAGTGTTTCGCTTCAAGGAGGGGGCTAAGGCCACCTTTATCCCCGACAATCCGGAATTACCCGAGATTGAAGCGCGTGTCGCCAGCGTGGCGGAAGCATCCGCCGAAAAGCTGCGCGAGCCCTATTTGGCCATGACCTATGGCGGTTCCATTGCCGTAGCGCAGGGACCGGGCAGCGGTGGCGACAGCAAGGCTTTACGTCCCATGGAGGCGGAATATCCCGTGGTGTTGGCTCCGGTGAGCGAGACTGCCATGCCCGCCATGGCGGTGCGTGGCGTCACCCGCATCACCGGCAAACCCCGCAGCTTTTACAGCCGTGCAAAACAGCAAGTGCTGAAAGTATTGGTTAGGGAGATGGGTGTGTAACCTGCCTTGGCTGTCATCCCCGCCTATGCGGGAATGACAGTGTGCTATTTGGCACCTGGCAGGACCTACTCCACATCATCATGCTGGCAAAACGTCGCGGTGGCTCTATATTAGTGTTAGCCCTAAATGCCCCCGCCCGATGGAGACCCCCATGGCCAGCCTTGCCAAATTTGACAGCCAGATCGAACGTACCCGCTCCACCGTGGAGGAGATGCGCGAAAAGATAAAGCAATCCGGCGTGGTGCTGGAAAAGATGGCCAAGTCAGAAACCATCGGTGAGGCGGATTTCGACATTGAAAACGCCCGCATTCAGGACGTGTTGCGCCAGCAGCAGGTGATGGAGGGCAATATTGCTGATCTCATCATCGGGCTGGAGGATGCCACCAATGTGTTTGGTTCCGAATTCGAATCCATGAAGTCCTATACGGGCTATGAGAAGTTTATTTCCATCTTCTCCAAACAACGTGCCCAGCGCATGCGCACGGACCGGGTGCGCAACATGTCGCTTTCCGGCAATTTGCAGGAATTGCTCACCAAGTCCGACACGATCACGGGCATTTTGCAGGAGCAGGAGAAAATTCTCACCGAGCGCTACGACCAGTCGGAAAATTCCCTGCGGGAGGTGATCGAGCGGCGCAAGGGCACCATCAACATGCTGGAAGAAACCCAAAACCGCATCGAAGAACTGAACCCCATGCTGCTGGACTTGGAAAACCAGATTTCCGTGGCCACGGATCAGACCAAGCGGGCGGAACTGGAAGGCCAGCGCTCCGAAATGGCGACCGAATACAACCAGCTTCAGGCCAAGGAGCAAGAGCTCTTGGCGGAAAGCCAGACGCTGGAGCGCTATACATCCATGTTCCAGACCTTTGTGGATTCGTTGAATAATCAGAAAGCAGCGCAGGCCACGCTCATCAACAAACTGACCATCGATACCGAGCAACGCATCGTCCTCTACAAGGCGCTGGAAGACTCATTGAAAACGGCCGCCCAACAGGACGTGGCTCACAAAATCAACACGCTGGGCAATCAGGTGGACACGGCAGCTGAAAGCACCATGGCTGGCATCGGTGCGGCGGCCCAAAGTCATATTGGCGATCTGCTGGAAATGCATGAGAAAAACATGGTGTCTACGCAAGACATCCAGCGCCGTAAACAATTGGCTGATGATGCATTTGCCCGCCGCTTCGCCGAGGTAATGGAGAAGCACAACAAGGCGGATTATGTGGCCCAAAGTTAATGTAAGCGCCGGGGCCAACGTTTGCGGAATGACCCTGTGAGCGATTTGAAAGAGAAAATGGAAGCTCCAAAGGGGCGTGCGGATAGCGAGGCTGCAGCCGAACGCTATTTCCGCGCCATTGATGCGGCGCTGGAAGGGTTGGACACCTATTTGGGGGACGAGCAGGAGTCACCTCTCTACAATCACCAACTCACGGGCGCCATTCTGGAAAGCTATATTGACCGGATGCGCCAGTCTTTTCGCGCTTGGGAAGACCGGCTGGCCTTTTCCAGCCGGTTTCGCATCAACCGCGCCGAAAGCGGCTATCCCCTTCTTCAGCATGTGATGGAGTTGGACAAAGACGCGCGCGATGCCTCCAAACAACTTGCGGCGCTGCCGTCCGCCGACCAGTTGCGCAAGGACATGGTGGATTTCATTCTGCTGAAGAATAAGTTCCCTGCCGAGGTTCAAAAGACGCTGGCGCGGCGTATGTATCTGGAAGAAGTGGAGGGACGAGAGGTATTTCGCCCCTTCATTCTGCCCCAGAGCGTGCGCGTTGGGTTTAACGAGAAAAGCAAACGTCCCTTTTATGTGGTTCACTGGGGGGCGTTTGATGGGGCCGCCCATCTGCCCCTCGTTTATGTAGCCGTGATCGAAGATTCCTCAGGCACCATGGCCAAACTGCTGCTGGAAGGCGGTAAGTTGAAGGAGGATTTGGATGTTCCTTTTCCGATCGGCGGCCTGTTGAACCCTGATTTGGCCCACCAGTTCGACGATTTCTGCGAGAAAAACTCTGCCTACGGGCTGACGCTGATGACCATCGCCGACAATATGGACAAGGACTTCGAGCACCTGCACCCCACGCAATTGCGCCGCATTGTGATGGGCCCTTTCTATTCAGCCGGTGTCACCAGCCATGGCGGGTTGGTGACCGGAATTCTCGATCAGGTCCATAATACGAAAAACGCCTGGATGCTCACATGGACCCAGCAGGAGCTCTATTCCATCTCGGAAACCCCCGCGAAATGGGGCTTGTTTTCCTCAACACCCGCGCGCCAGACTTACCATATCGAAACCGGCGATCTGGAAGCCGTGCGACAGGGCGTGAGTGCCTATGAACGCCACGCTCTGGTGCCACACGAGGCCTATCAGGCCATCTATGCCAGTGGGAAACGGGATGCGGTTTTTGGGGGGTACAAGACCCATGTCGTGAGCGGGCGGCAGGTGTTGCGGGACTTTTGAGGGTGGTACCGTTCCTGTTTTTTCCTATGTCAAGGATTGAAGGAGAGTGACATGAGCTTTGAAGGTGAGATCGATAAAGACAACTGGGATGAGTATCGTGCTCTGGAAAAACAGGTCTCCGAGCGCAACATGCGAAGGTCTGCTGCTTACCGAGACTGGCATGACTGGGCAAGACTTGGCGTTCTCACCTGCGTTGCGTTCATAGTCATAATTCTCGCTGACTGGTTGTTGAATTAAGTGGACTACACTGACGATGATCTGGACGATGAGCTCAAGCGTCGAAAAATTTATGAAAGTCGAGCTTTAGCGGACAAATACAGGGCAGAAACCGAATATATTCGCGCTCAAACCAAATATTATGCCGTATTTATTGCAACTGGCTTGGCAGCCGCTGTTCTAGCTTTCGTGAAATTGGTTCTTTGATATGGACGCTTCCCTCTCCACCCTTTCCGAACAGGATATTGAAAAGCACATCCCTGTCGCTGCATCTCTTATCAAGCGGTTTGTGCAGGTGCAGGTGGGGGGCAATGAAAACCGCACTGAGATTGCGGGCACGCGGCGGCGTTTTGTATCCACGGTCTCCACAGGCGGCACGAAATCTACCCGTGAGGTGGAGTTTTCTCAGACTGTTACCGCGCTCAACAACGGGGATGCGCTGCTGTCTCCTGCCCAGCACGCCCTGATCTACAATACCCGCCGTGGGCTGGCGGTGGCTCTGGCTGTGGGTGATCTGTTTGCCGATCAAACTGGGCTTGATGCGCTTACACAACGCAACAAGTCTGGTGATCTTTCCAGTGAGGACACCTCGCGTTTTCGGGCCTTGGTGGAATCCTCTGCCTATGTCGTGGCATTCACCGCGGCGGCCTATCTGCTGCAAATGCTGCCCGAAGAGGGGGAGCTGGCCAGCGATGTGGCCGAACCGGAATTTCTGTTCGACACGCCGCAAGATGCGCTCAAAGGGTTGGTTGCTGCCTTAAACACCGCAGTGGAGGGTGCTGTAGACGACAAGGTGATGGTGGCCCGCGCTCGTCAGGCAGCACGACTAGCACTTGATGATTTGCTCTCCCGTCGCGCGCGCTTCACCGGCCTTGGCCCCTTTGAAAATGTGCATTTGCGGCTGGAAAGCGATGGGTTCGAACTAAATGGGTTTGATGTTGCCCCCGGGGCCAAGCGCACCAAGCTGGTGATGCAGTTCAAGAAGCCTAACGAAATCATTGGCAACCACATCGCGAAATATCAGGCCATGAAACTGGCCAAAATGCTTATGGCCTATGACTTTGAGCGCCAGATGAACCCCTTTGTGGACCTGGGCGGTTTCCTGTTCACCTTCATCGGCGATGGCGCGCCCGGCACCGGTAAGACCATCCTGATCCAGATGATTGCCGGGATGATAAACGATTACTGCCAGATGGCAGGCTATGGGTTCACCTATGAGAATTTTGGGGTGGATCAGATTTCATCCTATCAGGGTAAGTCGGGCCAGAACTGCAAACAGTTTGTTTCCAATGTGCTGAACCCCAAGACCATCGGGTTTGGCACCATTGACGATATTGACCAAGTGGCCGCGAAACGGGCCGATGATCGCTCCTCCGCCGGTCAGCAGGAAGTGACCGCCGTGCTGATGGAGAGTTTCGCCGGGGCCAACACGGTGGTGCGCGGCAACTGCACCTTTGGCATGTTCTCCAATTATCCAGAAAACGTGGACGATGCCCTGCGCCAGCGGGCCGGGAGTCGCTGGCTGGTGGACGGGCCGCAGACGCGGGCGGACTATATCGATATTTTCGCCCTGCTGGCGGGCAAGAACCATTCTATCCAGCTGGGCGATCATGATCTTTACGAAGCCCAAGCCATCGAACGGGCGGTGAACGAGGCCTATTCCGATTACAGCAAGCCGCAAGAGGAAGGTTTGAAAACGGTCTATGACCGGTTTCTGAACGATCACGGAGAACCGCAAACGATCACCGATATCGGCACCTATCTGCACATGATTAAACTGGCCGAACCCCGCTTCACCGGACGGGCCATCAAAAACATCACCGATGCCATCAAAATGCGCGCCATGGATGTGGAATTGCCGGACGAATGGTTTGAAAAGCCCGAAGCCTTCGTGGGCAAGGACTATGACGGCAAAAAAGCCATGATCGAGGAGCTTCGGGGGCCATTCACCATGGACATGGTCATGCAGGAGATCAACCGCTACGCCGACTCAGAATTCCGCTACTCCGACCGCAGCGATAGCGCTGCGGTGGAAGAGATTATTCGGCGTGAGAGGCAACGGGAACGGGCCATTGGCGAGATCGAGGCCATGAAAGCCGAGGGGCGGTGGTAGCTTTAGGGCTTATCCAACAAGCGCTTCGAACTCACTTCAAGTCTCATCGGGGTCTGGTATTGGTAACACTTCCTTTTTCAGCCCCACTTGCCTGTCCCAGATTTGTGGAAGTTAGATGAGTTCCCAGGACCAGCCGAGATACGAACCGTAATCCCAGTAATACGCCAATTGTGCGTACCAACCGACGTGCCATCCAACCGTCCATCCCACGTGCCAACTGACGTTCCAGCCGTAAGCCCAGCCCTCATACCAAGCCCAACTCCAGCCCCATCTCCAACTGGGTGCTTCGCCATAGATGCTGCGGGAAGTGTCTAGGTAGTAAGTATATTCGTATGCATAATAGTTGCCGTAGTAATAGCCCACATTCCATCCCAGGTTCCAGCCGACGTGCCAGCCCACGTTCCAACCGTAGCTCCAACCTGTAGAGTAGCTGTCTTGGTGCCAACCGTACTGCCAGCCAAGAACATAAGTCCAGCTTTCAAAATTGGTTGTTTGAACTTGTAATACGTAATCAGACTCAGCTACTGCGAATGCGTCTACTGCAATATACACAGTTTGTGCGCCAGTAAACTCAACGGTCATCCCTTCGCTGGCAGCGCCTCTTTGCGTGCCAGAACTTTTAAGCACGTATTCATCATCGTAGACGTAGAGATCTAGATCCTCGTATAGGCGCTGCAACGTTATGGAGATAATCCCGCGCCCGGACACATCGATTGAAAAGTAATCCACCGGATCAAACAAATCGACGCGATCTTCCACAATCCCATAGTCGTTTGGTAGTGGTATGGGACGGGCTGTTGCGAAAGAGTTGTCGGACATTTTGATATTTCCAGATTGGAACGTAGACCCAGCGTGCCAGAATTTGAGGCGTTCCAATAGACTCTAAAACCCTCTGTTTTGCACTTTAACGCCCAATCTCCCGCTCTGCAGCTTGCGCTAAAAACCCGGACCGCGTCATCTTTCTTTGCGCCGCGGCTTCATCTACCGCTTTCGGCAATCCATTGTATGAAGTCATAGTGATACGCGTTGACTTGTCCGCAATGCGGAGCGGTGGAAGAGACTATCTGAAGCGGGAGCGGGCTATTGGAGACGTTCAGGCGACGGAGGCCGAGGGGTGGTGGTGATTGAACTTTGCACCCTGTGAGCCTATGTTGGCTAAGTTGGCCAGAATGGAAATTTGCGATGTCTGTGACGGTTGGAACCTACGAAGCCAGAAACAATTTGAGCGCTCTTTTGGACAGGGTCGAACGAGGCGAAAGCGTAACGATCACGCGCAATGGTAAGCCCATTGCAGAACTGCGGTCTCCGCAACAGGTCCATGATCGTGCGAAAGCGCAGGCAGCTGCAAAGCGCATGCTGGAACGGCGTGCAAAAATTCCGATGCCGAAAAGAGGCGATCCAACCATACGCGAAATGAGAGAAGAGGGGCGCATGTGACCTATGTGCTTGATGCTTCGGTTGCTGCTTCATGGACTTTGCCTGATGAGGCAGACGCCTATGGCGACGCGGCATTGGAAACGCTTTCAGCGCACGGGGCCGTAGCGCCGGAGTTTTTCATTGTGGAAATTGCCAATGTTTTGAATTCAGCCATTCGGCGAAATCGCATATCAGAAGAAGATCGTGATGGTTCTCTTAATGACTTGATGGACAGCAATATTTCTTATTATTCCATTGATCGAGATATTTGCTGGCGCACGATAACTAAACTCGCCCACAATCAAATGCTGTCAGTGTATGATGCCATTTATATTCATACCGCTAAACAAACAGGACTGCCGCTGGCTACACTGGACAAAAAGCTGGCTCGCGCGTGCTCGCCGGTTGGCGTCTCTCTGTGGAAACCAACCCCATGAAACGCCTTGAGGATAACGCGCTCATCTTTGGGCGGATGATGCGGGTGGCGGAGCCGCATTTGATTGAGCGGTACAATGAGGCGCTCACCGGCTTTAATTTGCCGCCCACCAAGCTCAAATCATTTCGCATTGATTTGACGGGCTTTTCGCCGGAGGTGGCGGATGAGCTGGGGGATCGGCAGTATCTCGATCCCCACGGGGTGAATCGGCGCTTTATAATTCTCTCCCCCAGTCAGCGGGAATTGCCGGTGGTGCATACGGCATTTTCCAATACCGGCCAGCTCATGCACGAGTTTTTTGATGCCAACAGCCGGGTTATCAACGCGCTCACCATCAAGGACGTGATCTTCGGGGAGATTGATGACCCCGTGCTGGAGGCGCGGGATATTGATGATCTGCTCTCCATCGAACAGGTGGAATTTAAGGTTTCCACCGGGCGGGATGTGGCGGGGCAGGCGCTGAAATTGCGGCGTATGATCGACCGAGTTCTGAAGGAGCCGGATGGCTGGCGCGATGATGCCATGCTGGAAGAGATGGTGGAGATTTCCAAATCCACAGGCGACATCCGCGCCAATGAACTGGTGCCCCAATCAGTGATCTTTCGCCATGATGCGTTTTGGACCAGTCATTTTGGCGGGCTTTACGTATTCATCGATGAAAAAGACACGACGGTGATCGGCGATCCCGCTGCCCCGGGTTTTCGCCGGTCTCGGCCATGGCAGGTTAGCTATATCGACCGCAAGGATGCCGATCTGGTGTTCCGCTTCCTCACGGAGACCGGGCGGGTTGACCTGCCGCGCGGGTCCTGGATTGAGCGGTCGGGCTATCTCAAGCATCGCATCCACATGCTCATCACCATGCTGGCTTTCCTGGAAGACCCCGATGACGACCACGAACCCCATTCGGGTAAGTGGCGGCGGCACTGGACGCGGCGCAACAGCAAGCTGATCGAAAAAGAGGGCACGCTCCCATTCCTGGAATGGGCGCAGCGGGAATATGAAAGCTGGGCCACGCTGGACTTGAACGAAGTGGATGCACGGGGGCGTTTCATCCTCTCCCGCGCCAAGCCGGGGCATGAGGACCAATGGCTGGTGAACAGGCTTATCAGCGATTATGTGCCGTTTGATTTTGTCTCCCGCTATATTTTCAACAAACCCAGCTTCTATCCCGATTATGAAGGCTGGCGCGAAGAGCTGCGGGAATATGTGGTGGAAACCATCCAGCATCTCTATCACAGCGATAAGCGCGGGTTCCGCCGCCGCTTGTACGGCCATCACGGCTCAGACTAAAGTCCGCCCAACGGAGCGGCAAAGGATACGACCATGCTCGACCCAATCGTGAATTTCTTCGTGCGCGTGTTCAATATGATTGGGCGTGGCATTGGCTGGGTGATCGCTGCGATCCTGTTTCCGTTTGTTTGGATCACGCGCTGGGTTCGCAAAAGGGGGTTCGCCTTAAAATCCGCTTTCGCGCTGTTGTTGATCGGCATCGTTGCTGGCTACTTTTACCTCATCTGGCAGACCCAGCGGTATCCCAGCTTCGATATTGCCTATACAGATCGTTATAACTGGACCTCTCGCAGCCTCTCCGCTGGTGAGGAGGTTGTGGCTGAAGGGGAGACCAGCGGGGCAGGGGAGACGAAAACCTGTGCACCATCGGCCATTGTGCAGGTGACGCGGGATTTGATCGACTTCAACGTCAATCAAAACCAGTGGGTGCCCTCCATGCTGTTCCAAAAGCTGGGCTTCTTCGGGCTGGATTGGAAATACACCCCCTTTTTCGACAATAAGGCCGCGTTTCAGCGGGGCATTAATCAGGCGGTGCGGCGCACTTCGGCAGAATTGATTGACCGCCTTGGTCGTGTGCGGGGCACAAGCCAGTTGGACGGTGATTTGCAGAGCGCCCGAGAGGCGGTCTTTTATCCTGAAGACTTGTGGTATGTGTCTGGCCTGCGTCCGGTGCAGCCGACGCCCAGCCGGTTCCGCGCAGCCATACCAGCGCTGGAAAAATTCAATGATCGTCTTGTCAAATGCGAGGCCACGTTCGACCCGCGCGCTGACAACCTGGTGCAGTTTCTGGACAGGGTGACATCGGATATTGGCTCCACGTCTGACATTCTGCGCGAGCAGACAGAGCGTTCCAACGCAGGGTGGTTCGACTTTCGGGCAGATGACCGTTTCTGGTTCACCTTTGGGCAGCTTTACGGCTATTCCGGCATCATGCGTGCCGCGCGGGCGGACTTTAACTCGGTGGTGGAGACGCGGGGTCTTGCCAGCGTGTGGGCGCGGCTGGAGCAGCAATTTGAGCAAGCCCTCGCCATCCAGCCCCTAGTGATCTCCAACGGCGCCGAGGACGGTTTCATCATGCCCACCCATTTGGCCACAGAGGGGTTTTATGTGCTGCGCGTGCGCTCCAATCTCGTGGAGATGCGGGATATTCTGGATCGCTAAGACAGGCTTTCTCCAAGAAATTTAGCAATTCGGTTCATTTCCCTTAACTCTTCGTTTACGAATACAACTTATAAGTGTATTGATCGAAGAAACAACGGATTACGATTCGAAGCATAGGAAATTCAAGAACACTGTTACCGATCCCCTGCTTTTCCTCGGTAACAGCGTGACCCGCTCCAAGCGGGTTTTTTGAGGGAGACCGATCATCCGCCCGATGGGTTTTCTTCTCCACGAAGCCGCTTGCTGTAGGGCATTCCTGCTACCCGCCCACAGCCCGCGTTTCGGCAAAATGGGGTCGTGTATCTGCCCGATGCACGACCCCTCTTTTATTCCCTCTCACTTTTTCCCTCACGGCAATTCGGCTTTGCCGAACACCTGCGGGACGCAGCAAACGCTTGCCAGGCGGCTCTTCGCCGCCTTTACTTTCGGGGCAGTGGCATAATGCACTTGCCAAACTTCGTTTGAGCGCGTTAGCTAACGCTATGAACATCCAATTGAACATTTCCTGGTGGTGGGCGCTTTAACGCGGCATCGGGAGAGACTTGTTTGAAAACAACCCAGGCCGCTCCAAATTCGGGGCGGTTTTTTTTTGCCATGACGCTTCGCGCATAGAGCAAAAATGTATCGGAAAATGCGCAGCCTTGGCGCAGTTTCCGGTTCGTTTCGCGCGATACGTCGACCGGCATAAACGGAGAAAGAGCTATGGCAGGTCAGGAACAGCCCTTCCGCTACAGAACCGAGGGCGGCATTGAAGTAACCCGGCACCGCTCGCCCACCGACTATGCGGGAGCGGTTGAGGCCTATGTGAGCCAGTTAGACACGCGGCGCGGGGCAGTGTTTTCGTCAAACTATGAATATCCGGGCCGTTACACGCGCTGGGATACGGCCATGATCGACCCGCCCTTGGGCGTTTCTTCCCGCGCCCGGGCGGTGAAGGTTGAGGCTTATAATGAGCGGGGGCGGGTGCTCCTGGACATGATCCAGCCCGTGCTGGAAGCCCATGAGCATTTTGAGGATTTTGCGCGCGAGGGCGATCTTCTTCGCCTTAGGGTGAAAGAGCCGGAAGGGGTGGTGAGTGAAGAAATGCGCTCCCGCGCACCCACCGTCTTTTCCGTGCTACGGGCCATTGTGGACCTCTTCCGGTCCGACGCCGACCCGTCCTTGGCGCTCTATGGTGCCTTTGGCTATGACCTCTGCTTTCAGTTCGACCCCATCGACCTGCGGCTGGAGCGTCCGGAAGATCAGCGGGATATGGTCATGTTTCTGCCCGATGAAATTCTGGTGGTGGACCACCACGCGGCGCAGGCCTGGCATGAGCGGTATGATTTTGCGTTAGAAGACGCTTCCACTCTAGGGCTGGCGCGCGGCGGGCCGGAAGTCCCGTTCGTGCCTGCCGATCACGATCCGGGTCGGGGTGACCACGAGCCGGGGGAATATGCGGCGCTGGTGCACAAAGCCAAGGAGAAATTTCTGCGCGGTGACCTGTTTGAGGTAGTGCCGGGACAAGTATTCACTGAGCGCTGCGCTAACCCGCCTTCCGCCATTTCGCGCAAACTGAAGGAGATCAATCCGTCCCCCTATTCCTTCTTCATCAATTTGGGGGAGGGCGAATATCTGGTGGGGGCAAGCCCTGAAATGTTCGTGCGGGTGAATGGACGGCGGGTGGAAACTTGCCCCATTTCGGGCACCATAAAACGGGGGCGTGACCCCATCGAAGACAGTGAGCAAATTCTCAAACTGCTCAATTCCAAAAAGGATGAGTCGGAACTGACCATGTGTTCCGATGTGGACCGGAACGACAAAAGCCGCGTGTGCGAGCCGGGCAGTGTGAAAGTGATCGGGCGGCGGCAGATCGAGATGTATTCGCGGCTCATCCACACGGTGGACCATATTGAGGGCCGCTTGCGTGCGGATATGGATGCGTTCGACGCCTTCCTCTCCCACGCCTGGGCAGTGACGGTGACGGGTGCGCCGAAACTCTGGGCCATGCGGTTTATCGAACAGCACGAGCGGAGCCCCCGCGCTTGGTATGGCGGGGCCGTGGGCATGGTGGGCTTCAATGGCGACATGAATACGGGGCTCACGCTTCGCACAGTACGTATCAAAAACGGTATCGCGGAAGTGCGGGCCGGAGCCACGCTTCTTTATGATAGCGTTCCCGAGGAAGAAGAGGCGGAGACGGAGCTGAAAGCCTCCGCCATGTTGCAGGCCATCCGCGACACGACATTGGGAAATGGGGCCGGGGGGGTGCGCAAGGCGGCCCGGGTGGGGGAAGGCGTGAAAATCCTGCTCGTGGACCACGAGGACAGCTTTGTGCACACGCTGGCCAATTATTTCCGCCAGACGGGGGCAGATGTGGTGACCCTGCGCACGCCTATTGCCGAAGCGGCGTTTGATGAAATCAAGCCCGATTTGGTCGTACTCTCCCCCGGCCCCGGCAATCCGCAGGATTTTGATTGTGAGGCGACCATCACAAAGGCCCGCGCGCGCAACCTGCCGCTCTTCGGCGTGTGCCTTGGGTTGCAGGCGCTGACGGAAGCCTATGGGGGTCAGCTGGACCAGTTGAAAACGCCCATGCACGGCAAGCCCTCACGCATCAAATGCCAAGACAATTCCATTGTGTTTTCCGGGCTGGAAGATCAGATCACCGTGGGCCGCTATCATTCGCTCTTTGCTGATCTTGCCCATCTGCCGGACGATATTCGCGTGACGGCGGAGACGGTTGACGGTGTAATTATGGGGATTGAGCATAAGACAGAGCCGGTCGCTGCCGTGCAGTTCCACCCCGAAAGCATCATGTCGCTGGGGCAGGACGCGGGGCAGAGGATGATTGAAAACGTGGTGGCCCATTTGGGGAAAGGTGCGCGGTAGGCAAGGTCTGTATCTAACCGGCATCTTTTTCATTGCAGCTGCTGGGGCTGCGCTGTGGGTTACAACACCCTCGTCATAAACGTGCTGAACGGGTCCAATTCATAATTCGCAAACGGACCGCATTCCTTAAAGCCGTTGCGCTTGTATAGCCTCCTCCCAGGAAGAAAATCATCAGTGGAGCCGGTTTCGAGGCTTAGCCTTTCATAGCCACGGCTGCGGGCTTCTTTTTTCCAGCGTGTCGTAAAGAGCCTGACCAATGCCCACTCCCCGGCGCACTTGCCGTGTGTGCATGGATTTGATTTCGCCGTGGGCGGGGTCCAGTTCGGATAGGGCAACGCAGCCCACCAGTTCTCCATCCAATTTCGCGCTCCAGAAGGTGATGTTGTCGGCGCGCAGGGCATCCAAATCCAGCGCGTGGACGCTTTCGGGCGGGGAGATGGAGCGCATGAGGTCCAGATGGGTTTCCAGCAGAGCGGCGATTTCTCTGCCCTGCAAGTCGTCCGGTTTAATGACGAGCGCTGCTGGTGTCATGGGAAATCAGCCCTCTTCCGTGGGGCCGCCAGCTTCCTTCCACGCGCCAAAACCTCCGATATTCGTGACGTTGGTGAAGCCCATATCCTTGAGCGTTTTGCCCGCCAGCGCAGCTTGGCCGCCCGCGCCGCAGATCAGATAAATCTCCGCATCCTTTTTCAGCACGTCTTTATGCATGGGCGTGTTTTCGTCGGCGTAAAATTCGATCATGCCACGGGGAAAGCGATGGGCGTTTTTGATGGTGCCGCTTTCCGCAATGGCGGCGCTGTCGCGCACATCAATGAAAACGCCACCGCCTTTATGATAGGCTTCAATGGCCTGTTCAGGGCCCATTTTCGGGACACTGGCGTTAGCCTCATCCATATAATCTTTGGCGCTCTTCATGGGGAATATCCTGTGGTTTTCAGCCGATGCGGAATTATGGGCAAAGACTGCCAGATTCGGAAGTCACCCAGCTTTAGGGAGTGAAAAAAGCGCTAAAGGCGGCCGGACGGGGCCGAGGTGTTCTTTAGTCTGATATGAGACCGGCCATCGGCGGCAACCGCCGGTATTTCCACGCAAAAAGCGACAATTTGCCGATGCAAGATTGTCGCGCAGGCCTATGAGCGCTGGACAAGACACCCATATGATGGCTAGACGAACCGAGAGGGATGCCGGTTGTGTTTGCACGCAAAACTAGTGTCAAAATGTCAGCTTTTCGCTGAATAAGCAACACAACAAAGGGCCCTTAAGGGTATTATCCGCAGAGGACGTAATATGAGTGATGTAGACGCCGGCGAACCGACCCGCCGCGATTTTCTTTACATAGCCACCGGCGCCGCCGGTGTGGTTGCTGTGGGTGGCATTGTGTGGCCACTGGTTGCGCAGCTGGCCCCCAATGAGCGGGAGAAGGCTGCTGGTGCACCGGCAGAAATTGACGTCTCTGCAATCGAGCCCGGTATGCAGATCGTGGTGACCTGGCGTGGCAAACCCTATTTCATCCGTCATTTGACGGCTGACGAAGTGTCTGCAGCTAAAGATGCGCCGCAGACCGCATTTCGCGATTATACCCCTGCGGACGAGCGCATTGCAGCGGCAGAAGGCGCAGAGGCGGAATGGACCATTGTGGGCGCAAACTGCACGCATTTGGGTTGCGTGCCCACCAAGGTTGAAGCTGCGGGTCTCGATGGCTGGCTTTGCCCCTGCCATGGGTCCGTGTTTGACGTGACGGGTCGTGTGACCAAGGGGCCGGCGCCCACCAATCTGCCGCTACCGCCGTTTGTTTTCACAAGCGCGGATAAACTTGTTATCGGACAGGAGGCATAATTTATGAGCGGACATTCCACTTACAAACCAACTTCCGGTTTCGGGAAATTCATGGACGAGCGGCTTCCCGTCGCCCGGCTTATGCATGACAGCTTTGTGTCATTTCCTGTGCCCCGGAACTTGAACAGTTTCTACACTTTCGGCGGTATTTTGATGGTGATGCTGGTTTCCCAGATCATCACCGGCATCGTGATCGCCATGCACTATGTGCCAGACGCTAAACTGGCCTTCGACAGTGTCCATCTGTTGCGTCGTGATGTGGCCTACGGCAACACCCTGCAAAGCTGGCACGTCGTTGGTGCGCACATGTTCTTCTTGGCAGTATATATCCACATTTTCCGCGGTCTTTATTATGGCTCCTATAAAGCGCCGCGTGAGGTGCTGTGGATTTTGGGTGTTGTCATCTACTTGTTGATGATGGCCACCGCCTTCATGGGCTACGTGCTGCCTTGGGGCCAGATGTCCTACTGGGGCGCGCAGGTGATTACGTCCTTCTTCTCCGCCATTCCGGTGGTTGGTGAAACGGTGCGCGAATTCCTGTTGGGCGGTTATGCGGTAGGTAATGCCACGCTAAACCGCTTCTTCTCCCTGCATTACCTGCTGCCCTTCATGATTTTGGGCGTGGTGATCCTGCACATCTGGACACTGCATGTGACCGGCCAAACCAACCCAACCGGTGTGGAAGTGAAGTCCAATCAGGACGTTATTCCGTTCACGCCCTATGCGACCATCAAGGACGCATTTGCCATGGTCGTGTTCATGATCGTCATGTGCTATTTCGTGTTTTATCTGCCTGACTTCTTGGGTCACGCCGATAACTACATCAAAGCCGACCCACTCAAGACGCCTGCGCACATTGTGCCGGAATGGTACTTCCTGCCCTTCTACGCTGTGTTGCGTGCTGTAGATTTCAACATTGGCATTCCGTTCACGGAAATCGTGTTGATCGACTCCAAGCTGGGTGGCGTGTTGGCCATGTTTGGGGCCATTGCAGTGCTGTTCTTCGTGCCATGGTTGGACACATCGGACGTCCGTTCCACCAACTACCGTCCCCTGTACAAAATCTTCTTCTGGCTCTTTGTGGTGAACGCCATCTTCTTGGGCTACCTGGGCTCCCGCCCCGCTGAGGGCATCTGGATCCCGCTGACGAAGGCTTCCACATTCTGGTACTTCTTCCATTTCCTGGTGATTATGCCGGCCCTGGGTTTCTTCGAGAAACCACTGCCGCGCCCCGCCAGCATCATGGACGCGGTGATGGAAAAAGCCTCCAGCAATGGTGCGCCTCAGGTGGCTGGTGCTACCGCTGAGCCGCAAACCAAAGGATAAAGAAAATCGGGCCGCGC
>JBCCTO010000013.1:0-72959 GCA_039198355.1 Pseudomonadota bacterium
AGAAAAAGCCCCGGTCGCCCACTTTCATGTCGCGCATGAAATTGCGGGCCTGATAGTTGCGAATGCCGTCCCATTCCTCTCCCGTGTCACCCTTGGCCTTTTGCTGGTCCCAGGACCATTTGAAGGGTTCGGATTTGAACAACCAATATTGCATGGGGAGAATTCCTGACATTCGCGTTGCCGCTATGTCGGCATGGGCGCCAGCAGGGTCAAGATGCAAAGGGACGCAAGTTCGATAAAGGCGATCAGCTTTCCGTGGTGAGCGGCCGCTCCAACAGCAGGCTTACCGCCTCCCGTGCACTGATTTTATGCTCCAGAACAGCCACCACCGCTGCGATAATGGGTGCATCAACGCCATGTTCTTGTGCGGTTTGAAGGGCCACACGCGCCGTATGCACGCCTTCCGCTAAGGGTCGATTGGAGAGGTCCTCCCCACGGGCCATGGCCACGCCATAGGCAAAGTTGCGGGATTGGGGGCTGGAACATGTGAGCACGAGGTCTCCCAGACCGGAGAGGCCTGACAAGGTTTCCGCCCGCGCGCCCAGTGCCACAGCGATGCGTAAGAGTTCGGCAAACCCGCGGGCAATCAAAGCGGCTTCCGCGCTGGCGCCCAGACCCAAGCCCCTTGCTGCCCCCACGCCTAAGGCCATAACGTTTTTTAGCGCGCCCCCAGCTTCTACGCCCGTCAAATCATCGCTGGCATAGATGCGAAACCATGGGGATGCCAGATGTTCAGCCAGTGCGGTGGTGGTCGCCAGATCGTGGCCCGCCAACACCACGGCAGTGGGCAGGCCCTGCGCCACATCTTTGGCGAAGGAGGGGCCGGAGAGGGCAAATAGGCGCTCTTTGCTAAAATGCCGTTCGGCTTCCCCGTGCAGCAAGCGGCCGGTGGTTTTGTCCATACCCTTAGCGCATAGAACCAGCTGGCATCGCTCGCTCAGGAGAGCGCTCAGGGCGGGGCCCAAAGCGCCAAACGATTGTGCTGGCGCCACATAGAGCACAGTTTCGCAGGCGGAAAGATCGTCTAAATCATTAGTAAATAAGAGTTTTGGTGAGAGGGGCGTGTCGCCCAGATAGGTGGCATTGCGAGAGGTCGCGGCCATGGTGGCCATCTGCTCACCATTTCGGCCCCATAAGATAACCCGCTCTTTGTGGGTGGCCAGTTGGCTGGCGAGCGCTGTGCCCCACGCCCCGGCCCCGATGATTCCGATGCTCACGCCTTTGCCCCCCTCCGACCTGCGCCAAAGGCGCGATGGGTCGGACCATGGCCACTGGTGTTGCGCGGTGCGCCCGCACTCGGGTCCAGCGGCCAGCGTGGGCGGATACCGCTTTCGGTCTCCGCTTCCAGGCCAGCTGCCATCCGTTCTGCCCCAGCCCAGGCGATCATCGCTCCGTTATCGGTGCAAAGGTTCAGCGGTGGCGCGATCCAACGGGTATTGTGTTCTTGAGCTAAGGCCTCCAACCGCGTGCGCAGGTTTCTATTGGCCGCCACACCACCGGCCACGACCAGCGTGGGAGGTTCACTGAATTGTTTGGTGAACCGAACCAAAGCCCGGCCCAGCCGGTCCACCAACACATCGCCAACGGCTTGTTGGAATGATGCACAAATGTCCGGCGCGCTGGCTTGTTCACTGTCCAGCGCCGCCTTGCGGACAGCCGTCTTAAGGCCGGAAAAGGACATATCCAGCGTCTCCCTCCCTGCCAGCGGGCGCGGAAAGGCGTAGGCAGTCGGATCGCCGCGAAGCGCTTCCTTTTCCACCTGCGGCCCACCGGGATAGGGCAGGCCCAGCATTTTGGCGGTTTTGTCGAAGGCTTCCCCCAGTGCATCATCAATGGTGGTGGCCCAGCGTTCATAATCCCCCACACCCCGAACCAGCAGAATTTGCGTGTGGCCGCCGGAGACCAGCAGCAGGAGATAGGGAAAGTCTGCCCCATCCGTCAGCCGCGCGGTGAGGGCGTGGCCTTCCAAGTGGTTCAGCGTGTAGAGTGGTTTTCCATGCACTGCTGCAATGGCTCTGGCTGCCATGGTGCCAACGATCAATCCTCCTGCCAACCCGGGACCAGCGGTGACGGCAAGCCCATCCAAGTCTTCAAATTCCTGCCCCGCTTCTTCCATGGCAGCGGCAATGACGGGGCTGATCTGGTCCAAATGGGCGCGGGCAGCAATTTCCGGCACTACACCGCCGAAGGGGGCGTGGTCCTCAATCTGGCTGGCCACGATATTGGAGACGATCTCACCGGGTCCATCGGGCCGCGCCGGGTCCCACCGCACTACGCTGGCAGCGGTTTCATCGCAGCTGGTTTCGATGCCGAGAAAGGTGAGGGGTTTGTCCATGGGTTTCGCGTAACAGATCGTTGGGCGCGGCGCGAGACTCGCTTTCCCCAACGCAGACCATAGTTACCCTTATCATCAAAGGCTGCTTTGGCTATGGAAGCGCTAAAGTTCTGCCCATGAGGATTTTTCCATGGCCGCCTCCATCGTCAGCCGCTCCATTCCCGCACCCGATCAGGTCAACATCCGCCGGGCGCTGTTGTCCGTGTTTGACAAAACCGGCTTGGTGGAGCTGGCTACAAGCCTGCATGAGCGGGGGGTGGAACTGCTCTCCACCGGCGGGTCTGCCAAGACCCTGAAAGAAGCGGGTCTTCCCGTGAAGGATGTTTCCGATGTGACGGGTTTTCCCGAAATCATGGACGGGCGGGTGAAGACCTTGCACCCGGCAGTCCATGGGGGGCTTTTGGCCATCCGCGGTGCGCAGGATCATGCGGCGGCCATGGAAGAACACGGCATCGGTGCCATCGATCTGTTGGTGGTGAACCTCTACCCGTTTGAGCAGGTTATGCAGTCCGGCGCGGCGGATGATGCCATCGTGGAGAATATCGATATTGGCGGCCCAGCCATGCTGCGGGCTGCCGCTAAGAACCATGCTTATGTGACGGTGCTCACCAGCCCGGATGACTATGCGGGTTTCATCGACGGTATGGGAGAGGGAGCTGTTGTCTCTCTGGCGGAACGCAAGCGCTTGGCCCAGGCCACGTTTGCCCGCACGGCGGCTTATGACGCGGCCATTTCCAACTGGATGGCGCAGGCTTTTGCCGTGGAAACACCGCCCGCCCGGTCCATGGGCGGTGGGTTGTTGCAAACCATGCGGTACGGCGAAAATCCCCACCAAAACGCCGCCCTTTACGCCACGCCGGAAGTGCGCCCCGGTGTGACCACCGCACGACAGGTGCAGGGCAAGCAACTCTCCTACAACAATATTAACGATACAGACGCCGCCTTTGAATTGGTGAGCGAGTTTGACCCGGCGGAGAGCGCCGCCGTCGCCATCATCAAACACGCCAACCCCTGCGGCGTGGCCACGGGCAAGACGCTGGAAGCGGCCTATGGCGAAGCGCTGGCCTGTGATCCTGTATCGGCTTTTGGCGGCATTATCGCTGTAAACCAGACCCTGGATGGTGCAGCCGCACGGGCCATGGCGGAGATTTTCACCGAAGTCATCATCGCACCGGAGGCGGATGAAGAAGCGCTGGAGATCCTGTCCGGCAAAAAGAACCTTCGCCTGTTGCTCACCGGCGCACTGGCTGACCCAGCTGCTCCCGGCCTCGCTGTGAAAACCGTTGCAGGCGGGCTTTTGGTGCAGGATCGGGATACAGGGCGCATCTGCGCCGACGACGTGAAATGCGTCACCAAACGCCAACCCACGGCCCAGGAAATGGCGGACATGATTATGGCCTTCCGCGTGGCCAAACACGTCAAATCCAACGCCATCGTCTACGTGAAAGACGGGGCCACGGTGGGCATTGGCGCAGGCCAGATGAGCCGTGTGGACAGCGCCCGCACCGCCGCCCGCAAGGCGCAGGATGCGGCGGAGACGGCAGGCTGGGACACACCGCGCACAAAGGGTTGCATGGTGGCGTCCGACGCTTTCTTCCCATTCGCCGACGGCTTGCTGTCAGCCGCCGAAGCGGGTGCCACGGCGGTCATTCAGCCGGGTGGGTCTATGCGGGATGATGAAGTTATCAAAGCCGCAGACGAAGCGGGTCTGGCTATGGTGCTAACAGGAATGAGGCATTTCCGGCATTAGGGGCAATTCCGATCAGCGCTAAAGGCGCATCGAACATGCCTATGCTGGCCCCTAACCGATCCCAAGGCATGAAATGCGCATGGCATTTCATGCTCTCCCTTTTTGTCTGATGCTCCTTAAGATGCCTGCGCCGCATTGACCTTTGCGGCGGGATAGGGCGTGCCGACCAGGACCAGCAAACCCAGCACGAAAAAGATCAGCAGCGTTGCCATACCCAGCGTGGCGGAGCCGCTGGCGAAAGTCACAAAGCTCACCATGGCGGGGGCCAGGAAAGACGTGGCGCGGCCGGCGAAGGCGTAGAGGCCGAAGAATTGACCGGCTTCCGAAGGATGTACACTGCGGGCCAGATAGGAGCGGGACGAAGCCTGCACGGGGCCGAAAGCAGCGCCGATGAGCAGGCCATAGAGAATATAGGCTTTTTCCGCCCCGCTGGCGAACAAGCCTTCGCTTGCGGCCTCGCTGAATGTGAACAAACCAAAGAGTGTGGATGTGGGGGTGGTGGAGACCACGCCCACGGTGGCGATCATCAACATGATGATGGCGGTGATGATGAGCTTCTTGGATCCCAGTTTTGGGTCCAGCCGTGCCGCGATGAGACAGGCGGGCACGGCGACCACGTTTAGAATAATGCCGAAAATGCCCAGTTCTGTAATGGACCATGCAAACATGGTTGCCGCAAATGTGCCCCCAAGGGCGATGAGGGCGTTCACCCCGTCTTGATAGATCATGCGAGCCACCAAAAAGCGGAATATGCCGGCCCGCTGGCGGGCCTGTTTTATGGTGTCCACCAGTTCCCCCACGCCCATGCTGATGGCTTGCTTGAAGCTGTTCTTGCGGTCTCCCCGGTCAGGGGTGAACAGGAACATGGGGAGAATAAAGACCAGATACCACAAAGCGGCCAGTGGAGGCGTGGCCCGGTCACCTTCGGCCTGTTCGGGATCCAAACCGAACAGAGGGTCAAGACCGATCAGAGTTACGCCTGTCTTGGCATCTGCGGCCAAAAACAGGAGCACGATGATAAGCACGATCATACCGCCCAGATAGCCCAGACCCCATGCGATGTTGGAAACCTTCCCCACCTGATCGCTGGAGACGATGGAGGGCATCATGGAATCGTTGAAGACGGTGGAGAATTCCGCAGCGATGGTGGCCAGAATGAAGAGCGCCAGCACCCAGGCGAGACTGGAGCCGGGGGCGGCAAACCAAAGGGCGCAGAGGCATGCGATTTTGACGATCGCGAAAAAGCCAATCCAAGGTTTGCGCGGGCCGGTTTTGTCCGCAATGGAGCCCAGCACGGGCGAAAGGCAGGCCATGAACAGGCCCGCGATCGCCACCGCCAGCGCCCAGGAGGCCTGGCCCTGCACGGGGTCGTCCACCATGCGCGAGACCACATAGGGGCCGAAGATGAAGGTGGTGACGACGGTGAAAAAGGGTTGGGCCGCCCAGTCAAAGAACATCCAGCCCCACACGCCTTTTTTGGACGCCGGCTTGGGCGGGTCGCTGGGGACCGGATTGGTTATGGCTGATGCGGATTTCATGGTCGCCCCTCCCTCATGGTTTCCCATACCATGGAGGGGATGACTGTTTCACGAACGGCCCACAATGGGAAGCTGCAATGCCTATAGCGTATCTCGTTTAATTGGAGCCATGAATTGCGCCAAGGTCGCGCATTTCATGGTACTTACTGAACCTGATAAAACGAGAAGCGCCTATAGCGCCCGCTGCAGGATAACCGTATCCAGCCATAAACCTTGTTTGTGGCCTACTTCCTTGAAGCGGCCTACCTGCTGAAAGCCCAGGGAGAGGTGTAGTCGAACACTGGCATTGGTAGCGAGATCATCATCGGGCTTGCAGGCAATCACGGCCATCATTTGCTGAAAGTGGCGGGCGGCGCAGGCGCTGATGAGGTCGGTGACCAGTGTTTTGCCTATCCCTTTTCCGTAATGATCCGGGTGAATGTAAACTGTGCCTTCCACCGTGTAGCCATAGGCGGGGCGCGGGCGGAAGCGGCTGGCATAGGCGTAGCCCAAAACGGCCCCGTCCTCTTCTGCCACCAGATAGGGGAAGTTTTCGTCCACCAGCGCCTGAAAGCGCTCCGACATATCTGCCGCATCCGGCGGCTCCACCTCAAAACTGGCATAGTGGGTGGTGACGCTGTGGCCGTAGATGGCGGCGACAGCATCCATATCGGCAGCGGTGGCGGGGCGAATTTTCAAAGCAGTTACTCAACAAAAAAGGGCGCCTGTCTTACAACAGACGCCCTTTATATCTGGGGTCGGACGACCCTATTCGCGATTGCCCAAGAAGGACAGCAGGAACATGAACATGTTCACGAAGTTCAGGTAGAGGTTCAGCGCACCCATGATGGAGGACTTGGCCACCATCTCGGAGGAGTGCGCGACGGCATCATACATGTGCTTCAAGCGCTGCGTGTCATAGGCGGTCAGACCGGCAAAGATCAGGATGCCGATCACGTTGATGGCGAAGGCCATGGCGCTGGATTGCATGAAGATGTTCACCAGCGAGGCAATGATGAGGCCAAACAGACCCATCATCAGGAAGGAACCCATGCCGGACAGGCTACGCTTGGTGGTGTAGCCGTAGAGGCTCAACGCACCGAATGAAGCGGCCGTCACGAAGAACGTCTGCACGATGGAGGCGGAGGTGTAGACCATGAAGATCCACGAAATGGACACACCCATCACCGCTGCAAAAGCATAGAACACGCCGGTGGCCGCGCCTTTGGACAGTTTGTTGATGCCGAAGGAAATCACCAGCACGAAGGCCAGTGGTGCCAGCATAATGACCCACTTAAGGGGGCTGTTATACAAAGCATTGGCAAGCGCCGGGTTGTTGGATGCCATATTGGCAACGCCGAGTGCTGCAATACCGGTTACGGCCAAGGCCGTAGCCATGTAGTTGTAGATACCCAGCATATAGCTGCGCAAACCCTCATCGATTTCGGCGCGTGTGCCGGCATCGGTACGCACTTGGGTTTGGTATTGGTTACGAAGATCGGCCATTTTATCCCTCTTGGATGTGGTCAGGCACGACCTGACCTCTGGTCAATGAAAGTGTTACCAAACGGCTTTCGCCTTCTGGTTCGCCTCATAATATGTGCAGGAAAGGCGACGAATTCAAGACGGCCCAACCCCTGCGGCAACGATTCCCGACGCTGTCACAGGCATGGTTAAAATTCTTCCGCACTTATTATAAAGCCTGCTCACAGGGTGCGTAGCACAGGTGCGGCTTTCTGTCCCAAAACCCGCCATGTGCCGATGAGGCCAAAGCCCACAGTGAGCACCAGAGCGCCCGCAATGGTGGCTAAAGCAACAACTGGCAGCAGGGTGAAGGTGAAGCCCATGATGGTGGAGATAACAAACCATGCCGCCACACCGCCTGCCACCAGGGCGAAAAGGGCGGTGGCGAAGCCCAGCAGGGCGTATTCCAGCACAAAAGCGCCAATGAGCGTGCGCCGTGTGGCGCCCAGCGTCTTGAGCACCACGGCATCGTGAACGCGCGCCCGGTTGCCCGCCGCCAGTGCGCCCCCAAGCACCAAAATGGAGGCTGCTAGCGCCAGCAATGCAGCAGCACGAATGGCCGTGCCGAGCTGTTCGATCAGGCCGTTCACAGCCGTCAAAGCATCGCGCACCCGAACAGCCGTGACCGTGGGGAAGCGATTGGTGATGGTTTTCAAGATTTCGCCATCGCGGGCCACCTGTTTGGCGGTGGCCTTTGAGGTGATGGTGGAATTGCCGTCCACCCGCAGCGTCGCCAAATGGGCATGGGGAGCGCCCGCAAAGGTGTTGGGGGAGAAGACCATCACAAAGTTGATGCCCATGGATTGCCATTCCACATTGCGCAGATTGGCCACGCGGGCGGTGATATTGCGGCCCAAAACATTGATGGTGACCGTGTCGCCGATCTTCACGCCCACTTCGCGGGCCTCTTCCGCCGCAAAGGAGAGCAGATTTTCGCCCGTATGGTTTTCATCCCACCATTCGCCTGCCGCCAGTGTGGCGTTAGGGGGCAGCGTGGCGTTGTAGGTTACGCCCCGCTCCCCCCGAAGCACCCAGCGCCCGCCCTCTGCGGGGTTAATTTCGGAAGCTGGCACATCGTTGATGGAGACGATGCGGCCCCGCAGCATGGGCGTGGTCTGAATTTTACCCTCCGGCGCCACTTCGTTGAGCGTATCGAGGAAGGGCTGGAATTCGGCCTGTTGCACGTCAACAAAGAAGAAATCCGGCGCTTCTTTGGGCACATTGGAAGAAATCTGATTGCGCAGATTGCCGTCGATGAGCGCTAGAGAGACGAGAAGGGCAAGGCCCAGGCCCAGCGAGAGTACAACGGAAGAGGTGAGCGCGCCGGGGCGGTGAATATTGCCCAGCGCCAGCCGCAGGGGTGTGGATTTTACCTGTGGCGCATGGCGGGTGAGCCATTGGATGCCGCTGGCCACAACGCGCAATAACACAAAGGAAAAAGCGATGCCGCCAATGAAGGTGAGGGCCACACGCTTGTCCGCCGCCTGGGATATGGCGAGCCCAGCCAGTGCCAACACGACGATGGCTGTGGCCAGTTGATAGGGCCAGCGGGGCACTGGTGCATCCTCCCGCGACGCATTGCGAAACAGGGCGGTGGCGGGAATGTCCCGCGCCTGCCCCAGCGGCCACAGGGCAAAGGCCAGCGCTGTCAGCAGGCCATAGGCAATGGCTGAAAGCAGAACGGTTGGATGGAAACCACCCGCGTTTCCGACGGGCAAAATGTCAGCCAACGCAATTTTGGCAATCCACGGCATGGCTGCGCCGATGGCAAGACCGATGGCAATGCCCACCATGGCCAAAAGCAAAATCTGAATGAGATAGACACTGAAGGTGAACCATGCAGGAGCACCAAGGCTCTTGAACGAAGCGATCACCCCAGACTTGGTGTCCAAAAAGGCGCGCACGGCATTGGCCACGCCAACACCCCCCACGATCAGCGCGGTGAGGCCCACGAGCGTGAGAAATTGCGAAAACCGGTCCACATTGCGGGTGAGTGCCGGGGCGGCATTGCCCCGCGAACGAATGCGCCAGCCCGCATCGGGGAACTGTTCTTTTGTCTGCGCCACCAGGGCCTTGAGGGCATCTTCGCTGATGTCGTCTACAGCCACCCGCTCGGTATATCGCAAAAGGGAGCCGGGCCGCACCAATTGGGATGCGTCCAAGGTGGATTTGCCCATGAGCAATTTGGGGCCGAGGGCAAAATTGTCGGAAATGCGGTCCGGCTCGTTGGTGATGGTGCCAATGATTTCCGCCGTGGCGGAGCCGATATTGAGGGAATCACCCAGTTTCAACCCCATGCGCGTGAGCAATAGGGGTTCCACGACGACCACGTTGTCTTCCTGCAGGCGTGTGGCCGCTTGGGGTGGCTCAGTGGTGAAATTGCCGATTAACGGCCATGCATCGTTGACCGATTTCAATTCCACCAATGCCTGTTCAGACCCGTCCACCGTGCGGGCCATGGCGCGCATGGTGACGGCGCTGGAAGTGGCCCCTAAGCCCTCCACATAAGTCCGCTCGTCGGTTGCCAGCGGGCGTTGTGTGGTGGTGAAGGCGATGTCACCCCCCAAAAGCGTGCGGCCTTCCTGGGAAATGCCGGAGGTAATGGAAAGTGCCACCGCGTTGACGCCGGAAATGGCTGCCACGCCCAGCGCGATACAGGCAAGGAAAATGTAGAAACCGGAAAGGCCGCCGCGCAATTCCCGCAGCGCAAATTTCAGCGCCAGGCCCGTGGTGACGGCGGACCGGCTTTCGTTTGTCGCCGTGCGGTTTTCGAGCCCTTCAGAGGTGATGTCGGTCATGATGCCACCGCGAGAGCTTCGTCATACTCAATTTCACCGGCGCGGACCCGAAGGGTGCGGTCGCACTGGCGGGCAAGGCCCGGATCGTGGGTGACCAGCACCAGCGTCATGCCCCGCTCCCGCTGTTTGGCGAAAAGCAATTCTGAAATCTGCGCGCCCGTGGTTTCGTCCAGATTGCCGGTGGGTTCGTCCGCCACCAGAATTTTGGGGTCCGGCGCCAGCGCCCGCGCCATGGCCACGCGCTGCTGTTCGCCGCCGGACATTTGTTTGGGGTAGTGGGTGAGTCGTTCACCCAGCCCCACCGCCTCCAGTTCCGCCTTGGCCTTTTCAAAGGCATCGGGCGTGCCCGCCAGCTCCAGCGGCACAGCCACATTTTCCAGCGCGGTCATGTTGGGGATGAGGTGGAAGGATTGAAAGACGATGCCGATATTGCGGCCCCGGAAGGCGGCAAGGCCATCTTCATCCAGCACCGAAAAGTCTTCACCCGCCAGATGCACCTTGCCCGTGTCCACCCGTTCCAAACCGGCCATCACCATCAGTAATGTGGATTTGCCAGAACCGGACGGGCCCACAACCCCCACGCTTTCGCCCCCTGCCACATCCAGCGAAATACCCCGCAGCACATGGACCTTGGAAGCCCCTTCGCCGAGGGTGAGGTGAATATCGTCCAGATGGATGACGGTATCGCTGGTGGGCATAATCAAATCACACTTCGTGGGCATAGATTGGTGGACATGGGCGGATGTCAGACAAACCGGATCGATCAAAACAGGAAACGTGCGCCCCTGTTCGCAGAGCAATGCATCACTATATGGTTTGTTGCATATGGGTCGGCTTTTTGAGGTTTGAAAGTGTTCCTTACCAATTTGTCACGTTTGGTTGCCGCAGCCTTAACGGCACTCGTTGTGGCCGCAGGCACGGTGCGGGCTGAACAGCCTCCCAAAATTGTGGTGCTGGGCGATTCGCTGGTGGCCGCTTATCAACTGCCCCAGGCGGAGGGTTATCCCGCCCAACTGCAAAAAGCGTTGGATGCGGCGGGGGTGAAAGCGCAGATCATTGGAGCCGGTGTCTCCGGCGATACCACCAGCGGCGGTCTGGCCCGGCTGGCATGGTCTGTGCCGGAGGGCACCGACGCTGTGCTGCTGGAATTGGGCGCCAATGATGCGCTGCGCGGCCTGCCGCCGGAAACCACAAGCAATAATCTGACGACCATGATCGAACAGCTTCAGAGCCGGAGCATCAAAGTGGCCCTTTTTGGCATGTTGGCCCCGCCCAATATGGGTGCGGACTATGAGGCCAAGTTCAACCCCATCTATGGAGAGCTGTCCGAAAAATATGACCTGCCCCTCTACCCCTTCTTTTTAGACGGCGTGCTCACCAAACCCGAGTTTTTGCTGCCTGACGGCATCCACCCCAATGCAGACGGGGTGAAGATCATGGTGGAGAAGACACTGCCTTTGGTGAAGCGGTTCGTGGAGAGCCTACCGCCCACTTCTTGACCTGCTGCTGTGCTTGCATGGTTTAGCGGTTTTTGAAGATGTTCATGTCCTGCCCCACATGGCGGGTGGGGTGCATGGTGCCGAAGGATGGGAAGGGCTGACCGTGCCCGGTGGGACTGACAAATTGGCTGTCATGCTCCAGTGCGTGGGGGGCGATGAGGGGCCAAATGTGGTTGCGCAGGAAGACCTGATCGTAATTGCCCCGGCCCACGCCATGGTCGGCCTGTTTGAGAAATGCTGCCCCGGCTTTTTCCATATTGGACAAGGCCCCGCCGCGCCCGCCCCATAACCCGCCCAGCACCAGTTCTGAATGGGTGAAGAAATCGCGGATGATGTGGAAGCCTTTGTGGCTCGCCACCCATTCATCAACCGCCACTTTCTCGCGCACGTTGATGAGTGCATCGCAATCGCGGATGAGGAAGAAATCCACCGCCGGGTCTGCTGCCACGGCAAAGCGCCAGAACATGCCGGACATGGTGCGCCAGTCGTTCCTATCCTTACGAATGCGAATATCAGCCCCCCGCCGGGCCAATTCCTCGATCACCGACATGGGCACGGTCTTGTCCACGTAAAAGCGGGCGGACCAGCCGGGGTAGACATGGCGGAGCGCCTGCATGTTTTCGATGGCCATATCCGTGTAGTGCCGCTTGTCGCCGAACAGGGCGAAGGCGATGACGTTTTTGTGGGGCGCGTTGAAATCAAACGGTCGGGCGTGAATTTTGCCGAGGCGGAGCAGCTTGTTGTTCTGGGTCATGGCCTGCCGATGTTTTACCGTCAAAGCGACACTGCCAAAACGCTGGGCCTGTTTGAGGTTACCGCCATGGCCGTGGGCATGGCAAAGGGCATCGGCCAAGTCGGCGCGTTCTGTACTGTCATCCATTGCTTCAAGCCGTTTAGCCGCTGCCAGCAAAAGTCCAGCCATAGCTTGTTTGGCCGTTGAAGACTTCAAGGCGCTGCCGCTTACCAAAGCGTTCTTCAGCGCTTCCACAGAACCATTCATGTGGAAAGCGCGGGCAAAGCAGCACAGGGCTTCGTCATTATTGCCCGTGCGATGGTGGGCGAGACCCATGAGGCTCAACACCTGCACGCGCGCCCGATCATTGGGCGCGACGGTGAGCATGTCTTCGGTAGAACTGACGATCTTTGATAGTATGGTTACTGGGTCCGCCGCTTTCATCAACCGGGAATAGTCGCGTAGCCGCCTGCTCATGGGTGCCCGTTCCAGCTTGGGTTGTCACTGGCAGGATAAGTCGCGCAGGTGGAGACAGGGTTAACAGGTCGTTAGGGGTGGACCGCTTCGCCGGCAAAATCAAACACCCAGCTGGTCTGGCTTCCGTCCAGTTTTTCCAGCACATCCAGCATGGCGCTGGCGGAATAGGCGGGTGTGAACAGTTTGCCCTCCGCCACATGGCGCTGAAAGGGTTTCGACAGGCCCGTGTCCACCGTGCCCGGGTGCAGGCCCACCACAATGCCTTCTCTCCAGCGGCGGGCATGTTCGATGGAGGCCGTGCGGATCATCTGGTTTAGTGCCGCCTTGGCCGCGCGGTACCCGTACCAACCGCCAATGCGGTTATCGGAAACAGAGCCTACCCGTGCGGAAAGGGCCGCAAAAACCGAACGCCGATCCTTCGCCATGCGCGGGAGAAAGTGTTTCATCACCAAAGCGGGCCCGAATGTGTTGATGGCAAACACCTGCGCTAACGTATCCGCATTCAGGTCCTTCAAGGATTTTTCAGGGCCGAACTGATCGGAATGCAGCAAGCCCGTGGCGACGATGACAAGATCAATATCCTTCCCGGCCTGTTCAGCGGCTGCGCTAATGGAGGCTTCATCGGTCAGATCGAACCCCGTGCTGCGCGACAGACCCGTGACGCGGGCCATCGGATAGCGGGCCTGCGCTTCTTCCAAAAAAGCCGAGCCAATGCCGCCAGTGGCACCGATGATGATGATGTTTTGGGGCTGAAAGGACATGGGGGAAATCCGATCCATATGGCGTGTTCACTGGATTAACGCGTCACGCCGCTGATGGCCCCCATACGTGTTGACGCAGGCTACCCCTCCAGCCGCACCAGCAAATCCTTGGCATCAATTTGATCGCCCCGCTTCACCAGGACTTCGGCCACTTTGCCGTCGGCTTCTGCGTGGAGGGCGGTTTCCATTTTCATGGCTTCGATGGAGCAGATGACATCGCCTTCGGCGACCTCCTGGCCCGCTTCCACCATAATGGTGGAGATGACGCCGGGCATGGGGGCGCCCACTTGCAGGGGGTTTCCATCTTCCGCCTTGGCGCGGGCCACGGCAGCGGAGCCGCCATGGATGCGGTCGGGCACGCGGGCGCGGCGGGGTTGCCCGTTCAATTCAAAGAATACGGTGCGCATGCCCTGCTCATCCATCTCGCCGATGGCGAGGCAGTGGATCAGCAGCAATTTACCCCGCTCAATCTCCACACGAATTTCATCGCCCGCTTCCATGCCATAAAAATAGACTGGGGTGGGGAGCGCCGTTGTGGGTCCATAACTGGCTTGGTTCAGGGCAAAATCGGTGAACACTTTGGGATACATGAGGTAGGAGGCCAGATGCTGGTCGTTCACCTCGCGCCCAATGGCGTCTTTCGCCTCCTTGCGGCGGGCTTCCAGATCATCATCGGGAAGAAGCGCACCGATGCGGTCCTTGAGCGGCTCTTCCCCTTTCAAAACCTTGGCTTGTAACACCGGCGGGAAACCGTCCGGCGGCATGGAAAGGTCGCCGCGCATGAGGGAGACCACGGATTCGGGGAAGGCGATGTCTTTTTCCGGGTCTTCCACATCGGCCACAGTCAGGTCTTGCGACACCATCATCAGCGCCATATCCCCCACCACTTTGGAAGAGGGAGTGACTTTGACGATGTCGCCGAACATCTGGTTCACATCCGCATAGGTTTTGGCCACTTCCGTCCAGCGGGTTTCCAACCCCAGTGAACGGGCCTGTTCCTTCAGGTTGGTGTATTGGCCGCCGGGCATCTCGTGGAGATAGACTTCGGAGGCCGGGGCCTTCACATCGCTTTCAAAAGCCGCGTATTGGGCACGCACCTGCTCCCAGTAGAGGGAAATTTCGCGAATGGCCTCAATGTCCACATCGGGCCGCCGGTCGTGGCCGGACAGGGCTTCGACAATGGAGCCAAGGCAGGGCTGGGCCGTGCCGCCAGAGAAAGCGTCCATGGCCGCGTCCACGGCATCCACATCCGACTCAACAGCTGCCAACACAGTGGCTGCAGAAATGCCGGATGTGTCGTGGGTGTGGAAATGGATGGGCAGTTTGGTGGTTTCGCGAAGGGCCGGGAAGAGCACGCGGGCAGCCGCGGGCTTCAACAGGCCCGCCATGTCTTTGATGCAGATGATGTGGCATCCGGCAGCTTCCAGCTGACGGGCCATATCCAGATAATAGTCCAGATCATATTTGCCCCGTTTGGGGGAGAGCATGTCACCCGTGTAGCAGATGGCCCCCTCGCACAGTTTGCCTGTTTCCAGCACCGCGTCGATGGAAACGCGCATATTGTCCACCCAGTTGAGGCAGTCGAAGACGCGGAACAGATCCACCCCGCCCTTGGCGGCTTCATGGATGAAATAGCGCACCACATTGTCGGGATAGCCCGTATAGCCCACGCCGTTGGAACCCCGCACCAGCGCTTGCAACAAAAGGTTGGGGGCGCGCTGGCGGATGGCCGCGAGGCGTTCCCATGGGTCTTCTGTGAGAAAGCGCATGGCCACATCAAATGTGGCACCGCCCCAGCATTCCAGCGACAAAAGGTTGGGCAGGGCGTGGGCGTAGGAGCTGGCGATTTTGATGATGTCATGGCTGCGCATGCGCGTGGCCAGAAGGGACTGGTGACCGTCGCGCATGGTGGTGTCGGTGAGCAGCACTTTGTCATGCTCCCGCATCCATTGGGCGAAGGCTTCTGGCCCGTATTGTTCCAGACGCTGGCGCGTGCCGTTTTGAATGGGGTTGGTGAACCAGGGTTTTTGCGGCTCTGGCAGGCCGGGTTTGGGTTTGACCCGATCCCGGGCTTCCGGATGGCCGTTGACGGAGACATCCGCCACATAGCTGAGCAGGCGCGTTGCCCGGTCCCGCCGCTTTACCTTTTCAAACAGGGCCGGTGTCGTATCGATGAAGCGGGTGGTGTAGGTGTTGTCGCGGAATTTTGCGTGGGTGATGATGTTTTCAAGAAACGTCAGGTTGGTGGCCACGCCGCGAATACGGAATTCCCGCAAGGCACGGTGCATCCGCTCGATGGTCTCCTCGGGCGTCGGCGACCAGGCCGTGACCTTCTCTAAAAGCGGATCATAAAAACGGGTGATGACCGCGCCGGAATAGGCCGTTCCCCCATCCAGACGGATGCCGAACCCGGTGGCCCCGCGATAGGCGGTGATGCGGCCATAATCGGGGATGAAATTCTGCTCCGGGTCTTCCGTCGTAATGCGGCACTGGAGGGCATGGCCGTTGAGCCAAATGTCTTTTTGCGCGGGAACACCGGATTCGGGCGTGCCAATTTTGTGGCCGTCCACCAGATGGATTTGCGCCTTGATGATGTCGATGCCGGTGACTTCTTCCGTCACCGTGTGTTCCACCTGCACGCGGGGGTTCACCTCAATGAAGTAGAACGCACCGGTGTCCGCATCCATGAGGAATTCCACCGTGCCTGCACCCAGATAATTGGTGGCATTGGCGATGTTGAGCGCATAGCCGCACAATTCTTCCCGCTGTTCGTCGGTGAGGTAGGGCGCGGGCGCGCGCTCCACCACTTTTTGATTGCGGCGCTGCACAGAACAATCCCGCTCAAACAGGTGGACGGCTGTCCCCTGCCCGTCGCCCAAAATCTGCACTTCCACATGGCGGGCATTTTCCACCAGCTTTTCCAGATAGATTTCATCCTTGCCGAAAGCGGCTGCTGCCTCACGCCGAGCTTCCAGCGCTTCGCCCTCTAGGTCTTCCTTGGAGCGGATGGTGCGCATGCCGCGCCCGCCGCCGCCCCAGGAGGCTTTCAGCATGATGGGGTAGCCGATTTCCTCGGCCATGGCAGTGATGACTTCAATGTCTTCGGGGAGCGGGTCCGTGGCTGGCACCACAGGCACATTGGCGGAGATGGCCAGATTGCGCGCCGCCACCTTGTTGCCCAGGGAACGCATGGTTTCGGCCTTGGGGCCGATAAAGGTGATGCCTGCTTCTTCACACGCATCCACAAATTCTGGGCTTTCCGACAGCAGGCCGTAGCCGGGGTGGATGGCATCAGCCCCGGAGAGTTTTGCCACACGGATCACTTCGTCAATGGACAAATAGCTTTCAATGGGCCCCAGCGGTTTGGACAAGTGGGGGCCGGATCCAATCTGATAGGCCTCATCGGCCTTAAACCGGTGCAGGGCCAGCTTGTCTTCCTCAGCCCAGATGGCCACCGTCTTCAGCCCCAATTCGTTGGCCGCCCGGAAAACCCGGATGGCGATTTCTGACCGGTTGGCCACAAGAATTTTGGTGATGGGCATGAGGGCGGCTCCACGTCCTAGACAGTATATGCGACAACTATACCCGCCCGTTTGCCTGCGGCAAAGTGGTGGTTCTACGGACCCGCCCGCGAGCGTTAAGGACATGGGACCAGTTTCGTAAAAGCCTTCCGCCACCCCCTCAAATTTGACAGCTGCGACAGCAATCCATAACGACATTTTGCGTCGCTCATGATAGCTCCCAGCCTTCTCTGCATGGTTTCGATAAGGTAACGCCCATGTCTACTGCCGCTTCCACCATTCGCCCCGATGTTGATCCGGGTGGCCTGGCCGAATTTTCGGTCGTGTTTACGGACCGGTCCCTCAACCACATGTCAGCAGCGTTCCAAGGCGTCATGCGGGACATCAATGCCATGCTGTGTGAAGTCTATGGCGCAGCCCGTGCAGTTGTGGTGCCCGGCGGTGGCTCCTACGGCATGGAGGCGGTGGCCCGCCAGTTCGCGACGGACAAAAAAGCGCTGGTGGTGAGGAACGGCTATTTCTCCTACCGCTGGACGCAGATTTTTGAAGCCGCAGACATTCCATTCGAAGCCGTGGTGTTGAAAGCCCGCCCTGTGGGCAATGAGCACCCCGCTCCCTTTGCGCCGCAACCCATCGAGGATGTGGTAAAGCGCATTCATGAGGAGCGGACCGACATCGTCTTTGCCCCCCATGTGGAGACTTCTGCCGGGGTTATGCTGCCCGATGAGTACATCACTCAACTGGCCTCTGCGGCCCATGAAGTGGGCGCACTGATGGCGCTGGACTGCGTCGCTTCCGGTTGCATGTGGGTGGATATGGAAAAGACGGGCGTGGACGTATTGATTTCCGCACCACAAAAAGGCTGGTCCGCTTCACCCTCCGCCGGTCTGGTGATGCTGTCCCAGCGCGCGCTGGATGTGATGGAAGGCTCCGCCTCCACCTCTTTCGTGGTGGATTTGAAAAAATGGAACGGCATCATGCAGGCCTATCTGGACGGCGGCCATGCGTACCACTCCACCATGCCCACCGATGCCCTGCGCGGTTTCCGCGATGCCATGCTGGAAACGCAGGAGATGGGCTTTGGCCTCATCAAAGAGCGCCAGCAAGAGCTGGGCACGAAAGTGCGTGCTCTGCTGGCAAACAAAGGCTTCCGCTCCGTGGCTGCCCGCGGTTTTGAAGCGCCGGGTGTCGTGGTGAGCTATACCGACGACCCGGCCATGCAAAATGGCAGCCGCTTTTCGGCCGAGGGCATGCAAATTGCGGCGGGTGTGCCCCTCATGTGCGATGAACCAGAAGACTTCCGCACCTTCCGTCTGGGCCTGTTTGGTCTGGACAAGTTGAAGGATGTGGACGGCACCGTGACCCGGCTAGAGGCGGTGCTGGAGCGGGTGGTGAATTAAGGTATTCTGTTTGTGTCGTCATTGGCCGACTTGATCGGCGAATTGACCAATCCTTGGACAGACCCGCCGAGCAAGTCGGCGGGTTACGTCATGAGCGGATATTAAATACCGTCACAGCCTCTGCGCACGTAGCGGGCAAACACCCAGCCCTGATCGTTATCCGTATAGACATAGAGCCAATTTCCACGGCGGCGGTCCACTTCCACGATGTTGCCGTTGAAGAGTTGACCTTTCATGCGCGACTTGGCCGTGGGGCGTGCGCGCAGGGCTAAAAAGCCTGACCCTTTGGCGAGATTATAGGTGGAAGACAGTCCGGCGACCGTTCCTTGGCAGGAACCGGCATGTGCAGCGGGTGCAAAAGTGAGACTGGCCAATAGGGCGGTCACGAGCGCGCGTTTTCGCATGGATAATTCCTCCGTAAATGCCCCGCCCTCAAGGGTAGGCAAAACGAGGTAAGGGTTTCAAGAGGGCTTACTTTTTTAACCTCTTGCTCGTCATTCTCGGCCACCGTGCCGAGGATCTTCAAGCCCATCAATTCGAGACTGTTTTGACGAAAGAGACTCCTCTCACGGTCCGCTCTCATTAGCACCCTCTGTAGATCCTCGGCTCGGGGGCCGAGGATGACGAGCAAAGGGGTGTGAAGGAGGCCTACGCGCGTCCCATCTCCTTGCGGCTTAGATGGATATTGTAATTCTCACGCACCCAGGCATCCATGGTGTCGTCCAAATGGGTGGGGTGGAAAGTGTCGAGGACTTTGCGTTTGCGTTCCACCGCCAATTGCACAATGTCCGGCTTACCCAGTTCCGCCCATTCCTTGGGGGAATAGCGGTTGGCGAGGGACGGGTAGAAATAGTCCTTCTGCATCAGATCGAGGGTTTGGCCATGACCTAGAAAATGACCGGGGCCGGGCTGGCCATCGCGGCCCATGCACACGTCACGCATGGCTTCCACGGAGAGGCTTTCATCCGTCACTTCCACGCCCCGCACACAGCGCAAGGCCTGGCCGAGGGCATCATTGTCCAGGAACAGGCTTTCCATGCAAAAACCCATGAGGGAGCCATGCATGCCGGCGGCTTCATAGACGATATTTGTGCCCGCCATGCCGGCCAGCACATAGGCCATGCCCTTCTCCCATCCCGCCTGAATGTCCGGCAATTTGGCATCGCACATGCCCGCTGCGGAGCCGCCCGGCAGGTCGTAAAAATTGGCCATTTGCCCGCAGGCGGCGGTGAGTAGCGCCTGTTCGCCGGAGCCGCCAGACATGGCCCCCGTGCGCAAGTCCGATACAAAAGGCCAGGTGCCGAAAATGGCAGGGTGGCCCGGCGCGATGGCGTTAACAAACACCAGACCGGCCAACACTTCCGCTGTCGCCTGCACCACGGCCCCGGCAATGGCAGCGGGCGCGGTGGCCCCGGCCTGGCCGGCAGAAAGAAGCAGCACGGGCATGCCGCCCTTTACGCATTCCTCCAGCACGTCCAGCGCATCGGCTGCGAAGCGCAGGGGCGGGACGACGAAGCAGTTGGTATTGGAAACGAAGGGACGGGCGCGGAATTCCGCCTCACCGCCTGCCATGCGGTAGAGCATTCTCAGGGCATCGGGTACGTTTTCGGCAAAGGTGAAAGACGTGCCAATATGTTTTGTCGTGCCTGCCAGACAAGCGTAAAGCGTGTTCAGGTCCAGCTCATAGGGGTCCACAATATCGCGGGCCACCATGGGGCGCTGGAAGAAGTGAATGTTATCGAGCCCCTCCACAATGCGTGCCGCATCATAGGTGTCGCGAAGGTAGCTCTCGCGATATTCGTTCTTCTCCACATCCACCACATGAACTGCGGCTCCCGCAGTGCCAAAATGGACTTTTTTGCCCTGGGGGTGGAGATCATGTTCGGGCTTGCGCCCATGCAGCGCGAAATCCCGATTGGCGTTTTTTACAACATCCATGACCAGTTTGGGCGGGAAGCGCAGCCGTCCGTCCTCGCCCATTTTGGCACCTAAACGCTCACAGGCCTCAATGCAGGAGAGCGTGGCTTGGGACAGACCAATGTTTTCAAGGACGTCAAGGACGGCTTCATGGATTTTTTGCACATCATTGTCGGAGAGAGGTCGGTAGGTATTGCCCTCCAGCCCTGGGCGGACGGGGCGAATGTCTTCGGCAAGAGGCCCCGCCCTCAACGTGCGCCGTGCGTTGCGGCCCCCAGCGCGTGATGCTCGGCGCGGCGCTGGTTCGTTATTTTCATCAATCAGGCCCATCACACCCTCCCCGAAAACGAACCCCATTATCGGTCAGGTAGCATTTTCGAGGTGTGAGTGCTGTTAACCGGGCGACCCGTACTGGCCAGTTTCATAAACAAGGGCACAAGAATAGGGCTTGAGAACTGTTGGGCGCACGCTCCGCTAAGCGCCGCCCATTTTCAGCATCCTGTCCACATCACTGCCGTTGATGGAGCGAGCAAGGCCTGAGAAATCGCCCCGGGCCAGCATGGCTTCCCCCAGTTCCGCCAAGATACGGTGGGTCACGCGGGCCATAGCACTGCCGATGGAAATGCGGGCCACGCCGATCTTGGCGAAATCATCGCGGCTGTATTTCGTAAACTGCCCGGCACATAGGGCATTCACCGGTGTGGAGACCGAGGCGCAAATTTTGGCTAAATCCTCCACGGACGGGGGCAAAGGGCAATAGACACAATGGGCGCCGATGGTTTCATAGGCCTGCAAACGGCGGATGGCCTCGTCCACATCATAGGAACCGAGCATCACACCGTCGGCCCGGGCGCAGATGGTAAAATCGAAGGGCAAGGCTTCGGCGGCCTCCACCGCCGCGGCCATGCGGGCCACGGCCACCTCAAAATCGTAGGACGGATGACTGTCATCCATGGTGCTGTCTTCCAGCGTGCAGGCCACCAGCCCCACTTCGGCGGCCAGATTGACCATTTCCGCCACACCGTCTGGGTCGTGGGCATAGCCATTTTCCAAGTCAGCGCTCACGGGCACATTCACGGCCCGCACCATGTCTTCGCAATGGTCGAGCATTTCATCGCGGGTCACATGGCCCATGTCGGGCTTGCCCATGGTGAAGGCGAAGCCGGAGGAGGTGGTGGCAATGGCTTTTGCGCCCATGGCCGCCATCATTTTCGCGCTGCCCACATCATAGGCATTGGGCAGCACAAATGGGTCCCCCGCCACATGCAATTCGCGAAATAAAGCGGCTTTGTCTTCCTGGTCCATATTGATGTTCCCCCTAGTTTCTCCCTCATTGCCGGGTTTATCCCGGCAATCCATACCGCCTCGTTCAGAGCCACATAAGTTGATTGGAAATATCATTCCAATCTGGATTACTTTGCTCAATCAAATTGATTTTCCACTGACGAGACCATTTTTTGATGGTCTTTTCTCGCTGAATAGCGTCAACGACCAAATCGTACTCATCAAACCAGACGAGACGCTTTACGCCGTATTTGGATGTGAAGCCCGGTGTCAGATCATTTTGGTGAGCAAAGAGACGTCCGGGCAAATCCTTGGTCATGCCCGTGTAGAGCGTTCCGTTTTTGCGCGAAGCAAGAATATAGACGTAACCCTTTGGCATAAGCTGAAAGCTCGCAGGAATGGATTGCCGGAACAAGTCCGGCAATGAGGAGCAAGTTGTAGAGTTCTTTCTAAGCCTTCACCCGCTCGCTTTTTGGGTCATAGAGGGGCCTTAGGCTTGGGGTACATGGCACGCGCTCGCCGGCGATTTCGATTTCGTATTGGGACCCCAATAACTCATCCACGCTCTCGCCTTTACACGGCACGTAGCCCATGCCGATGGCGGCGTTCATGGTGTGGCCGTAATTGGCTGACGTGAGATAGGAGACGATTTCGCCGTCCCGCACCACCGGCTCGTTGTGAAACAGTAAGGGTTCGGGCGTGTTGAGCATGAATTGCAGCATGCGCATGTTCAGTCCCTCTTCCCTGCGTTTCACCACCGCATCGCGGCCCACAAAATTGTGGGGCTTTTTGGTTTTCACCGCAAAACCGAGACCGGCTTCCAACACATGGTCTTCCTCGGTAATGTCGTGGCCGAAATGGCGAAAGCCCTTTTCGATGCGTAGACTGTCCATCATGTGCATGCCGCACAGTTTCAGGTTCATGTCCTGCCCGGCGTCAAAAATGGTCTCAAACACGTGGGCTGCCATGTCGGTTGGCATGTAGATTTCCCAGCCCAATTCACCCACATAGGTGACGCGGTGGGCGCGGGCGAGGCCCATGCCAAGCTCGATCTCGTGGGCTGTGCCGAAGGGATGGTTTTCGTTGGACCAATCGTGGGGTGAGACTTTTTCCAGCAGGCGGCGGGCGTTGGGGCCCATGATAGCCAGCACGCCTTCGCCAGCGGTCACATCCACCAGCACGCAGTTATGATCGCCCAAATGGCGGCGCATCCAGGACATTTCCCGGTGTACGGTGGCAGCGGGGGTAATGACCACATAGGCGGTCTCCGACAGGCGGGTGACGGTCACATCCGCCTCGATGCCGCCCCGGTCGTTCAAAAACTGCGTGTAGACGATCTTGCCCACAGGCACGGACATATCGCCCCCGCAGACATAATTCAGGAAATCTTCAGCGCCGGAGCCTTCCACGCGGATTTTACCGAAGGAGGTCATGTCATACATGCCCACATTGGTGCGCACGGCATGGTGTTCGGCCGCGGAATTTTGGAACCAGTTCTGGCGTTTCCAGGAATATTTATATTCCGGCTCCTGATGGGGATTTGCAAACCAGTTGGCTCGCTCCCAACCCGCCACTTCACCAAACACGGCACCGTGTTGTTTTAGATGCTCATGGAACGGTGTTCGGCGAATGCCCCGGGCTGTGGCCATCTGGCGATAGGGGAAGTGGTCGGCATAGAGCAGGCCGAGGCTCTCTTTGGCGCGCTCGAAGAGATAGGTATTATTGCCCTGAAAGGGCTGCATGCGGCGGATGTCCACATCGCCCACGTCAAAGGGTGGGTGGCCGTGTTCCATCCAATGGGCCAGCGCCATGCCCGCGCCACCGGAAGACTGGATGCCGATGGAGTTGAACCCCGCGCAGACCCAGAAATTGCGCAATTCGGGTGATTCCCCCAGATGGTAAGCATCGTCCGGTGTAAAGCTCTCCGGCCCGTTGAAGAATGTGTGAATGCCCGCCTGTTCCAGCATGGGCATGCGGCCCACGGCCTGTTCCAGAATGGGTTCGAAATGATCGAAATCTTCCGCCAGCTGGTCGAAGCAGAAGTCTTCTGGAATGCCCTTTTGCTCGCCGTAATACTCCCCCGCCAGTGTGGAGGCCCAGGGTTTGGAGACGGGCTCGAAAGCGCCCAGCAGCATTTTGCCCGCATCTTCCTTGTAGTAAGAGCATTCGTCCGGCACCCGCAGCACTGGCAATTGGGTGAGGCCCTCGATGCTTTCGGTGACAATGTAGAAATGTTCGCAAGCATGGAGGGGCACATTCACCCCCGCCATGCGACCCAGTTCATGGGCCCACATGCCGCCGCAGTTCACTACATGATCGGCTTCGATATGGCCGATCTCGTCAGAACCGTCGCGGGACCAGGATACGCCGGTGACGCGGCCATTTTCCTTGGCGATGGAGGTGACTTTCACGCCCTCAAATACCTGCGCCCCATTTTGTTTTGCTCCCTTGGCCAGCGCCAGCGCGATGTTGGCGGGGTCACCCTGACCGTCCAGCGGCAGGTAAACGGCGCCGGTCACATCGTCCACATTCACATGGGGGTAGCGGTTTTTCACCTCTGCTGCGGAAATCTCCTCCACATCAACGCCAAAGGCGCGGGCCATGGAGGCTTGACGCAGAATCTCTTCCCGCCGCTCGTCGGTGAGCGCCACGGTGATAGAGCCGCAACGGCGAAAGCCCGTGGCCACACCCGTTTCCTCTTCCAGCGTGCCGTAAAGTTCCTGGGAATATTTGGCGAGCCGCGTCATGTTTTTGGTTGCGCGCAATTGGGCGATGAGACCCGCTGCGTGCCATGTGGTGCCGCAGGTGAGCTGTTTACGCTCCAAAAGCACCACGTCTTTCCAGCCCTGTTTGGCCAGATGATAGGCCACAGAACAGCCGGCAACACCGCCGCCAATAACAACGGCACGGGCTTTGGACGGAATGGATTTGGTGGACTTTGTATCGGAAGACATGGCTTTACAGCGCTCCAACGATGGTATGGCCCTCGGCTTCCAGCCGTTTCGCCAGTTCTGCAATGTGGGCGGGACCGACTTCGCAGCATCCGCCAATAATTGTGGCCCCGGCCTCAACCCAGCCCATGGCGTGGTCGGCATAAGAGGTGGGGTCGAGATCGGTACGTTTGCCCATGCCTTCCACCGTGCCGCCGATGGAAAGGTCTGCGCCCGCGTTGGTGAAACCGTTGGCCCAGCCGCCAAAGGGCAGGCCGGAGGCGGCGAGCACAGGCATGGCCTGGGTGACCGCTTCGGGCCATGAGCAATTGATGGCCACAGCCGAAGCCCCGCATTCCTTGGCGGCGGCCACGGCCTCTTCCACGCTTTCGCCGGAGCGGAGCAGGGAACCGTTGGCATCCATGGCCGTCATGCCACACCACACGGGCAGACCCGCTTCCACGCCAGCGCGTACGGCTCCGCGAATTTCGCGGATACAGCCCAGCGTCTCCGTGATGATGACATCCACATGGTCTTTTTGCTGCGCAACAATTTGCTGATAGGTGAAATGGCACGTGCCCTCATCCGGCGCGTTTTCCGGGTGGTAGGAGCCGAAGAGGGGTGGCAGGCAGCCGCCAAGCATCACATCATCCCGATCCCCTTTGGCGGCTTTGGCCAATTCAATGGCTTTGGCCTGAAGTGGCTCGAAAAGGCTCGCTTCCGCATCCCGCGCCAGCCGTTCGGGTGTGGCGGAATAGGTGTTGAGGGTGAGCACTTTTGCCCCCACCTCAATATAATCGCGGTGCACCGCTTCCACGATTTCCGGCTCATCCAGCGTCACCCGCGCGGACCAAAGGGGCGAAGGTTTATAAGCGGAACGGGCCATCAATTCCTGCCCCATGCCCCCGTCGAGAAGAACGATTTTGGTCATTTGGCAGTCCCGTCAGAAAGTACCGCTATCCAATGGCGCAGGATGGCGTTGTGGAAGGGTTTGACAGCGGTGAGGTAAGCCCGGCCCAGCAACCGGTTGGCACCCTGGCCGAACCAGATGTCCGTGGTGATGGCCACATTCTGCGCCTGCTTTTTCACGTCGATGGCGAAGTCCAGATGTTTATCGTTCAATCCAGCGCGAAAGCGGTCGGGGGTTTCGATCAGCACAGGCAACTCCATTAGAAAATCCGTACCCACCTGCCCGCCGTCGCCATGGGCGGTTTTCAAGCCCAACAACCCCGCGACCCGCTGGCGCAGCCCGAACATGAGGCGAAACCAGCCCGGGACCCGCGACAGGGCCAGAGCGGTAAGCTCTCGCGCTGTCAGGGAAGGATGGGCGTTAGGCCCGGTGAAAGTATCGCTGTAGTCCGGGTCGCGGGGAGGTTGGTCGAAGGTCTCCATCAGGCGCGGATGCGCTCGTTTTTGGGGTCCCACAGGGGCTGATCTTCTTGCACCACGGCCTTGTGCCGCTTGCCGAAGATTTCCACCTCCAGCTCCGTGCCGGGCACTGCTAGATCAGCTTTCAAAGAGCCCAACGCGATAGATTTGTCCACGCGGTAGCCATAGCCGCCGGAGGTGGTTTCCCCCACCACTTCGTCGCCATTCCACAGGGTGGACATATAGGGCGCGTCATGGCCGTTGGCCTGCACCACCAGCGTCACAAACCGTTTGGTGGAACCTTGCTGGCGCTCATTTTCCAGGGCCTGTTTGCCGACGAAAGTTCCCTTGTCCCATTTGATGAAACGGTCGAGACCGCCCTGCAGCAGGGTATAGTCGGTGGAAAGGTCACCCTTCCACGCGCGGTAACCCTTTTCCAATCGCAGGGAATTGAGGGCATACATGCCGAAAGGCTTGACGCTTTGTTCCTTCAGCGCGTCCCAAATATCCGGCATGTTCTCCGGTGCCGTGTGGATTTCCCAACCCAGTTCTCCGGCGAAGGATACGCGGAACAGAGTTACGTCTTTCCCGGCCACTTTACATTCCTGCGTGGTGAGCCAGCCTTTGTTCAAATCACCATCCGTCAGCGGCGTGAGCATGTCGCGGGCCTTGGGGCCAGTGACGAGAAGGCACTCATAGTCTTCCGTCAAATCGGTAATCGTGATGCCGTCCGGCGCATGGGCGCGCAGCCATTCCGCATCATGCCACTGGGCCATGGCGGCGGTGATGACCCAGATGTGGTCGTCCGCATGGGGGATGACGGACATTTCCGTCAAAATGCGACCCTTGGCATCGGCAAAATAGGCGAGACCCACCCGGCCCACGGAAGGCAGGCGGGAAGCCGTCAGCGTGTCGAGCCATGCCCGTGCGCCCTCACCCTTGATGGAATAGCGGGAAAATCCGGTGATGGGCAGCATGCCGCAATGGTCGCGGACAGCCTGCGCCTCTTCCTTGATGCGCGGCTCCCATGGGCCGGAGCGGGCCCAGGTTTGGGTGGCTTCTTCGGACGTATCATCGCCTTCCTGTGCGAACCAATTGGCCCGCTCCCAGCCATTATAGGCCCCGAATTGCGCCCCTTCCGCTTGGAGGCGTGAGTGGAGGGTGGACAATTTCTTGTCCCGCCCGGCGGGCCATTCGTGGTGGGGGAAGTGCATGGCGTATTCATGGCCATAGGTTTCCAACGCCTTGGCCAGCGAGAAATCATGGTCTGCATGGGTGGTGTAGCGGCGCGGGTCCACGGCCCACATATCCCACTCGGTGCCCCGCTCCATAATCCACTCGGCCATAACCTTACCAGCCCCGCCGCCCTGGGCGATGCCAAAGGTGAAGGAATGGGCCTCAAAGGCATTTTTCACGCCCGGCATTGGGCCGATCATGGGCAAGCCGTCTGGCGCGTAGGGGATGGGGCCATTGATAACCCGGCCCACACCCTGTGACCCTAGAATGGGCATACGTGCCATGGCATCTTCAATGTAAAATTCCAGCCGGTCGAGATCGTCGGGGTAAAGCTGGAAAGAGAAGTCGTCTGGCATGGGATCATCCGGTGTGATCCAGTGGGCCTTACAATTGCGCTCATAGGGGCCAAGGTTCAGCCCGTTCTTGTCCTGACGCAAATAGTAGGAAATATCCACATCCCGGACCATGGGCATTTTATGGCCCTTTTCCTTGGTCCAGGCTTCCAGTTCAGGAATTTCCTCGGTGAGGAAATATTGGTGGCTCATGACCACCATGGGCACGGTGCGCCCGCCATAGGGTTTGAACCATTCGCCCACGCGCTGGGCGTAATAGCCCGCGGCGTTGACCACATAATCGCAGTCAATGTCGCCCTGCTCCGTATGAATGGTCCAGCTGTCATCACGTTTTTGGGTCACGCCCGTGGCAGGGCAGAAGCGCACAATCTTGGCCCCCATGTCGCGGGCACCCTTGGCGAGGGCCTGGGTCAGCTGGGCGGGGTCAATGTCGCCGTCCAACGGGTCCCACAGGCCCCCTTCCAAATCATGGGTTTCCATGAAGGGGTTGAGGTCCTGCAATTCCTTGGGCGTCATCATGGTCATTTCCAGACCCTGATAACGGCCCATGCCCGCCACCCGCTCAAACTCCTGCATGCGCTCTTTATTATGTGCCAGACGGATCGCGCCGGTCACATGGTAATTCATGGGATAGTCCACCTTTTCGGCAAGACCCCGATAAAGTTCTAACCCATAGCGCTGCATGTTCATGACTGCCCAGGATGAGGAAAAATTCGGGCAGTTACCGGCGGCATGCCAGGTGGAACCAGCGGTCAATTCGTTCTTCTCAATCAGCACACAATCGGTCCACCCCGCTTCCGCCAGATGGTAGAGTATGGAGGTGCCCACGGCCCCGCCGCCGATGATGACCACACGGGCTTGCGAAGGAAGTTTGGTCTTTGACTGTTCTTGAGGCTGATCTTGATTGCTCATGAATTTTCCACTCGCTGATTGGTGATAATAGGCTCTTTTGTTCTAGTAGACTGGCGGGGACACCACCCAGATCACCACTGCGGGGATCGGGCCGGAATTGCGCCAGGTGTAGGGTTTGTGGTCGAAGCGGAAGGAATCCCCTTCCTCCAGCGTGAATTCCTGGTCGCCAATGGTGATGTCGAGGGAACCGGAGACCACGTAACCGGCCTCCTCCGTCTCCCGTAAAACGGGGGTGTCCATGGACGCGCCGGGCTGAAACTCTGAGCGGAACATTTCAAAGGACCCTCCCAGATCAGGCGACAGAAGCTCTTCAACAATGCCGCTTTCATGGGTGCCCAAGGCGCGACGGCTGGCGGCGCGCACGATGGTGCCACGCTCATTATCGTTTTGTTGGTCCTGGGCAAAAAACCAGCTGGTGGGCACATCCAGTGCCGTGGCGATGGCGCGAAGATCATCAATGGAGGGGGAAGACATGCCCCGCTCCACCTGGCTCACAAAACCAACGGAGCGCCCCACTTTAAGCGCCAGTTCCTGGAGGGTGTAGCCGCGGGATTTGCGCAGCGCGCGCACATCGGCACCCAGCGCCAGTGCCACGGTATGGCTTTCATCAGTGATGGATAGGGCGGAGTGCGCCATGCTTTTCCCTCTTGTTGGCGAAATGAAACATCACTCCTATGAAATTTACAAGCAAAATTTCACGAGGGATTCTGTTTATCTCATTTCATTCATGGCGGGATGAAAATAGCTTGTGACGCAGCCCATGGCTTTTAGAGTGGCGCGTAATTTTCACACCCCGAGTTCCCACCATGATTGACCACGCCAAATCGGTGGAAGCAGCCATTACCTCCCGCCGCTCCATCCGCGCTTTCCGTCCTGATCCGGTATCCGCGCAGACCGTGCGACACATTTTGGAGGTGGCCGCCCGCGCCCCTTCCGGCACCAATATGCAGCCCTGGCAGGTGCATGTGCTCACGGGTCAGCCGCTCACCGATTTTACGGATAAAATGCAGGCGGCTTTTGCCGCTCCCGATACGCCCAAAGACGCGCTCTACAAATATTATCCAGACCAGTTTTTTGAGCCTTACAAGTCCCGCCGCCGTAAAGTGGGGCTGGACCTTTATTCATTACTGGGTTTGGGCAAAGAAGACGGGGAGGGCATGTTCAAACAACACCGCCGCAACTACGCCTTCTTCGATGCGCCGGTAGGCATGATTTTCACGCTGGATGAGCGGCTGGAAGTGGGGTCCATCCTCGATTACGGCATGTTTTTGCAAAACATCATGATCGTCGCTCGGGGCATGGGTCTCGACACCTGCCCCCAAGCCGCCTTCACGCCCTATGGCAGCACAATCCAAAACCTGCTGGGCTTAGAGGAAAGCGAAAAGATCGTGTGCGGCATGGCACTGGGTTATGCCGATGAAACGGCCATCGAGAACACACTGAAGACGGAGCGGGCACCGCTGGAGGATTGGGTGAGATTTCACGCGGAATAATTAACTATCCTGCTCCCGCATCTCCCGTTGGCGCATGGGCATGGCGTCGATGATTTGGAAGATTTCTTCGGGTTGGACGACTTTGGTCCAGCGCTTTTTCTCTGCCCCATCCTTGCCAATGAGAATGACCGTTAGGCCCCGCTCGGCGGGCTTATAGCGGGCGCGCAGTTGACGGCCCGTGCCGTTGCGCAGGGCCGTGTAGCCCATGACAGGGCGGGTTTCTTCCGTGCCTGCGGTGCGCAGCACGATCATGTCCCGGTCGCTCACATCGGGACGGACTTCGCGCAAAAGGTCCACCTGTTTGTCCAGACCGGCATCGCTGCGGGATTTGGCAAACAAAAGCACCACGCGCTTTTTCCATTGCAGGTCCGAGAGCGGATTGCTGGATTGGGCCATGGCAACGGTGCTTGACCAAGCGAGCGCGGCACCAAGAAGGGCAAAGGGGGCAAAAAGACTTTTCATGCCTCCCATATAAGCGCCTAGACGATGCCTTGCCAGTGGCGGTATTCGCAGCGCGCTTTAAGCCGCAGAGGCTTGGTAGCGCTCCAGGATAGCGTCGCCCATTTCGGTCGTGCCCACCTGAGTCATGCCTGCATTGTCTGTTTTTGGCATAATGTCGCCCGTGCGCAGGCCATCGTCCAACACCTTGGCGATGGCGCCTTCCAGACGGTCGGCTTCCGCGATCATCTCAAAAGAATAGCGCAGGCACATGGCCAGGGAGGCGATCATGGCGATGGGGTTGGCAATGCCCTGACCGGCAATATCCGGCGCGGAGCCGTGGACGGGCTCATAGAGGGCCTTGCGCTTGCCCGTATTTTCATCGGGAGCGCCCAAAGAGGCTGAGGGCAACATGCCCAGTGAGCCGGTGAGCATGGCGGCCACATCGGAGAGCATATCACCAAACAGATTGTCGGTGACGATCACGTCGAATTGCTTGGGCGCGCGTACCAGCTGCATGCCGCCGGCATCAGCCAGCATGTGGGAGAGTTCCACGTCTTCATAACCATTCTTGTGGGTGGCGGTGACCACTTCGTTCCACAACACGCCGGACTTCATCACATTGCGCTTTTCCATGGAGCAGACGCGGTTGGAGCGGGTGCGGGCCAGTTCAAACGCCATGGCGGAAATGCGCTCGATCTCATAGGTGTCGTAGACTTGCGTATCCACGGCCCGCTTCTGGCCGTTGCCCAGATCGGTGATTTCCTTGGGTTCGCCAAAATACACACCACCGGTGAGTTCGCGCAGGATGAGAATGTCCAAGCCCTCCACCAGTTCCTGTTTTAGCGAAGAGGAATTGGCCAAGGCCGGATAACAAATGGCCGGGCGCAGATTGGCATAAAGCTGCATGTCTTTGCGCAGGCGCAACAGACCGGCCTCTGGGCGCTGCTCATAGGGCACACTGTCCCATTTGGGGCCACCCACAGCGCCGAACAGCACGGCATCGGCGGCCATGGCTTTTTCCATGTCGGCGTCAGAAATGGCTTCGCCATGGGCATCGTAAGCGGCACCGCCCACCAGGCCTTCATCCAGTTCAAAACCGGCGTTTTCGTTCCCGTTCATGAAGGCGATGATCTTGCGCACCTCGCCAAAGGCTTCCGGGCCGATGCCGTCACCGGGCAATAGGAAAAGTTTACGGTTTGCCATGTTAGGCTCCTGTCGGCTCGTTGATGCAGCTTGAATTATGAAACGGGAGATGATCGTGCACGCCCCACCCCGTATCGCGCGTATGATGCCTGTGGCTTTAGCCAAGAGTGCCCTGATTTTCAACCAAGCGGTCCTCGCCACTTTGGTTGGTGTGGGCGGTGCTTTCGCGGAAGCTCCTTTGAAGTTTGATTTGCCCGTGCGCTGTACAACCCTTGACGACACCGCCAACCCTTGCCGGGTTCAAAACCGGGTGGATATGGACCTGTCTGACACCCGTTTGGACGGCCTGTGCCAACGGCACACCTACAATAACCACAAAGGCACGGATTTTCGCGTGGTGACGCTGGCTGACATGGCCAAAAACGTGCCGGTTATTGCCATGGCCGATGGCGTGGTGGTGGGGCTGCGGGACGGCATGGCCGATACGGGTGTAACGGACGGAGCAAGCCGCCGCGCTGTGAAAGGCCGGGAATGTGGCAATGGCCTCATGCTCAAACATCGAAACGGTTGGACCACCCAATATTGCCACCTCCTCAAAGGCAGTGTGGCCTGGAAGAAGGGAGAGCAGGTAAAACGGGGAGAGCGGCTCGGGGCCATTGGCCTGTCGGGTTTTACAGAGTTCCCCCATGTCCATGTGAGCGTGCGCAAGGGCAAGCAGGTCATGGATCCCCTGTCCGGCCGCGCCATGGGCCAAGCGGCTTGCGGTGTGCCGGGGGCGAAAATGCTGGATGCGGAGACGGCGCTTTTTACCCCCGCGGCCGTGAAAGCCATCGAGCGTCATGTCTCACCACTTATGGAAGCGGAATTTTCGTCCGCCACCGTGAAACGCAAACAGGCCCAGGCGGGCAATCTGCCCAAGCCGGTTTTGGGAAAGCCGATGGTGTTTTACGGTTACTTTATGAACATCAATCGGGGGGACCGCATGCGCATTACCGTGGAAGAGATCGACAAGACTGGTGGGCGTAAAGTCTGGGTCCGCCAAGTGAGTAAACCGCTGCCGGTGGACCGACCTAGCCATGTGATCTACGCAGGCCGGAAGTCCGGGCCGAAGCCGGGCTTCTCCTATGCGGGACAGGTGGAATTGATCCGAGATGGGCGGATCATCTTTGTGAGCAAAAAGAAGCGGGTGCGGTTTTGAGGTGGCTTGTACTTGCAATTTAAAGCCGCAAAATATCCACTTGCTCCTCCTTACCGGGCTTGACCCGGTAATCCATGCCGCAAGACCGAACACGTTTGCAATTCAGAGGAATGGATCCCCGGCATTCGCCGAGGATGAGGAGTATTCGGGGAACTTACGCTCTCTCAATAGCCCCGCCCACCAAAACAAAAAAGCGCGCTTCCTTTCGGAAACGCGCCTTTCAAATTCTTCAAATAAAGCGGTGATGCCTTATTCGTCGCCCTTGGCTTCTGCCTCGGCGGCAGCGGCTGCATCTTCGGCGGCTTTTTCAGCAGCCAGTGCTTCAGCGGCGGCGACTTTTTCAGCCTCGATGCGCTCTTTTTCCGCCAGGAAGGCTGCGCGTTCGGCTTCGTTCAGCTTCTTGGAGCGGGTGCCGGTGTTTTCCACGATACGGGCAGACTTACCGCGGCGACCACGCAGGTAATAGAGTTTGGCGCGGCGCACTTTACCGCGGCGCACCACTTCCACGCCTTCCACCAGCGGGGAGTACATGGGGAACACACGTTCCACACCTTCACCGTAGGAAATCTTGCGCACGGTGAAGCTTTCGTTGATGCCGGAACCCTTGCGGGCGATGCACACGCCTTCATAGGCCTGCACGCGGGTCCGCGTACCCTCGGTCACGCGCACCAAAACGCGCACGGTATCACCGGGGGAAAAGGTGGGGATTTTGCGTTTTTCTTCGATGGCTGCGGCCTGTTCAGCCTCCAGCTGAGCGATCAAATTCATGGGACTTAACCTGTTTTGTGGGCGTTGACGCACCTGTATTTGAGAAGGCTTTGCCAAACGCTGTTTTTGTTGCGTCAGCCAGAGCGCCGCGTCCAACCCGGTCAAAACCTGCCGGAGGCCGGATTGCAGAAAACTGCAAGGGCGAGTTCACCGATCCTTCGGTTTTCGATCATTCTCGAAAATCTCGGGCGTGTTAGACAAACAAAGCCCGTTTGTCCAGTGGTTTAGAGATCACCCAAATGGGTGTTCTTGAAGCCGCTGAAATGCTTCAGTCCGTAGCCGAGCATCCGGTCGAAGCCCGTATGGGCCGCAAAGACTAGACCAATCTCCACACCATAGGGCAGACCCAAAACCAAGCCGGCCAGACCAAGGGCCAGTGCCGTTCCATAAAAATGAGCAGTGTTATAGACAATGGCCCCAATCTTTGGCCCCAGCGCATAGGCGATGAAACTTAAATCGGGGGCAAAGAAGAGGATGATGAAGGGTAACCATGAATAACCCAGGGCGAAATAGAGGGCAATAAGCCCAGCGAAAACCAGAGCGCCCTCCAGCCGCAGGAGTTTTATCATGGGGTTACCCATCTTCATTCTCCAGCAGGTCAGGCCGCCTTTCGCGGGTCAGTTTCACCGCCTGCTCGTGCTGCCACTTCGCCACTTTGGCATGGTCGCCTGAAATGAGAATGGAGGGTGCCCGCTCCCCCTCCCATTCGGCGGGCTTTGTGTAGTGGGGGTGTTCCAGCAAACCGTTTTCAAAACTCTCCTGTTCGCCGGATTGGGCATTGCCCATAACGCCGGGGAGGAGACGGACCACGGCGTCCAACAGGGTGAGTGCTGCCACCTCTCCGCCGGAGAGAATGTAGTCGCCGATGGACACTTCTTCGAGGCCGCGCTGGTCGATGACGCGCTGGTCCACACCCTCAAAACGTCCGCACACAATCACAGCGCCGGGGCCCTGTGCCAGAGCGCGCACGCGTTTTTGGGTCAGCGGCTTCCCACGGGGCGACATGAGCAGACGAGGGCGGGGGTCATGGTCGGGGCTGGCCCCTTTCATGGCAATCGAATCGATGGCACGGGCCAAAACGTCCGGGCGCAAAACCATGCCTGCCCCGCCACCGGTGGGCGTGTCATCCACATTCATGTGCTTGCCGGTAGCAAAATCGCGAATTTGCACTGTCTCCAGCCCCCAGTCGCCCCGCTTCAGGGCCCGGCCTGCCAGGGAATGGCCCAAGGGGCCGGGGAACATGGCCGGATAGAGGGTGAGAATGCTGGCGCGAAACATGCCGTCTTATAGCACCATGGGGTCAGGCTGAACCAAAAATTGCCGGATTTTACCCGCGTTTTGGATGCAAATTTCGTCTTTGACAGGTGGTAAAATGTCTATTCCACCAGCTTCAGCTGTTTTTCAAACAGTTTGAGCACCTGTACGATATCATTGCCCCGCTTCAACACAGCACCCTGAGTGTTGGTGATGCTGTAGGCACCCTGTTTGCGGGACAATTTCGGGTTTTTCTCAATGCAAAAAAGGGGTGCTTCGCTGGCGCGGCGATAGACGGAAAACAGCGCCCGGTCCTTGAGACTATCAATGGCATAATCGCGCCATTCCCCTGCCGCCACTTTGAAACCGTAAATGCGCAGGATGGCCTGCAATTCCCGGCGGTCAAAATTGATCTGGGAGGGCGTGACCGGATTGCCGGTAGAGGACACGATGAGGTTTGGATTGCCGGTGTCTCCCAAAGGACGGTGGGCCGCCAGAGAGATTAACTTGCCTTTCGTTTGGCTATCACCTGCATTCATGAAGCTTTCTCCCTTTTCCCCATAACTGTGGCCAGCCGGAGCAGAAATCACAAGGGGCCTCTTTGTCTGTGGTTACTGTGGGGGCCGTGGTTACAGACGTACCGTGGTTTAAGCGTGGTCTGTGGTTAAAGCGGAGCGCTTCACGCGTCCCGCGGCCTTGCAGTGGAGCGGCGCGGCACAATTTGGGCCGCCAGGTTTTGCGATTGCATCGCCTCTCCCCCGTCCAGTCTCTTCACAAGACCTGTACTGGCCAGCTGACCCATAAGGGTGGTGGGTAGGTCGATGGTGGTGAGCGGGGGGGTGTTGCTGGCGGACCAATCCAGATTATCGAACCCCATGAGCGAAATATCATCGGGCACCGACAGGCCGTGTTGCTGCAATTGAAAGGATGCACCCAGGGCCAGAATATCAGAAAAGCATAAGATGGCGGTAACGGCCGGTGCCGTCTCCAGCAAACGGCCCGCCGCTTCGCTGCCATCGGCAACGGATAGGCCGGTTTCTACGGGGTGAAGAGAAAGACCCCGCAGGTTGATGCTTTCAGCTCCCTCCCGGCGGGCGCGGGTACGATCATTGTGGAGGAGCGGGCCGTGGATGATACCGATGGCACGGTGGCCGAGTTCGTAAAGATATTGGATGGCTTGGGCGGAAAGGTCGGCATTATCATAGCCGATAATGGGCCTTGCCCCACCGCTCTTGTCCCATCCGCTGGTCAAAACGTGGGGCACTTGCCGTTGGTCCAACAGTTCATACAGGGCTGGGTCGTGGGTAAGACCGGTGAAAATAAACCCCTCCGCGCCCAGTCCCAAAAGTTTGCGGGTGGCCTGTAACTCTTCCATGGGGTTGTCATTGCTCACCGCGATCACCAGCGAATAGCCAAGTTGGGTGAGTTCGCTTTCAATGGCTGTGAGAAAGCGCGCAAAGATGGAGTGCTCAATGGTGGGGATGATGGCAGCAATGGTGCGGCTGCGCTTGGTGGACAGGGCCCGAGCCGCGGGGTTGGGCACATAGTTGAGTTGTTGTGCTGCCGTTAAAACCCGCGCTTTCGTCTTTGGGGAGACATTGGTAGCGCCGTTCATGGCACGGGAGACCGTGGCGACGGACAGGCCCGTTGCACGGGCAATATCGCGTACTGTTTGTCTTTTTGGGGCCATCTTGCGTCTTTTTTCGGTTTCGGCCTTTGTTTAGGGTTGACGGATTGTCTGAATCGGAGTCTTAATGCAGTGAGAATGTAACCGGTTACACAACATTTTCACAAGCGGTGGAAAATAACATCCACCGGTTTGGAAGCGGACCGCAGGAAGTCAGCATCGTGTTTGACAAGATAAGGCCATTTCATCGGCCTGCCGCGCGCTATAGGGGTCTGCAGAAGGCTACCGTGCGCAAGTTTACCGTTTCTGCCGGCGGGGTGGAATTGTTCCGCGCCGGCGCGGGCGACCTTATTAATGTTCACAATGTGGATGGCGGGGCTTCCCTCTGGGTCTCCAGCATGATGGATGAAGAAGCCGTGTGCAGCGGCGCCTCCATCGAACAACCCGGCCCGGCGCAGGACGCCTTGGACGGCGTTCATATTGACACGCGACGCATCGATCAGGTGCTTCAAAGCAGGGGCACCTATTTGTCCCTCTGCCGGGGCTACACCTTGTTTGATGGTCACACGGAACCCGGTGCGGTTTTCACCTTCAAAGTGAGCAAACCCTGTTTGGTGGTTTTGGTGGCCCCTTTAACCAACGACTTTCTTACCCAGGGCGGCGGCAGTCATTTTGAGATAGAGCACCAACCGGCCTCCCAAAGCAGCAAGGACTTTCTTTTGCCGGACCCGCTGGGGCGTGTGAAAGAGGAATATCGTGTGGATCGGGCTACGGCCCGGGCCTATGAGGTCAAAAAAGGGCAACTTATTCAGGTGCTGGATGTGGAGGGGCAGCAATGCTCTGACTTTATGGCCATGCGGGCGGATGCGCTGGATATGGGCATTGAGCGCTATATCGACAGCACCGTCTCACGCACCATGGCACACGGGGCCTACCCACTGCCCGGGCTGCACGACAAGTTTTACGATCAGGATATTACGCCGCTTCTATCGGTGCGCCACGATACGGTCGGGCGGCATGATACATTTGCGCTGGCCTGCACGGCGCGGGGCTATGAAGAGCGGGGCTTTCCCGGCCATATCAATTGCTCCGACAATATCAGCCGTGAATTTGCGCCCTACGGCATTCACAAACGGGCGGCGTGGCCGGCCATCAATTTCTTTTTCAATTCATGGATGGACCCCCACAACCATGAAATGGGGACGGACGAAGCCTGGTCCCGGGCGGGTGATTATATCGTCCTGGAAGCGCTGACCGATCTGGTTTGTGTTTCCACGGCCTGCCCCGATGATGTGGACCCCATCAATGGATGGAACCCCACGGATATTCATGTGCGGGTCTATGAAGATGACACGCGGCTCCACCACGCGGTGGGCTTTCGCACCCAGCCAGATGGTGCCGGTCGGTTGACCCGCCAATCCGCTTTTCATGGCAGAACTTCAAAATTGACCAATAATTATCACACGGCCCAGGATGTCTGGGCCCCCGCCCATTACGATGCCACCAATGTGGTTGAGGAATATTGGGCCTGCAAAAACGGCGCGACCATGCAGGACATGTCCGCGCTGCGCAAATTTGATGTGATGGGGCCGGATGCCGAGGCCCTGCTCCAGCACTGCATGACCCGCAATGTGGCCAAGCTGGCAGAACATCGCGGTCTCTACACGCTCATGTGCGATGAGCGCGGGGCGGTGATTGATGACGGCACCCTGTTCCGGCTGGAGCGCAATGTGTTTCGCTGGTGTTGCGGCAATGAAAATTCCGCCTTGCACCTGCGGGAGCAGGCGGAAAAGCTGGGATTGCGGGTGTGGGTGAAATCCCTATGTGAACAGATGGCCAATCTGGCCATTCAGGGCCCCAAATCCCGGGATATTTTGTCGCAACTGGTTTTCACCCAGCCCAACCGGCCATCGCTGGAAAATCTCAAATGGTTTGGCTTTACCCAGGCCCGGTTGCACGACCGGGATGGGCCGCAATTCATGCTTACCCGCAGCGGGTTTACCGGTGAATTGGGCTATGAAATTTTCTGCGATGCGGGGGACGCTGAAGCAATTTGGGACGCGCTGATGGAAGCGGGCGAGCCCCACGGCATGGTGCCCATGGGCACGGGCGCGCTGGATATTTTGCGCATTGAAGCGGGTCTTATGGTGCGGGGCGCGGAATTTGTGCCCGATGTGGATGCCATGGAAGCGGGGCTCGGTTTCGCTGTTGATTTCAAGAAGGCCGATTTTTTGGGTCGCGCTGCGCTGGAACGAAACGCTGCTGCCGTGCGCCGCCAGTTGGTGGGTCTTCTCTTCAACAGCAATGAAGCGCCGGAACACGGGGACCCGGTTTTTGTGGGGCGCGATCAAGTTGGTGTGATTACTTCCGCGGCCCAATCCCCACAATTGGGGAAAGCCCTTGCCATGGCGCGTATTGCTGTGGAGGAATGTGATTTGGGGAAAGAGTTGGAAGTGGGGCGGCTCGACGGTCACATGAAGCGCTTGCCGTGTACCGTGACCAGCATTCCTTTCATCGACCCGAAAAGGGAAAAACCGCGAGCATGACAGAAAAGAGCGTATGACAGTAACCCGTGAAGAACCCGTCGTTGTCTGCCGCAACGTTTGGAAGATATTTGGTGACCGTGCTGATGAGGCCATGAAGGCCGTTGAAGCACGCAATCTTTCCAAGGCCGAAGTGCTGGAAGAATTTGGCTGTGTGGTGGGGGTGCGCGACGTCTCCATCGAAGTGGGCGAGGGCGAGGTTTTTTGCATTATGGGCTTGTCGGGTTCCGGCAAGTCCACACTGGTGCGCCACATCAACCGGCTCATTGAACCCACCAGCGGTGACATCATCATCAATGGCACCAATGTGGGCAAATTGAATGCGGAAGAACTGCGCGTCATGCGGGCCGATAATATCGGCATGGTCTTCCAAAACATGGCCCTGCTGCCCCACCGCACGGTGTCTGACAATATCGCGTTTGCGCTGGAGTTGCGCAATGTGGATGCGTTCACCCGGTCACAACTGGCAGAAAAGGTCATCGAGACCGTGGACCTGCAAGGCTATGGCGACCGGCTTCCCTCGGAACTCTCCGGTGGGATGCAGCAGCGGGTGGGTCTGGCCCGTGCCCTGGCAGCGGACCCTGACATTCTGCTCATGGACGAGCCGTTTTCGGCGCTGGACCCGCTGATCCGCCGGGGTTTGCAGGATGAATTCCTCGCCCTGTCGCGGGACTTGAAAAAGACTACCCTGTTCATCACCCACGACTTGGATGAAGCCATCCGCATGGGCAATCGCATTGCCATTATGAAAGACGGCGAAATCGTGCAGGTGGGGACGCCTGAAGATATCGTCACGCAACCTGCCGACAAATATGTCGCCGACTTCGTGGCCGGTATCTCCAAGCTGAAGCTCATCTTCGCCCACACGGTTATGCAGCCCGTGGCGCAGTATGAAGCGGAGGTGAAGAAACTGCCCGCGCTGAAAAACTGCCCCCAAGCGGGGACGGAAGATGATCTGGACACGCTGGTGGGCCTATCGGTGGATCAGGACAAACCCATTGTCATCATGGACGAAGGCAACCCCGTTGGTGTTGTGACGAAAGACGCGCTGCTGCGCGGGATTCAAGGGGAGGTTTAAGACATGAAAGCCGAAGTGGATTTCCGGAAACCTTTTATCGACTTTGCCGGCCAGAATGGCAGCTATTACGCTGACACGTTCATGGAGATCCAAAAGAGCCAATTATCGCGCGGCCATATCAACTGGGCGGCGGCACTGGGGTCTTTTGTCTGGGCCGCCATGCGCGGCAATTGGCTGTTGTTTTGGATTTCCTTCCTAATCGATCTCGTCGCTGCTGTAAACCTGGCGCTGGTTTACAAATACTCCACCGCTGCGGAGACGTTTGCCGATAAGGATTTCCTTGTGGTGCGATATGAAAGCTGGACTCAATCCAGCCTCATCTGGGCCATTGTGGTCTTTGTGTTGGGCCGCTTACTTTTTGGCTGGCTGGCGGACCGGCTTTATTACAATCAATATTCAAAATGGCGCATCGACCGATCGGTGAATTCCGGCTTCACCACGCAACGGCTTGTTATCGCCGCAGTTATCGTGTCGCTCATTGCCCCTTTGCTGCTTTATCGCACAACACAGTTTGCGCCAGAGCGGCGGGAATGTGTAAAACAGACCCGAGCTGTGGAACGGGGCGAAGAAGTGCCTTTTAAAGACCGCTTTGATTGCGCGATCATTGGCGAATTTCCCACGCTTTTTTGGATCGACCGGGGGCCGGAAGTCACCTATCCCCGCGATGAAAACGGTAACCGGTTCGTCAAACTTACACCGCCGCGCGATGGCTTGCCGCCGCTTGATTTGAACAAATGGGCGGCACAAAAAATCGATGACAGCATCGGCTATCTGACCGCTTTTTACGGCTTCTTTTTCGATGGAATTACGGCTTTCCTGCGCACCATGCTGTCGGGCATCACAGCCGTCTTTGTGGGCACGCCGTGGATCATCACAGCCGGGTGGATATTGGCGCTTTCCTATTATTTGGCTGGATCAAGAGTGACCATATTTGTGGGCGCATCGCTAGCCTATCTGGCCCTGTTCGGCTTCTGGCAAACGGCCATGGATACGCTGTCTCTGGTGGCGGCAGCCTCAATCATCTGCGTGGTTTTTGGCCTGCCGCTGGGCATATGGGTGGGAAAATCCAAACGGGGCCAAGCCATCGTGACGCCCATTTTGGACATCATGCAGACCATCCCGTCCTTTGTGTATCTTCTGCCAGCCGTGGCGTTCTTCTCCATCGGTAAACCGCCCGGCATTTTGGCCACGGTGATTTTTGCCATGCCGCCCATGGTGCGGTTGACGGCACTAGGCATCAAACAGGTGCCCGAAAGCACCAAGGAAGCCGCCCTTGCTTTTGGGGCAAACCCGCGTCAGCTTCTCACCAAAGTGGAACTGCCGCTGGCGCTTGCCTCTATTATGGCGGGTGTAAACCAGGTGGTCATGATGAGCCTGTCCATGGTGGTTGTGGCCGCGCTGATCGGCGCCGGAGGCATGGGCTTTATCGTAACGGAGGCCCTTGCCAACACACGCACGGGCGCCGGTGTATTGGCGGGGATTGGCATCGCGCTCTTGGCCATGATGATTGACCGCGTGGTGCAAAAAGCAAACACCGTCAAAGATTAACTGGATTTGCCCGCCAGAGTGACGGGCGAATCCACCAACTGTGAGTTCAACAAAGGGAGAAACCAATGAAACTCATTAAAACACTTATGCTGTCTGCAGCCTTTTCCGCCGCCACGCTGGCCGGCGCGGCTGCACAGGGCCCAGCCAAGGTCGCCATCTCTGATCTGAACTGGACGGGTGCCAAAGCCATTGCCCATGTGATCCAGGCCGTGATTACCGGTCCTCTGGGTTCCGAAGCTGAAATCGTCAAAGGTCTGTCCGACCAGGCGATCATTGGCGCGGGTATGGATAAGGGCGACGGTTCCGCTGACGTGTGGACAGACATGTGGATGCCCAACCAGCAGGGCCCGTGGGACAAATACATCAAGGACGCCAAGACGGTCGGCCACAACCAACCCTATCTGGGCACCCAGAAAATGTTTGTGCCTTCCTATATGTCCGACAAAATCAAGTCTTTCGAAGACCTGAAAAACCCCGAAATCGCCGCCATGTTCGATACGGACGGCAACGGCAAAGGTGAATATTGGGCCGGTGATGCCTCGTGGAAATCCACGAAAATCTGGCAGGTGAAGATGAAAGACTACGGCTTGTCCGAACTTTGGGAGCCAAACATCATCTCTGACGCCACGTTCAAGGCTCAGTTGAAGGCCAATTACGGCAACCAGAAGCCCATTCTGTTCTATTACTGGACACCGGAATGGATTCACGCCGCCTATGAAATCACGCCCCTGAACGAGCCTGCTCACACGGAAGGCTGCATGGAGCTGAATTTGGACGGTGAAGACTGGTTGGAATCCTCCAAAGCCGGTTGCGCCACACCGGACGCACAAATTTTCGTGTCCTACTCCAAGTCTCTGGAACAGCGTAACCCGGCTGCGGCCAAGTTCCTGTCCCAGATCAAACTGGACCCTGCTGTCGTCAACGGTTGGATTTTGAAAATCGGTCGCGACGAAATGGACCCACAGGATGTGGCCGAAGAGTGGGTGAAAGCCAACATGGACACGGTGAACGAGTGGATTAAATAATCCAACCGTTCATTACTGAACCCAAGAAGGGGGCGGCGCAAGCTGCCCCTTTTTTGTTCAGGCGCCCGCATAGGTGCGAAGCCGCGTACACAGCAGACGTTAAAAACCGGCATTTTTAGAAAACTTGGAGCGGGCGATGAGATTCGAACTCACGACCCCAACCTTGGCAAGGTTGTGCTCTACCCCTGAGCTACGCCCGCTCGGCGGTTGGCGCAATGGGCCAACAGCGGCCTTATGAGCCAAGGGTTTTGAGATTGCAAGATGAAAATGGGTGGTTTTTGTCGCTTCCTTGCCGTTCGGGCTTGTCTTTTCTTTGCAGGGGAAATGGGGCGTGATACGGCGGCGTGACTAGGTCAGTTGGAACCCGATGATATGTCTGAAACCTCGCTTTTACCCTTGCCGCCAGCGCCCATGACCCGTGATAGCCTGCTGGAATGGTTGGGCGGCTGCGGGTTTGATGCGGTGACGAAAGACCATGAGCCCGTGTTCACAGTAGACGAAAGCCAAGCCTTGCGGGGCACGTTGGCGGGAGGTCACACGAAAAATCTGTTTTTGAAAGATAAAAAGGGCAATTATTTCCTGCTAACAGCCCAGGAAGACAGCGAGGTGAATTTGAAAACCCTGCACAAATTGCTGGGCGCATCTGGCCGCCTTTCCTTTGGCAGTGCTGAAAAAATGGAAGAGTATTTGGGAGTTACGCCGGGCTCGGTCACCGCCTTTGGCGTGTTGAATGACAGGGCAGGGGCTGTCCGTTTTGCCATGGATGCGCGCTTGATGGCCCATGACAAACTCAATTGCCATCCCATGACCAATGCTGCCACCACCACAATCGCCCGGGATGATCTGTTGACCGTGGTACGGGCCAGCGATCATGAGCCCCTGATTGTTGACTTGGATGCGCCCACGGATTGAGAGAAGACTTCGCCAGAAGGGCAGATTGCACCGCAACCCGAAGAGCGCATTGCACCACAGCCCGAAGGGCGCATTGCATTTGTGTCATCACATGCCATGTAGTGTGTGAACTCAGGCTTCGGAACCTGAAAGCTGACGCGGAGGACAGACCGTTATGGATAATGAATATAAGAGCAACCAACCCTACGCGGTGAACACCACCATGGGCGGTCAGACCATGGGAGGAACCGGCGCGGCCTATGGCGGTAGCATGGGGGGCGCTCCCGCTGCTGCTGGTGCCGCTGTCAAAGATGTCACCACCGCAAGTTTCATGAGCGAAGTGATTGAAGCTTCCCGCCACGGTCCTGTGGTGGTGGACTTTTGGGCACCCTGGTGCGGGCCGTGTAAAGATTTAGGGCCGGTGATTGAGCGGGTCGTGACGGAAGTTGCCGCCACGGGGCGTAACATCACGCTGGCCAAGATGGATGTGGAGGCCCACCCGCAGGTTTCTCAGCAGATGGGCATTCAGTCCATCCCGGCTGTGGTGGCTTTTGTGGACGGTCGCCCGGCGGAGGCCTTTATGGGCAATAAGCCGGAGGCGGAGGTGCGGGCTTTCATCGAAAAAGTGGCAGGCCCCACCACGGCGGCTGCCGATGCTGCCGCGCTGATGGAAGAAGCCGATGTGGCCGTGGCTGAAAAGGATCATGAGCGGGCGGCGGAAATCTACGCCGCCGTTCTGGCGCGGGAGCCGGGTAATCTGGATGCCTTTGCCGGTCTTGGCCAGTGCTATATTGCCGTGGGCGAACCGGATATGGCTGCTGCTCTCTTGGATAAAATTCCTGAGGAGCACCATGCTGAAGGGCCGTTGGCTAATCTCAAAAAAGCGCTGGATCTGGCCCGACAGGCTGCTGATCTGGGGGATTTGGGTACATTGGCCGCTGCTGTGGAAGCCGCACCGGATAATCATGATGCGCGGTTTGACTATGCGCTGGCGCTGAACGGCCACGGCGAGCGGGAGCAAGCAGCTCAGCAATTGGTGGCCATTGTTAAAGCCGACCGGGAATGGCGTGAAGATGGTGCTCGCACTCAACTTCTGGAGTTCTTCGAGACTTGGGGACCCATGGATGCGGCCACGAAGTCTGGGCGTCGGGCCCTATCTTCCGTTTTGTTCTCTTAGAGCGCATCCATCTGCGATGGAATCGCTCTTAGTCTTCTGCGCTCACGGTGTCGGCCTTCGCCGCGCCCCTGTAAGGCAGTGGAGCGCGGCAAGTTTTTGCTGGATAGCTGTTCGCCACCAGAGCGTTTCAAACGAAACGTAACACATTCTAGAACGGTGCACCGCCACGTTGTCACTATGACGCGGGCGGGGTTGCACTCGTTGCGTGGTATCTTAGGTGCTGTAGCAAGCGAGCGCACAGATGAAGAGGGATGCATGCCATGAAAGCGGGGAACACCACCTACACCGACCCAGCCGCACTGCCCGAAGTGGTGCCGGTTTTTCCCCTATCCGGTGCCCTGTTGCTGCCGGCGGGCAACATGCCGCTGAACATTTTTGAGCCGCGCTATCTTGCCATGGTGGAAGATGCGCTGGCTGGTGGCCGCGTCATTGGCATGGTTCAACCGAAATTCGACGGAGAGGAAGGGGCCGACAGTGATACGCCCTCCCTGTGCGAAGTGGGGTGTCTGGGCCGTATCACCGCGTTTCAGGAAACCGGAGACGGCCGCATTATGGTCAATCTGGCAGGCATTGCCCGTTTCCGCATGACTGGCGAAGAGGAGCCGAAAAACGGCTATCGCCGCATCCGCTATACCGCCTTTGCCGATGATCTTCTGGATAATCCTGAAGCCGCCAAACAGGTGGACCGGGACGGTCTGCTGCGCACGTTTAAACTCTTTCTGGAGGCCAACGACATGGAAGCCGACTGGGACGGTGTGCGCGAGGCGGACACGGAAACCCTGGTCAACACGCTCTCCATGATGAGCCCCTATGGCCCGCCCGAAAAACAGGCGTTGCTGGAGGCGGTGGATCTAAAAACCCGCGCCGAGACACTGGTAGCTATTACCGAAATTGCCCTGGCGAGAGAGGGGTCTCAGAGCAGTTCCACTTTGCAGTAAGCTTAGCCTTACACGCCTTACAACTGCGTCATAGGCCGACTTGATCGGCCTATCTCCCGTATTGTCGTGACAATTCCTACGACAACGATCCGCCGATCAAGTCGGCAGATGACGTGTGACGGGGGCGGTCAAATTGGCAAACGATGGGACTTTTGGCAGGCTCAGGTGTCCGCTTCCTCTTCCAGCGAATGGCGCTGCAGCAGGGGCACCTGGGTCATGACGAAGATGAACGTAAGGCCTGTCATGCCGTAGAATTTGAAGCCTACCCAGAAGGCTTCCGATGTGTTGCGCCACACCACTTCGTTGACCGCAGCTAAAAAGAAAAAGAACAGGCCCCAGCGCAGGGTCAGTTTCATCCAGCCTTCATCGTCTATGGGAAACGCCATGCCCATGACCGTTTTGAGGAATGATTTGCCAAAAGCCAGACCCACCAACAGCGCCGTGCCGAACAGGCAATTGACGATGGTGGGCTTCATTTTGATGAATGTATCGTCCTGCAAATAGAGGGTTAGCCCGCCAAAAATGGTCACCACCACCAGCGTGACGATGGGCATGGCGGGGATGTGTTTCATCAAATAGAGAGACAGGCCGATGGAGACGGCGGTGGCCACCATGATAACCGCGGTGGCCAAAAAGATGGGCTGTTGCAAAATACCCGTGAGGCCCAACCAACCCGCAATGGTCTCCCCAAAGGCATAGGAGATGACGAACAGCACCACGGGCCCCATTTCCAGCGCCATTTTCAAACTGGGGCTGACGGCGTCTGGTTTTGAATTTGTTGAGTGCTGATGCGGTGCTGCGTCTTGCATAATTTGATCCATTCTCGCTGTGCGCCGATGCCATAACAGGCCACCTTGGCCATGGCTATTGCTCGGACGCGGGCGAATTGTCTTGTTTTGCGCGCCTTTCAGGCCCAGTTTAGAGTTCATCTAAAGTGGAGACCAGATGCTTTCGGCGTTCCACAATGATGCAGGCAGTTCATGTGCATCATTTGGCGCGGCCATGCGTTTAAGCCAAGTCCAGCCAAGCCTGTGTTGGGCGGTCAACGAAGCAGGAAGTGAAACGAGGAGCCATTCCCTATGTCCAACGCCATGTCCAATCACCCAGACAGTTTCGCCGCCAAGAAAACCCTCCATGTGAACGGCAAGGATTACACCTATTTCTCCCTTGTGGAGGCGGAGAAGAATGGCTTGGCGGGCGTGTCTAAACTGCCCTATTCGCTCAAGGTGTTGCTGGAAAATCTATTGCGCTTTGAGGACGGGCGCTCCGTCACCAAGGAAGACATCGAAGCCGTTGCCGCATGGCTGGACAATAAGGGTACGGCTGGCAAAGAGATCGCCTACCGCCCGGCCCGCGTGCTGATGCAGGACTTTACCGGTGTGCCCGCCGTGGTGGATTTGGCCGCCATGCGCGATGCCACCGCCAATCTGGGCGGGAACACGGATGCAATCAACCCGCAAGTGCCGGTGGATCTGGTCATCGACCACTCCGTGATGGTGGATTATTTTGGCGGCGAGAATTCCTTCGAGAAAAACGTGGAGCGGGAATATGAGCGCAATGGCGAACGCTATACATTCCTCAAATGGGGTCAGCAGGCCTTCGAGAACTTTCGCGTGGTGCCGCCGGGCACCGGTATTTGCCATCAGGTGAATTTGGAATATCTGGCCCAGACGGTGTGGACCCGTGAAGTGGGCGGTGAAACGCTGGCCTACCCGGACACGCTGGTCGGCACGGATTCCCACACGACCATGGTTAATGGCCTTTCCGTATTAGGCTGGGGCGTGGGCGGTATTGAGGCGGAAGCGGCCATGCTGGGTCAGCCCGTCACCATGCTGATCCCCGAAGTGATTGGCTTTAAGCTTATGGGCAAACTGCCCGAGGGCATTACCGCCACCGATCTCGTGCTGGTGGTCGTGCAGATGCTGCGCGCCAAAGGTGTGGTGGGCAAGTTTGTGGAATTTTTCGGCCCCGGTCTCGATAATCTCACTCTGGAAGACCAGGCCACCATCGCCAATATGGCGCCTGAATATGGGGCCACGTGCGGCTTCTTCCCCATCGACCGGGATACGATCAGCTATTTGGATGCCACGGGGCGGGATGATGATCGCATCGCGCTGGTGGAAGCCTATGCCCGTGCCCAAGGCATGTGGCGTGATACGGACAGTGTCGATCCTGTGTTCACCGACACGCTGGAATTGGATTTGGCTCACGTGGTACCCTCCATCTCCGGCCCCAAACGCCCGCAAGACCGTGTTGTTCTGGCGGGGGCCGACAAGGCCTTCGCCGAGGCTATGAGGACGGAGTTTGGCAAAACGCAGCGGGGTAATCGCTTCGCGGTGGAGGGTGAAAACTATGATCTGGGCAATGGGGATGTGGTGGTGGCCGCCATCACGTCCTGTACCAACACGTCAAACCCCTCCGTGCTGATCGCCGCGGGTTTGGTGGCCAAAGCGGCCCATGAGCGGGGCATGGAAGTGAAACCCTGGGTGAAAACTTCGCTGGCTCCGGGCTCTCAGGTGGTGACGGATTATCTGGAGAAAGCCGGTCTTCAGGACCATCTGGATGCGTTGGGGTTTAATCTGGTGGGCTATGGCTGCACCACTTGTATTGGCAATTCCGGCCCGTTGGCCGAACCCATCTCCAAGACCATCCATGACCATGATTTGGTGGCCTGTTCGGTGCTTTCCGGCAACCGCAATTTTGAAGGGCGCATCTCACCGGATGTGCGGGCCAACTATCTGGCCTCTCCACCCCTAGTGGTGGCCTATGCGCTGGCCGGTTCGCTTTATGTGGACGTCGCCAAAGATCCGTTGGGCAAAGATAAAGACGGCAATGACGTCACTCTGGCGGACCTGTGGCCATCGGGCGAAGAGATCGCCGCCATCCTGCGCTCCACCATTGATGAGGAGATGTTCCGCTCCCGGTACGGGGATGTTTTCAAGGGTGATGACATGTGGCGGGGCATTGATGCCGGTGAAGGCCAGACCTATGGCTGGCAGTCCACATCCACCTATGTGCAAAACCCGCCCTATTTTGAAGGTATGACCATGGAGCCGGAAGCGGTGGACGATATTCAAGAGGCCCGCGTGTTGGCCCTGTTTAAGGATTCCATCACCACTGACCACATTTCCCCCGCCGGGGGCATTGCCGGGAACAGCCCGGCGGCTGATTATCTGCGCTCCCATCAGGTGCGCCCGGTGGAGTTTAACTCCTACGGTGCCCGCCGGGGTAATCATGATGTGATGATGCGCGGCACATTCGCCAATATTCGCATCAAGAACCAGATGCTGGACAATGTGGAAGGGGGCCATTCCAAGCACTACCCCTCCGGCGAACAAGCCTCCATGTATGATGTGGCTATGCGCTACAAGGATGAGGGCGTGCCCCTGGTGATCTTTGCGGGCAAGGAATACGGCACCGGCTCTTCCCGCGACTGGGCGGCCAAGGGCACCCTTCTTTTGGGGGTGCGCGCTGTCATTGCCGAGAGCTTCGAGCGCATCCACCGCTCCAATCTGGTGGGCATGGGCGTCTTGCCGCTGGTCTTCCCGGGGGATGATAGCTGGGATTCACTGGGCTTGAAAGGGGATGAGAGGGTTACCATCACGGGCCTTGGTGATCTGGCGCCCCGTCAGGAAATGAAGGCACTGATTGAGATGGCCGATGGCTCCACCAAAACGGTCTCCCTGCTGGCCCGTATCGATACGGAGGATGAATTGGATTATTTCCGCAATGGCGGCATTCTCCATTACGTGTTGCGCAATCTGAACAGGGAAGCGGCTTAGGGCCGCTTCTGGGGCAGTTTGGAGAGCCCTTTGGGTCTCCAAAGGATTCTATCTGTGACCCTCTCAATGCTTGGCCAAGCCTGCTCCCCTGTCCTGCACTGGAATGTGAATTGCATGTGACAGGGCCAAGCTCTTACATCCTGATAAGTCATTTCCGTCCGGCCCTGCCGGTTTCTATTTGCCACCCGGTGTCCTGTTGTGTTTTTGCCCAGACTTAGCCGTTCCGTTTTGAATGTATTTGCTGGCGCGGCCCTTTTGGGTTTTGGCGTCGGTTTGGGGCCAGCCAACGCTGAGAACAAATTGATGGGCGTGGTGGAATTGTTCACGTCCCAAGGTTGTTCTTCCTGCCCGCCAGCAGACAAATTGCTGCAAAGCTATGCGAAGCGCGATGATGTGCTCGCCCTCTCCTTCCATGTGGACTATTGGAATTATCTGGGTTGGCAGGACACGTTTTCGAAGGCCCGATTTACAGAACGGCAATATCGCTACGCCGCCAGTTTCAACCGGCGTGGTGTCTATACACCCCAGGCCATCATTAACGGGCGTACCCATGTGGTGGGGTCGCGGGGGGAAGAGGTTGCCAGCCTGTTGAAAGCCTATGGGGATAGCAATAAGGGTCTGACGACCAGTCTTGCTGTTAGCCAGAGTGATGGTGTTATTCGCATCTCCTCCGACAGCGCTGAGAGCGCCACGTTGTGGCTGGTGACCTATTACAAATCCCGGGCGGTGGACATTAAACGGGGTGAAAATCGCGGTAAAAGCATCACCTACCACAATGTGGTGCGGGATATTTCCATGCTGGGCATGGTGAAGGATGGTGTTCTTGACCTCAGCCTGCCCGTTGCCGAACTCGCCCGCAGTGATGCGGATGGGCGGGCCTTGGTGCTGCAAAAAACCACGAAAGACGGCAAGCCAGGCCCCATCATCGGTGCCGCGCGCGTGGACATGCCCCCATCGTAAAACGTTCTTTCTGTGTCTGAACAATGGAATACGCTTTGGAAAGCCGGGCCATGCGCCTCGAAATCTTGCATTCGTGAGGCACGGCCCGGCTTAGATGTGCGACTGCTCGGGGGAAGAGCAGCTTTTTCAAAGCCGGTCTTGCAGGGTTAACCGAGCCGTGCCCAAGGGCTGGGGGCTGTTAGGGCAGCTCGATAAAGACCATTGCTTTGAAGCAACCCAAACATTTCTGCCCTGAAGAGGGGCTGCACCGCGGCAATTTTACGGTGAAATTGTGGCTGAAGGCCCAAAACGATCAACTCCCGTAACACTATGTTTCAAGCGGAGCGTGACATGATTTAAAAGAAAAGCCCCTTCTTTTTGGCTGGTTTTGCATCCTTATCAATGCCGGGATCATCGGGCCGATGGTCGATGATGCCGTCTTGATCCTCATCCAGATTAATGTCTCGCTGGCGAAAGGGGGAATTGGCACCACCGTCGCGTGTCTCCTGCGGTTTAGGTGAGGTGCTGGCGGGTGGGTTGGTCATGGGTCCCATGGCATTGACCGCTTGTTCCACCGGGTTGGGCTCTGTAACCGCGCCCACCGCGACGCCCGCAACGCCTGCGGCCACGGCGCCGGGGGAGCCGCCCAGTTTGACAGCTTCTATGGTGCTTTCGATGGCGCCGTTACTTTTTTGACTTCCAGTTTCTTTTGGCTTGGGATCAACAGCAGGTTTGGCCGCATCCGCGTCTTCTGGAGCATTGGGCGCGGATAAGGGGCTGGGTGAGGGTTTTGGCGTTTCCGGCTCGGCTGTTACAACCTCGGCCTCCACCACTTTTGCGTCCTTTGCAGTGTCAGTGTCCTTTATGGGAGAAATGCTCGGTTTGTCGTCCTCCTCCGCAGCTTTTTCTTCACTTTTGTCCGTGGAGACCGCTTCTATCGTGGGCGCTTGTTCCGGCAGCGGCGCGTGGACCAGTTGGGCATAATCGAACGAACCTTCGAGCTGCGCCTGGTTTTCTTCCGGCACGCGCCATTCAAAGGCATCCAACCGCCCGTCCACCGGGGAGATGGGGGCCCATTTATCGGCTACCACACCATCGGCCACCCACGTGGCATCGCGCGGGGCGGTGACCGCGCGGGAAAGCCACTCGCGCACCCGGCCCCGGTCGCCATGTTCCGCCTCTTCAATATCGGCCATTAACAAACAGGCCCGTTCGCTGGGCTGGGCGGTGAGCAATTTCTCCATGGCTTTGCGGGCATCCACAAACTCACCCGCATCCAGATTTGTCTGGGCTAGCAGATAGAGGCTTTCCACATGTTCGGGATGTTTGCGGGCTAATGTTTCTGCCCGTTTGCGTTTTTCAGCGGCGCTGTGCCCTTCTTTCAGGTTCACATAGGCTTGGCCCACCTGGGGATGCGGTGCGCGCTTCCAGCTGGCTTCCAGCACTTTGCCGGCCTTGCGATCATCATTATTGCGTTTTGAAGCCCGGGCCGCGACCAGCGCCGATGGCACCAGATCGGGTGCCAATTTATGGGCGGCTACCGCGTGGGTGCGCGCCTTATCCGGATCACTATCCTCCTCTTCATGGGCAAGGGCGGTGAGCAGGACGGCCCGCTTGCGCTCATATTCACCCCGCTCCAACAGGCCAGAAGCGTTGTTCATACCCAGGGACCGCAGGGCCTCTTCCCACTGGCCGCGGGCGGTTTGGGCTTTCAGCAGGGCCTTTGCCGCCCACGGTGTGCCCGGCGCATGTTCCGTCGCCTGACCGGCAAAATAAGCGGCAGCGTCCGTCACCCCCTCCTGTTCTGCCTCCACATAAAGGCCGCGCAGGCCCAGCAGTTTGGTCTCACCTTTTTCAAGCATGGTTTCAAACTGTTCCCGCGCCTCTTTTCGTTTGCCTTCCAGCAGGGCTGATTGGGCATCCAGCATGGCAAGCAGGGGTTCATCATCGAGATATTTATGGCTGTCCTTGGCCAGTTTGCGGGCCAGCGGTGCATTGCCCGCGCCCGCTGCAATCAAACCCTTGGAGAGGGCATCAAAACCCTTGTCCCGACGCCGTGATTTTTGCCAGCGGCCAAAGGCTTTGGGTGAGTTGAGAATGGCCGCCACGATGAGCCAGAACACGGTGGCCAGAACCGCTAAAAAAGCCACCGCAATGACCGCTTGCAGCAGAGACACCTCAATGGAACTGCCAAGCCACGGCCATTCAATGGTGACCGTGCCGGGGTGATCGGCCAACCACACGAAAGCGGCAGCCAGAGCAAAGAGCATGAGGATGAAGAGGGCAATCAGGATCATGGAGATAAATTCCAGCAGGGCGGTATCGGCGGGAGGCCGAAAAGAGGCGTTAATGTCTATTGCGTGGCGTTGGTCATCAAAAAGGATTGGACTGCCGTATCCACCATGCCATCGGCGGCGAGGCGGGCTTTCAGATCGTCATGCCAGGGGGTGGAAACCGCTTTTGCCTCCTCAGGCATGGCTTGCCAGAGTGCGCTGGCCTGCGCCAATTCACCCTTTTGAACGACTGCATCCAATTGGGAAAGAAGGGCGGCGGGGGTTTCCCCCTCCAAAGGTTCCAGCGGTTTCACCTTTACAAGAGATTGGGCACCGGAGAGGAGGCGGCTGGTGAGGGAGCCATCACTTTCGGGCGTGATGGCTTTTTCCATGGCATCCCGGACGGGCGAAAAACGGTCAATCAACTGGGCGCTGGTGGGCACTCCTTTGGCCGCGTAGGCGTCAAGGTCTGCAAGAAGCGTTTCATCACCGGATACTTGTCGCAAGGTGGCCAGCGTCTCCTCAAAGGGACGACCTTGATCCACATCGCCCTTTAGAGCCGCAGCTGCAATGGCCTGTGCGGCTTGTTGGTCGGCGCGGCGCTGGGTGGTGGTTGCCTCTTGCAATGCGGCAAGCGTTTCACTTTGGGCGGTTACTGTGTCCGTCACGCCGGAGATCTGGCTCGACAATTCGTTCAAGCGCACGGAAAGGGCTGAGATTTTTTGCGTTTCTTCCTGCATACCGTCCACGCGGCCTGCCACTGTGGAAACCTGTTCGGACAAAGCGCTCGTTGTTTGTTCCAAGTTTTGCTTCAGCGGTGCAATTTCCTGCTGCTGCAGGTTGGCGAGATTGGCCTGCGCGGCATCCACCGTTGCCTGAACGGCGGACACTTGCTCTCCCAGTGCTGTGATAGAGGCTGTCACTTCATCATTTGCAGCCGCGTCAGAACTGCCCTGCTCCAATGTTTCAAGGCGCGTGGCCAATGTTTCAAGGCGCGTGGAAAGGGCAGCAACGGCTTCGCCGGTCTGTTTCAACTGGCTGTCCATGGCCGAAAGCGCAGCCGTTTCCCCTGCCTCACCACCATTGATGGCCCCTTGAAGGTTGGAAACTGTTTCCTCGGTGGTGGCCAATTGAGACTGTAACTTGGCCAATGTCTCTGACGTTTGTGCGTTGGCCTGTTGTAACTCGGCAAGGGCTTTGTTGTTCGTCTCGGAAGGGGCAGAAGGAGTGGGCAGGGCTGCAATGGCCGCCCGTACTTGTTCGTCCACCCTCGTGTCGATGCGGGTGTTGAGGGCATTCATGTCAACCGTGGGTGCCGCTGTTGTTTGCTCGCTTTGAGCGGCCGCCTGTTGGGCCAGTTGCGCTTCCAGCGCAGCGATGCGCTCCTGCAAACTGTTGCGCGCCTCATCCAATTGCCCCGGCGAGACAGCGGCCACTGTTTCCACCTGCGTTGCCCCCGGTGTGCCCAGCAGGCCCAGATATTGTGCAGCCCCCGCTCCACCCAGTGCGATAACGCCGCCCACAATACCGGCCACCAATTTTCCGCCACCGGAGCGATTCTCATTGGCGTTGGCCGCTTTGGCTGGCGCGTTGGCCGTGGTGTTTGGTTTAGGCGGTGGCGTAGTCTTGCTGTCCGTCTTTGGCTCAGCGCTTGTGGCAGGTTTGGCCGTGGTTTTGGCATTGCCGGGTCTGGGCTCCGCCTTTTCAGGCCCAGCAGGCTCTTTGGCTGTGTTGGCCTTTGCCACCGGGTCTCTTTTCTTGGGCGGTTCGGTTTTGTTTTGGGCAGGCTTTGCCGCTTCCGTCTTTGGCGCGTCTGCCCTTTTGGTGGAGCCATCCACCTTTGGCTGAGCACTCGCCTCGCCTTTCACATCCGATGCAGATCGGCGGGCGGCGGGGACGGCCGAACGAGGCTCTTTCTTTTTCACGTCTTCTGCCGGTAGATCGATGGTCACCGGCTCTTTGGTTGTTTTGGAATGCTTTGGCCGGGATGGGGCGCGGGATGTTGTCTCGGATTGAGATTGTGAACCATTCGATTTCTTATTATCAGGGGCGTTGGGCTTTTTCATCAAAACTGTCTTTCTGACCGCCGCGGGGGCTTAGCGGGTGGTGGTCTGGGGGGAACCCTACCCCTTGCAATAGGGTACACTGGGTTTAAGGGCAAGCGATGCCCATGCGTTCCATGGCCCAATGACGATAATCTTGAAATTTAGGGAACCTATTGGTCCTTATTCAAAGCCTCCGCGAGGCGTTGGAACAGCAGGTCCTGAACCGGAGAAGCGGGCCACAGGGCTTGTTTTTGCCATGCGTCCGGCAGGGCTTGGGCGATGGCTTCACTTAAGCAGGCCATAAGGGGTGGGTTCTGGGGCATATTTGCCATCAGCTTTGCTAAAGTCCCGGCCGTTCGGGGGGAATAAAGCAGTACCGCATCCAGCTTCCCCGCCATCCATGCCGCGCGCACCTTGTCAGGCAGAGCTGTAACCGGCTGTGTGGCGTAAACGGGAATTGCCGTGCAGGTGAGCCCGTTTTCCTGCGCAAGTTTCGCAGCATCATGGGCCGTCTTTTGGGCGCAGGGATAGAGAACAGAAAACGCATCATTGCCCAAATGGCTTGGCACGGCGCTGAAAGCCTTCGGCGCTGGCCCCTCAATGGGGAATACGTTTTCAAACCCCGCCGCTTCCGCAGCCTGTGCCGTCGATTTGCCGGTGGTGATGACCGGCAGGGCATGGAGGTCAGGCTTGGCTTGAGCCCAGACTTGAAGCGCCGGAACCCCATTGGCGCTGGTGAGCACAATTGCATCATAGTGCGCCCCTTCCAGAGCGGTTGCGGGCAAGTGCTCCACCTTCAATAAGGGCGCGACCAACGCTTCCCACCCCATCTCTTTCACGCGCTGCACCGTGGCCTCACTTTGGCCGTCAGGACGGGTAACCCAGACAAGCGGCTTCAAGGCAGGGTATCCCCGTCGTCATTTACCAGCAAATTGGGCAGAGCCTCGTCTTCTTGTGCTGCTTTGCGCTGGGGCTTGCGATGGGGTGGACGGCGCATGAAGGTCCAGCGCACTTCATCGGTTCGGGTTGTCGTATAGATGACAATCTGGCGGGTTTTGCGCGGTTGGCCGGGACCTGAAAACTGCATGCTTTCTTCCAGCGCAATTTCTCCGTCCACGCAGGTAAACGTCCACGCATCGGCCTCCTTTTCAGACCCTTTGTCCCCTTTGAGCGCTGCCAGCAGGATGGAATGGCCGGAAGATAAAAAACTGGCCGAAATATCGGCCGGTAGGTGAAAGCGGATGGCGACATTGTGGGGGGAGGCTGACCGCTGGGATGGGTCGCCAATCATGCGGTCAATACCGTTGAGGGCAGACCCGTTTTCCGTAAGCGTCAGGCTGCGCTCGTGGGTGACCCCATAAACAGGCTGGTAACCGGTATGGCTGGCCGTCAAACTGAGCGGTTCCGTGCGTGTGCTGGTCACCATGTCCGGCGGGGCAATCAGCGTGGCAGGCATAAACCGGTGTAGGGCGCGACCACCGGCAAAACGGCCGGAGGAAGCGTCATTGACCACAAGAGTGGAATGGGCTGCCGTGGCCCGTGTGAAAGGGGCATAATCGTCCACCAGTGTTTCCGGCACGCCGCAATTGGCGATAAAGCGGTGGGCACCGCTGGACAGTTCAAACGACAGGGTGCCCGCAAGCGCCTGCTCGGATGTGCCGGGAGACAAAGGTTTTCCCACGTCCATGAGCACCACCGTGTTGCCCGCTGCAAGGCGCTCATAGCCCGATTGGGGGGCGGAAGACTGCGGATGTCCGCGCTCCTCATTGTGGCGCAAAATGGTGGCCAGCAGCGTGCGCGGTGTCTCCCCTGTGCCGTTGAATTGGGCCAGTTGCCCGCTGCTATGGGTGAAAAACCGCAGGGCCGCCATCATCTGATCAATCGCAGATAAAAGGATCGGTGAGGGACTGTGGCCCTGGCGGGCATAGGCCTGGCGCAGAGGCATTAAGTCGGTGAGCAATTCCAGAAGAACCACAGGATTGCGTGAAATATGGCCCCCATCGGGCAAAATTTGCCGGGTAATTTCCCGATCCAGGGTTTGGGCCATGGGCCGGATGGTTTTCTCCCGCCCTTTCAGGCACAGGGATGAATAGGCCAGCGCGATGGCCACCAGCAGCCGTGGGGCCCCATCGCGGGTGTAGCGCATATTGTGCTGCATCACCCGCATTTGCCGCGTCAGGGATTTGAGGAAGATTTGATAGGTCTCATCGCTGGTGTTGCGCATGAGCAGGGGTGCATGGGCCAGCCACGAAATTTGCCGCGCTGCCACGATTTCCGACCGCCAGGCCCGGGAGCTTAACTCACCGCCCCAAAGGGAAATCCAGTCGGCCACCAGGGCGTTGGAATGGGCCTGGGCCAGATTGGTGTTGGCAGCATGAAGATGATTCAACCAACGAAAGGAATGCAAATGGGCAAACCATTCGGGGCTTGGGGGGTTGGCCGCAAAGGGTGACTTGCCCCCGGTAGTCAGGCTCTGGCCGGCAAAATCATAAATGCCGCTGTAGTAATCATGGGCCAGCCGATCGTCGGCAGGGCGCAAATGTTGCGGAGCCATGGTGAGCCCGTCTGCGGATGTTCCTGTATAGCGCCATGCATAGAGCGGGTTTGTACGTGCCCGCCGCTGGCCACGCCGCCAGAGCTCCCGGGCTGCCCGCACGGGGAGAATGATAAAGCCGGGCAAACCCATGCGCCCCTCCCTGATCTCTCCCTCAGGTGAGATGAGAACGAATGCCCGGATTGGCTTTGAACAGGTCCGGGCATTCGCGTCGTCATGCGGCCGCTCTCTCTTATGGTGGGTCCTTCCCTGGGAAAGCCCGCCATCGACCGCGCGCCAACTATGGGGCCTTGAACGGGACTTGGCCAGAGGCCAATCCAAGAATTGGCCGGAGGCAATGTCGCGCTAAAGCGCTACCATCTGCGATGGAATCGCTCTAGCGCCTTTGACGGCACTTACGCTGTCGGCCTCCCAATACTTGGGCGACCTGCGCTACACGGGTGTGGCAAGCGATGGTCGAGCGGTTCTTCGACGCTTGAAAGTCTCAATCTTACTGCTTGATAAAGCGGGCGCAGAAGAAGCCGTCCATGCCCGACAGTTTTTGACGGGTGAGGTCGTCTTCGTTTTGACCTTGCCATGGCAGATAGGACGGGAGGGTGCGCACCGTGCCTTGGCCGGTAATCCAATTGGCGTTCACTTCTTCAGATGTGACCGGGTCAAGCTTCAGGCCAATGGCATCCAAATTCAGCTTGGCCACCATGTCCTCCCCCTCCTCCCGGTCCAGCGAGCAATTGGCGAAGACCAGACGTCCCCCGGGCGCTAGGCATGTGGCGGCATGGGCCACCATGCGCCCTTGCAGGGCTGCCAGTTCGGCCACGATGGAAGCGGATTTCGTCCATGGCACATCGGGATGGCGGCGAATGGTGCCGATGGAGGAGCAGGGCGCATCCAGCAGGATAGCCTCATAGGGAATTTCCGGCCGGTGATCGAATAAATCCCCGTGAACAGGCACGGCTTGCAAGTTGAGCCGGGCAAGATTTTGCATAAGCCTTTCCAACCTTGGTTTGGATTGTTCCAGTGCCGTAACATGGGCGCCGGCGGTGATGAGTTGCGCCGTCTTGCCGCCGGGGGCAGCGCAGAAATCGGCCACATGCTTGCCTGCCACGTCCCCCATCAAACGGGCGGGAATTTGGGCCGCCACATCCTGCACCCACCAGTCGCCGCTCTCAAAGCCCGGCCATGAGGTGATTTGCCCGTCGGCAATCACCCGCACGGCATTGCCCAAAAGCACGATCCCGCCCAGTCTATCAGCCCACTGCTGTGGGTTTGATTTAACGCAGATGTCGAGGGCAGGGGGTGCCATGTGAGCCTGGGCAATGGCGGACAGGCGATCGCGGCCATAGGCTTTGCGCGTCCGGCTGCGCAGCCATGGGGGCATGTTGGCCACGGCCCGATCCACCGGCTGCTGCGCGCCAGCCGCGCGGGATTTGATTTGGGGTACAGACAGAAAATCGTCTTTTTCCCGCGAGAGCCGTCGCAGTACGGCGTTGGCCAAAGAGGCAAAGCGTTTGGAGCGTTGATCGCCCCTTATTTGGGTCACCGCCAAATCCACGGCCGCGCTGTCGGGAACATCCAAAAACAGAATCTGGGCTGCTGCCACCGTAAGCGTGTGGTGCAAATGGCGGGCGTTTTTAGGCAGGGGCCTGTCCACCATGCGCTCCAACGCGGCCAGAATTTCGCCGTAATGGCGGCAGGTGGCCATGGCGATGGCCCGCACAAGGCTTCGGTCTTCAAGCGATAATGCCAGGTAGGGCGCTAACCCCAGTTTCCCATCCAGCAATCCATCCAGACCTCGCCCGTCATCCATGATTCGGGTGAGAACGGTGGTGGCCACTTGGCGGGCGACAAGGCCGGGTTTGGACGATTGGGGTTTTGAACCGGACACAGCGTTTCTACCGGTGGAAGCGAAGCGTTGTCTTGGACGGCCCGGCACAAAGTGTCAAAGGGTCGGTGGGTGTTTGGGTGTGTGCCTAGTCCCAAGGTCCCTTTGGTTTTGAGGATGAGCCTTCCCAAGGGCCGGTTCTATCGCTTCCACCCCAAGGGCCCTCGTTGCGGGCTTTGCGCAATTCCCCAGCATTGCGCCCAAATACTTCTTTGGTGGGCTGCGGTGCAGGGCTAGGCTTTGGAGCCTCAAGTGCTTGCCACTCCTGCGCCAGGGCTTCCAGCGCTTCAATGCGGTTTCCCGTATTGGGGTGGGTGGAGAAGAGATTGTCCATGGAACGCCCGTTGAGCGGGTTGATGATGAACATATGGGCCGTGGCGGGGGAACGCTCGGCATCTTCGTTCATGGTGCCCCTCGCATAGGCCTCAATCTTGCGCAGGGCGCCTGCCAGCCACAGCGGATTACCGCAGATGATGGCCCCGTCTTTGTCAGCTTCATATTCCCGCGCGCGGCTGATGGCCATTTGCACGATACCCGCCGCCATCGGTGCCAAAAACATCGTGGCCAGAGTACCGATCATGCCCAACGGATTGTTGCGGTTGCCGCCGAAGAAAAGCGCGAAATTGGCCAGCATGCCAATGGCCCCCGCCAAGGTGGCGGTGACCGTCATGGTCAGCGTATCGCGGTTTTTGATGTGGGCCAGTTCATGGGCCATGACGGCGGCCACCTCTTCTGTGGTCAGCCTGTTCAACAAGCCCCGACTGGCTGCCACCGCCGCATGGTCCGGGCTGCGGCCTGTGGCGAAAGCATTGGGCTGGTCGGTCTCCAAAATATAGACATCCGGCATGGGCAGATTGGCGTTATGGGCCAAATCTTCCACCATGTGGTACAAGTCGGGGGCCGAGCGGGCATCCACCGGCACAGCATTATGCATGCGCAGCACCATTTTGCCGGAGTTCCACCAGGAAAACACGTTCATGCCCGCCGCCATGACAAAGGCGATGGCCATGCCGCTTTGGCCGCCGATCATATAGCCAACGCCCATGAACAGCATGGTCATGAGGGTGAGCAAAACCGTGGTTTTGAAAAAGTTCATGGGGCCTATCCTTTGGCAAGATGTGACCATTTGGTGCGCAATGCCGCTTGCAAAAATTTGGGAAGCGCATCACCTCTGTTCAAGCCCTGCCCATGGGTGTGACGATTGCCCGAATGTGTATGAGGAGTGATTCCATGGCCCAAAAGCGCAAGCCTGACCCCGAAATTGCCAAACGGGCTCTGAAAGAAGCTCAGGCCCGCCGGGAAGCGCGGGATAAAGCGGCTCAAAGCGGTCCAAAAGAAATTGATGGCCGTAAGGGCCCTGATCCAGCCCGCTATGGGGACTGGGAGAATAAGGGTATCGCATCGGATTTCTGAAATTATTCCTATTGCAATAGGAAAATAATCTATTACCGTGGGCGTGTGATTTGTTCAAGAGATCAGGCCCGTGCGGAAGTTTCTCCTCATCATCTTTCTGTTATGGCCAGCGCCCACCGGCCCCTTTTTGGGTGTGGCGGAGGCTGCGCAGGCCAAATCAGTGAAAGTGATTGAGGGGCCTATTTTTGCCCAGGTGGTGCGGGTTCGGGATGGGGATTCGATCGACGTGATTGCCCATGTCTGGCCCGGCACGCAAATGCGCGTTTCAGTGCGGTTGGCGGGGATTGATGCGCCGGAATTGCGCGCTCGATGCGAGGCGGAAAAGCGCTTGGCTGTTGCGGCGCGGGATAGACTGTCCGATTTGGTCCGAAGTGGCCCTGTGCACCTCAAACAAGTGCGCGGTGGCAAATATTTTGGCCGCATTCTGGCCCGGGTTTCAGCAGGTGGCACCGATGTTCAAAAGATCATGCTCAATGAAAACCTGGCCCGCCCCTATGGCGGCAGGCAGCGTAAAGGCTGGTGTAATGGCGACGAGCTGGCACGCGGTTAAAGATTGTAAGGCAAAATTTTAGAGTAGCTGGCGGCGAAGAGCCGCCCGGCAAGCGTTTGCCGCACCTGTGTAGCGAAGGCGCAAAGCGCCGACAGCGTGAACATAGACAGGATGTTGGAGTAGCTGGCGGCGAAGAGCCGCCCGGCAAGCGTTTGCCGCACCCGTGTAGCGAAGGCGCAAAGCGCCGACAGCGTGAACATAGAAAAGGCCGTTCTGCGCGCAAAAGCAGAACGGCCCCGCATTTTTTGTCCGGAGGGATCACGGGACGGATCGTTAGGTAACGACCGGCGTGAACCTAACCAGCTCCGCTCGGAGCCGGGTGTCCGGTACGTAGGTTTAACGGGAAGGCTGCTCCGCCATCAAACCCTTGCACAAAGACCCATCCGAATAAGTGAAAATGCTCGACATTGGATCACCTCCTTTCTGTTGACGGCCGCCCGGGTCACCGCGGTGAGGTACGGACTAAACCGATGTTGCGACGCACAAACTATGGTCAGGAATTTTGACCTTGGCAAGGCGTCATTGTTGCTCTCGCGCACAGGTCACGCTGAAGGGCAAACGCCTGCTAGGGGGCCTCGCCACCGGAGAGTGTAAAGCTGAAAGGACGGGTTTGACTGAACCCTACAACAGATCGCGCAATTGCCGGGCAATCCAGAAGCGCGGGATGAAATGGCCGCGCCGGTGAACGTCGAGCACCACCCGCTTGCCGGTGGAGCAGCGGTTCCAGACGTGGCGTTCGAAGGGCAGAATTTCCACCGCCTGCCAGTTTTCACGGGCATCGGCTTTGTCTGCACAGCCATTGCGGTTGAGCCACAGGTCCACCGCGCTTTCTTCCGTGCCCGCCTCCCCATAGGGATAGGCCATTACCCCATCGGACGTGCCGTGCACGTGGATCATGTTAACGGGAGCGGTGCAGGGTTTATCCCGCTCGCGGAAGGAGCCGGATATGGCCAGCACCGTGTTGATTTTTGCCCCCCGGGCGCAGGCATAGCGCCATGCCATCACCGAGCCGTAGGAGTAGCCGGACACAAACAGGCGCTTTTGGTCGAGGGGAAAGCGTGTGGCCACATGCGCCAGTACCGCATCGGCAAAGTCCACATCGGGGGAATTCGCCTGCCAGATTTTCCAGGTTCGGCCTTCTCCATTGGGGGCAACCAGCAAAACGCCCGCAGGCCGTGTCGCCCCGGCAATGCGGCTGTGGTTCATGATCAATTTCCCCTGCCGCCCCCAGCCGTGGAAATGCAGCAGCACGGGAAGAGGCGTTTTGCCGTCCCAATTGTCGGGTGCCCGCACATGGTAGGAGCGATCACTGCCGGGCAAAGGGCAGGCGGTTTCAAGGCCGCATGCGCGGGCGTGGGTGGCCAGGCAAGAAAGAGCGATGAGCGCTGAAGCGAGAAGCATTTTCATGGCCTTGGCTATAAACCGGGGGGAGTTACGGCGCCAATATCATTTGCGTGACTTTGCGGCCCACCGGCATCATGGTCACCGCCATGGACCATCTTGATGCCGCCACCGCTCGCCACATCATCCTGCACTTGCAGGGTCTTACGCTGCCCCACCACAAGCGGCTGGACGATGATGCGCTGCTGGCGCTGATTATCCAATTGGGCTTTGTGCAGATGGATTCCATCCAATGGGTGGAGCGGGCCCACCACATGATCTTGCAAGCCCGCAGCCAAACTTACCGGCCCCGGCAATTAAAGCGGCTGCATCAGACGCGGCGGGATCTATTTGAGCATTGGACCCATGATGCCTCTTATATTCCCACCCTTTTTCACCCCTATTGGCAGCATCGCTACCGGCGCGAACACGCCCGTATGGCCGCCAAATTTGAACGCTGGCAGGGGCCGGGCTACGCGGACAAGTGTGAAGCGCTGCTGGAACGGATTGGACGGGACGGCCCTCTTATGTCGCGCCAGTTGGAGCGACCCAAGGGCGAACCCAAGGAAATGTGGCAATGGCACGATGGGAAGGCCGCGCTGGAATTTCTGTGGCACACGGGCAGCCTTGCTATCACCCGCCGAGAAGGGTTTCAGAAAGTCTATGACCTGACCGAACAGGTGATCGAAGGGGCCGATAAACCCTCACCCGTTTCCGAAGAACAGTTTATCGATTGGGCCTGCCGCGCCGCGCTGGAGCGGTTGGGTTTTGCCACTCCCACCCAAATTGCCCGTTATTTTGATCTGGTCTCCATCGCCGAAGCAAAGGATTGGGTGGCCTCGCAAGGGGATAATACTTTGCGCCCCATGACGGTGACGGGCGGTACACGCAAACAGCCCCGTGTGCGGGAATGCGTGGCGCGGGCTGATCTACCCTCCGTCATCGAACAACTGCCACCGCTTCCAGCGCGCATCCGCGCCTTGTCCCCCTTTGATCCGGTTATCCGCGACCGGGACAGGCTGGCATGGCTGTGGAATTTCGACTACCGCATTGAAATTTACGTGCCTGCCCAAAAGCGCCGCTGGGGCTATTACATCTTCCCCCTCCTGGAAGGGTCCAAACTGGTGGGCCGGGTGGACATGAAAGCCAACCGCAAAGACGGCCTGCTGGATGTCAAACGCCTGTGGTGGGAGACCCAACGCGCCCCCAGCCAAGCCCGCCTTGACCGTTTAGAGGCCGAAATGCAGCGTCAGGCAAGATTTTGCGGGCTTAGCGGTGTCCGGTATTTGGAGGGGGCGTAAGTTTAGCCTACTTCCACGTTCTTCTTGGTCCGGTGTCGATGTGGATATGTCCTCCGCGGCGGCGGGGGTAGAGTTTGTGGCCGCCTACGGCGCTTTGCTTTTTCACATACCGGTAGACTTCGCGCATATTGGCGCCCTTCACCGTGAAATCCACAGCGCGGCAGGTTTTGTGATAGGAGGCAGAGGCCCCGCCCACGCGGGCATTATGCCAGGGGCTGCGCCAGGTGGAGAAGACCACCACATCGCCATAGCGATAGGCCACGCGGCGCAGGACGCGCTTGAGGCTCCATGGCACGCACCAGGAAATCTTCTTATAATCCACCGTGCCCTTGCCACCGATGCGGTAGAGGCCCGGCATGCTGGAACAGGCGGACAGCAGCAGCGTGGCCGCCAAGAGGAGTGCGATGGGGCGAAGACGCATTCAAACGGCCCGGTGAAACGCAGTTAACACACGGTTTGGACAATCGCTCAACTTCGCTACGATCCGGTTTCGAAGACTGGTTAATGGGTTGTTAACGCTCGTGCCAAGGTCGTGAGAATGTCTTGCTGTTGTAGAAGGAAAGGCACTCCTATCGCGGGCGCTACCGCGCCTACCAGGTGCGTTTGGGGCCGGTGTCGATGTGATAGTGGCCAGCGGGATAGCGTTTATAGCCGCCCACCAGCGGATGACGCGCCAACCAGCGGGTAAGGCCCTTGGTGCTGCCACGCACGCGAAAATCCACGGCCTGACAGCGCAGGTGGTACGACCGGCGCTTGCCCCCCACGCGGCGGTTGCGTTTGGCGCTGCGGTGGGTGGAATTGACGATGACTTTCCCATATTTTTTTGAAATCTGGTTGATGACGGTCTTCAACCGCTTGGGAACACATTTCCAGGGGGCATTGCGCACGATGCCTTTGCTGACGCCGCCCGCAAAGGCGTTGGTGGATTTTTTCACCCGTTTTGGTTTGCTTTTACGGATCACGCCCTTTGTGCGTTTAGCCTTGCGGGCTTTTTTGAGGGCGCGCTGCCTTTTCAACTGGGCTTTAGTGCGCTGGGCGCTAGTTTGCTTGGCTTTTGTGGATTTGGAAGCACGCTTGGCGGCGAAGGCTTTTTGGCGCTTGATGCGGTTGGCCCTGGCCCGTTTGCGCGCCGCTTCGATCTTGGCCTTGCGCTTAGCATCCACAGAAGTGCCCAAAGAGCCGGAATAGGATGAGACCGTGCTGGTTTGGGTCGTGGTGGCGGAACAGGCCGAAATAAGGGCACACAGCACGAGCACCACGGCCACGCGACCGCTTTGAAGAAGCGAATTCATCGAAAACTACCCCGTAAACAAAGCCTGCCGCGCGCCAAAACGGGCGCAGGCCATTGCATATATGATTGATATGAACCCCATCGGGGCCTGAAAGCTGGATGCGGGTTTTAAGGCAGGCTGTTCATCCAAAGGAGCATCTTTTGACACTCTCCATCCAGCGGTGCGGGCCGTGTGAGAGTGAATTGTGGCGATCCCGTGGTCAAATGAGGCCGGTAACGGTCACACCATGTTTCATACTGTTACCCTGCTTACCCGTCACTCAGGTTGGTCGCTTCCAAGGCTACCCCATTAAACCGCCAAGGCCGTCCAACGTCTAATGGACGGCCATTTCAGTGCCCTCTATTCAAAAGGCAACGATCAGGGAGGAAAGTGATCCATGGATACCAAGACTTATCCGGTGCCCGCTGATGTGGCCGCCCGCGCCCACGCGAATAATGACCAATATCTGGCCAAATATAATGCCAGCGTCACCGATCCCGATGCTTTCTGGATGGAAGAAGGCAAGCGGCTGGATTGGATCAAGCCCTACACCAAGGCTGGCAATTGGACCTATGAGCACCCGGATGTTTCCATCAAATGGTATGAAGATGGTCAGCTTAATGTCTGTGTGAACTGTGTTGACCGGCATTTAGCGACGCGCGGCGACCAGACCGCCATTATTTGGGAAGGGGATGACCCTGCCGATGATGCCCACATCACATATAAGCAATTGCACGAGCACGTCTGCAAATTGGCCAATGCCATGCGCGCCCATGGTGTTTCCAAGGGTGACCGGGTGACGATCTACATGCCCATGGTGCCGGAAGCGGCCTATGCCATGCTGGCCTGCGCCCGTATCGGTGCCGTCCACTCCATCGTCTTTGGTGGCTTCTCCCCGGAAGCACTGGCCCAGCGCATCGTGGATTGCGATTCTTCTTTTGTGATTACCGCCGATGAAGGCCTGCGGGGTGGCAAAAAGGTGCCGCTGAAAGCCAATGCGGATGCGGCCATCGCCATTGTCAAAGACAAGGGCATGGATGTGAACACTGTGATGGTGGTCAAGCGCACCGGCGGCGATGTGGCTTGGGAAACGCGCCGGGATGTTTGGTATCACGAGGCTGTTGCCGACATGGAGACGGATTGCCCGGCAGAAGAAATGAATGCGGAAGACCCGTTATTCATCCTCTACACATCTGGCTCCACCGGCCAGCCCAAGGGTGTGTTGCACACGTCCGGTGGCTATCTGGTCTGGGCCTCCATGACCCACCAATATGTGTTCGATTACCATGATGGGGACATCTACTGGTGTACCGCCGATGTGGGTTGGGTGACGGGCCACAGCTATATCGTCTATGGCCCGCTGGCCAACGGGGCCACCACGCTCATGTTCGAGGGCGTGCCCAACTACCCCGACAATTCCCGTTTCTGGCAGGTTTGCGACAAGCACAAGGTCAATATCTTTTACACGGCCCCCACGGCCATCCGCGCACTCATGCAAGCGGGTGACGGGCCGGTGACCTCCACAGACCGTTCCTCCCTGCGTCTTCTGGGTTCGGTGGGTGAGCCCATCAACCCGGAAGCGTGGGAGTGGTATTACAATGTGGTGGGCGAAGGCCGCTGCCCTATTGTGGACACCTGGTGGCAGACGGAGACGGGCGGCATTATGATTACGCCTCTGCCCGGTGCCACGAACCTCAAGCCCGGTTCCGCCACGCGGCCGTTCTTCGGCATTCAGCCCCAATTGGTGGACAATGACGGCAACCCGCTGGAAGGGGCGACCGATGGGAACCTGTGCATCACCCATTCCTGGCCCGGCCAGATGCGCACGGTTTATGGCGACCATGAACGCTTCGTGCAGACCTATTTCTCGACGTATAAGGGCAAATATTTCACCGGGGACGGCTGCCGCCGCGATGAAGACGGCTATTATTGGATCACCGGTCGGGTGGATGATGTGATTAACGTCTCCGGCCACCGCATGGGGACGGCGGAAGTAGAATCGGCCCTGGTGGCCCATGATGCGGTTTCTGAAAGCGCCGTGGTGGGTTTCCCGCACGACATTAAGGGGCAGGGCATCTATTGCTATGTGACCCTCATGTCAGGCCAGGAGCCCAGCGAAGATTTGCGCAAGGAATTGCGCACCCATGTGCGCACGGAAATCGGCCCCATTGCCTCGCCCGATGCTATCCAATTTGCTCCGGGCCTGCCCAAGACCCGCTCCGGCAAGATCATGCGCCGCATCCTGCGCAAGATCGCCGAGGATGATTTCGGCTCCCTGGGCGACACATCCACACTGGCCGACCCCGCCGTGGTGGATGATTTGATCGAAAATCGACAAAACCGCGCAAGTTAGAGCATCTGCCATTACGCAGAAGGGCCGCTTTCGGAAACGGAAGTGACCCTTTTCATGGGGGGTGCAATAAGGCACCATGCTTGAGCGGGGGCGCAAGACTTGGGTGGGGGTTTTTCCATGGAAACAAGAATGTGCCGCTTGGTGGCAGGCTTTGCTCTGGCTGCTGCACTAGTAACGGGCGCTCAGGCCCAGCAAGCTGATGCTTTAATCCATGACGTGCAAGGCCTGTTGCAGGATATGAGCAAGGGCAAAAAGCCTGTGGCTTTGAAAATGAACCCCCTTGATATGTCCGGCAATGAAAAGCCGGGCCAGCATGATTGTTTCTGGATGGGGCCTGTTTATGCGGGGGCGTTCAACGTGGCTTATCCCGATGGTGGGGCCGTCTATTGGCCCGCCACGTTCACCGTGCCGGGTTTGGCAGAGGGGGCGTATTTGGAGATCAAGGGTTCGTTTCCCCGCACACGCTATTTCTCCGTCCATACCTATGACAAGAAAGCGGCCCCCTACGACCATATCCGGGATGAGGAAATTGTGCCCGATGAGGGGTCGCAAAATCCTTTCATCACGGGCAGCTATAGTGCCGACATGAACTACACGTTGCGCGTTGTGGGCGGCGTGCTGCCACCGGACCCGGCGCCGAACACGATCTATATGGGCGAAGCCGACAATATAAACCGCTCGCCACTAATCGTTCGTCACTACATTCCCGAGACTCCGGGGGATGAATCCGGCGGCGCAGGCCTGCCGCAAGTGACACTGGTGACACCCGATGGCACCCGCATTTCCGGCGAAGATGCCTGCGCTGCCCTCAAAAGCCCGCCCGTGGGCGACCCCAAACGCACCCTGTTCGTGCCCGTGATGAAAAAGGCAGATTTCGACGAGAAGCTGAAAAAACCCGCCGTTGCCAAGAACTATCTGGACACGAAGAAGACCGACTGGAACGTGTTTTGGGACCCGCGGATCAACATGCTGGCCTTCGTCTCACCGCCCCTGCAACGGGTGGCCAAAGTGGCGGCGCGGGAGGGCCTCATTCCCAAAACGTCAGGCTTTTATGCCAATTTTGACAATCAATACGTTGCCCTGTCGCTGAACGAGAAATTTGGTGAGATCGTTGTCTTGGAGGCAAAGATGCCCAAGACGCCTAGACTCGGTAGCGACATGGGGAATGGGACTTTTGACATACGCTATTGGTCCCTCTGTTCCAATGAATCGCTGGTGACCACCCGCTTTTCAGCCTGCATCTATGATGCCCAGGTGGCGCTGGATGGAGAGCGCAGCTACACCATCGTTGTGAGCAAAAAGGTCAATCGGCCCGCCAATGCCAAAGCTGAATGCGGCATCACATGGCTGGATTGGGGCGATGCGGGAGACGGTGCGGGCCACCCCGGCCTCACGACCTTGTTGCTGCGCAACATGGCCCCCAGCGCCGATTTCGGCAAAGCAGTGCAGGACATTCAAGGTCCCGGTCTGGAAGCGGCGACCATGGCTGAATATTTACCCAAGCCCCTCTACAGCAACAAGGCCACCTTTGAAGCGCGGGGGTGTGGGCGTTGACCCGCACGCTCATCTCCTCCGGCTCGCCCTTTGAGAAGACCGCCGGGTATTCCCGGGCCGTGGTGCAGGATACGCCGGCTGGGCGGTGGGTCTTTGTGGCGGGGACCACGGGTTATGATTATGAGACCATGACCATGCCCGAGGGCGTGGCGGCGCAGGCGCGGCAGACGTTGCAAACCATCGGCAAAACGCTTCAAGAGGCCGACTGCGGTTTTGAGCATGTGGTGCGGTGCCATTATTATGTGACGGACCGGGCCCATGTGGCGGAGGTTTTTCCAGTGCTCGGCGAAGTCTTCGGCGATGTGCGCCCGGCGGCCACCATGGTGGTGTGTCAACTCAACGAACCGGAAATGCTCATTGAAATTGAGGTGACCGCGTTGAAGGTGGATTAAAGCGCCTCCCATGCACATTGCGGCATGACTGATGAATTAGTGATGCATCAAAAACAGCATACCGCTATCTGAGCGCGGCAATTTTTGTCTCAATTTGAATGCGCAGCGCTTCAAGCTGCGCCATTGCGCCTGTGCCCTGCGGCTTGGCAGCACGCACGGGGCGGTCTACAGCCTGCGGGCTGTTTCCCTCAATAGCCAAGGTCTCCTTGCGTGATCCATCTGCCTGACCCTGCCCTTCCGTTTGAAGTATCTTTTATGGAACGGCCCGCCGTTACTTTTGTGACGGCTATCCTTCTTGCCCTGGCAACATTGTTCGCCTTGCGCTGGGCAGCGCCTTTGGAATTGGCATTGCAAGATATGTTTTTCCAGCCAAGCCCTTGTCCGGGCGGGCAATCCGCCTTGGATGGTGACCGCCGCTGCGGTTTCTTTCCCCTGCGGGAGGATCGGTTTTGGCGATTTATGCGCACCCTTGGCTTTCACGGGCCCCTTGTTGTTATGGCCATAGGATCGTCGGTTTACCTGTGGCCCCGTGCGCAAGCGGCGCCCATGACACCGGGGCGTCTTGCCCCCTTGGTGGTGGCGGCCTCTGGTCTTTGGATTGGTTGTCTGGGCCTTATCAACACCCTCTTCAAGCCTCTGTTCGGGCGACCCCGGCCCAATCATCTGGATGTGTTTGGCAATACGGATAGCTATGTCTTGCCGGGCAGTTTTTCGGACCAATGTTTTGGCAATTGTTCCTTTGTGTCAGGGGAAGCCGGTACGGGTTTCGCCTTGGTTTTATTTGCCCTGTTATTGCCTGTGGCGTGGCGGGCGGTGGGCGTAGCTTTGGCACTGGTTGCGGCGGTGCTTATCAGCGGCTTGCGTGTGGGCTTTGGCGGTCATTTTCTGTCAGACATCATCATGGCGTGGTGGATTATTGCGCTTGTGGCGCTGGGGACGGCATGGGTGCTGCAAACCCCTTGGGGGGAACAGTTGCTCGCCAAATGGTGCGGGGTGCTGAACCGCTGGCGCGGTGTGGCTACAGCGCAAGTCTAGCTTCCCATCGTCTTGAAGGCAGCGCAGGGGTGTGCGAAAGCCAAGGCAAAACAGGACAGGGCCGCGCCACTGGCCCTCTTGAAGGAAACCCCATGGCAAAGATCAAAAAAGGCGATGTGAAAAAGGTCGTGCTGGCCTATTCCGGCGGGCTGGACACGTCCATCATCCTCAAATGGTTGCAGACGGAATATGATGCGGAAGTAGTCACTTTCACCGCCGATCTGGGCCAGTCCACCATTGCCGATGGGGAAGAACTGAAAGAGGCGGAGCGCAAGGCCCAGAACCTGGGCATCAAGGAAATTTACATCGAAGATGTACGGGAGGAGTTCATCCGCAATTTCGTCTTCCCCATGTTCCGAGCCAATGCCGTCTATGAAGGGGTCTATCTGCTGGGCACATCCATCGCCCGCCCCCTCATTTCCAAACGGCTGATCGAGATTGCCAAGGAAACTGGCGCGGACGCCATCGCCCATGGTGCCACGGGCAAGGGGAACGATCAGGTGCGGTTTGAACTGGCCGCCTATGCGCTGAACCCGGATATCAAGGTCATCGCCCCATGGCGGGAATGGGAGTTTTCCTCCCGCACGGACCTGATGAATTTTGCCGAAAAGCATCAGATTCAAATTGCCAAGGACAAGCGCAACGAAGCGCCGTTCTCGGTGGATGCGAACCTGCTGCACTCGTCTTCTGAAGGAAAAGTGCTGGAGGACCCGGCGGTGGCAGCGCCCGAATACGTCTATATGCGCACCATCGATCCGCAGCAGGCCCCCGATGAACCCACGGAGGTCACCATCGGCTTTGAAAAGGGCGATCCCGTTTCCATCAATGGCGAGAAACTCTCCCCCGCCACCCTGTTCACCAAGCTGAACGAGCTGGGCCATGACAACGGCATCGGGCGGCTTGATCTGGTGGAGAACCGCTTTGTGGGCATGAAATCCCGCGGGGTTTATGAAACGCCCGGCGGCACGATCCTGCTCACCGCCCACCGGGCCATGGAATCCATCACGCTTGATCGGGGTGCGGCGCATCTGAAGGACGAACTCATGCCCCGCTATGCGGAGCTCATCTATAACGGCTTTTGGTTCTCGCCGGAGCGGGACATGCTGCAAGCGGCCATCGATGCCAGCCAAACCCATGTGGAGGGGAAAGTGACGCTTAAACTCTACAAGGGCAATGTGATTGTCGTTGCCCGTGACAGCAAAGCGTCGCTCTATTCGGAAGAATTGGTGACGTTTGAGGATGATGCGGGGGCTTATGACCAGGAAGATGCCCACGGCTTTATTCAGCTCAACGCCCTGCGTTTGCGCACATTGGCGGCCCGCAAGCAGCGTATGGGCTAAGCGCCTGTGCGCCTCCTTTGGATTGGCATTTTCGGCCTGATCGTTGCGTTGGGCGCAGCGGCAGGCTGGTGGCTCTATCAGGACAGCCAACGCATCACCACGCTCACCGTGGCCGCTGGAGACCGGGGCAGTGATTCCCACCGTCTGTTGTCGGAAATCGCCGAGGTGGTGGAGCGACACAGCGATCGCATTCGCCTGCGGGTGGTGGAAAGCGATACGGCCTCCAGCGGTATCAATCTGATAAACCGGGGCGAGGTGGATTTGGCCACCATCCAGTCCAACACCCCCGCCTATACCAATATTCAATTGGTGGCCGAGCTTTTTGCCGACCATTACCTCCTAATTACCCGCGATGACCCCACGCGGGGCCGCTTGGCCCCCCCGCTGGACAAGGTGACCGATCTGGTGGGAAAGCGCATACTCATTCCCCAGTCTGGCACGGTCAACAATCGTTCGTTCTGGACCATGGTTGACCATTATGGCGTGCCGCCGGAACGCATTCGCACGGTGGCGTTGCCCCGGCGGCGGGCCATGGAGCAATTTATCGCCGGGGATGGGGATTCGATTTTCTTCCTGCGCTCCTTGCGGGACCCGTTCCTGCTGGCCTTCATCGAAGAAGCGGGCATTCGGCGCATTGGCCTGCGCTTCATCCCCATCAATCAGGCCCCCGCCATGGCGCTCAAACGGCCCTATCTGTTGCCTGCCACCATTGTACGGGGCGCTTTTGACGGGTCTCTTCCGCTGCCCAAGGAAAGCGTGGAAGTGCCAAGCCTCATGCGCCTTCTGGTGGCGGGGGCCCATGTGAGCGAGGATGCCGTGGCGGAACTGGTGGAGACGGTGTTTTCCAACAGGCTTGATTTGCTCATCCGCATGCCGCTCTCCAGCCGCATTGCGGACCCGCGCAATGAAGGCCGCGCAGCGCTGGGTCTGCACCCGGGCGCCCAGCGTTATTATGAGCGCAATGAGCCGTCCTTCTTGCAGGAAAACGCCGAACCCATGGCGCTGATGGTGACCCTGCTGGCCATGCTCGGCTCCGCCCTTTTAGGTCTACGCCGGGCTGTGCTGGCCCGCGCCAAAAACCGGGCGGATACCTATAATGAGACCTTGCTTGAAATCGCCGCCCGTGCCCGCCAATGCCGGGATCTGGAGGATTTGCGCAAGATGCGCGAAGAACTGGGCCTGACCATGGAAGCCGTCGTGCGCGCCTTGGACGAGGATCGGGTGACGGATGAAGGTTTCCAATCCTTCACCCTGTTGTGGAATTCCGTCCGCGACACGGTGAATGATCGCATTCGCGATGTGCGGTAGCTTTGGTACGTCATAGGCCGACTTGATCGGCTGTAGACTCACGTTTGAAGTGCAACACATTGTAGGATGTGTTTGCGATGGGACAGTGTTATGGCCAGCTCAGCCTTGAGGAGCGTGAAGAGATAGCTTTCCAGCTGCGCAACGGGTC
>JBCCTO010000014.1:0-72356 GCA_039198355.1 Pseudomonadota bacterium
CCCCTTTGGCGCGGGCCTGGATGGGGCGATGGGCTTTGCGCTCACCATGGCAGTGGATCGGCTGGAGCTGAACTATTTGCAGGAGCCGGGGCTGCTGGTGGCTGTCTGCGAAGTGAGCGCTGTGCACAGCAGCCCCCTGGTGCGGTATGATGGCGAGGGGAAGGAAGTTTCATCCGCCCACGGCCTGACGCTTTATGAAGTGATGGTGGTGAAAGATGCGCTGCGCCGCCTCTACCCGCCCTTTTTCAGCGGGTTTGACCGGCACAGCAGCCCCACCCGGGCGGACTGGTTTCACCATCTATTTCCCACGGATGTTGCTTTTAGCGACACCAACGCTGAACGGCTCTGCGAAAAGCCCTCCTGCACCCTATGGCACAGTTGGATGCAGCAGCCGGACCCGACACCATCCACCTTTAACGGCGGCAATGCGGCTGGCATGATGGATGATTTGCGCGACCACGGGCATTTGCCCATCGTTTCCTGGTGGAAGCAGGCATTTGGGCGGGTGACATCCTGGCAAGTGAAAGACGAGCCGCTGCTGCAACAGATTGTGGATGAGCGCATGCCCACTTTCTCCTTTGTCGCCCTGCGCTATGGCGAAGAAGGTTTGCGAGAGGGCGACCTGGCCCGGCTTTGTTTTGCGGATGGGCCGGGCAAGGGCCTGCCCCACGCTGCGGACTTCATGCCCGACTTCATGGAAAACCACGCTTATACCCGCCACAGCCATATGGGCACGGATTTTCTGGTTTCCTCCTACGCCACCACCATGATCGTGCGCACGGGGGCGCGGGTGGCGGAGGCAAAGCGCGCGGGCTTCGACTTTGCACTGGACATTTTGCAGGAGCATTATCGGCGCCATTACACGCGCATGGTCATGCTGGCCTATGTGCAGAAGGCCGGGCTTTTGGCGTTTTCCAATTGGGTGTCGCGGGCCATGACGGATTGGGGGTCCCTGCGAAGCCGGGCCTATCGCGCCACGGTGGACGATCTGCGCCGGGGCTTTGCGGAGTTCAACCAGATCGTCTCCTTCTCCAACGTGTCCAATCAGGAACAGCCCCGGGAACTGTTTGCCCTGCACAGCCGCCATTTGCAGATTGGGGAATTGCGCACGGAAATCTCCGACGAGCTGGACAGGGCGCGGGCCGTGCTGAGCGAGATTGATGCGGAGCGGCAGGCGGAGGGGGGCATTCTTATCAACACCATCGTGACCATTTTCGCCGTGCTGGGCCTGCCGCTAGCCCTGGTAGGGGCGATTGCTGCCTATGAGACCGAGTACGGCAAAGACATGCTGGTGAAGGACGGGGCGTTGAAGTTTTTGGACGGGGAGAAGATGTTCTCCGTGAGCATCATTTTGCTGGTCCTCGGGGTTGCCATAGCAGCGCCGGTCATCTTTCAAAGCCTAGGGGCTTGGCCCCGGGGCAGTTGGCGCAAAACGGGGCAGTTTGTGCTGAACCTGTTCAACCCCTACCGGCATGGCTCCGGCAGCACCCTCTCCCTTTACCTCGCTGTCCTCGCCGCCTTTTTGGGCCTGTGGACAGTGGTGTTTTGGGGTTAGATTTTGTCAATCTATCGTGGATTCCATTCAAACTATTGATATAAATATATAATATTCATAATTCTGATCTGAAAATGAAGAAAGGGTCCTCGCTTACATGCTGAAAACCTCTTTATCGTGGTTTTCATATTTCAATCACCTGTTGACAAATCCATCCTGACAGTAGAGTTAGCTAACCACCGCGACACTCAAGCGGATTGATACTCAGTGCAATGATGGAAATGATGAACAAGGCAGTTAGCTAACCACCGCGACACTCAAGCGGATTGATACGGAAAATACTTGATAGCTGAGCAAATTTTTTGTTAGCTAACAACCGCGACACTCAAGCGGATTGATACCTAGGAAACCACGTGTAATGGTGACCTTACCGGTTAGCTAACCACCGCGACACTCAAGCGGATTGATACCCCACGCTGACGACGTCTTGCTCGACCAATCCGGTTAGCTAACCACCGCGACACTCAAGCGGATTGATACCACTGTCGTGGCCGTAGCCAGGAGCAATGCCGGTTAGCTAACCACCGCGACACTCAAGCGGATTCGTTGCAAAGCCCGCCGCTACCCCTTATTTGCCGGGATCGTCAGCAATACCGGGCGGTGAAATCCGGGCTGGTCGGAGCCTTGCGGCATGGTTTTGGTCATGTCGCGGACATTTTTGAAGGTTGGTAATGGGCCGTGGTCCAGCCTGCCGCTCAACGCTTCGCCGTGGGTCGGGTCGGCCATGGCGCGCCATTGCTGCACGGGCGGCACCTGGGGGTAGGCTGGGTTTACCTGCGCCCGCATGGTCTGCACAAAGGCTTCGATGAAAAAGGCTTGGTCCGGCGGCTCGGCAGGGCTTTCCTGCTCCTTTGTGGGGCGTATTTTCATTTCAAGCGCATCGAGCCGCATCTGCCCGGCCCCGAGCGCCTTGGCCCGGCCCACCATGAAGCGGGACGGGCCCGTTGTGTCGCCCCCTTGCGCCCGGCCATGGGTGAGCGCGAAAAGCACCATGCCGATCTCTTCCGCCAAACAGTTGTGAAATTTGATCTGCCCCCGAAAGGCCAGCGGCGCGGCGCGCCCCGCCCTTCTGTCCGGCACGAGAAAATTCATGTTGGACCAAACGTCCCCGCTCTCCCCTTTCAGCATCTGACGCTGGGCCGCGCGCGTCTGGTTCATCTGCTCCAGCACACCCCGTGTGTCGGGTCGTTGATAACGGGGAAAATAGGCCTTGCGCCCGGCCAGCCCCACATTTTGGGCGGTGCTGTAATCCTTCTCCCGGTCGCCCTTGAAATTGCGCAGATAATAGGGCGCGAAGGAGGCTTTTGGGGCGGAGAGCACAAGCCGCATGGGTTCCTCCCCCTGCACTGTAGCGGGTGTGGCCTCGTCCAAACGGAAAAAGCCAAAGGACACGCGGCTCTTACGAGCCACATGGGCCGGATTGGTGGAAACGGGCTTTTGCCCCTCTCTTTGCCCTTCTGGCTCCGCCACATAGCCGAACAGATTCTCCACAAAATCCGGCTGGTAGCGCCCTTCCCCATCCCAAACCGGCTTATGGGCGGCCTGGGACCGCCGGAGCACTTCGCCCACAGACATTTTGTGGGGAATTTTGAACAACCGCGTGAGGCCGAAAAAGAAATTGGGGTCCGTGGCGGGGTCTTTCCCCACGATGAAGACAGGAACGCGGCTGGCATGGGCCACAGGGCGCAGTTCCCGCCACGACCCTTCCGGCTCCAGCGCGACCTTGCCCTGTTTGGAATTCAGCGAAATGAACAAATTGCTCATGGCAGCCGGGATGGGCTGGGGAGCACTATCCTGCGGACCGGGGAAAAAAGCATATTCATACCGCTTCTTTCCCTTGCCCGGCAGCGGGCCGGAAAAGACCAGCATGCCCTCTTGGCCGCCGCTCTCCACCGGCTTAGCGCGGCTTCGGTTGTAGTCGTCTGTGCCCATGTCCTGGAACTGATGGCGGGACGTGAAATCATAAGTGCCGCCCCTGCGCATGCCAGCGGCGGCGTATTTTTGCTGGGGGGTTTTGCCGCTCCAGGAATGGGTGCCGCTGATGCCCACATCGGCGAGCTTTTCGATGGGCACATGCTGCCAGTGTTTCGCACAGCGGGTGATCTCAAACACCGTGTTTTCAACAGTGACAAAGGGGCTGTTATTTTCAATTTCCTCCGGCGTGGCATCGCGCACATGCAAAAAGCCGGAGCCCACATCTTTGGGCCGGGAAATGTCCGATTGGGCATAAAAGGCATGGGTGAAATCGCGCAGGCCGAAACGGTGGCGCAAATTGGCCTTGGTGAGTTTGGCATAGCCCACGATATCGCAGGCATGGCGCACCATGCCCCGCACCGTCGCGCCGGGAATGGCATAAGGACCGTCCCGCCCCAGTTGAAAGGGCTGGACGATTTCGTCCCCATCATCCGGGTTGCGCTGGGCCCCGCCAATGAGCAAGGGCGTTTCAGCCACCAATGTCACATCTAGCGTCCCACTGAACGTATCGGGCTGGGGGCTATCCAAATCGAATTGACGTGTGGGTTGGGCGATCTGGTCGGGCAGTTCCACAAACCGATAGGGCGCTTTCACCAGCGCTTCATCGGACGGAACCCGTTTTGAGGGCCTCCCTTTAGGCTTTGACTTTTCTTCCTGCTGCCGCTCGTTGGCCGGGCGGAAGGCATCGGCAGCAGCGGCTTCAATGATTTCCGGAATCGAAAGAGCATCGGCGTCTGTCTTCTCGTAGAGCCAATTGCGCAAGAGCTCCTTATTGTCCGGGTTTGTGGGGTTGAGCAGCGCTTTCTTGCAAGCCGGAGAAGCCTTCAGTTGTTCCAGCGCCTTTAGGTCGTCCTCATCCAGAGGCATGGTGGCCCTCCCCTTCCGTTTGGAACCATCCAAAGCCCCGGTTGGTGGCGGCACCGATCATCAGGCCGTTTTGCCTTATTTCCGCCACCAGCATTTCCAAGGCCTTGCCGACATCTTCCTGCACCGCACCTCGCCTGTTGATCGTGAGATCGAAGGACAGGGAAACGTCCAGAAAGCAGTTCATGGTGAATAGGGCACCGTCCACCGGCCCGCCGGTAAAACTGTCCAGCTTGACGGATGTAATATCCATGGCCTCGCCATCTGACACGGCGATGTTGCGCACATCCACCAGAGCGGCGGCATCCGTGGTGCCGAAGATGGTGTCCGCCAGCGTTTTGTCATGGCCAGCACATTGCAGCAGCCATTCAAGGCGAGAGCGCAAAACACCCTTGATCGTGCTAGGGGGAATGAGCGGGCTGGCAAGGCCCATACGCTGGGCCTTCACCTGCGCATTGTCGCCCTCCTGCCGCTCGGTAACGCTGGCATCGCGCACGATGCAGGGGCCATCGCAGTGCAGGTAAACAGCGTGCGAAACGAGAGGACTTTTCGGCGCTTCAACATTGATAAAATCCGGCACGGGCCAGTTTGTAAAACTGCCGGTGTGGTCCAGCTTTCGGTGCTGGACGGTGATGGCATTTCCCACATGCAGTTGGCCGTTCCCGGCAGACGTCGCTTTGCCAATGGACAAGCCGTCCCGCGCCACCAAAGCGAAAAGACGACGGGCAAGCCCATGGGCCTCGCTATCTTGTGGCACAAGCAAAACCATGCGGGTCACAAAGCGGGCGTCTGCGGGAACCTGTTCTTGATGGAAGAGCAGATGATCCCCGGCCACGCCGCTGGCATCATCAATCTGCGTGCTGGCGGCGATGAAGGTATGGGGCCGGGATGGATCGGCGTAGGGCATTTGATCTACTGCTGGGGCCTGCTCCAGCGCACCGCCATAGACCAGCAAGCGCCCCATGCTGCCCTGCGCCTGGTCGCTGATAAGGCCAAACAGGACGGCACGGGCCGTGTTCTCGTCGGGAAAGTACTGTTCAGCAAGGGCGTTCAATGCACCCTTGAGGGTGGAGCCGGTGAGGTAGGGCTTGTCATCCCCATCACGCACCACGGGCGCATATTCGATGGGTTCATTGTGGCCGTCGCGGGTGAGCTCCTTCGTTTCACCATTGCCCAGATGCAGCGGGCTCGTGGTGGTCCATGTGATGGTGATGTCAAATTGCTCTTCCACCATCACGCTGCCCTCACCGGCTCAACATCATGGGCAGATTGATGGGCGGTCCAAAGCTGTTGATGCAGGGCGATGGCGCCATAGCCGTTTTCCGGCTGATAACCGCAGGTTTTCCAAGTGGTTTTGTGGCCATTGAGCGGTGGCACAGGCAGGCCGTAGCGCAGCGCGTGGGCCATGGCACGGGCTGCCGCTTCGGAGGGCAATCGCAGGCGGAAGACGCTGCCCGGCCGGGTCACCACATAGGGATAATAGGTTCCACGACCATAGGGCCGGTGGCGGACGGCCACATAGCCCCCCACCAGTTCGCGGGAAGCGAATTGATTGAAAAGCTCCGTACCATCCAGATTGTCTTCAAAATAACGGGCGTGGGCGTGCCAGATGTTATCCGCATGCTCCATTTGCGGGTCGGTCAGAATGGCCGGGCTGAGAAGGCGGATGTCGAGATGATCTTGCTTGAGCAGTGCCTCCGCCGTGGGCAAATCCTCGGTCAAATCGCTTTGGTGGATGGTGGCTGTGCTGGCGGAGCGGCCCAGACCGTCCAGCGGGCCGGTCAGGGCGGCGCAAAGTAGGGCTTTTGCCCCCTCATCTTCCACCGCGCCAAAATCTGCGGTGAAGGTCCATATCTGATCGCTGCCATTGGCGGAACGGTGGGATCGGCGACGGGTGACATAGAGTTTTCCATCCACCGCTGACCATGTGTCCGGCCCGATCATCACATGGGTGCGGTTCAAGGAAGGGGTTTCCAAGACACCCATGCCGAGCAAATCGCGCACCTGCGCTTGCACCCGGTCTTTGGCGCTGGCGGCAAAGTCCGGCAACTGCCCGCCGATCAAGCAGGCCTCCCCCTTTGGCAATGTGATGGCATCGTGAAAGCGCAGCGCGCCATCGGCGCTTTTGACCACTTGCAGCGAGGCGGGGAGCGCGTGGTCCAGCGGCTGGATGCCTTTGGATGTGACGGCCACGGGAAAGGCGTGGGATAGGCGCAGGGCCGCAAGGGCTGTGGCGAGAGGGCCGCCATCATCTGTATTCATGCCGGCAAAAGCCAGACGTTGGGCCAGCGCGCCCTTAATGGCCGCGCCGGGGATGATGCTGTCGCTTTGAAATACATTTTCAGCGATGCGGCTGGCATTGACCAAAAGGGGCCGGTCCAGCGTCATCTCGCACAGCTTGCGGTCGGACCCGAAAGGCCTGTCTGTCATGGTTGGTTTTAGGGAAAACGTATTTCGGGGCTGCTTTTCGAGGGCATTTTCCTCGGCGATGACCTCTCCAAAGCCAACACTTTTAAGGGAGCCGATGCAGGGGATGAGGGCCAGCGCTTTGTTTAGCGCCTTTTCCACCCGGTCGGCATCCAGACCCGGCTTGTGTCGCACAATGAGGGAGCCCTCGAAGACAACTTTTTGGCCGAAGGGATAGGCGAGTTCGATCACCTGCAAAGCGCCGTCTTTGACGCGGCCTTTTTCGTCATCGATTTCAATGCGGGTGGTGTGGCCGTTTTGCGGGGGTATGGAGGCGGTCAAATCGCTGAAAATAGCGCAGGCCCGCAGGGGCATGTCTGTACCGGCTTCCGGGTCGCCCGCGTCGGAGCTTTGGCCGAAAAGTGCATCGATCTCCTGATGATTTATCACCGCCCCATCGGTGGCTTTGGCCAGCGTGGTGCAGGCGTGGCGCAACACGCCGCGTATTTGGGTATCCGGGATAAGAGGCATATCCTTTTCATCGCGCAGATAGGCGCTGTCTATGCCGAGCCTTGCATTGGTGAGGCCTTGGAACAGAAACGGGCTCTTTAGGCAGAGTTTGACGGCATAGGCGCGGCGGTCAGGCATGTGCAGAAGCGGCAGCGGCTTTGCCGGTGTAATCATACAGCATGGCGGCCTGGCTTAGGCTCAGGCCGGTGCGGGGGTTTTCCGCGCTGGTGTGCAGCAAATCCAATTGTTGAAAAGAAATGGGGGAAGCGGCCCCGGCCCTCTTTTTCCACCTGTTGAAAGAGGGCTGCAAATCGGCGCGCACAGCCTCGCCGCCCATGGCGGTATAGTCTCGCAACATGCGGTAGAGTTGGGAGCGGGGCAGGCTGTTTTCGCTGTGCAGCAGCGCCTCCACCCGCTCCACGAGCAGGGGAAGATCGCGGCCCGCAATGGTGAGGTGGTGGGAGAGTTGCGCGCGTTGTTCATCGCTCGCTGCAGCGCCGCTGAAATAGAGCCGCTGGCGGTAGGCGGCGAGGTCATCATCGGGCACGGTGAGGCTTTCGAAAATCTCAATTTGCAGCCCGTTTGCCTCGGCACTTTCCAGCGCTGCCGCCGCGCCCTCCCCTTCAAAACGGGCTTTGTTTTCCTCTGCCAAAGCCTCGGCCAGCGCCTTGGTCTGGCGGATGGGAGTGTTGGCGTTGGCGATGACGAGACCGCCGGAAAAGCTCAACCGTTTTTCGCCAAAGCGCCAGCCGTCCATCAGCCTGTAAAATTCGCTCACAAAGCCCAGCGCCAGCCAGGCGGGCAGGACGAAGAGCATTTCATCGCCGCCAAACAGCAGGGTTTCCAGCCGATAGCGGGGGTTGCCATCGTCGCCGGTGAATTGGAAAGCGTGGGGCGTGGTTTGCGCGCCGAGGCGATACCACTCCAACAGGCCGTGCAGCAATTCACCCTGTTGCTGGCGCAAATAAGCGGACAGTTCCCCCAAATCCTGCGCGGTTTGGGCGGCAGCGAACAGGCGGCTGAAGCGGTTGCCATCGGCGTAAAACACCGCCGTTTTGCCGCGCACGGAGACGGGCAGCGGTCGCTTTTCGCCGGTTTTGGGGTCAAACCAGTGGGGGGGCGGGTTTTCCACCAGAGAAGCAAAATCGTGGGTGAAGGCTTCGCCCATGTCGGGGCCGCTGGCCTCCTCCTCCGCCACTTGGCGGGCAAAATCGCGATAGAAGCGCTGGCGCTGTTGGCTGCCGAAACGGCGGCGGGCGAGATGGGCGTCGGATATATCATGCTCGCCCATCTGGCCCAGTTTGACCTTTTTGTGGGCCGGGCGCTTGCGATCTCCCAATGTGTCGGGTTTTTGCGTATCCGGGTCAAATGTGGGCAGGGGCAGACGGGCGAATTGTTGGGCTTGCACGGCGTTGAGCGCTTCCGCCCGGATGAGGGCCTGCTCCACCGTGCCGGTGATTTCCACGATAGATGCGGTATAGGCCATGTGGGCGTGGGGGCCGGAGTCCGCGCTGTTTTGGGCCAGCGCCGCTTCCACCTGTTTCAACGCTTCTTGCGCCTCGCTGCGGTCCGCCTCCAGCACCCATGCGCCCTGGGAGGCTCCGGCGAAAACGCTGGTGACCTTTTCCGCGCCCAGCAAACGGGTCAGACAATCGGCCACCGCGTTACGGGAATAGAGAAAAGCCAAGCTGCCGCCCCGAATGGCCGACAATTGCTGCATGTCAAACACAGTATTGCTGAACTCAATGGCGCCGTAGCGCAGTAAAAAAGACATCGCTTCCCCGCTCAATAGTGGAGAGCGTTTACGATTGAGTAACGATTGTCAAAGGGTTTTTGGGGAGGGGGCGCAAATCTTCCGAGCCACTTGAGTGGCGCGGTGGCTGGGAGACCCTTACCTTCATAGCCATGGGTTCTGCGATACGTATCAATCCGCTTGAGTGGCGCGGTGGTCGGGAGACGCGTCGTTGCCCAATGGTCTACCGTTCGGTGGGTATCAATCCGCTTGAGTGGCGCGGTGGTAGGCAGACCGCGCGCTAAGCGCGCCAAGGCCCCGCAGTTCGTATCAATCCGCTTGAGTGGCGCGGTGGTTGGGAGACCATGTTGTCCCAACCTAACAGTCGACACCCCCCGTATCAATCCGCTTGAGTGGCGCGGTGGTTGGGAGACCCCATTCCAGCTCGGAAGAGCTGGAGGAAGCGTATCAATCCGCTTGAGTTGCGCGGTGGTAGGCAGACCCGCGGTAGCCGCAGTCGCCCAAGCCATCGCGTATCAATCCGCTTGAGTTGCGCGGTGGTAGGCAGACCCTTTTCCAGGGGAAAAACCAAAAACTCTTGTATCAATCCGCTTGAGTTGCGCGGTGGTAGGCAGACGTTGGGAGACGTGCAGGATGATATGTCGGCACCAGTATCAATCCGCTTGAGTTGCGCGGTGGTAGGCAGACCGCATCCGTTCATACAACGCAACTACAGCATGTGAGTATCAATCCGCTTGAGTTGCGCGGTGGTAGGCAGACTCCGTGATTAATCGGGCGACGTTGCTGTTTGCGTATCAATCCGCTTGAGTTGCGCGGTGGTAGGCAGACTAAGGTAACAGGGCGCTGGTATCTCGAAAGTCAAGTATCAATCCGCTTGAGTTGCGCGGTGGTAGGCAGACTTATCGATCACCACGGCGACCGGTCGGCCGAGCGTATCAATCCGCTTGAGTTGCGCGGTGGTAGGCAGACGAAGCCCATAGCGGCCAATATTGTGGCTAAGTATCAATCCGCTTGAGTTGCGCGGTGGTAGGCAGACGATGCTGCAAACCTTATCCTGATTTCACAGGATGTATCAATCCGCTTGAGTTGCGCGGTGGTAGGCAGACTGGCTTGTCAGGAGGGCATTGTCAACAAGATTTTGGGAAGCGATTTCCACGACAGCGGTTGTTCCGACGCATAGATCAACGCTTGCAATTCAAAATTCATGCTCAAAAATCTCATAAAATACTGATAACATGATCGAATATTGATTTCCACGATAGATTTGACATTTTACGCCCTTTGGCCATGCTTTTGGCATGGCTAAAATTAATCCTATTCCGCTCACGCCTCATGATGGGGACCGGTTGTTTGAGAATGCAACCAGCAAGGCGGCTCTGCGGCGGGGGTGGGAGCGGGTGGCGGAAAATGGCGGGGCCTCTGGCGGGGATGGCATGTCGTGTTTGGAATTTGGCCGTCTGGCCCGCCAGCGCCTTGAAAGCCTGTCAGCCAGTCTGCGCAATGGGGGCTATATGCCCGGGCCGCTGCGGCATGTGGAAATTCCAAAAGCCAGCGGCGGAAAGCGCAAGCTCACCATCCCCAGCGTGGTGGACAGGGTGGCCCAGACCAGTGTGGCCCAAACCCTCTCCCCCCTGTTTGAGGCGGAATTTGAGGACGTTTCCTATGGCTACCGCCCGGGCCGATCGGTCAAATCTGCTCTGCTAGAGGTGAAGCGCCTGCGGGATGATGGCTATCGCTGGACGGTGGATGCAGACATTGAGGCCTATTTTGACAGCGTGCCCCATGACAAGATGATGGAGCGGCTGTTGCTTTCCGTCTCGCCGGGGCCGCTGACGGAACTCATCGCGCTGTGGCTTGACACGGGGTCAGACCATGGGCGGGGCCTGCCCCAGGGCTCTCCCCTGTCGCCACTGCTGGCCAATCTATATCTGGACCAGATGGATGAACATCTGCTGCGCCGCAATATGCGGCTGGTGCGCTATGCGGATGATTTTGTGGTGCTGGTGAAATCTGAAAAGCGCTCGAACAAGGCGCTGGCCGCCGTGCGGGAGGCGCTGCACCCGCTGGGCCTGCGGCTGCACAAGGACAAAACCCGCATCCGCGCCTTTTCCGATTCCCTCACCTTTCTGGGCACGGTATTCATGCAATCCTTCGTGCTGCGGGACCGCGGCCTGCCCTTTGAAACGGGGGTGGAAAGCCTGTTGCGGGAAGTGGCGCAGCGGGACGCGGAAGAGGAGCAATTGCAGGCGGCGGAGGAGCGAACCCGCGCGGCAGGCTATCACCGCAACATCCGCTCCCTCTATGTCCACGATAAAAAGCACCGGCTGGGCCTGCTCAACAGCAGTTTTGCCGTTTGGCAATCGGGGGAAGAAAAGCCCCTGCTGGCGCTCCACCCCACGCGGCTGGACCGTGTGGAGGTCCACACAGATGTGGAAACCAGTTCCGATGCGCTGGTGAACGCGCTGGGCTTTGGCCTGCCGGTGTCTTTTGTGAACGGCTATGGGGAGACAGTGGGCGAGTTGCGCCCTCCCCTGCCCAGCCGCGCCCGGCGGCATCTGGCGCAGGCTTCCCACAGCCTGGATGAAGCCAAGCGCGTGGCGCTGGCGCGTATTTTCGTGCAGGCGCGGTTGCACAACAGCCGCAACCTGCTCAAGCGCATCAACCGCCACCGCAAATTGCCGGAAATCAACCGGCGGGCCATCGCCATGGGCCGTCACATCCGTTTGATGCAAAAGGAAGAGACGGTGGAGGCCCTGCGCGGCCATGAGGGGGCGGGGGCCGCTCATTTCTGGAAGGGTTGGGCGGGTCTGCTGATGCACGGCTGGGTGATGGGTAACCGCACGCGCCCGGCAGAAGACGCGCCCAATATCGTGCTCAACGCCACCGCTTCCATGCTGGAGCGGGATATGCGCATCGCCGTGGAACGGGCCGGGCTGCACCCGGGCTTTGGCACATTGCACACGGGCAATGATGGGCGGGATGCCTGCGTTTATGATCTCATGGAGGTGTTTCGTGCCCCCATCGCGGAAAGCGTGAGTTTGGACCTGTTCAACACCAAAATGCTGCGCCAAGAACATTTTCAAACCTTCGATGGCCGCCCACGGCTTACCACGGAAGGCTATCGGGCCGTTGTGAAGGGCTATGAGGAGCGCGTGGCCACCGTGCTCACCGCGCCGCTAAGCGGCACCAAAACCACCTGGCGGGGGATCATGCAGGAACAGGCGGATAATCTGGCCGATTATGTGGAAGGCCGTGCCGAATTCCAGCCCTACCGTCTGGCCTATTGAGATGGCGGGGCGGGAACATCTGGTGGTGTTTTGCTATGACATCACCAAGAACGGCATGCGCCAGTCGGTCAGCGCCGTGTTGGAACGGTTCGGCACCCGCGTGCAGGGCTCGGTTTTTGAATGCCGCATGGATGTGGAGAAAGCGCGGTTTTTGCACGAACAGTTGTGTTTGATGGTGGATGAAGGGGACAGTCTGCGCATGTATGTGGTGCCCGCCGATGGGGCGCGCCAAAGCCTGCAAGCGGGCGGCGTGGATGTAGATTTGGGCGACGGGTATTTTCTGCTGTGAGCGGCGGGGCTCTTCTGGACAGGTTGGAAAACCCGGAAGAGGCGGTGAGCCTGAGCGCGTTTAGAGAACGGTTCCATTATCTCGACATAATGCACCATTTGCCCGGGCTTGGTTCCTTGGCGGGCGCGCCGTCTTTGCTGATGAAACTGCGCGGGGCTTTGGGCCATCGCTTGTACCAGAGCGCGTCCCAAGAAAGTCGCGCCGGTGAGCCATGTCCGTGGCAACCGCCCTGTGCCCATGACATGCTGTTTCGCAAACAGGGCCGGCTGAAGAAGGCGGTGGATTTTCCTTCGCCGTGGATCATCCAGACTCATCGTGTCCGTCACGACTTGCGCGTCACCCTGCGCCTGTTTGGCTTTGCAATAGATTATGGACCGGCCGCAGCGGAGGCCATGGGGGCTGCGCTGCAACACGATATTGATTACCGCGCCCTCACCGGGATGAAACCGTCCAGCGAGATGGTGGCTGACCGGCGCCTTGGCATGGTGAACTATGAACCGGCAAATCCTGCGGCGAACCATTGTCTTACCTTCAACAGCCCGGTGGCGATCTCCAACAATTCGCCGCTGGAAAGCCCAGCGAGCCTTGTGAAAACCCTGGCGGTGCGCCTGGAAGGCATGGCGCGCTGGTATGATTGTGATTTGGTTACGGACCTGTCTGCGCTGGGGGACATCATCGCGGCAGCTCAATTTGAGTGGCAAGACCCGCTGCTGATGGAGTGGGAGCGGTACTCCATGCCGCAAAAAAGGCGCATCCCCATGGCCGGGCATTTGGGTCAGCTTCAGGTGGCGTCCGCTGCGCCAGCGATGGCCACGCTTTTGAGCATGGGGGCTGCTGTCAACATGGGCGCGGATATAGCCTTTGGCCTGGGGCATTACGACTATGCCGGGCAGGATTAAAGGATCTTGAAACGGTCGCGGATCGCGGCATCCTGTGCCTTTGAAAGATAGGAGGGGTGGTGGGTGTCCAGAATGTGTTTTGCCCTCTCCCGCGCCACCGCCCAGGCATCCTTTTCACCCGCCTTTGCATTCAACAGAGCATGGCGCAGGCAGATGGGCACATCCCCCATGCCCAAAGTTACTTGAATTTGGATAGACGCAGTAAACATGTGGCCAGTATCAGACGCCGTGAACGGTCTGCAGGTGCCGCCTTTTTGCCCGGTGGGGCAGGATCATAGATCAGTTTTGCAGCCCATTTCGCCAAACGTTCCGCCCACCAGGAGTGGCGCGAGCCCGCCTACAATGAAGATGCGAAGCTCCTTGAAATAAAAACCGCCAAGCCATTGAAATGATTTAAGGAATGGTGGGCGATACTGGGATTGAACCAGTGACCCCTACAATGTCAATGTAGTGCTCTACCGCTGAGCTAATCGCCCATTCCGCGCTGCGCCCTTGGCCTGCGCCTGTGGGATAGACCACAGGGGGCTTTTGTCGTCAATAGGGCGTGGCGGGGCTTATCTTTACGCCGCCAGCATTTTTTCTACTTCGTTGACCAGGTCGCGCAGGTGGAAAGGTTTGGAGAGCACTTTTGCCTCTTTGGGCGCCTCCGATTCGGGATTGAGGGCCACGGCAGCAAAGCCGGTGATGAACATGACTTTCAGGTCTGGGTCGATTTCTGTGGCGCGGCGGGCGAGCTCGATGCCATCCATTTCCGGCATGACAATATCGGTGAGCAGCAGCGTGTAAGGCTCTTCCCGCAAACGCTCATAGGCACTGGCGCCATTGTCGTAGGAGGTTACCTCATAGCCCGCATTGAGGAGTGCCTTTTCCAGAAAGCGACGCATATCATTGTCATCTTCAGCCAGCAGAATCTTGTTCACGGGGATGCCCTCACTTGATTTGGCCCAAAACGATAGCGCCCGTTATGGCGGTGGTTTGGTAAATATCGTATAAAGTTTGCATTGGATTTGTGGCCGCCCTGCGGCCTTGGGGGCGCTGGACTTGCCGGGCTTAGACTGTCAGACTCATACAATACACACCGTCGGCCCGTTTCATGATCGAACCTTTTGACGAAACAAACAATCCGCCTTTCATGGTGGAAGCACCGGCGGAACAGCGGGTGCCATTTGTGTTCAACTCGCCCCATTCCGGGCGTCACTACCCCGCAAGCCTGCTAAAAAATGCCCGCTTGGATACGGTGCAAATTCGCCGGTCTGAAGACGTGATGGTGGATCGGTTGTTTTCTGCCATGCCCCGGCTTGGTGCCCCCCTTTTGAAAGCTTGTTTTCCCCGGGCATGGCTGGATGTTAACCGCGAACCCTATGAACTGGACCCGCGGCTTTTTTCCGAGCGGCTTCCGGCCCATGCCAACACACACAGTATGCGTGTTTTGGGTGGGCTCGGGACCATTCCGCGACTGGTGGCGGAAAATATGCCGATCTACGACCAGTCGCCCAGCCTGGATGAGGGGTTGGCGCGGGTAGAGCGGATCTATCGGCCTTATCACGAGAACCTGCGCAGCTTGCTTTCCAAAACCTTGATGCAATTTGGCTATGGAGTGCTGGTGGATTGCCATTCCATGCCGTCCCAAGGGGGGCGGAGCGAGCGCCATAATCGTCCCGATATCATTATTGGGGACCGTTATGGCACATCTTGCCATGGCGATATTTCACGGGCGCTGTTGGACCAATTCACGGCACTGGGCTATTCTGTTGCCCGCAACAAACCCTATGCGGGTGGCTTTATCACCGAGCATTACGGTCGGCCTCTCAAAGGGCTGCATGCGGTGCAGATTGAAATCAACCGTGCCCTTTATATGCGTGAAGACACCCTTACCCTTCGGGAAGGCTTCAACGCCTTGCAACAGGATATTGAGACCGTCATGAGCCATGTAATGAGCCTGCCGGACGGTCAGTTTTCACCGATCGCGCAAGCTGCAGAATAGACATGTCGCCCGATCCGGATAATCTGGCAACGTTCCTGCACGCTTTGTGTGATGCAGCAGCGCTGGAAACACTGCCGCATTTTCGCATGCCTGTGACAATTACCAATAAGATGGTGGAAACAGGTGGCTTTGATCCCGTAACGCTGGCCGACCAAAATGGTGAGCGGGCCATCCGGTATTTGATTGAAAAGCGCTTTCCTGACCACGGTATTGTGGGAGAGGAGCATGGTACAAAATTGCCCCACGCTGAAAAGCGGTGGATCATTGACCCCATTGATGGCACCCGCGCCTTTGTAAGCGGCCTTCCCGTATGGGGCACATTGATCGGATTTTCCGACAACGGAAGACTAACCTGCGGTGTGATGGATCAACCCTTTACACGGGAGCGGTATTGGACCGTGGGTCGTGGCTCCTATGAGCGGATTGACGGGCAGGCTCACCGTAAAATTGAGACATCCGCTATCACCGAGCTGGACAATGCCACATTGATGACCACCTCCCCTCACCTGTTTTCAGAGGACACAGATGCAGGGTATTTCAGGCTAGAGGAGGCCGTCAAAATGTTCCGCTATGGGTGCGATTGTTACGCCTATGCCATGGTGGCGGCAGGGCATGTTGATCTGGTGGTGGAAAGCGGGCTGAACATCTACGATATCGCAGCCCTCGTGCCCATCATTGAGCAGGCGGGCGGTGTTGTGAGCGATTGGAACGGAGAAGCCGTCCGGGACCGAGGCATGGCCAACAGCAAGATGCAGATTATTGCGGCTGCCAATGCTGACCTGCATGAAAAAGCGATTGCTGTCTTGCAGGCTTAAAAAACCTCGCGTTCTTTACAAAACAAGATGCATCAAAAATACGTTCGAAAACAGCGTATTGCTGTTTGAGAGGCAGTAATTTTTGCTTCAGGTTGAATGCGCAGTGCTTTCAAATGAAAAACGGCCCGCCTTGGCGAGCCGTTTGAACTTCATCGACCCAGCGTTTTAACGTGGCAGCACTGTAGTACCCATGAGCGCTTTGTCCACGGCGTGCGCGCATTGGCGGCCTTCGCGAATGGCCCAGACGACCAGGGATTGGCCGCGGCGCATGTCGCCCGCCGTCCAGACCTTATCCACATTGGTCTTATAGTTGATGGTGTCAGCCTGAACGTTTTTGCGGGCATCCAGGTCCAGACCAAGGCTTTCCACCACTCCCTCGGCCACTGGAGACACAAAGCCCATGGCCAACAGAACGAGATCAGCTTTTAGGGTGAACTCGCTGCCTTCTACTTTCTGAAACTTACTGTCCACACGATGGCATTCCAGACCGGTTACTTGCCCGTCCTCCCCGGTGAATTGGGCAGTCATGACCGAAAATTCGCGCTCCGCGCCTTCTTCCTGGCTGGACGACGTGCGCATTTTCAGCGGCCAGTTGGGCCATGTGAGCAACTTGTCTTCCTTCTCCGGCGGCTGGGGCATGATTTCCAGCTGGGTAACAGACAAGGCTCCCTGACGGATTGATGTACCGATACAGTCGGAACCTGTGTCGCCACCGCCGATGACAACAACATGCTTACCGCCCGCAAGAATGGGCTCCACATTGTCATTTTGCTCATTGCCCACACGACGGTTCTGCTGGGGCAGGAAGTCCATGGCGAAATGAATGCCTCTGAGATCGCGCCCATCGATGGGCAGATCACGGGGCTTTTCGGCACCGCCGGACAGGATGACGGCATCATGGCTGTCGCGCAGTTCTTCCACCGTTACATCGTGGCCCACATGGACACCGGTGTGGAAGGTCACGCCTTCCGCTTCCATTTGTGCGGCCCGGCGGTCGATATGGGTCTTTTCCATTTTGAAATCGGGAATGCCGTAGCGCATCAAGCCGCCAATTTTGCGATTCTTTTCATACAGATGCACATCGTGGCCAGCCCGGGCCAGTTGTTGCGCGGCTGCCATGCCGGCGGGGCCGGAGCCGATCACAGCCACTTTTTTGCCCGTAGACTTTTCAGGAATTTGCGGCTTTATCCAGCCGTTTTCCCACGCCTTGTCCACGATGGCACATTCGATGGACTTAATGGTGACCGGGCTGTCGATCATGTTGAGCGTGCAGGACGCTTCGCAGGGTGCTGGGCAGATGCGACCCGTAAATTCTGGGAAATTGTTGGTGGAATGGAGATTGCGCGACGCCTCTTCCCACTCTCCACGATAGACCAGGTCATTCCAATCCGGGATCTGGTTGTTCACCGGACAGCCCTTGATGCCCTTAACATCGTGACAAAACGGAATGCCGCAATCCATGCACCGACTGGCCTGCTCGCGCAGGTTGGATTCCGGCAGTGGGATTACAAATTCATTGTAACTGCGAATACGGTCTGACGCTGGCCGATACTTCCGGTCCTGCCGATCAACTTCCAAAAAGCCTGTTACTTTACCCATGTCGTCTCACTCCTACGCGCCGCGATCAGCGCATCCAATTCTCAACTTTCAGTCCCGCGACGCGGGAAAATTCTCGTTCGTTGTCGGTTACCAAAACAGCATCCAGAGCCAGGCAGTGGGCAGCTATAAAAAGATCGTTTGGACCGATTTTCTTACCAACCGCCTCAAGCTCTGACCGAACCTTGCCGTAAGGGACCGCAGCAGTAGTTTCTAACGGCAGCGTTTCAACGGTTTGCAATAAGAGTTGAAGCTCGTCAAAGCCTCTGAACGTGTTATCCTTAGCAATACCGTTTTCGATCTCACAGCGCACGATCACACTCAAAAAAGAGATTTCGGCCTCGTCATAGAATTTCTGCGCTGCTTTACCGGCGGGGTTTCTGACTATCTCTCGCACAATATTCGTATCCAAAAGATACATCAGAACTTGATTTCGTCCGGCTCTAATAGGTCTTTATCAGACATATCTGGCCATTCATCCTCAATCGGCCCTCTAGCACGCATCTGATCTATCAGAGCACGCAACTTTGTCGCCCTGCCTGTTGTCTCCTTTTCCTCGATGATGAGGCGGTTTCCCTCCCGCTTCATGAGCACCTTCTTTCCTTGAAACGCCATTTCCTTGGGAATACGCACGGCCTGCGACCGCCCGTTGTTGAACACGCTCATTTCACGGACACCTTCATCCGCCTCATTCAATCTATCTGGGTTTTCCATTAGTAGACTCCGTTGGCATATGCCTAAGCCTATGCCAACGGTTACATCATTTCAACTTACTCCGCAGCCATGCTCGCAGCCATTTGGGCCTCTTCGATTTCGCGCAGGGCACGGCGATATTCCGTGGGCATGACTTTTACGAATTTGCTGCGGTAGTCTTCCCAATTGTCGAGAATTTCCGCTGCACGGCTGGAGCCGGTGTAGTGTTTGTGATTCTCGATCATTTGGCGCAGGCGCTCGTCGTCGTGGCGGGTCATGTCGGAGGAGACGTCAACACGGCCATGGTGTTCTATGTCACCGCCATGGTGGTGTTGCGATTCCATCAGATCATCTTCTTCGGGCACTGGCTCCAGTTCCACCATGGCGAGGTTGCAGCGGTTCTCAAACGTGCCATCTTCGTCCAACACATAGGCGATGCCGCCGGACATGCCGGCTGCAAAGTTGCGGCCCGTATAGCCGAGCACAGCCACCACGCCGCCGGTCATATATTCGCAGCCATGGTCGCCCACGCCTTCCACCACGGCCAGCGCGCCGGAATTGCGCACGGCGAAACGTTCACCCGCCACACCACGGAAGTAGCACTCGCCGGCAATGGCACCGTAGAGCACGGTGTTGCCGCAGATGATGCTGTTCTCCGGCGTGATCTGCGCAGCTTCCTTGGGCGGATAGACGATGATCTTACCGCCGGAGAGGCCTTTGCCCACATAATCGTTGGCTTCGCCTTCCACTTCCATGGTGACACCGCGCGAAACCCACGCGCCAAAAGCCTGACCGGTGGTGCCGTTAAGCTTAATGTGGATCGTATCTTCCGGCAGACCCTTGTGGCCGTAGCGCTTGGCCACTTCACCCGACAACATGGCACCGGCGGAGCGGTTGTAGTTGTGGATGGGCATTTCGATCTGCACCGGCGTACCGTTTTGCAGGGCCGGAATGGCCTTTTCGATCAAACGACGGTCCAACACATCGTGGATGTGGTGGATCTGTTCTTCGCAGTGATACACCGGCACATCGTCGCCCATTTGCGGGTCGTGGAAGAGTTTGGAGAAATCCAGACCTTTGGCCTTCCAGTGCTCAATGGCCTGTTCGCGGTCCAGCACGTCCAACTGGCCTACCATTTCGTCGATGGTGGCGAAGCCCAGTTCGGCCATCAGTTCGCGCACTTCTTCGGCCACGAAGAAGAAATAGTTGATGACGTGTTCGGGCTGACCGTTGAAGCGTTTGCGCAGCACAGGGTCCTGCGTGGCGACGCCCACGGGGCAGGTGTTGAGGTGGCACTTACGCATCATGATGCAACCGGCAGCCACAAGCGGTGCGGTGGCGAAGCCGAATTCATCGGCACCCAGAAGCGCGCCGATGACCACATCGCGGCCCGTGCGCAGCCCACCATCCACTTGTACGGCAATGCGAGAGCGCAATTTGTTTTTCAAAAGCGTCTGATGGGTCTCAGCCAGACCGATTTCCCACGGGGAACCGGCATGTTTGATGGAGGTGAGCGGGGACGCGCCCGTGCCCCCTTCCATGCCGGATACCGTCACATGGTCAGCACGGGCCTTAGCCACGCCAGCGGCCACCGTACCCACGCCCACTTCTGACACCAATTTGACGGAAATATCCGCTTGTGGGTTCACGTTTTTCAAGTCGTAGATCAGCTGGGCCAAATCTTCGATAGAATAAATATCGTGGTGGGGCGGAGGCGAAATGAGGCCCACGCCGGGTGTGGAGTGGCGCACTTTAGCAATCACCGCATCCACTTTGTGGCCGGGCAGCTGACCGCCCTCTCCGGGCTTTGCGCCTTGGGCCATCTTGATTTGGATCATATCGGCATTGACCAAATATTCCGTGGTCACGCCAAACCGGCCGGAAGCCACCTGTTTGATGGAAGAGCGCTTGCTGTCGCCGTTTTTCATGGGCGTAAAGCGTTCCACTTCCTCGCCACCCTCGCCGGTGTTGGACTTTCCGCCGATGCGGTTCATGGCAACGGCCAGCGTCTCGTGGGCTTCTGCGGAGATGGAGCCGTAGGACATGGCACCCGTGGAAAAGCGCTTCACAATTTCGGAAGCGGGTTCCACCTCGTCCAGCGACAAGGGCTTACGCCCTGTCTCTTCAGCATTGCGCAGGCGGAACATGCCTCGAATGGTGAGCAGACGCTCCTGCTGATCGTTGATGGATTTGGCGTATTCGCGGTAGTTGTCTTGGCTGTTGCCCCGCACCGCATGTTGCAGGTTGGTCACCTCATCGGAGGTCCACACATGGGCCTCACCGCGCTGACGCAGGGCATAGTCGCCGCCCACTTCCAGCGCGTTGCGCAGTACTGGCACATCGCCATAGGCGGCTTGATGGCGATCAAAAGTTTCCTTCGCAATCTCCTTCAGGCCAATGCCGCCAATCTGGCTGGCGGTGCCGGTGAAGAAGTCTGCAATAAACTCGTCGGACAGGCCGATGGCGTCAAAAATCTGAGCGCCGCAATAGGACTGGTAGGTGGAGATGCCCATTTTGGACATGACCTTCAGCAGGCCCTTATTGATGGACTTGATGTAGCGCTGGGACACTTCCTTCGTGTCCACTTCCGGTGGGAAGTGGCCAGCCTCATGCATGTCCGCCAGCGTTTCGAAGGCCAGATAGGGGTTGATGGCTTCCGCCCCATAACCGGCCAGCACAGCAAAGTGATGGACTTCGCGCGGTTCGGCCGATTCCACAACCAAGCCCACAGACGTCCGCAGGCCCTTGCGGATCAAATGATGGTGGACGGCAGCCGTCGCCAGCAGCGCGGGAATGGCCACACGCTGGGCGCTGAACTGGCGGTCCGACAGGATGATGATGTTGTTATCGTTGCGCACGGCTTTTTCCGCACGGGCGCACAGCACCTCCAGAGCGTCCGCCATGCCTTCGGGGCCGTCGGAGACATCATAGGTGATGTCCAGCACTTTGGAGATGAAATGATTGTCGCCAATATCGGAAATGTCGCGGATTTTCTGCAAATCGGAATTGCGCAAAATGGGCTGGCGCACTTCAAGCCGCTTATGCGTGTCCTCATGCTCCTTATCAAAGAGATTGGGCCGTGGCCCGATGAAGGAGATGAGGCTCATGACCGATTCTTCGCGGATCGGGTCGATGGGCGGGTTGGTCACCTGGGCAAAAAGCTGTTTGAAATAGGTGTAGAGCAGCTTGCCCTTATCCGACATGGCAGAAATAGGTGTGTCCGTCCCCATGGAGCCCAAGGCCTCCTGGCCCGTGGTGGCCATGGGGGCCATGAGCATTTTCACATCTTCCTGCGTGTACCCAAATGCCTGTTGGCCATCCAAAAGGTCTTGGCCCGTATAGCGGCGGGGCGAAGACTTCTTGCCGCGCAAGTCCTCTAGCACAATTTGGGTTTCCGCCAGCCATTTGTCATAGGGCTTATCGGAAGCAAGCTGCTTTTTGATTTCAGCGTCGGAGACGATTTTGCCCTGCTCCATATCGATGAGGAGCATTTTACCGGGCTGCAAGCGCCACTTGGTGACCACTTTGCTTTCATCAAAGGGCAGCGTGCCAGCCTCGGAGGCGAGAACCACTGTGTCATCATCCAGCACGAAATAACGGGCGGGGCGCAGGCCGTTACGGTCCAGCGTGGCGCCGATCTGGCGGCCATCGGTGAAGGCAACAGCAGCAGGACCATCCCACGGCTCCAAGAGGGCAGCGTGGTATTCGTAGAAGGCGCGGCGCTGCTCATCCATCAATGGATTGCCCGCCCATGCTTCTGGAATCAGCATCATCATGGCGTGGGTGAGGGAATAACCACCCTGCACCAGCAGTTCCAAAGCGTTATCAAAACAGGCCGTATCGGACTGTTCTTCATAGGAAATGGGCCAGATTTTCTTGATGTCATCGCCAAATTCCGGCGAAGACAGCGTGGCCTGACGGGCTGCCATCCAATTCACGTTGCCGCGCTTGGTGTTGATCTCCCCGTTATGGGCCACCATGCGATAGGGGTGGGCCAGTTTCCATGAAGGGAACGTGTTAGTGGAGAAGCGCTGGTGAACCAGAGCGAGGGCGGACACAAAACGCTCATCGCGCAGGTCGGCATAATAAGGGGCCAATTGGTCCGCCAAGAACATGCCCTTATAGACAACAGTCCGGGCAGACAGGGAGACGGGATAGAAATCATCCCGCTGGCCGATTTCGTCGATGACCGCGTTGGAAATGACACGGCGGGAGACGTAGAGGTCCCGCTCAAACGTATCATCATCCACACCCGCCGGGCGGGCGAAAAACGCCTGCCAATGAGAAGGCTCAGAAGCCATAATTTCCGGGTCTTGGCTCAGGCAGGAATTATCCACAGGGGGCTGACGCCAACCGATGACGGGTGTCTGTTCCTCTTTCGCCACCCGCTCGATCACGGCCTTTATGATGGACTGATCGGCCTCATCCTGGGGCATGAAGAAGAAGCCAATGCCATAGTGACCCTCGGCAGGCAGTTCGAAACCCAAATCGGCGCATTCCTGCGCGAAAAAATCGTGGGGAATCTGAACCAGCATCCCGGCCCCATCGCCCATCAGAGGGTCAGCACCTGTGGCGCCCCGGTGCTCCAGATTTTCCAGAATCTTGATGCCGTCTTCAACAATCTTGTGGCTTTTGGCACCCTTCATGTTCGCAATAAAGCCGAGCCCGCAGGCGTCATGTTCATTGCGCGGGTCATAAAGCCCCTCTTTGCCGTTGCGTTTTTCATGTTTCGGTTTGGCAGCAGGGGTCATGGCTGTGGTGTTGAGACCATCGAAAAGCGTGTGAATGTTTGTCATCGTCATTCTCCTAAACGCTCGCATCAGATGCCGCGAAACTGTCTTATCGTGATGCCTGGAAACTGTTCCTAAGGCAGGCTGGGCTTGGTTTGTTGGGGTCGCGCGGTATCACTGTCGCCCTTAACAGGGCACAAGCGTACCTGATCGCGCGCGGTCCCCCCGCCCGAGTAGGAGGTGGTTAGCCTACCAAGCGGCCCGATGCAATAAGGGTCAGCGAGACTGTCCTATTTGACGCAATATCGTCGAAATCTGTTCGTAACGCTGCTCAGATCTTGAACCTATAACACTACTATAGTGCAGCGTAAAAAGTGCGACAATGAAAGCATATCGTGTTGCATTCAGGCATTGATCTACTGCATAAACCAGCCAAATCAGTTTGGTTCGTGTTGCATTGTTTTTGCGGTGGTGTTGTTCGCCGCCCTCGGATGGCACGGAAATCCGCCACACTTGCCGTGCGGACCATTAGCCCGATCTCAGCAACGCTGGGGTCGGGCGCTTTTTTTGAGGTATAAAAAAAGCGCCAGGCGCAGCGCCTGACGCTCAAAAGTGCGCTTACATCAAGCGCTTACTTTTTAGCGGCTTTGCTTTCGATTTGCTTGGCCTTGTCTGCGGCAGCACCGATGGCGATCTTGCGGGCCTTCATGGCTTCAGGAATTTCCCGCACGAGATCAATGTGCAACAGACCGTTTTCCAAGTGAGCGCTGCGCACTTCCACATGGTCGGCCAGTTGGAATCGGCGCTCGAAATTGCGGGCAGCGATTCCATGGAAGAGCATTTCGCCCTTCTTGTCATCGTCCTTAACCTGCTCGCCCTTCACCAGAAGCGTGTTTTCCTTGGCTTCAATGTCCAGATCATCCTCGCCAAAACCGGCCACAGCCATGGAAATGCGGTAGGCATTCTCACCGGTGCGTTCGATATTGTAGGGCGGATAGGCGGGGGAGGACTGCTCGGGCTGACCCATATTGTCCAACAGGCTGAACAGGCGGTCAAAACCCACGGTGGAGCGGTACAGGGGGCTAAAATCAACGTGTCTCATAATCATATCCTCATGTGAGCGATCGTTATTTGGATGAACCATCGGGTGCCATTGTGGCCACCGGACAGCCCGCAGACCCTTACGGCGTCTGCACTCAAAACATGGGGGATTACGCCCAAAATTCAAGAGTTTCAGCAGCACCGCTTTTTCCATTCAGTTAATTTTAAAACTGGCCTAAAAAGGCGGCACGGGTCGCTGAATGCGGGGCCTCGGTTCAAATTATGGCTCCCCTTAAAAGAGACACGCTGAAATGGCTGAAAAAGTGAAGCCCAAGAAAAAGAAGAAAGTAGAAGCTGCCATTCGTGCCGGGGCTCGGCTTTATGCCACGCCGGATAACCCCATTCCCGGCAATGCCCGCGTGGGCATGATTACCACCCCGGATGGCGTGCAATTGCGCTATGCCCGCTGGGAGGCCGCTTTACGGCCCACCAAAGGGACGGTGCTGCTGCTGCAAGGGCGCACGGAATTCATCGAAAAATACTTCGAAGCTGTGCAGGACTTGCGGGGCCGGGGCTTTAGCGTGTTGACCTTTGACTGGCGCGGCCAGGGTGGCTCTTCACGCCAATTGTGGGACCGGAGAAAAGGGCATGTGGAGAACTTCAATCAATATCTGACCGATCTTGAGACAGTGCTGTCAGAAATTGCTCTGCCCGATTGTAGGCCCCCTTACTACATCAGTGGCCATTCCACCGGGGCGTTGATTGCACTGCTGGCGGCCCCGGCTTTGGGCAACCGGGTTAGACGCATCGTGTTATGTTCGCCCCTTTTGGCCCTCAATCGATTGCCCATAAAGCAGACAATTTTGCAAAAACTCACGGGTATTCTCACCGTTTTTGGTGCAGGGCGTGTGTCCATCGGCAAACGCAACCCCAACAAGCGCTTTATCGGCAACCGCCTCACATCCGACACGGCACGCTTTGAACGCAAGCACGCTGTTCTGGCCAAAGCGCCCGATTTGGCCACCGGGCGCCCGACAATTTCATGGGTGTTTTCGGCCTGCCGGGCCATGGCAACGGTTAACCAGCCCGGTTATGCCAATGCAATTTCCATCCCCACCCTCTTGGTGGCAGCGGGCAATGATACTGTTGTAGACCCCGGCCATGTGGAGGCCTTTGGCCGCCAAATGCGCTCCGGCGCTTTTCTCACCATTTCAGGGGCTAAACATGAAATTTGGGATGAGCGGGATATTTTCCGCGAGCAATTGCTCGCCGCGTTCGATGCCTTTGTGCCGGGGACGGAGGTTTAGAGAACTGCGTATTCAATCGGAATCAAAAAAAGCTGCCTCTTAAACAGCAATGTGCTGTTTTCGAATGCATTTTTTTAAGCATCACTGTTTTATATACAATGCGAGAGGTGCTAGTTCCCCAACCGCCGTGCATCGGTTGTTGTGCTTGCGGTCTGGGCGGGCTGAACGCCTGTGACTTGGGGCTGCGGTGGCCATGAAAAGTCATCCACACGGCCTTCCTTGCGCACCGGGCGCGAGGGCCGCGCCGATACGGGGACACGGAAAGCATCGGCCGTGCCTTTGCCAGTCTCAACGGTTTCCCCCGCAAGGGTCTCAGCACCATCAATCTTGGGGTCATCCAAGCGAATGACCACTGTGGTTCCCGTTTTCGCCGGATCATAGGTGGCCTGGCGGGGCAGAGTGTCGGTGAAATCAAACGCAAAGCCCGGGCTGATAAGGTTTGTGCTATCCGTCAGTTGCTTTTGCAGATCATTTTGGATGTAGAAGGCGAGGCGGCGCTTTCCCGCTTTCGTCAGATTGATGCCGTCCTTTGGCCGAAGCAGCACGATTTGGCCGTTCACATCCGGCCCGGAACGGGAATAATTGCCATTGGCATCGGAAAAACCGTCCCACACATCCACAAACCGTCCATTGGGCGATTTTGCAGCCTCCGCATAAATGCTGTTGAAGACCAGGAAATCCCGGCTCATATTTTTGAAACGCACCGGGGGTAAGCCCATCCAGGTGTATTTCACCCGAGAGGCTTTCAAAACTTCACCCAGTTCCTGCACGCGGGCCTTGTAGGCCGTGTCCCATTCCGGCGTGCGTTTTTTCAGTTTCTTGCCGCCTTCGCGGATCAACTGGCGGTCGTTGGAGCCCAGCATGGCGACCACATGGTCAGGCTTCTCCTCGGCCAGCAACTCTTTGAGCTTTTCCGGCCAGTTTACCACGTCCTGCCGCACAAAGCCGGAAAGACCGTTGGCCCGGTCCACCACTTTTATGTCGGGCAGGGCTGCGTAGGCATCTTCCAGTGCATCTGCGAGACCACCTGCATAGAAGTCGCCAATGACGAGCACTTTTTTGGCGTCCTCGGCCTTGGCGACAGCGGCGGCAGCCGGTGCTGCCCTTTTGGCGGCTGATCTGGTGGTTCTACGGGTTGCAGCGCGCCGCGTGCGCGTGGTGCGCTTGGTGGCCCGCTTACGCCGGTTGGCACGGCGCTTGGTGGCCCGCTGACGGGTTTTCACCTCTTTTTTCTTCACCTTTTTGCGACCGAACAAAATGCCCAACAGGCTGCGGCGGCGCTCCTGCTGGGCATGGGCCGCCTCAACGCCCGGTAAAATGCTGCGAGCGGGGGTGTCGCGGGGCGCGGGCACCCCCGTGAGGAAGAAAACAACAGCAAGGCAAACCGCAAACAGACGGCGCATGGAGGATTTCCTTCGTCATGCACCCTTTGGGGTGCGGTTAGCTCATGCGGCGGAGCCGGTTGAGCAGGTTGATGGATTCAAAGCCGGTGGGGTTGAGACCCAGTTTTATTTGCGCCTTTCGAATGGCGGCACGGGTACCGCTTCCAATCTTCCCATCGATCTTGCTGTCATACAAGCCCAGACGCGCGAGCCGCTTTTGCAGTTCCATTTTTTGGTCAAAAGTAAGTTTTGCAAACGGGCGCGGGATCGGATTAGCGAAATTGCCATACCCGGCAATCTGGTCGGCAAGATGGCCAACGGCCAAAGCGTATTTATCCGCATTGTTGTAGCGCTTCAGGATGAAGAAGTTGCGTGTGAGCAGAAAGGCGGGGCCATTATTGCCCGCCGGAAATTTAAGCACACCGCGCTCATTGCCCCGGGGAAATTTACGGCCCTTGACGCGGCGAATACCCAGCTTGGCCCATTGGGCCATGGTACGGGTACGGCCTGCTTGGTTGCGCACGCGGGCGGGTACTTCCACCTCATAGCCCCAGGTTCTGCCCGTGCGCCAGCCATTGCGCTTGAGCAGATTGGCGGCGGTGGCCAGCGCGTCAGGCACGCTGTTCCAAATGTCGGCCCGACCATTGCCGTCCATGTCTTGACGATAAAGGCGGTAGCTGGTGGGGATGAACTGGGTGTGCCCCATGGCACCTGCCCAGGATCCGCGCAGACCTTCGATACCGATGTCGCCATTTTGCAAGATCTTGAGCGCGGCAATGAGTTGTGTGCGCCCAAACTTGCGGCGGCGGCGGTCAGCATAGGCCAAAGTGGCCAAGGAACGGATAATGGAGCGCATGGCGCGCTCGTTCTTCAACGCTTCGCCATAGCCGGATTCCATGGACCAGATGGCCAGCAGGATATTGGCGCTGACCCCATATTTGCGTTCTATGCGGGAAAGCCATTTGCCCCAACGGCGCTTTTCCGCCTGCCCCCGACCGATGGTCTGTTCATCAATGCGGGTATCGAAATACATCCACAACTTCTGGCGAAATTCCGGCTGATAGCGGGCGGATTCCAACACGTCTTTGTCGATGCTGCGAATGCCGGCAAAGGCGCGGTCATAGGTGGAGGCGCGGATGCCATTGCGGCGGGCCACGCCCTTAAAGTCCCGCACCCATTTGCGAAAACCGGGGCTGGCTTCCGCGCTGGTGGCCGTAAAAACAGGGGCTGCCATGAAAGTGAGACAGAGGCCTGCGATGATGGGCAAGGCTTTAAAGAGTCGGAAAAGAGAGATCATCATCAATTTCTCCTGTGAGGGTGAGACTCAACTAATCCCGACAATGAATCGGCAACGTGTTAAACAAGTGTTTACCATGTGGCGGCGCTGGCTTACTGCGACCGCACGGCGCAACAGCTTGGTAAATAAAAGCGTTGCAGAGTGACCAAAATTTGACCGACTGCCCGGAGCCTTCCATGCCCTCTTCCAGCCACCGCCCCGTCCGCAAAGCCGTGTTTCCTGTGGCGGGCCTTGGCACCCGGTTTTTGCCCGCCTCCAAATCCGTGCCCAAGGAAATGCTGACCGTGGTGGACATGCCCGTCATCCAGTATGCGGTAAACGAGGCGCGGGAGGCTGGTATTGAACATTTTGTCTTCGTCACCGGGCGCAACAAACACGTCATCGAAGACCATTTCGACCATCAGCCGGAACTGGAAGACACGCTGCGGGGGCGCAACAAACAAGCCATGCTGGATGTCCTGGCGGAGCATCATTTGGAAGCGGGCAAGACCAGCTTTACCCGTCAACAGGAAGCCAAGGGTTTGGGCCACGCCGTATGGTGCGCCCGCGATATAGTGGGCGACGAGCCCTTCGCCCTGCTGCTGCCAGATATGGTGATGAAATGCGCCGACAAGGGCTGCCTGGCCTCCATGATGGAAGTCTATAACGACACGGGTGGCAACATTATTGCCGTTGAAGAATGCGCGCGCGAAGAGGTCTCATCCTATGGCATTGTCGCCACCGGCGCGGCCAAAGCCAAGGGGTTTGAAATTACCGGCATGGTGGAAAAGCCCGCTGTGGCCGATGCTCCGTCCAACCTATTCATCAATGGGCGTTATATTTTGCAGCCTGAAATCTTCGACCTGCTTGCCAATCAGGAGCGGGGTGCGGGCAATGAAATCCAATTGACCGATTCCATGCTCCGCCTCATGGGCGATCAACCGTTTTACGGCTACACATTCACGGGTGATACGTTCGACTGCGGTTCCAAAGAGGGCTTCATCGCCGCCAATGTTCACTTTGCGCTGTCGCGGGAAGACACGGGTCCTGCGGTGCGAGCGTTGATTGAGGGACTGTTGGGGAAATAGCGGTTAACACAGGTTTTGTTCGCAAAGCGCTCCTGTCAAAACATCGTCATCCGCCGACTTGATCGGCGGATCGCGGTCGCAGGTATTTTGTGCAAAATGTATGGAGATAGGCCGAGTAAATCGGCCTATGACGGCTTGGCAAAGAAAAGGGCTACCGCCGCAGGCGAACGCCGATGCGCACCGTTGTGGAAGCGTCGTCGCTAAGACTGTCGTTGCTCTCCACCATTTCGTGACCCAGCGTGGCGAAGAGGGCTGCATTGCGGTTCATCTGCCATTCACTGCCCGCTTCAAGCTGTATGATCTGCTCCGCCCGGCCACTGCCCTGAAAGTCTCGCCAGGAGGCAGTGATTTGGCCGTTAAGCGTCCAATTGGGCCGTAGTGTGCGGGTTACGCCCAAACCGAAGGTATGGGTGAGCACACCGCTGTCGGCAGCGTCGGAGGAGGTGTCAAAGCGGGCGCTGGCGGTGGCGGTCACGAGCGTTTCACGCAAGGGGGACCAGTTGAGCGCGCCATCAAGGGTGAGGCCTTCAATGGCGGTGAGATTTTGATCCTGTAAATCTTCTCGCCCGTAGCCAACGGCAATTTCCCCGTTGAATTTTTCACCACGGTCAAAGGTGAGGCCGGTGCGCAGGGCCAGGATGGTGGCGTTTCGCTGAAGGCCATTGCGATCTACCCTCTCATCAAAGACGCGCTGCCCGATGGTGCCCTCCAAAAAGGGGCTGATGACGGCTGCGTTATTGTAGGTGAAGCGCCCTGTAAGGCTGGTGAGCCAGTAATTCTGGTCCGATTGATCGAATTTCCCCCCATTGGCCAACGTGGCATTCCCCAACGCGACGCGCTCAAATGCGCCGCGCAGCAAGACGGCGTGCACACCCGCATTATGGTTCACTTCCGCGAAGCCGGTGATGGCGGTTTGGGCGCCATTTTGCGCCAAATTGAGCGTATTGGCCGTGGTCGGATCTGCAACTACGCTGTCAGACCCCAAATCGCCGATAAAATTGAACCCCAGACCCATGCGCAAAACGGTGGCTTGGCGCAAATCATGGCGGTATTCGATCTGACCATCGGCCAGGCTGATCGTATCTTCATCCCCTTCCAAAAACTTCTGCACCGTGCCGCCGATTTCGCCTGTGAGAGCGTGGCGGGAAAAATCGGATTGCAGACGAAGGCGCCCCTCGGTTTGGGAGAATGCGCCCTGCCCTGACCCGCCATTGCGCGATGTCGTGTTCCCAACAGACTGGGTGAGTTCGGGAAACAGGGTGAAGCGACCAGCCCTCAGGCCCAAGGGAGAGAATGGATCGACCGCGTTTTGATTGCGCGTCCCCTGCACAGGTCCCACCGGTTGATTGGCTTGAGGCAATAGGCGCCCCTGGGGCGTTACACGGGGCTGAGGACCGGCCGCTTGAGCGCGACCGGTGGTAATGGGCGAAAGCGGTATGTTGGCTCGGGGAGCGGGTTCCGCCGACTGGGGAAGCGGGACGGCATTTTCCTGCGCAAAAGGGTCCGCCGTTTGTGCCGTCGCATGAAGTGCCTGGCCCGCCAGCATGGTGACCCCAAGGCCGCACAGGAAGACAAGCCGCAGCCGCATCAAAACGATCTCAAACGGGAGGAATTCGGTTACTGAAATGTAAACGGACAGGGTTAATGAAATCTTGTGGGCCAGTTCACCATTGTGGCGCAAAATCCATGGGATGGTTTGCACCATCCGCGTATTGTTCTACGAGAGCCTATGGCTGAAAGTACCCTCAACACACTCTCCAGCGCCCGGCGGACCCTGACGACGGAGATTGCCGGTTTGTCCGCTTTGGAAATGGCGCTTGACGGTCCCCTCGCCCAAGCGCTGGACCAAGCGGTTGCTTGCATTCGCGAAATTTCGGGGCGGGTGATCGTCACCGGCGTGGGCAAAAGCGGGCATATTGGGGCAAAAATTGCAGCCACACTGGCCTCCACTGGCACGCCGGCCTTTTTCGTCCACCCTTCCGAGGCCAATCATGGCGATTTGGGCATGATTGCGCGGGATGATGCGATCTTGGCCCTGTCATGGTCTGGCGAGACCACGGAGTTGAAGGGGACCCTGGCCTATTCCAAGCGCTTCAACATTCCCCTCATCGCGCTGACGGCGGGGGCCGAATCGACTTTGGCCCAGCATGCTGACATTGTGCTGGTCCTCCCCCGGGAAGCGGAGGCCTGTCCCCACAATCTTGCCCCCACCACATCTTCCCTGATGACGCTGGCGGTGGGCGATGCCATCGCCATCGCCCTTTTGGAGAGCCGCGCCTTTACGCCGGACAATTTCAGTGTGTTTCACCCGGGCGGTCAGCTTGGGGCAAGGCTGCTGCATGTGCGGGACGTGATGCATACGGGCGAAGAAGTCCCGCTAGTACCGCTGGGTGCGCCCATGACCGAGGCCATCATGAAGATTTCTGAAAAGGGTCTGGGCTGCGTGGGCGTGGTGGCCGATGGAAAGCTGGCCGGGATCATCACCGACGGGGATCTACGCCGCAATCTTTCCACCGATCTTTTGCGGGAGCGGGTGAATGATGTGATGACCCCCAAGCCGCAGACCATCTCGCCCAATCTGCTGGCTCAGGAAGCGTTGGACATTCTCAACAAACGCGCCATCACCGCCCTTATGGTGACGGATAACGGCACCCCCGTTGGCGTTGTCCACTTGCACGATTTACTGCGTGTAGGGGTCGCCTAAATCCCCTCCACTAAGAGGCTGTCGCCATCATCGCCCACTACTTTGACGCGGCTGCCGGCGGGCAGGTCTGAACCCTTTACGCGCCACACCGTGTCGCCCAGTTTCACCCGGCCTGTGCCGGATTCGATGGCGGCGGCCAGCACACCCTCACGGCCGTGGAGCCGCTTGAGGGGGGCATTCATTTTTGAAGCGGCATCGCCAGACTGTTTGTTGGGAAAAAGGCGCAGGCTCAGCAAAACAAAAATGAGCGACAATCCGCCAAAGGCACCAAGCTGGGCCTGCCAGGGCCACCAGGCCACATCGGTGAAGGGCAACACGGTGAGACCGCCCACGACAACGGCGGCCAGGCCAAACCAGAGCAGGAAAATGCCGGGCAGCAGCACCTCCCCGATGAGCAAAATGAGGCCCAACAGGAACCAGGACCAACCGCCTACATCTGAAAGCACTTGCATGGCCATTGAACATTTCCTCCTTTCAGTAATTCCAAATCCTGGGTCTATTGTTCACTCCGCTCTACCGGCCCGGTTTGCTTGATGCGGGGCGGGCGCGAAGCCTTGCGGGGTTTTTCTCCATCATCCGTGCCAAAGACTTCCTTGGCAATTTCCCCCACACCGGCCAGCGAACCGATGAGCGATGTGGCTTCCATGGGCATCATTATGACCTTTTGATTGCGGGCCGAACCGATGGTTTGCAGGGCTTCAGTATATTTTTGCGCCACGAAATAGTTGATGGCCTGGCTGTTACCCTCCCCGATGGCCTCGGAAACCATGCGGGTGGCTTTGGCTTCCGCCTCAGCCTCACGCTCGCGGGCTTCCGCCTCGCGGAAGGCTGCTTCGCGTTGGCCCTCAGCCTCCAAAATTTGGGATTGCTTTTCGCCCTCGGCGCGGAGGATAGCGGCCTGCCGCTCCCCCTCCGCTTCCAGAACGGCGGCGCGCTTGAGACGCTCAGCCTTCATCTGGCGGCCCATGGCATCCACAAGATCGTTGGGGGGGTTGATGTCTTTGACCTCAATGCGGGTCATTTTAATACCCCAGGGTGCCACGGCATCGTCCACCACATGCAAAATGCGGGTGTTGATCTCATCGCGCTTGGACAGGAGTTCATCCAAATCCATGGACCCCATCACTGTGCGCAGGTTTGTCATGGTGAGGTTAAGGATAGCGTTTTCCAGCCCGCTCACTTCATAGGCAGCCTTGGGGGCATTAAGCACCTGAAAGAAGGTGACCCCATCCACGCTACAGGTGGCATTATCCTTGGTGATGATTTCCTGGGTGGGCACATCCAGCACCTGTTCCATCATATTCATCTTGGCGCCCACGCGCTCGATGAACGGCCAGATGAGGTTGAGGCCCGGTGTCAGCGTGCGGTCAAAGCGTCCAAGGCGTTCAATGGTATAATTGAACCCCTGCGGCACGATTTTAATCATCGAGAGGATGACAATGACCATCAGACCAGCGGCCACCAAAATGGCGATGTCACCAAAACCAAGCATAAAAGTTCACTTCCTGTCTTCAGGCCGGGATCATGCTAACTTTTGGCGTGTATTCCCCAACCTTTATGCCAATCATATGGGAACGGAAGCGGTCCATTTCAAAAGAAATGCGGCCGTCATTTGAGGAAACAGTAAATGCGCGCTGGAGAATCGCGGTTAAATCCAGCCCTGCAATTCGCGGCGCACGATGGTTTCGATCAGGTCCATGCCCTCTGGGCCATCGTTTAGGCACGGAATGTGGGTGAAGTGCTCACCCCCATTTTCCTCAAATTCTTCCCGCACTTCGCCGTTGATTTCTTCCAGGGTCTCCAAACAGTCGGAGGAAAAGCCCGGGTTCACCACAGCGATGCGCTTAATGCCCTCTTCAGCCAGTTTCTCGACGGTTTTATCCGTATAGGGCTGCAACCACTCTTCTGGTCCGAAGCGGGATTGGAATGTTGAAATAAGATAGCCGTCTTTCCAGCCCATATGCTCCTTCAGCAGGCGTGAAGTCTTCATGCAGTGGCAGTGATAAGGGTCACCCTTGCGGAAATAGCTTTGCGGAATGCCGTGATAAGAGGCGATGATGTGTTCCGGCTCAAAATCCAGCCCATCCAGATGCTTCTGAATGGAGGTGGCCAGCGCATAAATATAGGCCGGATCGTCATGGTAAGGCGGCACGGTGCGCAGGGCGGGCATCCAGCGCATTTTCATAAACGCTTCAAATGCTTTGTCGTTCACCGTGGCCGTGGTGGCAGCAGAATATTGCGGGTAAAGCGGTACAACCAGAATGCGCTCGCACCCTTTTTCCTTCAACGCTTCCAAACGGCTTTCAATGGATGGATTGCCGTAGCGCATGCCCCAATCGATTTCGAGATTGGTATGCATGCCCAGCCGTTCAGTCAGTTGGTCAGACTGTGAGCGGGTGAAAGTACGCAGAGGGGATTCGTCCAGCTCCTCGTTCCAGATGGAGGCGTAAAGGGCACCGGATTTCTTGGGCCGCGTATTAAGAATGATGCCGTTAAGCAGGGGCCACCAGATGACGCGGGGGGTCTCAATAACCCGACGGTCGGAGAGAAACTCTTTCAGGTAACGACGCATGGAATATTTGTCGTGCCCATCCGGGGTGCCCAAGTTCACCAAAAGAATGCCTATGCGACCAAAATTGACCCGTGGATGCTCTTGCGGGAAGTGCTCGGCAGATAGATCACGCTTGAAGGTGGTGGGCTTGAGAGGGGCTGTCATGGCGTATCGGTCCGGTCATGGGCGGCGACAGGTGGAGGGAGACCTGCGCTGCGCGTACTGAATGATGGAATGCAATACCGTAAAGCACCGCCCCGGGACAACCGGAGGCATTAGGGCCAACTGTCGCGTAGCCCGTGCCTTAGAGCCTCCCGCATCCAATCCAAAACAAAGAGCATTTCAAATCGCGTTTGAGATCAGCGTTTTGCTGATCGAAAGGCAGCGAATTGTGATTCAGGTTGGGTGCGGCATGCTCTAGTCCAAAAGACATCAATAAAAAGGGCGCGATTTCCGCGCCCTTCATCAGCTTCTTATTACTCTTTGGTCAGATCCTTAAAGGACTGGAGCGGTGGCGCGCCTTTGCCGCCCTGCCCTTTGCCGGGGCCAGGCCCCGGGCCACGAGGGCCACCTGGACCGCCCGGCCCCATGGTTTTTTGCATGGTCTCGCCAATCTCACGCATGATTTCTTGCAGATCCGCAGCATGGACCAGAAGCTGGGTGACGTTTTCGCTTTTACCCTCATCATTAATGGCCAGCGTGATCTTGACCATGCCGGTTTTTTTGTTGGGCTTAACGGAGGCAATCCGTTCCACATAATGGCGCTGAAGGGTCATGGGAGGAATATTCCTTCTGGTCGAATTGCTCTAGACGACCTGGTCGTCATCATCGTCGGACTGCGTAAGGTCCTTGAATTGCTGGCGCTTTTTCATGGGGTCGATGCGGCCGCCGCCATCCCCTCCGGGGCCAGCGCCCTCACCGCCGGGGCCACCTTTCAGCACACCCTGTTCAGCCAGCATTTGCATGGTTTCACGCATGGTGCCCATGGAGCGCATAAAACCGCCCAGGGGAATGTTGACGGTGAAGCTCTCTTCCCCAACGGGCACGTCTTTTTCCGGGTCCACTTTCCCGTCCTTGTCCGGCGCGAGGGTGGAGAAATCGAGGCGCATGATGCCATTGACATAAGTACAGCGGTGAATGCGGTGGGCAAATAAATCCATGGGTCGGGCCTTTCGGGGCAAAAAGCTGTTTTCGCGCAGTACACTAGCCGAGCACACGCGGGTTGCAACAGGGGTTGAGCGGCCGGCTATTGCTCCTTAAAGGCGCGATCGGCTGTCTCAAACACCGGTGTCATAACGTAATCGTAAAAGGTGCGCGTGGATGTGCGGATCATCACTTGCACCGTCATACCCGGCACTAATTTCACGTTTTCACCCAATTTTTTCAGCTCTTCTTCGGTCAGTTCGATCTTGGCGGAATAATAGGTCTCGCCCGTGTTGGAATCGGTTAGGCTGTCAGGGGAAACAGACTTCACCGTGCCGTAAATCTTCGGCAGATTGCGGGATGGGTAGGCGAGAATGGTGACCGAGGCTTCCTGGCCCGGCTCCACCACGTCAATGTCGTTGGGCTGAACGCGGGCATCAATGGTGAGCGCATCCTTGCTGGGCACGATTTCCACCGCCGTGGCACCGGGGGCCAGCACACCGCCCACCGTGTTGACTGCCAGTGAGATGAGTGTGCCGTCCACTGGAGAGTTGATGACGGTGCGCTCCAGCGTATCGCGGTAGGCGCGGATGTTTTCCTGGGAGGCCAAGAGTTCCTGCGCCACGGTGGCGAGTTCTGAAGAGGCCTCATCCATGCGCGCCACCCAAAGGTCTGCCGCTTTCAACTCGGTGGTGGCGATTTCACTTTTCAGCTTTGTGATGCGGCTTTCCCGCTCCGCCAGGAGTTGTTCGCTCTGGGCCTTACTGCGGCGGGCTTGCAGCACGCGGGACTGCACTTCCAGCCCCTTTCGGCGCAAGCCGTCGTAGAGAGCGTTTTCTTCTTCCAAAAGCTCAAGCTGGACCTTGATGGCCGCCACCTCCCGCTCAAGGCCTGTGATTTCCTCACGGTAGCCAGCAATTTGCTGCCGGTAGATGTCGGATGACGAGCGCAGGGTTTCGAGGCGGTTGTTGAACCGGTCTTTTTCCACCTGAAGCAATTGGGCGGTGGCGTTGTTTTGGCCCGCGCCGCTTTGCAGGGTTTCGCTAAAAACCAATTCGCCTTTGGCTTCCCGCTTGGCATAGAGTTCAAGCTCTTTGCGCAGGCGCTGCTGGCGGGCGCGAAGGGACTGGGTGAGCACCAGTTGTGATTCCAACTGGGCCTTGGCCTTGGTGTCATCCAACACCAAAATCTCTTGGCCTTTGGTGACCTGATCGCCATCGCGCACATTGATTTTGGCGATGGTGCCACCGTCGAAATGCTGGATCTGCTGGCGCGCATTTTCCGGCCCCACCGTGCCGGAGGCCACAGCAGCCCCAGCGATGGGGGCGGTGACGGACCAGTAGCCGAAGCCACCGAAGCTGAGTGCAATGGTCAAAAGGCCCACGGCGGTGGGCATGAACAGGCTTGAGGAAAGGCCTTTGGAGGGCGTGTTAGGGGCGTCAGTCATCGGGCTCACCTTTCAACTAACCGGCGCGGCGCTGTTGGCCGCCACCGTCCACCAGACGGGGGTTTCCGGCAGGGTTGCGGCTGATATTGGCCAGCACTTTTTCAGGCTCAGCAAAATCTGCCACGCCGCCGTCGCGCAGGAAAATCACCTTGTCACACGTTTTCAGGAAGGGCGGGCGCTGGGCCACCACGAAAATGGTGGCGCCACTTTCACGGAAGGCGTCCAGCGCTTCCACAACGGCGGTCTCCCCCGCCTTGTCCAGATAGGCCATGGGTTCATCCAGCACCAGAAGGCGGGGTTTGCCGTAGAAAGCACGGGCCAGGAACAGTTTTTGCAACTGCGAGCGGGACAGGCGAGCCAGCGCCTGTTCTTCCAGCGGGGTGTCATAACGGTTGGGCAGGGAGACGATGGTTTCGTGAATGCCTGTCATTTGCGTGGCTTCAACGATCTTGGCCATGCGGTCGGGATCGTCTGCATCGCCAAAGCGGGCGATGTTGTCTGCCACCGTGCCGGGCATGGGCACTACCGTTTGGGGCATGTACCCCACCAGACGACCCAGATCATCGCCAGCCAAGCGGTGGACCTCCAAATCATTTATGGACAGGGAGCCGGATGTGGGGGGCACGATGCCGGCCACCATGCGCGCCAACGACGTTTTGCCGGAGGCGCCAGCCCCTAAAATGCCGATCATGCTGCCGGCTTCCACATTCCAATTCATGGGCCGCAATACGGGGCGACCGAGGCCCTGGGGCATGAACATGGCCTGTTTCAAATCCACATTCAGGGAAGGCACACCGTCCATGGGCAGGCGGTCGGTATTTTCTGAAATGGCGGCCAATTGGCGGTTGACCCGCTGATAGGCCATGCGGGTGCCCTTGATAGCCCGCACCGCGTTCACCGATTGGTCGATGGGGGACAGAGCCAAAGATTGCAAAATGGAGGCGGCGATCATGGAGCCTGTCGTGGCTTCCGCCTGAAGCACCAGATAAGCGCCCAAGCCCAAAATACCCACCTGCGCAAACGACCGCACGAAGCGGATCATGCTGGTCCAAAGGGCCTGCCGCTCATCGATGGTGGATTGGGCCCCCTGCCCGCGCGTGATGGCGTCAGACAACCGGCCCACAAATTTGGACACGATGCCCATGGCTCGCATAGCATCGAAACTGTCCAGCCCCTGTTCCACATTTTTGACAACGGTCTGCTGCTCTTTTTGAGCCTCATTCTGTGCAGATTTGCTCACCGCATCATTGATGAGGGCCAAACCGAAAATGAGCACTGCAACCGTGATGGAGAAAATGCCGAACCATGGGTGCATGTAAAAAATGATGCCCAGGAAAACCGGGGTCCATGGCACTTCAAACAGGGTTCCCAGGATGGGGCCGGAGGCCACCTGGCGCAGTTGGTAAAGGTCCCGAACGGCCCCTGCCCCGGTGGACTGGCCGGTGAGTTTGCCATTGATAGCGGCTTTGGTGAGGGGCGCAAACAGGCTCGATTCCATCCACAAGGCTGAGCGGCTTTGCATGACTTTGGTAAGCGTGGTCAGCAGGGCTGAGACCACAAGCGCTATGCCTGCGATGAGCGTGATGAAGATGAGCGTCTCCACGCTTTCAGAAGAAACAACCCGGTCGATCACCTGCATGAGGTATAGCGGCATGGTGAGCCGCAGCAGGTTGATGAAAAAGTAAAAGAAAGCCAACAGCCCAAGAATGGGCATGAGGCGAGCCATGACAGCGCGCAGTTTTTTGCTTTTGGGCGGCGGGCCACCCATGGCTTGTGCAGGCCCTCTTTGCGCACTCATGATGCGGCCTTTCCTTTGCGGGAACGGTCAGACAGTTCCGCTCCCTCGTCCTTCTTTGACAGTCTATCTGGCTTATCAGTTTGGTCAAAGCGAGGCTTTGAGGAAAACAGGATCGGCGTGAAGATCATTTGGCAATGCCCCGCTCTTCCAGATAGGCCAGCAGACGCTCGGCCAACCGGTCCGGCTCTTGGCCATTGCCTTCCAGCCGCACTTCAGGGCTTTCGGGAGCCTGATATTCGGAATCGATGCCGGTGAAGTTTTTCAGCTTCCCGGCACGGGCTTTTGCGTAGAGGCCTTTCACATCCCGCGCCTCGCAGATTTCCAGCGGCGTATCCACGAAGACTTCGACAAACTCGTCCCCTTCCACAAGGCCGCGCACCATGTCCCGCTCCTGCTGGAAGGGGGAAATGAAAGAGGCGAGCACGATGAGGCCTGCATCTATCATGAGTTTGGCCACTTCACCCACGCGGCGGATGTTTTCCACCCGGTCTGCATCGGTGAAGCCCAGATCGCGATTGAGGCCGTGGCGCACATTATCCCCGTCCAGCAGATAGGTGCGGTGACCCCGGTCGAAGAGTTTCTGTTCCAAGCAATCGGCAATGGTGGATTTGCCGGAGCCGGACAGGCCTGTGAACCAGATGATGGCACCCTTTTGCCGGTTTTGAGCGGCACGGGCGGCTTTGTCGATTTTCATGCCATGCCACGCAATATTGCTGGCCCGGCGCAGGGCGAAATCCACCATGCCCGCGCCCACGGTGGCATTGGTTTCCCGGTCGATGAGAATGAAAGAGCCGCAAGTGCGGTTTTCAGCATAGGCGGTAAAAGGCACGATCTGGTCCAGCGCCATTTTGCAATAGCCGATCTGGTTCAGTTCCATCTTTTTGGCGGCGGTTTGCTGGCCCGTTTCCACGTCGATCGTGTGGGTGAGGTCTGTGACTGTCGCATCGCAACGGGCGGTGGCAAAGCGGGCGATGTAGCGGCGGTTGGGCAGCATGGGTTCTTCACCCATCCAGATGATGTGGGCGGCCAATTGGTCCGCCACCACAGGCACGGTCTGTTCCTTGCCGCAAATCATATCACCCCGAGTGATGTCGATTTCGTCTGCCAATTCCAGCGTGACGGCTTGCCCGGTGCTAGCGCTTTCAGCGGGGCCGGCAAGGTGGTGGACGGCTTTCACCGTGGTGCTGCGGCCGGAGAGGGCCAGATTGACGGTATCGCCCACGCTTACGGACCCGGCGGCCACCGTGCCGCAATAGCCGCGAAACGTGGCGTCAGCCCGGTTCACCCACTGGACGGGAAAGAGAAAGACGCTGTTGTCCGTCTCTGAACCGGTGGGAATGGTTTCCAACTGATCCAATACGGTGGGGCCGTCATACCACTCCATGGCGCTGGAGCGGGTGCAGATATTGTCCCCGCCCAAGGCAGAGACAGGAATGGTTGTGTGATCCGCAAGATTGAGCGTCATGGCGATTTCAGCACATAGTTTTGCAAGGCGGCTGAAGCGGGCTTGGCTGTTATCGGTCAAATCCATTTTGTTGACCGCAAAGATCACATGACCAATGCCCATGAGGGCCAGAATGGCGCAATGGCGGTGGGTCTGGCGCGTGGGGCCTTTGGTGGCATCCACCAGCACGATGGCAGCCTGGGCATTGGAGGCACCGGTGACCATGTTTCGGGTATATTGCTCATGGCCTGGCGCATCAATGGCTACAAATTTGCGGCGGGGCGTGTGGAAGAAGCGATAGGCCACATCAATGGTGATGCCCTGCTCCCGCTCGGCCTGTAGGCCGTCCACGAGAAGGGCGAGATCCAACGCTTCGCCTTGCGTGCCGTATTTGCGGCTTTCATGTTGCGTGGCGCTCAACTGGTCGTCCAACACGGCGCTGGAATCGGTAAGAAGGCGGCCCAAAAGCGTTGATTTACCGTCGTCCACGGACCCGCAGAGCAAAAAGCGCAACTGGTCTGTGGCCCGGGAAGGCATGGGGGCGGGTTTGGCGGAGGCGGTGGTTTGCATCATTGGAGCGTTCATCAGAAATAGCCCTCCCGCTTTTTAGCTTCCATGGCCCCGATCTCGTCCCGGTCGATCATCCGCCCTTCCCGCTCGCTGATGCGATTGGCGGCCAGTTCATCGACGATTTCCTGCACGGTCGAGGCCGTGGACTCCACAGCGCCGGTGAGCGGATAGCAACCCAGGGTGCGGAAACGGACCATGCGGTCTTCCACCACTTCACCGGGTTGAAGGGTCATGCGCTCGTCATCCACCATGATCCACTGCCCGTCGCGCCGTACCACGGGACGGTTGGCAGCAAAGTAGAGGGGCACGAGGGGAATATTTTCGCGCTGGATATAGGCCCAGATGTCGGCCTCGGTCCAATTGGACAGGGGGAAGACGCGCACGCTCTCGCCCTGCCCCACGCGGGCATTGTAGAGGTTCCACAATTCCGGGCGTTGAGCCTTTGGATCCCAACCGTGAGAGGCATTGCGAAAAGAAAAGACGCGCTCCTTGGCGCGGGATTTCTCCTCATCCCGCCGCGCGCCGCCGAAAGCCGCATCAAAACCATGTTTGGTGAGGGCCTGTTTGAGAGCGTCGGTCTTCATGATTTGCGTGTGGAGGCGCGAACCGTGGGTAAAAGGGCTGATGCCATCGCGCATGCCCTGCTCATTGGTGTGAACGATCAGGTTGAGATCGTGCTCATCAGCCATGGCATCGCGGAATTCGATCATGGCGCGGAACTTCCATGTGGTGTCCACATGTAACAGCGGAAACGGCAAGCGACGGGGGGCAAAAGCCTTCATGGCGATGTGCAGCATGACGGCGCTGTCCTTGCCGATGCTGTAGAGCATGACCGGATTTTCGCACTGGGCCATGACCTCGCGCATGATGTGCGCCGCTTCAGCTTCCAGCTGGTCCAGATTGGAAAGTGTGTGAATGGGCCCCATGGCCTTCCCTCTTCGCATAATTCAAGTGTGGGTGCTCACCGCCCCCGTGGCAAGGTTTGGTGAAAGCAACTTGAACGCAACCTTAACGGGCGGACGGGGAAATTCTGTGACAGATGGCACAGGGTAGAACGGTGGGGGGTGTCGCCTCAGTATCCTGTCATTTCCAAATAGCCGAAACCTAAGGGCCGGTTGTTGGCATTATTGGTAATCCGCACGGGCCCTTCCCAATAGGGGATGGAGGTGGCCATCCACGCATTGGGGTTCAGGGCTTGCACCGTCACGTCCACATTTTGGGCGGGCAAAGTAATGCGCCAGTCCACCGGCACTGTACGACCGGCAACCTCGTGAGTGGCTGTGGGCTCCATGGTCAATGCACCGTCCCCATAAGGGGTGGGTGTGCCATCGGCGGCAATGTGGGTGGCGGATGTGTAAAAAGTGCCATCCGTCTGGCGCAAGCGAAAGCCCATGAGGCGGGCGCCACCGTCCAGCTTCAAGGAAACCCAATCCCAGCCTTTTTGGTTGTCGGAAAGAGGTTGGGAGGACCATTCCCGGTCCAGCCATGCATTGCCGGTCACTTGGATTGGGCCATCGGGCAGGTTGAGCGTGCCGCTGACCGTGTAAAACGGCTGAGAATAGTAATAGCTGGCCTGCCCTTCGGCGGATTTTACGGAAAACCCCTTATCGCCATGGGGCACCAGCGGGCCTTGGGCTTGCAGATTGAGATCGTAGCTGAACTCCGCCCCAGTGGCTTTGAGATTGACCGCGCTGTAAGCATCGTCAGTCGCGGCAGCTTCGCTGCTCATGGACCAGTCATTGACGAAGGCGCGGAAGGGGTCTCCGCCCGCCCCTGCTAACGCCATCCCGCCCCGCGCGCGAGTTTCGGCCACCAAGTGCTTGTTCGGCGTTGTAATGGCCGCGTGACCCATCCAAACCTGTGGGCTGTTCCAGCCCTCCCCTTCACTCTTGTCAGGACGAAGGGCGGAGCGGAACAGTGTCCATTGCACACCGTAATAGCTGCCGTCCGCACCCTTCAAATTTGCCGTGAGGTACCACCATTCAATGCGAAAATCCGGGTGGGCCGCGTGGTCTTTTGGAAAGACAAGCTGCGTGCCGCGCACGGGCTTGGAGAAGCCTTCTGCGGTGGTGCCCAAGCCGCCAAAGCCCTGCGCCATGGCAGCGTTGATTTGTGCAAGCAGAAATAAAGCGGCGAGAAAAATCCTAGCGCTCATGGGTGAAGACTTTCACGAGATTGGCAGGGGCGATGCGGGCAAGGCGGCGGGCCGGAATAGCTGCGGCTAGGGCAGCGGCGATGAGAGCAAAGAGAGCCAGACGCAACCAGTCGGTGGGAAACAGGGTCAGCGGCAGCCGCCAGCCAAAGGCCTCCACATTGATAACCGCCAGCAATACCCAAGCGAGCGCAATGCCCACGGGAACTGCCAGCGCGATGGTAAATATGGCCAGAATGAGCGCCCGCGCCAATTCCAGCCAAGCCAGCTCACGCCGCGTGATGCCCAGCGACCAGACCGGGGCCAATTGAGGCAAGCGCATGGTGGAGAGTGTGAGCAAGCTGGTGAAAATGGCAAAACCGGCAACCGCCAGAGTGAGTATGTTCAGAGCATCGGTGACGGAGAATGTTCGCTCAAAAACTTTGAGCGAGATTTCCTTGATCTTGGCTTGTTCCACTATGCGGTCAGCGGGCAGGTCGAACCGCTGCTGCACATCCTCTTTCAGCGCTGCGGCCTCCTCGGGGTCGATACGCACGCCAAATCGGGTGCGGTCCGCCTGCGGATAGAGTTCCACCCAAAGGGGCACAGAAATGAGCGCCTGTTGGGCCGGGTTGCCGTAGTCGGAATAGACGCCTGCGATGGGCAAGGTGCGCTTGCCGCCAATATCAACACTGTCGCCAAGGCCGATGTCTTGGCGGCGGGAAAGTTGTTCATTGATGAGCACCGCTGCGCCAGCGGCCACACGATCCCACACATTGTCGGTCGCTTGGAGCAAGGGCCAGTTGTTGCGGTAAGTGGCGTGGTCGGCCATGGAATAGAGCTGGCCGGGCACACCGTTTAGCGTGGTTTCCACATCCCAGATGGGGAGGACAGCATCGGCATTGTCTTCCAGATAGGCCCGCAATTTCGGGGCCTGCTCGGCATCATTGGCGGAGACATAGATTTCCGCCGCCAGGCGTTGGTCGAGCCAGCCCACGAAGGTGGTGCGAAAACTCCCCACCATGGTGCTCACCCCGATATTGGCGGCCAGCGCCAGCAAGAGCGCCATGAGCGCTAGAGAAAGGCCGGGCACTTGCTGGCGCGTATCAGCCCAAAACCACTGGGTTTTCACCCCGCTGGCAATGGTTTGGAACCGCGCCAAGAGGGCTGCAAAAATGGGGGGCAGTGTGAGTGCGGCTCCCACCAGAAGTAAGGCAAGGGCCAGAAAGCCGAGCACAAGCCCCCTGCCCCAAACCATCAAACCCACCGCGGTGATGAGCAACAGGATTGCCGCGCCCATCTGCCAGCCCAGCGTGCGGCTGGACAGCATGGCCCACGCCCGGGGTTGGGCGGCAGCGAGGATGGGCAGGCGGTGGGTGCGCCACAGGGCACCGGCGGCGGCAATGCCCGTGCCCAGCGTGGCGATGGCGATGCCGGAGGCCCACCATTGGGGCCGCAGGGTGACCGTGCCCTCTATGGTCGCTCCGTAAAGGCCGCGCAGGGTGGCCGCCACATCGGGGAGCAAAAAAGAGGCGATGAGATAGCCCAGAATAATGCCCAGCGTTCCTGCCACCAGCGCAAAGGTGAGCAGTTCCAGCACGGTCACCACCGTCATTTCCCGCGCGGAAAGGCCAAGCACGCGTAGAGTGCGAAACACACCGCGCCGCTGTTCAAAGGCCAAGCCAATCGTACCGTGGACGATGAAAAGGCCGACAGCGAAGGACAGCAGCCCAAAGGCTGTGAGATTGAGGTGAAAGCTGTCCGTCAGACGGCCAATATCATTGCCCGCATCCGCCGACTGGCGCTCCAACTGGGGTGCAATTTCAGAAAGAGGTGACCGCGCACTAGGCTGGTTTGGGAGCAGGACCAATTCGGTGACCGTATTGGGCTTATCCAACAGACGGGCGGCCACGCCTATATCGGCCACAACAATGCCGGGGGCGATGGTCTCCACCGGGCGCACCGGAGGCAGGTTGGGAGCAGCCTTCAATTGATCGGCCGTGTCTGGATGGGCCAATAACAAGCCCTGACCGCCCACAAAATTGGCATCAAAAACTTCCCCCTCTCCGGCGGTGGGGGCAAGGCTTTGGGGTGCGGTGACGGGTTCCACGCCCAAAAGATCAAAACGTTCTCCCCCTTCCACCCGCAGCGTCCCGCGAATGACCGGGGACGTGCGCCAACCGGCTTTCTGGAGGGTCACGTAGGTAGCAAGCGCAATGGGTTGTCCATCGCTGCGACGCAGGCGGTCCAGACCATCGGGGGCGAGGGTTTGTTCCGCTTTGGCATAGCTCGCGCGGGCCTCCGCATTGATGGCCTGAACGCCGGACCAAAGGGCTGTTGCCAAAGACAGGCCGATCACCAGCGTGGCCAATTGGCCGGGGTGCCGCCACCAGTGGGACAGCAGGGCCGATAGAGCCGCCTTCAAGCGAGGAAGCGCGATCATGCCAGTTTACCCGCGCTCAAATGCACCTGCCTTTCCATGGTGGCGGCAAGCCGGTTTGAATGGGTGACCATGAGGAGGCCCGCATCGTTTTCCTTGACCAAGTCCAGCATGAGGGCGATGACGGCATCACCCGTCTCCTCATCCAGATTGCCGGTGGGCTCGTCGGCCAAAACCAATGCGGGTTTGGCAGCCAGCGTACGGCCAATGGCAACCCTTTGCTGTTGCCCGCCGGAAAGTTGCTCAGGATAGCGCTTGATGAAATCCGTTAGGCCGAGACGCTGCGTGAGTTGATCGGTCCATGCCGCATCTTCCCGACCCGCCAAACGGGCGTGGAAGCGCAGGTTGTCTTTCACTGTGAGAGACGGAATGAGGTTGAATTGCTGGAAAATAATGCCCACGCGAGTGCGGCGCAGTTCTGCCCGACCCGCATCATCCAGAGCGGCAATGTCTTTCCCGTCGATCTCAATGGTGCCGCTATCCACACCATCCAGCCCTGCGATCAGATAGAGGAGCGTGGATTTGCCAGAGCCCGATTCGCCCGTGAGCGCCACACGCTCGCCAGCCTCGACCGATAGGTCCACGCCGCGCAAAACCGGCAGCGGGCCATCGCTGGTGGCGAAGGATTTATGGACCTGTTGGGCACGAACAAGCATGGCTTCGTTTTAACCCGTAGAACCCCACATTGTTGCAGCGGATTGCCCCAAAGGGTGTGACAAATGTGTTTTGCCTAGCTGTGGGCGTGGGCCGCCAGTCTTGCGCCTGCCGCTTCCAGCGCGCCGGAGCCATGGGGAATATCAAGGGCCTGCAACCCCGTTTGGATGGTGCCCAGCGCGCCCATGGTCATGGGCACATTTTGGTGGCCCATATGGCCGATGCGGAAGCGCCGGTTCCATTCGTCCGAGTCCGGCTCACCAAAACCCAGACCAATGCCGAGGGTCAGCCCAGCCTGATCTTCGCACCAGTTCCGCAAGCGTTTGGCGTCATCCGGCCCGGTGGCGATGGTGGAGACAGCACGGCTGCGGTCCTTGCGGTCTTCAATATTGTGGTGAAGGCCGCCGTTTTGACCCGCCCCCCATGCGTCCACAGCATCCCAGATGGCGTTAGCAATGGTCTCATGGCGCGCCCACACATGCTTCATGCCCTCTTCCTGGACCAGCATGGTGAGGGCTTCGCGCAGGCCGTAGAGATGGTGTGTGGGGGCGGTGCCGCCAAATTTTTGGTAGAAATATTCACCGCTAAAGCGAGGGGTCCAATCCCAATAGCCGCCAGGTTCGCAGCGCTTTCGGGCTTCGTCTGCCTTATCGTTGAAATAGACGAAAGCCACGCCCGGGGGCGTCATCAAGCCCTTTTGGCAACCGGCCACCATGAGGTCCACGCCCCAAGCGTCCATTTCAAACCGGTCGCAGCCCAGAGAGGCGATGCAATCCACCATATAAAGCGCATCATGGCCGGCATTGGTGATAGCCTCGCGGATGGCGGGGATGTCGTTGATGACGGACGTGGCCGTATCTGCCTGAACGGTAAGAACGGCTTTAACGTCGGCATTTTCAGGCTGGCGCAGGAAATCTTCCACCGCCTGGGGGTCGGCGGGGGCGTGCATGCCGAAATCAAGCGTCTTGACAACAATACCACGCCTCTCCGCCATTTCCGCCCAACCGGGGCCAAAGCGGCCTGTGGCCAGGACAAGCACCCGGTCGCCCGCCACAAGCGTGTTGGCCAGTGACGCTTCCCACGCGCCGTGGCCATTGGCGATATACATGGCCACATGATGGTTGGTGCGTGCCACGGCTTTGAGGTCCGGAAAGAGACCATCCACCAGATCAATCAACTCCCCCTCATATATATTGGGCGATGCCCGGTGCATGGCGCGCAGCACACGCTCTGGCATGACGGAGGGGCCGGGGATGGCCAGTGTTAGGGGACCGTGGTTGAGGGACATGGCAGTAATTCCGGTGCGGTTGGCCTTTCCCGTTTAGAACAGCGCACAGGGCACGAATAGGGGGTGGCTGCACCTGCGACCATTCCTGCCAGCCTTCCATGGTAATGGGAGTGTCACACAAGTGTCATGTGTCAGGCGCAACAGCGTTGCAAAGCGCTCTCGCCAAATCCTGAACTATGACACCCCCTTATCTCCCATCCTTGTTGGACGCGCTTCAAGAGGCGGTCTTCATTCTTGATAAGAACCGGCGCGTGCTGTCCACCAATCCGGCGGCGGAAGCCATTTTCGGGCGGGGTTTTGTGGGCAATGATTTTGTCCATGTGGTGCGCCACCCGGACTGTCTGACCGCCATCGCGCAGGTGCTGGAACAAGGGGGCACGCAGCGGGTCACGTTCACCATGGATATGCCCGTTAACGCCACCTATCAACTGGTGGTAGCCGATCTGGGCGCGGAAAATGCGGATAATGCCCGGCTCGTCCTTTCCATGACGGATACGTCGGACAAGCGGGAAGCACAGCAGATGCGGGCGGATTTTGTGGCCAATGTGAGCCATGAACTGCGCTCACCCCTCACCGCCATTTCTGGTTTCATTGAGACTTTGCGCACAAGTGCAAAAGGCGATGTGGAGGCATCGGAGCGGTTTTTGGGGCTGATGGCGCTGGAAACGGAGCGCATGGTGCGCCTGATTGCCGATCTTTTGTCTTTATCCAAGGTCCAGGCCTCCCAGCGGCAAAGGCCTAAGGGCAAGGCTAATTTGCTCAGTGTCATCTCCCGCGTGCGCAACAGCCTGTCCAGCCTGGCCGAAAAAGAGCGCACGGAGATTGAAATTGAGGGGGTGGATTTTGACACCAGCGTTCCCGGCAGTGCCGATGAGTTGACCCAGGTGTTTCAAAATCTCATCGAAAACGCTGTCACCTACAGCCGGGCCGACACGGTGGTGCATGTCTCGTTTGAGGCGCGGGAGCGGGCACCGGGTATTGAAGGGCCAGCGCTGGCTATCACCGTGCGCGATACGGGGGACGGCATTGCGCAGGAACATATTTTCCGCCTCACTGAACGCTTTTATCGGGTGGATACCCACCGCTCCCGCCACAAGGGCGGCACGGGGCTTGGACTTGCCATCGTCAAGCACATTATCAACCGCCACCGGGGGCGTTTGTCCATTGCCAGCGAAAAAGGGGTGGGCAGCAGCTTTACGGTTTTGCTGCCGCAGACTTTTTCTCCAAAAAAAGAAAGCGGGTTGTGAAGCGTGTCACAAAACTGTTGTACGCCCGCCGTATCAGCAGCCGCGTAAGCCGACCCCGGCTGAAAATTCCCCTCTTCAGGAGACATCATGTCCTTCAAAACCACTCTCGCTCTGGGTGTGTGCGCCGCTTTTTTGATGGCCACCCCCTCTTTCGCCCGCGACCAGATCAACATCGTTGGTTCCTCCACCGTGTTCCCTTTCGCCACGGCCGTTGCCGAGCGTTTTGGTAAAAACACAAGCTTCGCCACCCCCGTTGTGGAATCCACCGGTTCCGGCGGCGGTTTGAAACTGTTCTGCAAAGGCGTCGGCGCTGAAACACCCGACATCACCAACGCGTCCCGCCGCATCAAGGCTTCCGAAGTTGAGCTTTGCGCATCCAATGGCGTGAACGAGATTGTGGAAGTGAAAGTGGGCTATGACGGCATCGTCTTCGCCAACTCGCGCGAAGCTGCTCCTTTCGAAATCTCCGTGAAAGACCTTTACACGGCTCTCGCCCGTCAGGTGCCCGTGGACGGCAAGATGGTGGATAATCCCTACACCAATTGGTCTGACGTGAACGCTGCCCTGCCCAACGTGAAAATCGAAGTGCTCGGCCCTCCCCCCACGTCCGGTACCCGCGACGCTTTCGTGGAACTCGTCATGGAAGAAGGTTGTGACCAGGTTGAAATGGTTGCTGCCATGAAGAAAACCGACAAAGACGCTTACAAAGCCGCTTGCACCACGATCCGCGAAGATGGTGCCTATGTGGAAGCCGGTGAAAACGACAACCTGATCGTGCAAAAGCTGGAAGCCAACCCCAATGCTTACGGCATTTTCGGTTACTCCTTCCTGGAGCAAAACTCCGACAAGATGCAGGGTTCCAAAATCGGTGGCAAAGAGCCAACGTTTGAAAACATCGCTTCCGGCGACTACCCCGTGTCCCGCTCGCTGTTCTTCTACGTGAAGAAAGCCCATGTGGGCGTGATCCCCGGCATCGAAGAGTTCCTGGCTGAATTCACCAGCGAAGATGCTTTTGGCGAAGACGGTTACCTGGCTGAAAAAGGCCTGATCCCCATGCCTGCCGAAGAAGCCAATGGTGTGAAAGACGCTGTGAAAAACCTCACCGCTCTGTCCATGTAAGCTGTATGCTTGAAGGCGATTGCCTTCCGGCCCGGCGCTCTATGAACCCATAAGAGCGCCGGGCTTTTCATTTGCTTAGCCTAACTTTCCACAGGCTGCGTTGATGAGAAGCCCTTGGCTGTCGTTTTTGTGTCGTCGAAAGCGCGCAAGACTGTAAAGAGTGCCGCAACCCGAACCCGTTTAGGAATGAACTGTGTCCGTCGTTGATCCCATGGAAGCTGTTTACCACCAGGACGTGACCATCACGCGCGATACGTCCCGTGCCAAAGGCATCGACAATGCCGTGCGGTTTATCCTCATCGGCTGCTCATTGGTGGCCGTGGCCACCACGGTTGGCATTGTTGCTTCGCTGCTATTTGAAGCCATGCGCTTTTTTGCGCAGGTGCCCATCTATGAGTTTCTGTTTGGGCTGGAATGGTCTCCCCAGACCGCTTTGCGGGCGGACCAGGCTGGGTCTTCCGGTGCATTTGGGGCGGTGCCGCTGATTACGGGTACGCTGCTCATCAGTGCCATTGCCATGGCGGTAGCCACCCCGCTGGGTCTCATGTCCGCGGTTTATCTGGCGGAATACGCTTCGTCCAAAACCCGCGGAATCATCAAACCGCTGCTGGAGCTGCTGGCCGGTATTCCCACCGTTGTTTACGGCTTCTTTGCCGCGCTGATCGTGGCCCCCATGCTGCGCAATGGCGGGGAAAATGTGGGGTTCACCATCTCTTCTGAAAGCGCGTTGGCCGCCGGTGTAACCATGGGGATTATGATTATCCCGCTGGTCTCGTCCCTGTCCGATGACGTTATCAACTCCGTGCCCAATTCCTTGCGGGAAGCCTCTTACGGTTTAGGCGCGACCCAAGCGGAGACCATCCGCAAGGTTATCTTGCCGGCGGCCATTCCCGGCATTTCCGGGTCGCTGTTACTGGCGGTTTCCCGCGCCATCGGCGAGACCATGATTGTTGTGATGGCGGCAGGTCTGGCTGCAAACCTCACGGCCAACCCGTTTGAAGCGGTTACGACGGTGACGGTGCAGATCGTTACGCTGCTGACCGGTGACCAGGAGTTTGACAGCGCGAAAACCTTGTCGGCCTTCGCCCTTGGTCTCCTTCTGTTTGTCATCACCCTTTGCCTGAACGTGGTCGCGCTAAAAATCGTGGACCGTTTCAAAGAGCAATACGATTGATCGGGCGGGACGAGACCATGAGCAATATTTCTGAAGCCGATAGCCTGACCCGGGGCATTGACCCCAAGCGCCACCGGTCCGAACGTATTTTCCGCTATTTCGGCATCGCGGCCATCGTTTTGTCGCTGGGCTTTCTGGTGGTGATGGTGAGCTCCATCGTGCTGCGTGGCACCGGCGCGTTCCAGACCACATTCGTGCAGATTGAGATTGATCTGCCCGAAGACAAGATTGACCCCGAAGGCACCCGCAATCCAGAAGAACTGGCTTTTGTGCGCTATGGCTCCATTTTGAAGGGAGCGCTGCGCGAGCGTTTTCCTGAGGCCTCGACACGGTCGGAGCGGCGCGAACTCTACCGGCTGGTGAGTGCGACGGCTGAATATACCGTGCGCGATCAGGTGGCTGCCAATCCCGAACTGATCGGGACACGGGCCAAGTTTTGGATCCGCTCTTCCAGTGATGTGGACATGTTCGTGAAAGGCAATATTGATGCATCGCTGGAGGAAAGCCAAAGGCGCATTTCTGACCAGCAAATCGCTTGGATTGAGAGCCTGCGCAGAGAAGGCGCACTGGAAAGTCGTTTCAACACGCAGTTCTTTACATCCGGCGATAGCCGTGAGCCGGAACAGGCCGGGATTTGGGGAGCGGTAGTTGGGTCTTTCTACAGCCTGCTTGTGTGTTTTATTCTCTCCTTCCCGCTCGGTGTGCTGGCTGCGGTCTATCTGGAAGAGTTTGCTGTTAAAAACCGGTTGAGCCGTATTATCGAGGTCAACATTAACAATCTCGCCGCCGTGCCCTCCATCGTGTTTGGGCTGCTGGGGCTGGCAATCTTCCTCAATTTCTTTGACCTGCCGCGCTCATCTCCCCTTGTGGGGGGCATGGTGCTGGCGCTGATGACCCTGCCCACCATCATCATCGCCTCCCGCGCCTCCCTGCGCGCGGTACCGCCTTCTGTTCGGGAAGCGGCTTTGGGTCTTGGCGCGAGCCGCGTACAAACCACTTTTCATCATGTGGTGCCGCTTGCCATGCCGGGCATGTTGACGGGCACCATTATCGGCATGGCTCAAGCCTTGGGTGAAACGGCCCCACTTTTGATGATCGGCATGGTGGCTTTCATTGTGGATGTGCCCTCTGGCATTACCGATGCTGCCACCGCCCTGCCCGTTCAAATTTTCCTGTGGGCGGACAGCCCGGAGCGGGGCTTTTTGGAAAAGACCTCCGCTGCCATCATGGTTCTTCTTGGGTTCCTGGTGGTAATGAACCTGCTCGCCATTGTTCTGCGCCGCCGCCTTGAAGTGCGCTGGTAGCCAATCGGATTTTGACCCTCATGACCGACAATTCTACCCAAAACGGGGCCATCATTTCGGTGCGCAACACCGATGTGTTCTACGGGCCCAAACAAGCCATTTTTAATGTGGATGTGGACATTGAGCGCAATGCGGTCACCGCCCTCATCGGCCCGTCCGGCTGCGGTAAATCCACCCTGTTGCGCTGCCTCAACCGCATGAACGACGTGATCCCCATTTGCGAAGTGAAGGGCGACATCAAACTGGCGGGACAGGATATCTACGCCTCAGAGGTGGATGTGGTGGCTTTGCGCCAGCAGGTGGGCATGGTGTTTCAAAAGCCAAACCCGTTTCCAAAATCAATTTTCGACAACGTGGCCTACGGCCCGCGCATCCATAACCTCACCACCTCCAAGGCAGACTTGGCGGAGCGGGTGGAAAAGAGCCTGCGCCGCGCAGGGCTTTGGGAAGAGGTGAAAGACCGGCTGGACCAGCCGGGGACCGGCCTTTCCGGCGGTCAGCAACAGCGGCTGTGCATCGCCCGCGCCATCGCGGTAGAACCCAAAGTGATTTTGATGGATGAACCCTGTTCAGCGCTGGACCCCATTGCCACGGCTACAATCGAAACGCTGATTGATGAATTGCGCGAGCGGTTCACCATCGCCATCGTCACCCACTCCATGCAGCAGGCGGCCCGCGTTTCCCAAAACACAGCTTTCTTCCACCTGGGCAATCTGGTGGAATTTGGCGCGACGGAAGACATATTTAATGCGCCTAAAGATGAGCGCACGCAAAACTACATCACTGGCCGGATCGGCTAGGGGGCGACCCCTGATCGGAAAAGAGCAAACCCATGAGCAACGCCCACATCGTAAAAGCATTTGATGATGATCTGAAGCAGATCGAAGCCCTCATTCTGGAAATGGGGGGCATGGTGGAAAGTCAGATCACTCAAGCCACCAAGGCTCTTCTGACGCGGGATGAGGAACTGGCCATAGCGGTGCGCAAAGCGGACAAGCCCATTGATCGCATGGAAAGCGAGGTGGATGAACTCACGCTCAAAGTCTTGGCCATGCGCCAACCCATGGCGGATGACCTGCGCGCTGTGATCTGTGCGCTGAAAGTCTCCAGCAATCTGGAGCGCATCGGCGATTATGCAAAGAATATTGCCAAGCGCACAATTCCGCTTTCTGAGACGTCCCACATTGATACCGCCGAAACCACCATCAAGCGCATGTCGCAAACGGTGCGGGAAATGGTGCGCGATGCGCTCAATGCCTATGTGAACAAGGATGTGGAAACCGCCGACGCGCTGATTTTGCGCGATGAAGAAGTGGACCACATGCACAACACACTCTTTCGGGAGTTGTTGACCTACATGATGGAAGACCCGCGCCACATCACGCCATGCATGCATCTTCTTTTCATCGCCAAAAATCTGGAGCGGATGGGCGACCACACGACAGCGGTGGCCGAGCAAATTCATTATGTGGTGACGGGCGAAATTCCCGAAGACGATCGTCCCAAGCATGATGTGACCAGTCAGATGACGGTGGAAGCCGTTCAGAACAGCTAAAGCGATGAACACTCTCGCCACCCCCTGCGTGCTGCTTGTGGAAGACGAGCCTGCCCAGCGGGAAGTGCTGCGCTATAACTTTGAGAAGGAAGACTATCGCGTGGTCGTTGCCGAGGATGGCGATGAAGGGTTGCTGCTGGCGCAAGAGCAAAACCCGGATCTTATTATTCTGGATTGGATGCTGCCGGAAGTCTCCGGCATTGAAGTGTGCCGCCGGTTGAAGCGCGAAGATGATACCCGCGAAATCCCCGTCATGATGCTTACTGCCCGGGGCGAGGAAAGCGACCAGGTGCGGGGGTTGGACACCGGCGCAGATGATTATGTGGTCAAACCCTATTCGGTGAAGGAACTGCTGGCCCGTGCCCGGGCGCTGATCCGCCGTTCCAACCCTGTGGCAGCGGGGGAAGTGTTGAAGGTGGGCGATATTGTGCTTGATAGCGAACAGCACAAATGCACGCGGGGTGGCGAAGTGATCCGCCTCGGGCCGACAGAATTTCGCCTGCTGAGCGTGTTCATGGCCCGGCCCGGCCGGGTTTGGGGGCGTGACCAGCTGCTCACCCGCGTCTGGCCCCACGATCTGGACATCGACTTGCGCACGGTGGACGTGCATGTGGGCCGCCTGCGCAAAGCGTTGAAGCAAAACGGAGCCAAGGACCCCATCCGCACCGTGCGTGCAGCGGGATACGCGCTTGATACGGAATTTTGAGCCAGCGCTTGTGACTGCCATTGGGGGTCTGTAGCTTGGTGGTTCTCTTCGCCAGCAGCTTGCTCAATCTTTTGACAGATCAAACCCAGCCCCTTTCCCAACACCCCGCACGGGCGCGGACCCGTTCGCTTTTGCTTCTGCTTTCCATCGCCAATTTTGCGATCGGGTTTGGCGCTTTCATTGTGGTGGCCATTCTTACGCCTCTGGCCGACGGTCTGGGCGTCAGCGATTCCACAGCAGGGTGGTCCATGACAGCATATGCTTTGGCCTACGCCGTGGGGTCCCCCCTGGGCGTGGCCATGACGGGCCGGTTTGGGCGGCGCAAGGTTTTGGCCTCCGGTCTTGGGCTTTTTGGCTTGGGGGCTTTGGCTTGCGCTGCTGCGCCGAGTTTTGAATTACTGCTCACCGCCCGAGCCATCATGGCGCTGGGCGGGGGTCTGGTGACGCCGGTGTCGGCCTCCGTGGCCCTTGTGCTGGTGCCGGAAGCGCAGCGGGGTAAGGCGCTGGCCACGGTTTTTGGGGGCCTGGCCACTGCCCAAGCGCTGGGCGTGCCCGTGGGCGCGTGGCTGGGCTATACGCTGGGCTGGCGGGAAACCTTTGTTCTGGCGGCTTTGCTGGCCTTGCCCATGGCGGCGGTCTTGTGGCTGAAATTACCCAAGGGGCTGGAAGTACCCATCAACACGCTCAGCGCTTTGGGCAAATCCCTGTCTCGGGGTGCGCTGGTTTTGGCGGTGGGCTTTACGGTGTTTTTCATGGGCGGGGTTTGGGTGGTTTACACCTATGTGGGTCCGCTGTTTGAAGAGCGGTTGGGCCTTGGCGGCACGGGGGTGAGCGTGTTGCTATTCATCTTCGGCATCGGCGCTGTGCTGGGCAACATGATGGGCGGCAAGCTGACGGATACGATCGGCCCACAGCGGGCGCTCACCCTGCTTTGCGTGGGGCAAAGCATCGCCATGCCGCTAGTCACCCTGTTTCCCTTTGGCGATGGGCCGTTCAGTCTCGCTTTTGCGGGCATTTTGGTCATTTTCTGGAGCGTTGTGGGCTGGTCTTTCATGGTGCCACAGCAGGCACGGCTGGCGGCCTTAGACCCCTCTTTAGCACCCGTTCTTTTGGCTTTGAACGCCGCCGCCATTTATGTGGCCGCCTCTTTGGGCGCCATCATTGGCGGTGGTGTTCTCACAGCCTATGGCCTGGGCCCCATGGGCCCGGTGGGTGTTGTGTTAATTCTGATAGCTCTTGGCAGCCTCTTCGTCGTTCAGCGCATGGCACGGTAAAGAGGGCGCTTACGGCGAAACTGGTTCGGGCACGACCACGCTATAGGGTGGGTCGAGCGCTATCTCTTCCAAATTCTCGCCCTCACCCACGCGGTCCACCACCAAAAAATGGGCCGGCGCGTAAAGGGGCGTGAGCACGCCATGCCATGTGTTGCGGCGGATATTGATGCCTTGCTGTGCCGTGGCGAGAAAGGCTTGGGGGTGGCCGGGCTTTCCTTCTTCATCAGGGCAGACGATGACCAACCATGGTTGGTCATCCCCTGCTCCCATGAGCGGCTGGAAAGACTGACTGCCCAGCGGGTGGCGCTCCACAAGATCAAGTATATGGGGCAGCGCGTAGGGCTGACCTTCGAAAATGGATAGACCCACCTGTGCGCCTTCCCCCACGACATCCACCGTGGAGAGGGCGTGGTGGCGGATGCATTTGCCCCGGTTGATGGGAAAGGCGTTTTCGCCCGGCAGTTCGATGACATCGCCAAAGGGCGCAAACGCCTCTTTCGTGAGGGGCTGGGCCATGATGGTGCGGTCGCTCACCGCTTCCGCCCCATCGCGCAATGGAATCGTAAGCAGCCCGGACGTGATGCCATCATAACGCGCTAAACTGAATTTGCGCTTTCATGGCCTGGCTACGGTCATTGGCGATGGTGAAAGCCTCCTCCGCCCGCTCCAGCGGCAGCGTGTGGGAGATGAGGGGTTTTACGTCGATGGCACCGGACTGCATTTTGGCCACGGCCACGGCGAATTCTTCGTGGAAACGGAAGGAGCCGCGCAGATCCAGCTCTTTGGCCGTCAGCGCCATCATGGGCACGCTCATGTCACCGCCCAGACCAAGCTGCATGACCACGCCCCGCGGGCGCATGGCGGCGATGCCAGCGGCCAAGGCGGGCTGGGCACCGGAGCACTCAAACAACACGTCAAACGTGCCCTTTTGCGCCTCGTATTCCTTCAAACCGTCGGGCTCACCGACCATGTTGACCGTACGGTCGGCCCCGACCTTTTGGGCGAAAGCCAGCGCGTTGTCGGAGAGGTCCGTGGCCACCACCATGGCGGCACCGGCCTCTTTCGCGGCCAGAATAGAGAGGGTGCCGATGGGGCCACAGCCCGTCACCAGTACCTTTTTGCCCGCCATGTCCCCAGCGCGTTTGACGGCGTGGAGCACCACGGCCAGAGGTTCGGCCATGGCTGCCTCGCCGGCGGTCAGGCCGGTGGCGGAGACGCATTGTTCGGCTTTGGCCACCAATTGTTCGCGGAATGCGCCCTGAATATGGGGGAACGGCATGGCAGAGCCATAAAAGCGCATGTTGAAGCAGTGATTGTGCAAGCCTTCCTTGGAATATTCACACTCGCCGCAGGGGCGAGAGGGAGAAACCGCCACCAGTTCACCCACGGAAAGGCCGGTGACCCCTTCGCCCAATTCTTCCACCACGCCACAGACTTCATGGCCCAGAATCATGGGCTCTTTCAGTCGCACCGTGCCGAAACCGCCATGGTTGTAATAGTGGAGATCGGAGCCACAAACACCGCCTGTGGCCAACCGCACCCGCACCTCACCGGGGCCCACCGGTTCCAATTCCGCTTCCTCTAAGCGCAGGTCTTTGGCTTCGTGAATAACAAGGGCGCGCATGGGCATTCCGACTGATAGCTGTTTTTCGCACCGTAAGGGCCGCGTGCTGGGCCGCCAAGGGGATTGGTGGAATTATGTGCCGCAAAATGTGGCACGCACCCGCTCTTCTGGTGCGGGGGATTGCGCCAATTCCATATGGTCGGGCTGAGCAGTGAACGGTGTTTGCAAAACGGTGACGAGCCTGTGGAAGGGCGCGAAATCGTCCTGCAAGGCGGCGCGGATCACCTCTTCAATGCGATGATTGCGGGGGATGAAAATGGGGTTATGGCGGGCCATAAGGGCGCGGTCTGGCCCAGCCGCCTGCCATTCTTCCAGCCAAGCGCGTCCATCTTCGCCAGTGATGGACAAAAACGCATCATCGTTTTCTGTGAGTGCTGTGAAGTGATTGGTGAAGTCCAGACCCTTGGTTTGCATGAGCGCCAGCAGATCATTGGCCAATTTAACGGTTTGATCCGATGGTTCAGCAAAGCCCAGTTTCCCGACTATGTGCTGGTTATAAGCAGCTTCATAAAGCGCTGGGAATTGGTTCACCGCGCCTTGCGCCCGCTCCACGGCCTCTTCTTCCGTGTCGCCCATGAGCGAGAGCAAGGCTTGGGCAAATTGCACCACATTCCAATGGGCCACGCGGGGCTGGTTGGAATAGGCGTAGCGGCCCATTTCGTCGATGGAGGAGAAGACGCGATCGGCATGGAAAGCGTCCATGAAGGCGCAGGGGCCGTAATCGATGGTTTCGCCTGCGATGGACACATTGTCGGTGTTCATGACCCCATGGATGAAGCCAAGGCTCATCCAATGGGCCACCAGTTTGGCCTGAGCGGCGATGACCTCTTCAAAAAGCGCAAGAGCGGGCAAGTCCTCTCCCCATCTATGCGGATAGAGCCGGTTCAAGGCGTAATCAACCAAAAGAAGCAGCGCTTCTTTGTCCTGTCGCGCCGCAAAATATTGGAATGTGCCCACACGCAAATGGGCGCGGGCCACGCGGGTGACGATGGCGCCGGGCAGGACCGCCTCACGGATGACCTTCTCGCCGGTGGAGACCGCAGCCAGTGCTCTTGTGGTGGGCACGCCCAAAGCGGCCATGGCCTCGCTGACGATATATTCGCGAAGCACCGGCCCAAGCCATGCCCGGCCATCTCCCATGCGAGAAAAGGGCGTGGGACCGGAGCCTTTCAGTTGAATATCGTAGCGCAGCCCATCCTTAGCGATCACCTCTCCCAGCAAATGCGCCCGCCCATCGCCCAATTGGGGCACCCAATTGCCAAATTGCTGGCCTGCATAAGCCATGGCCAAGGCTCGGGAGCCTTCTGCTGACACGTTTCCGGCAAGCCATGCAACTCCTTCGGCGGATGCCAGCGCTTCAGAGTCCAACCCCAAATGTTGGGCCAGATCTTGATTGAGTTTGAGGAGTTTCGGTTCGGCTACAGGTGTGGGGTTCAGCAGTGCCCGAAAACGGTCCGGCAGATCGGCATAGGTATGTTCCAGCGCAATGCCGGGGTTGAAGGACCCGCTCAAAGCCGTGTTTCCTCGATTAGTCTTTGAGCGCCTTTGCCGATCATAGCGAGGCCCATATGGCGGCCCAATTCGCGGGGGTATGCACGCTCCCCACTCATTTTGTGGCGCAGGATGGTTTTGCCATCCAAGGACATAACAGCCGCTTCCATATGCATGGTGTTGCCCTCAATGGTGGAATGGGCCGCAATGGGGGAGTTGCAATGGCCGTCCAGCACCCAGAGCACTTCCCGCTCCGCCTCGGCGCAGGCCCGCGCATCAGCATTGTCAATGCGGGCGAGATAGTCGCGGGTCTGCCAGTCAGTGGTGGCGCATTCCACAGCCACAATGCCCTGGCCCACAGCGGGCAGCATTTCGCTTGTGGTGAAAGTGTGGCTTGCGCGGTCGCTGACACCCACGCGGGCCATGCCGGAAGTGGCCAGCAAAATTGCATCGGCAGGGTCGGTTTCAGAGCCATCCACAAGCGTCTGAGGGATGCCATTGTCCAGCTTATGGATGCGCGTATCGGCGGCCCCGCGAAAGTGGATGACCTCAATCTGGGGAAACAAATCCGCGATGAAGGCGGCGCGACGCACGGAGTTCGTGCCCAGCCGGTAGCCCTTGCCCCCATTCTTGCGCAAATCGTCCATGGTGAGATCGGGGCGCAGAACCAGCGTATCTGTGGGGTCGTCCCGCTTTAAATAGGCTGCAATGGTCAGGCCCGGCGTTTCTTCATTGCCCGGCATGTCTTTGAGGGAGTGCATGGCGCATTGGCTGCGGCCCGCCACAACATCGGCGCGAATTTCCGCCACGAAGGCTCCGCCCTTGCCGCCATGCCGGTCCAGCCGACTGATTTGATCCCGGTCCCCGCGGGGATTATTTTCGGCCATGGCCACATCAATGCCGGGGACAGCCTCCTGCAGAAGCTCCATGACCAATTCGGTTTGAGCGAGCGCCATTTTGCTCTTGCGGGTGGCGATGAGAAATTGGCTCACAGTGATACTCGGCGTCTTAGATTTGCGCTGAGGAGGCGCAATCGTTGCACAAGCCCTTTATCTCTGTGGTGGACTGTTGCACGCGGAACCCCCCGGCTTCCGCACAGTCCTTAACACGCCCGGCAAGATTTGCATCGGCAAATTCCTGCACCAGCCCACAGCTTTCACAAATTGCAAAAATGGCGCTGGAGGTGTGTTTGCACCCTTCACGGTGGCAGGCGATAAAGGCGTTGAGGCTTTCCACCCGGTGCACGGTGCCTGCCTTCTGCAATTTCTCCAGCGCACGGTAGATTTGCAAAGGGGCGTTAAAACCATCACCTCGCAAAAGGTCCAGCAGGGCATAGGCCGACAGGGGACGGTCAGACTTTTGCAATTGCGCGAGCACCTGTGCCGGACGGTCCACTTTCGCGGAAGACTGATTGGTCATGAACTGGTCCTCCTGTGGTTGCGGGCCATGGCGATCATACCGGTTATGATGAACAGAAAAAAGGCGGCCACAACGATGGAAGGGCCAGAGGGCGTATCCCACTGGAGACTGGCGAAAAGGCCGCTGGCCACGGCCGTCATGCCCAAAAATGTTGCGAAAATAGCCATCTGCTCTGGGCCTGTGGACAGTCGACCCGCCGCTGCAGCGGGGATGATGAGAAGTGCGGTAATGAGCAGCACGCCCACCAGTTTCATGGCCAGTGCCACGAGCAAAGCGCACAGCAACATGAAAACCAGTTCCACCGCTTTCACGCTAACGCCCTCAGCGCGGGCAAGGTCTCGGTTCACGGTGATCGCCAAGAGCGGGCTGCGAAGGGCAAACAAAGCCGCCAGAAGCATGGCACCTCCACCCGTAATGACCAACAGATCGGTGACGGTTACCGACAAAATATCGCCCACCAACAGAGCCATCACATCAATGCGGATATTCTGCATGAGCGACAGGGCGATGAGACCGGCGGCCAAGGCTGCATGGGAGAAGATGCCCAGTAGGGAATCGGTGGGCACAACAGTGCGCCCCGACAGGGTGACAAGGGCCAGCGCCACCATGGCCGAGACGCAAAACACACCCAGCATGATGTTTACTTGAAACAGAAGACCCAGCGCCACGCCCAACAGGCCCGCATGGCCCAGCGTGTCGCCAAAATAGGCCATGCGACGCCAGATGATGAAACAGCCAAAGGGGCCAGCCACGGCAGCAATGGCAAAGCCCGCCAGCATGGCGCGGACGAAAAAATCATCCAACATGGCGCAACCCGCTTTGGTGGTGGCCGCAATCATCCGAAATCGTGCCGTCGGCATGGCGCACGCTCCCATCGGGCAAATGTTCGTGGTCGTGCTGGTGGCGGTAGACGGCAATGCTATCCGCAGCGCGGTCGCCGAATAGCTCCCGGTATTGGGCATCCTGCATCACATCACCGGGCGTGCCCTGACAGCAGATATGGCCATTGAGGCAGATAACGCGGTCGGTTTCGGCCATGACGAGATGGAGATCGTGGGAAACCAGCAGAATGCCACACTCCAGTTCATGGCGAATGTCTGCGATGAGTTGATAGAGCGCCACCTCACCGGCGAGATCAACACCCTGGGCCGGTTCGTCCAAAACCAGCAAGTCAGGCTTTCGAGCAATGGCCCGGGCCAGAAGCACGCGCTGCATCTCCCCGCCAGAGAGGCCGTGGACGGTTTGCTTGCGCAAATGGGCAACGCCCGTCCGGTCTAGCGCTGCCTGCGCCTCTCCTTTGGCAAGCCGGCTGGTAAGGCGCATGAGCCGTTCCACCGTCAGCGGAATGGCCGGGTCCAAAGCGAGCCTTTGGGGCACATAGCCGACCCGCAGACCCGGCTTCTGCGTGATTTTTCCTACCGAGGGTTCAACAATGCCCAAGGCCAATTTTGCGGTGGTGGATTTGCCGGAACCGTTAGGCCCCACCAAGGTAACAATCTCCCCGCGCTCAACCGAGAGGCTCACATCGCGCAACAACCACCGTTCACCCTCGCGGATGCCAGTGTTGGATAGGGTTACAAGTGTGGATGGGGACGACATTTCTGATGGGAGACGATTACGCACGTTGATCGCGCCGGGTTATGAATGTTATATCATAACAAATCTCCAAGCGACAATGTGAGTTCTCATGTTTACACGACCTTCACCGCGCCGTGCGCTCACGGCAGCACTGCTTTCCCTGGGCCTGCTCTCCGCAAGCCAAACGGCTTGGGCTGCGCCCGATGTAGTGGCTTCCATCCGGCCCATCCACTCCATCGTCGCCAACGTTATGGCCGGTGTGGGGGAACCCAAACTGCTGCTGACCAACAATTCATCGCCCCATGATGCGAGCCTTAAACCCTCTCAGGCCCGGATGATCGAAAATGCTGATCTGGTAGTCTGGGTGGGGCCATCGCTGGAAACCTTCCTCATCAAACCCCTGTCTGAAAACCCAAAGGCTTTTCAGGCCATGGCCGAGGAAGAGGAAGCCGGCGGCCATAGCGAAGAGAAACATGCTGAAGGCGAACATAAAGACGACGACCACGGGCACGGCCATGGTGCTCATAAGGAAGAAGCAAAGGTAGAAGAGGGTGGGCACCACCACCATCACCATGGCGAAGACCCCCATGTTTGGCTGGACCCCCATGAGGCCGAGGAACTGGCGGAAAAACTGGCCGCGCGTCTGGGGGAAATGGACCCGGACAATGCTGCCACCTACAAGGCCAATGCTGAAAAGTTGGTCGCCGCCCTTGAAGATTGGGAAAAGGGCGCAGCACAAGCCATGAAGCCGCTGGCGGGTGCCCATTACGTGGTGGCTCACGATGCCTATGAGCGCTTTGCAGACCACTTCAAACTGGAAGAGGCTGTTGCCATCTCCCCCGGCGACGACCGCAAGCCCGGCGCTGCCCGGGTGCGTGAGTTGCACAAAGAGATGGATGCCAAAAACATCACCTGTCTGCTGCGGGAGCCTGATACTAATGAGGCCATGCTCAACACCGTCGCCCAAGGGCGCGATGTGAAGCTGGTGAACGTGGATCCGCTGGGCCGTGATCTGGAAGCTGGTGCAGCACTCTATCTGCAAGTCATGAACAACGTGCAGACTGCCTTTTCCACCTGCCTGGGCAAAAGCTAGAAGTTCAGCTGCCAAGCCATTATCGTCCCTCCCGTTATCGATAGCGGGAGGGTTTGTTGGTGAAAAAGCGTGTTGTTCTGGTGCGGCACGGCGATGACCCGCCGGATGATCGCGTTTCCACATGGCTTCATGCGGCGGGTTTTGAGATCGATATGCGCAAGCCTTTTGCGGGCGATCGGCTAGGAGACGTGGATGAAACCGTGGCAGGCACCGTGCTGTACGGCGGGCCCTTTAGTGTGTTCGAAACGGACAAACATCCGTTTCTGAAAGAAGAAGACCGCTGGATTGGGGCCTGCCTCAAAGCCGACATTCCCATGCTGGGCATTTGTCAGGGTGCCCAGCAAATTGCGCACCATTTAGGCGCATGGGTGGGGCCTCTTGACAATGGCATCCATGAATTTGGCTATTACCCCATAGAGCCATCGGCAGAAGCTGAAGGGTTTCTGGAAGCGCCCTTGCGAGTGACACAGGCCCATTTCCATACATTTAATCTGCCGGACGGGGCCGTGCGCTTGGCGGGTAGCGCGGCCTTTTCCAATCAGGCTTTTCGCTATGGCGAACGGGTTTTCGGCTTTCAGTTCCACCCGGAAGTGACCATTGAGGGCTTCAGCCGGTGGCAAACCATGTTGGAGCGGTACTACACCGAGCCCGGTGCACAAACGCGCGAGGAACAGAACCGCCTGATGCTGGAGCATGATGCGGCGCAGGCGGATTGGTTCTACAGGTTTCTGAAGAAGCTGTTTGGCAGGGCAGCACAATAGGCCCACGCTCTGCCACCCCATCCGATCTAGCTTTTAAGGGCTTGATAGAGCGCTTTGTAGCGGCCGTGTGCCTCTCCATAGGCATCGGTCAGTGCGGCGTCCGGCTCAAAACTGCGGGAAATGGTGGGTGGCATACAGATGCTCGCCGCATCGGCGCCCTTCCCTTCCTGCGCCAGTAAACCAAGCCTTGCCGCCCCGAAGGCAGCGCCGAAATCGCCTTCTGCGGGCAAATCCAGCGGTAAATTGAGTGTGTTGGCCATGGTTTGCAGCCAATGGGCCGACCGGGTGCCCCCGCCCACGGCCATGACGCGGGTGAGTTCTGTGCCCGCATCAGCTAGGGCATCACGGCTGTCGGCCATGGCAAAGGCCACGCCTTGCAGCACGGCGCGGGTCATGGCGGCTTGGTCATAGGCATGGTCCAAACCGATGAAGGCGCCGCGGATTGCCGCATCATTGTGGGGTGTGCGCTCCCCCGCCAGATAGGGCAGGAAGATTGTGTTTTCGGGTGCTCCCGGCTTTTCATCCAAAGCAGCGGTGAGGGCGGCTGCGTCTTTGTCTGTCACACCCGCCCACCAGTTGAGGCTATCGGTGGCGGATAGGAACACGCCCATTTGGTGCCAAGTATCCGGCACCGCATGGCAGAAGGCATGGACAGCACTCTCCGGCTTCGGGCTGTAACGGGCGTTGGAGGCAAACAGCACGCCGGATGTGCCCAGCGACACAAAAGCGGAGCCGCCCTCGATGGTGCCAAGGCCCATGGCAGAAGCCGCATTATCCCCGGCCCCACCGGCCACCACAGCCTGTTTCATGCCCCAGCGGGTAGCGAGTTCTGCGCGCAGGGTGCCCGTTTCATCACTGCCCTCCGCAAGGGCGGGCATGTGGCCTTGGGTAAGGTGCGTGGCCGACAAAAGTTCATCCGACCAATCGCGCCTTTCCACATCCAGCCAGGACGTGCCGGCGGCATCTGACATATCGGAGACCGCATTGCCCGTGAGCCAGAGGCGCAGATAGTCTTTCGGCAAGAGGATGAGCGCGGTTTTGGCAAAGATGCTCGGTTCGTTTTCGCGCACCCATTCCACCTTAGGCGCTGTGAAGCCCGGGAAGACGATGTTGCCGGAAATTTGGCGAAAGCGCGGGTCCGCATCCAACCGGGCCGCCTGTTCGTGGGCACGGGTATCGTTCCACAGCATGCAGGGCCGCAGCACAGTGTGGCCTTTGTCCAGCAAGGTCGCCCCATGCATCTGGCCAGATAGGCCAATGCCGGTGACGGCAGCGAGTTCTGCCGGGTGGCTACCTCGCAGCGCGTCGAAGACCGTCTCGCAGGCGCTGATCCAATGGGCAGGGTCCTGCTCGCTCCACCCGCTGTGGGAGCGGGTCACATCCAGCGGCGCACTGGCGCTGCCGATGATGTTTTGATCGCCGTCCATCAAAAGGCCCTTAAGGCCCGATGTGCCAAGGTCTAGCCCCAGATACATGGCTGCGCCTCCTCCCGTGAAAAATGTCGCAACCCTTATGCAGGCTTATCCGCGCCTCGCAAAGGGAGCCTCAGACTGATAGACAGAATTCATCCGAAAGCGCCCCTCTCTCCTGTTTGGCCATGACAAAAGAAGTCGACATTTTCATCATTGGCGGTGGCATTAATGGCGTGGGCATTGCCCGCGATGCCGCCGGGCGGGGCTACAAGGTGGCCCTATGCGAGATGAAAGATTTGGCGGCCGGCACGTCCAACTGGTCGTCCAAACTGGTCCACGGGGGCGTGCGCTATTTGGAGCACTACGAATTCGGGCTGGTTCGCAAAGCGCTGATCGAGCGGGAAGTGCTGTGGGCCATTGCGCCCCACATTATCCGCCCCATGCGCTTCATCCTGCCCCACCACAAGGATTTGCGCCCTGCGTGGCTGCTGCGGTTGGGACTGTTTCTGTACGACCACATGGGCGGGCGCAAATTGCTACCCCCCACCAAAACGGTGGATTTGGCCAACGGCCCCTTTGGCAAGCCCCTCAAACCCATGTTCAAAAAGGGCTTTCAATATTCCGACTGTCAGGTGGACGATGCCCGCCTGGTGGTGTTGAACGCCATGGATGCCGCCGAGCGCGGCGCGGAGATGGCCATTGGCCATGAGTGCATTGCCGCCGAGCGTTACGAGACCCACGGCGTTTCCCGCTGGGACATCACCACGCGCAACACCGCCACTGGCGAGCGGCAGGAATGGTCCGCCCCGCTCATCATCAATGCCGCCGGGCCATGGGTGGACCGGGTGCTGGGCAATGCGTTTCGCAAAAACGACCCCAAGAATGTTCGCATGGTGCAGGGCAGCCACATCGTGGTGCCCCGCCTTTATGACCACGACAATTGCTACATTTTCCAGAATGCTGACGAGCGCATCATTTTCGCCATCCCCTATACCCACGACACAACCCTAATCGGCACCACCGACCAGGACTACGAAGGCGACCCCATGGACGCGGCCATCACCGAAGGGGAGATCGACTATCTGTGCGATGCGGCGTCCGAATATTTCGAAAAGCCCGTGACCCGCGACAGCATCGTGTGGACCTATTCCGGCGTGCGCCCACTTTATGACGACGGCACCACTGCCGCCCAGGAGGCCACGCGGGACTATGTATTCAAGCGCGACGGCGGAAATTCTTCGGTGGCTGGCGGTCGTGCCGCCCTCATCAATATTTTCGGCGGCAAGATCACCACGTACCGCGAATTGGCCGAGAAAATGATGGTGGAGGTGGAAAACCTGCTGGGCAAAAAAGGCGACCCGTGGACCGCCAAGCCTTCCCTCCCCGGCGGCGACTTCGCCCCCACGGATTTCGGCAAACTTTTGCAGGCCACACGGCAACGCTATCCATTCCTGGAAGCAAAGCTGGCCGACCGCCTTTGCCGCGCCTACGGCACCCGCGTCGCCATGGTTCTTGGGCAGGCCGAAAGCATGGACCAGCTAGGGATCGATTTCGGCGGTGGGCTGACGGAAGCAGAGGTGCGCTACCTCATGGTGAATGAATGGGCGCGAAATGCGGACGATATTGTATGGCGACGGAGTAAGCTGGGGTTGGTGATGAGTGAGGCGGAGGTGGAAGCGTTGGACGATTGGTTGGCAGCGCTTGATTAACATGTAAGGCATTTTCCCTGAAAACCCTCTCAGCATGGGGCATCTTGACCGGAATCTACAATAAGCGGCCGACGCGGTTGGTTTCTGCTCATAACGTTGTCATAGTCTCACTATTCTATTTGCGTCATCCGCGACATGAAACGCCCAACGCGGGTTGCCCTATTTGGCGACGCATACAAATCGAGTGAGGGTCTTATGAACTCCAACGAAAAAATTCACCCAGCTGCGCGGGCCTACGCCCTTGAAGTTGAAGAGGGTCAATTGTCACGGCGGGAGTTTCTCACCCGCGCCACAGCGCTTGGGGTTGGGGCTGCGGCGGCCTATGGCCTTTTGGGCATGGCGCAACCCGCCCACTCTGCTGCCCATGTGAAGCCGGGCGGCACGATCCGCATCGAGTCTCTCGTGAAGGGGCTCAAGGACCCGCGCACCTATGATTGGCCGCAAATGTCGAACTTCACGCGCGGATATTTGGAATATCTGGTGGAATATCAGGTGGACGGCACGTTCAAGCCCATGCTTTTGGAAAGTTGGGAGGTGAACGAGGACGCCACCGAATACACGCTCAAAGTGCGCCCCGGCGTGACGTGGAGCAATGGCGACACGTTCACCGCCGCTGACGTGGCGTTCAACATCGCTCGCTGGTGCGACAAGACCGTGGAGGGGAATTCCATGGCCTCGCGCTTGGCCTCTCTGGTGGATGAAAAAACCAACCAAGCCATTGAGGGCTCCATTACGGTTGTGGATGAAACCACCGTCGCTTTGAAACTCGGGAAGCCCGACATCACGCTCATCCCCGGCTTTTCCGACTATCCCGCCGCCATTGTGCATCAAAGTTTTACGGGCGATCCCCTGGACAACCCTATTGGCACCGGCCCCTATCTTCCCGCTGAGTTTGAAGTGGGCACCAAAGCGGTTTTGGTGAAAAACGAGAACCACACTTGGTGGGGCGAAGGGGCCTATCTCGATCGCATTGAATTTATCGACTACGGCACCGACCAAGCCAGCATTGTTGCGGCGGTGGAAAGTGACGAAGTGGATATGATCTACGAATCCATCGGCGAATTCATCGAACTGCTGGATGGCGGTGACTGGAATAAATCGGAAGCGGTAACCGCAAACACCGTGTGTATTCGCGCCAATCAGGCGGCGGAAGTGGATGGCAAGAAAGTCTATGCGGACCCACGGGTCCGCCGGGCCCTTGCCATGGCCATTGACAACAAAGTGCTGTTGGAACTGGGTTTTTCAAACAACGGGCGTGTTGCTGAAAACCATCACGTTTCCCCCATCCATCCCGAATATGCCGAACTTCCCGCACCCAAATATGATCCAGCCGCTGCCAAAGCGCTCATGGAAGAGGCTGGCATGGCGGACTTTGAGCATGATTTGATTTCGATTGATGACAGTTGGCGCAAAGACACATCCGACGCGGCAGCGGGGATGTTGCGCAATGCGGGCATCAAAGTGAAACGGACTGTGTTGCCCGGCTCCACCTTCTGGAATGACTGGGCAAAGTATCCATTTTCCACCACAGATTGGGCGCAGCGTCCGCTGGGTGTTCAGGTTCTGGCGCTGGCTTATCGGTCCGGTGAAGCGTGGAACGAAAGCGCGTTTGCAAACGAAGAGTTTGACGCGCTGTTGGGTGAAGCTCTGTCCATCGCAGACGCGGACAAACGGCGGGTTGTGATGGCCAAGCTGCAAAAGATCATGCAGGATGAAGGGGTGGTCATTCAGCCCTACTGGCGTTCAATCTTCCGCCACCACAAACCGAACATCAAAGGCGCAGAAATGCACCCAACTTTCGAAATTCACGTTTCAAAACTGGGTTACTCAGCCTAGCGCTTTCATGGGCTGAATGGCTGTTTTACCTGCCTTACAAACGTAGCTAACCGCCAAATTTGGCGGTTAGCTACGAACAACCTACACTTTGCCCGCTTGGTTGTGGTCCGCTGCTAGTGAGCCTTCCTCACCACCCAATCGCACACCCATCCTTGCGTGGATCACTTCCCCCCGTCAGCACACCCGTATCCCAGTCGATGGCAATGGCCTGAGACCCACCCACGGGCACTTTTGCGGTTTCCACCACATGGCCCATGGCGCGGAGCTTCTCCACCGTCACCGCATCCACGGTGTTTTCCATTTCTACCTCGCCGGTGAAGGGGTCCACCATCCATCTTGGCGCATCCTGCGCCTCTTGCACGTCCATGCCGTAATCCATCACGCGGGTGAGGAATTGGAGGTGGCCCATGGCTTGGTATTCGCCACCCATAACGCCGAAGCTCATGGTGATTTTGCCGTCGCGCTCCACCATGCCGGGGATGATCGTGTGGAGGGGGCGTTTGTTGGGGGCGATGCAGTTGGGGTGGCCTTCGGCCATGACAAAGCCCTGCCCGCGATTGGTGAAGACGATGTTGTGCTTGGGCGTGGTGATGCCGCTGCCCCAGCCGTGAAACACGGTGTTGATGAAAGAGGCGCAGTTGCGGTCCTTGTCCACCACGGAGATGTAGACCGTGTCCTTGTGGGGTGGGAGTTTGACTTCATCGGCCACGGGCACGGCGCGGTCCATGTTGATGGCCTCCGCAATCTGGCGGGCGAAATCGTCTGACAGGAGTTTATCCACCGCCAAGTCCACCTGTGCTGGGTCGGCCAGATAATGGCTGCGGGCAGCGTAGCCCCGGCGGCACAGTTCCAACTCGCGGTGGATGCGCTCCACGGAGAAGAGCGGCTCGTCGGCTGGCATGTGCTTCATGGCGTTGAGCATGAGCAGCGCGATGACCCCCTGCCCCTGGGGCGGACATTCGTGGATGATATTGCCGCGATATTCTGTGGTGATGGTTTTTTCATAGGTCCCAGCGGCATTAGCGAAATCGTCCATCGTGTGCAGGCCGCCTTTGGCTTGCAAGGTCTCCACCATCTCGCGGGCCAGTTCGCCCTTGTAGAAACAATCGCGGCCTTCGCGCCCGATCATCTCCAGCGCATCGGCCAACCCTTCATTTTTGTGGATGGACCCCATGGGCGGGATTTTTCCGTCGGGCAGGAAGATGCGGGCGAGGTTTTCATCGCTGCGCAGGTGTTCTTCCTGGACTTGAAAATCAAAATGCACGCGCTGGGTGATGGGGTAGCCGTTGCGAGCATAGTCAATTGCCGGTTGCAGAATTTCGGCCATGCTCATTTTGCCGTGGTCGGCATTGAGGCGGCACCAGGCATCCACCGCGCCGGGGATGATGACGCTGTGGGGGGATGTGCGCTCCAGTTCCGTCACCCCCAGTTCACGCAGCTTCTGTAGAGACGCGGCAGCGGGGGCTCGGCCCGAGCCGTTATAGGCCACCATGTCCGGCTTGCCCTCTTTGGCAAACAGGGCAAAGCAATCGCCGCCAATGCCCGTGGAGCCGGGTTCCACCACGCCTTGGGTGGCGCAGGCGGCAATGGCGGCATCTAGGGCATTGCCCCCCGCTTTCAAAACATCCACTGCCACCTGCGTCGCCAGCGCGTGGGATGTGGCGGCCATGCCATTGGTGGCCATGACCGGGGAGCGGCCGGGAGAGTGAAGACTGCGCATGGAGTTTGCCTGCGGAGAGAGGGACGTGCCGTTGGGTAGCGCGGGGCAATAAGGGGAGGCAAGCGACAGTTGCGACGCAGCACTGGCTTTTCTTTGCCGTGCAGGCGGTGCATGAGAGAGAAAAATTTCCTCACCCAAAAACACGCCATGTCCACCGTTGCTCTCCACGACCTTTCCAAACTCTCCACCGACGAACGGGCCGAACTGCTCTCACGGGCAGAGGATGATCTTGCGCCTTTCATGGCCAAGATTGGCCCGATCATCGAGGCGGTGAAAAGCGAGGGCGACGCTGCGCTGGCGCGGTTTGCGCAGGAGTTTGATGGGGCCGATGTGCAGGCTGATGCCATTGCCGCGACGGGCGCGGAAATTGAAGCGGCTTATGACAAGCTCGACCCGGCCTTCATCGACGTGCTGCGTTACTCCGCCGATAATATCCGCCGCTTCCATGAGCGGCAGATGCCGGAGAAGGAGTGGATGATGGAAATCCGCCCGGGCGCCCATGTGGGGGAGCGTTACACGCCCATCGATTCCGTGGCCTGCTATTCGCCGCGCGGGAAAGGGTCTTTTCCGTCGGTTACGCTGATGAGCGTCATCCCTGCCGTGGTGGCAGGCGTGAAGGAGGTGATCGTCCTCACCCCTGCCCTGCCGGACGGATCGATTGACCCAGCCACATTGGTGGCGGCGGATATTGCGGGAACGCGCAAAGTGTTCAAAGCAGGCGGTGCGCAGGCGGTGGCTGCGGCAGCTTACGGCACGCAAACCATCCCCCGCTGTTACAAGATCGAAGGGCCGGGCAGCCCGTGGTTGGCGGCGGCGAAAGTGATGCTGTCATCCCGCATCGACCCCGGCATGCCAGCGGGGCCGTCGGAAGCCATCGTGTTTGCGGACGAAACCGCCAATGCCCATGTGGCGGCGCTGGACACGATTATCGAATCCGAACACGGGGACGATTCCTCCGTTTTTCTGGTGACCACCAGCGCGGAATTGGCGGAGCAGGCGCGCGCGCAGATTCCGGTCTATTGGGAAAGCATGAGTGCGGAGCGGAAGGGCTATTCTTCGACCGTATTGGGCAGCAAGCGGGGCGGTATTGTGCTGTGCGAAAGCGCGCAGCAGGCCTATGACTTCATCAACGATTATGCGCCGGAACACTTGCAGATTCTAAGTAAAGAGCCGGAGGGCCACGTCCCCCACATTCGCAATGCGGCGGAGATTTTGATGGGGCAAGACACGCCGGGTTCCATTGCCAATTACATGATGGGGCCAAACTGCGTGCTGCCCACCTCCGGCGCGGCCCACACGCGCTCTCCTCTGGGCGTGTTCAACTTTCTGAAGTCCTGTTCTTTGGGTAAATTGACCCGCGAAGGCTTGCAGGAAATGGGGCCAAAGACAGAGATTTTTGCCACGTATGAGGGCTTCGATGCCCACGCCAATGCTGTGGGGGAGATGCGCGAGAAGGCGCGGGGGAATGGGTAGGCATTGATGTCATCGGGTGCACAATTTCGGCAGGGCGGGGGGGGTCGGTCCCGCGCTGGAATTCGAAGCGTATCCCACACCTTATGCCATTAACTCGTCATCCTCGGCCACCGAGCCGAGGATCTTCAGAGTTTCCCACCTACTGTTTGGCAGCGTTGTTCTTGCGGGGCTGTGTCTTTCAGGTGAAGCGGCAAAATGGAGAAAATGGCTAATCTTGAGGATCCTCGGCTCGGTGGCCGAGG
>JBCCTO010000015.1:0-68709 GCA_039198355.1 Pseudomonadota bacterium
GCAGCGATCATCATGATGAGCAGATCGCCAAGGCGATGGCTCACATTGGGCGCGCGGGGATCGTCGATAACGCTGAACACACATTCAAAATCACGCATGACACATTCTCCAGGGGTAACCGCACCCTGAAGAATCTGAAAAGCGCCAAAAATCAACAAAATCCAGCCATATGCGATTCCCCTGCCCAGGAGGGGAGGTCGAAACTGCTTTCAGTTTCGGGTGGGGGGCTGGAGGTCAAACTTTGGCAACGGAGTTCAACCTAAGCTACGCTCCCCCACCCGGATCCCTTCGCTCTCCGACCTCCCCTCCAGGAGGAGGTTGCTAAGTGCCAAATTGGTAGCAACTACAGCCCCTTAGCCACTGCATCCAACGCCATCAGCTTTTCCAGTAGCGCAGGCATTTCGTCAATCGGCACCATGTTGGGCCCGTCGCTGGGGGCATTGTCTGGGTTTTGGTGGGTTTCGATGAAAAGCCCGGCCACACCCACAGCCACTGCCGCGCGGCTTAGCACTTCCACGAACTCCCGCTGACCGCCGCTTGAACCGCCCTGTCCACCCGGTTGCTGAACCGAGTGGGTGGCATCAAACACCACCGGCGCGCCCATAGCCGCCATTGTGGGCAGGCCGCGAAAATCGCTGACCAACGTGTTATATCCAAAAGACGTGCCGCGCTCCGTCAGCAGCACATTGGCATTGTCGGACTCGGTGATTTTAGCCAGCACGTTTTTCATGTCCCAAGGGGCCAGAAACTGACCCTTTTTCACGTTGATGACGTTGCCTGTCTTGGCTGCTGCCACCAGCAAATCCGTTTGACGGCACAGAAACGCGGGGATTTGCAGAATGTCCACATGGGGCGCCACGACTGCGCATTGTTCCGCCGTATGAATGTCCGTGATGGTAGGCAAACCCAATTCGCTGCGAATATCAGCGAAGACCTCCAGCGAAGCCTCCAGACCCATGCCCCGCGCGCCGGAAAGGCTGGTGCGGTTGGCTTTGTCGAAAGAGGATTTGTAGACGAAGCCCAGACCTAGACCGCCACAGATTTCTTGCAGCCGCCCGGCCATATCAAAGGCATGGTCTCGGCTTTCCATCTGGCAGGGGCCAGCCATGAGGGAAAACGGGGTGGTTTGGGAAAACTCCACCCCACCCGCAAAAACCTGCGCGTTGGCCTGCATGTCTATTCCTTCTCAAACATAATCGTCGTGCCCTGCCCTTCGGCGGGCGGCACGATGAGGCGGTGGTGGCGTGTGTAAAAATCAACACCTTGGTCCTTCAACCGTGCAGCCATGGCATCCAGGTCGGAAACAGCCAGCACAAAGGCCACAAATTTCATGCCCCGTTCAGCCTCGCTTTCGCTCATCCCGTAATAGGCTTGCAGCCCGTCGGGCGTCATCACGGTGACGGTGGTGTTTTGCGTCTCAAACGACATGGCGAATGAATCCACGTCCATTTCCCGCTGGTTGAGGAAGGACTGGAAAAAATACTGGAAGTCCGTGGGGTTCACTTCGCTGGCGATGACCTCCCGCAGGCCCACCACACCATTGGCGTGAGCCATGAGAGCCGAGCGGTCCACCTTCGGTGGGTTCACCACTTCACAGGAAAAGAAGTCCGTATCGGGGCTGCGGGCATCGGCAGCGAAGGAGAGTTTGAACGACACGCGCCCCTTTTCCCCGTCGGGCGTTTCAAACCGGCGGGAAAAGCGCACGGGGCGACCACCGCTCATGCCCTGCTGGCGATAGAACTTGTGGTCTGCCGCCGCATCATCAGATTTCAAAACAAGGTGCGAAAAGCCCTCAATACCGCGTCGAAAGCGATATTTGAGATCGTTCGCAACGAATGTATTGCCCTTAAGCGCCTTTTCCTCACACGTCTCCCGGTGGGCGATCCCCAGTGGCTCCAAGAACGTGCCGTCCTTGAAGAAAATGCAGCAGTTTTCAGTGCCAAACGGGTGCAAACCTTCCGGCGCAACCGTGAATCCTAACTGTTCGTAGCGTGCGCGGGCCTCGTTGATGTCCGCCACGGGCAAGACCAGATGGTCAACGGTGCGGGGGTTATTGATGCTCATGCATTTTCTCCAACAACGGCACGGGCAGCAGCAACGCCTGCGCTGAACTCTTCTTCCAACACGGCCATCGCTGCCTCATTGCCCACAGAAATGCGAATGCACCGGTTTTGCGGGGCTACGAAGGGCATGCGAATGAATACGCCCCGCTTAAACATCTCTTGCACGATGGCAGTGGAGAACTCAGCACTTCCATGGCAGTCCACCGTCACAAAATTGGTAGCGCTTGGCAGCGGGGTGAACCCTTCCGCTTGGGCGAGTGCAGCAATGCGCGCGCGCCCTTTTTCCACCTCTGTGATGACCTGATCGAGCCAGTCCTGATCGTCCAGGGCTGCCATGGCCCCAATCTGGGCCACGCGGTTGACGCCGAAATGATTGCGCACCTTGTCAAACGTGGCGCAAATTTCCTCATGTCCCAAGGCATAGGCCACGCGCATGGCGGCCATGCCGTAAGCCTTGGAAAAAGTGCGCATTCGGATAAGGCGGGGATCATCCACGTTCAGCGGCAGGCGCGCATCCTCGGGCGCGAATTCGATATAGGCTTCATCATAGCAGAGCAGCGTGTTCTCCGGCAGGGCATCGAGAAACGCCGCGACTTTATCGGCGCTGTGGTAGTTGCCCATGGGATTGTCAGGATTGGACAAATAAACCAGCGTGGCGCCCGTATCCTCTACCGCGGCCAGCAGGCCGTCCAAATCCTCATGGTCGCATTTGAAAGGCACCTGCGTAAGCGCGCCACCAAAGCCCGCCACATGGAAGTTGAAGGTCGGGTAGGCCCCGGCGGAGGTCACCACCGGCGTGCCCTCTTTCACCATCATTCGCACCACGAGGCCCAGCAGGCCATCAATCCCCTCTCCCGTGGCCACATTTTTGGGGGATATGCCGTGATGGGCCGCTATGGCCTCTTTAAGGTCATAGTTTTCGGGGTCTGCATAACGCCATGCTTCCACAAGGGCGGACTGCATGGCTGCCACAGCTTTAGGCGATGGCCCAAACAGGCTTTCATTGGCACCGATGCGGGCCCGCGTCATGATGCCAGACGCACGCTCCAGCGTTTCAGTGCCGATAAACGGTGCCTTGTCAGGCAGACCTTGGACAATGGGTGTGTAAAGGGGCATGGCGCAGTGCTGTTGATAGACTATCTCGCCCGTGTTTAAGCCTCTGCCCCCACGATGCAAGCGGTCTTGCGCTTGCTCACCGCCATGGGCAGGCGTAAGGCACAGGGGATGACCATGCCCTCCTCCACCCTGGATACGCCCACCACCCTGCCCGCCTCTGGCGGTTGGCGCACACCGGCCGTGTTGCTCATGCTCATGGCTGCAGCCATGCAGCTGTCTTTCGCCAGTTGGTCTGCGCTCCAATACAATTTCGCGGAAGAGGTGCTGGGCTTCACCGGCAAAGAGATTGGCATTCAGCAATCCATTCGGGAAATCCCGGGCTTTTTGTCATTCGCCGCCGTGTTTTTCCTCTTCGCCATGCGGGAACAGACGTTCGCCATGGTCTCGCTGGTGCTTTTGGCGGCAGGAACGGCCATGACAGGCTATATGCCAAGCCATATGGGCTTCTACATCACCACCTTCATCGGCTCGGTAGGGTTTCATTACTATGAAACCATGCACCAGTCCTTAAGCCTGCAATGGCTGCCCAAAAAGACCGCCGCAGGTACCATGGGCAAGATCATCGCCGCGGGCAGCTTGGCCCAACTTACCGCCTATGCGCTGATTTATCTTGCTGGTCAGGCGTTTGATCTCAGCTTCAAAACCATGTTCGTCATAGCCGGTGGGGTCACGCTGGTGATGGTGGCCTTCATGGTTGCCGCTTTCCCGACCTATCCAGAAGGCACGTTTCAAACCCGCAAGCTCATCCTTCGAAAGCGCTATTGGCTCTACTATTCCATCACCTTTCTGGCAGGAGCGCGCCGTCAGATTTTCCTCGTCTTTGCAAGTTGGATGATGGTGGAGCGTTTCGGCTACGCCTTCACAGACATTGCTGCGCTATTTTTCGCCAATGCCGCCATCATGATGGCTACGGCTCCTCTCACCGGGCGGCTTATTGAGAAGATCGGGGATCGTAATTCTATGATCCTGCAATATGTGGGGCTGGCCTTTGTCTTCACCGCCTACGCCTTTGTGACAGACCCCAACGTTGCCATCGCGCTATATCTGCTGGATCATGCGTTCTTTGCCCTAGAGATCGCCAAGAAAACCTATTTCCAAAAGATTGCCACTCCCGCTGACATCGCCGCCACAACAGGCGTTGCCTTCACCATCAACCATATTGCCGCCGTATTCATACCGGTTTTGTTTGGCCTGCTGTGGCTCTATTCACCCGCACTTGTCTTTTTGTCCGGCACGGCCATGGCTTTGGGTTCACTGGTTCTTTCATTCCTGGTGCCAATCGTGCCACAACCGGGGCGGGAGACGATTTTTGCAAAAGGGGAGTAAAAGCGTATGAGCCGAAAATTTCCCCTCAAGCGCTTTGCTCTGCCGTTGATGGCAATGGTTTTCTTGTCATCTTGCACAACATTGCAGGATGATCGGGTCTCCGTCGATTATTACAACATCAACGGCAACACCACGGCAGCTTTAGATCAGGCCATCCGCCGCAACGGGCCGCGCCTTAATGGCGGTCGTCACGCGGTGGCCGTTGCGCGCATCAAGATGGTGCCAAACATCACCTTCACACCATCGGGCACCGACCGCTGCAATATTACCGCCGTTAAAGTCGCTGTAGATGCGCGCATTACACTGCCCCGATGGGTTGGGCGTGCCAAGGCGAATGCCAAGCTGGCCCGGGCTTGGGACAGTATTGACCGCTACACCCGTGCCCATGAAGCTGTCCATGTGGATATTGCCTTTGACTATGCCCGCCGCATGGAACGCGAACTCTTGCTTATGCCCAATTTGGGAACGTGTGAGGCTTTGAAATTGCGATCCCGCGTTGTCATCGACAAAATGCTTCGGGAGCATAACGCCGCACAAATTGCCTTTGACGAGCGTGAAATGGAGCGTTTTCGCAATTTTGCGCGGCAGAAAAGCGACAAATCCTAACTCCCCACCCTTTCATGCCTGTGATGGTAACTTTGTGAACACAAGCACCCTTGCGCATTGGCGCTTCAGGCATAATGTTTTGTGCAGGCAAGAGAGGGTGTACCATGCGCGGTCTACACTGGTTCAAAACGAAAGCAGCTATTGGCGCGATGGTCATGGCTGTTGTGGCTTTGCCCGCCCATGCAGGCGGTGTGAAGATCACCGAAAAAACCAATTTTTACACGATCACCGGCAAGACAGCGCAGCAATTTGCTATTTCCATGAGCCGCCGAGGCCCCTATTCCCGCGCCCACCGCGCCCGTTCCTGGGCGACGGCTTCCCGCGACCTGACCTATCAACTCGTCAACACCAAAACGGCAAAAAACTGCCGGGTGAAGGATGTGAATGTGCGGTTAAAAATCACCTATCAAATGCCCAAACCGCGCACGCTTAAGGGTGTTTCCAAAAAGCATCGAGGCCGTTGGCAGCGCATGTATCGCCTGCTCGATACACACGAGAAAGTGCATGGACGCTTTTACAAGGAATTCGCTCGGAATTTGCACCGCCAGTTGCTGCGCATGAAGCCTGCCGGCTCCTGCCGCGCGCTGGACCGTAAGGCGAGCAACTTGGTGGAAAAACTCAGCGAAAAAGACAGGTTGCGCAATCAACGTTTCGATGCGCGGGACACCCGTAACTACCGCCGCATGACGCGGCTATATTCCGCCAGTTAAAGCAGGTCGCGTTATGCCTGGCGCTCAGGCACCCGCACGATAAGGCCGTCCAGATCATCACTCATTTTAATCTGGCAAGAAAGGCGGCTGTTGGGCTGCACGTCATAGGCAAAATCCAGCATGTCCTCTTCCATGGCCTCCGGCGCGCCCGTTTTGTCCGTCCAGGCGTCGTCCACATATACATGGCATGTGGCGCAGGCGCAGGCACCACCGCACTCCGCCTCAACACCTGGAACAGCATTACGAATTGCGTTTTCCATGACGGTGGAACCGTTTTCCGCATCGGCCTCAAATTTCGTGCCATCGTGCGCAATGTAGGTGATCTTAGCCATGGGTCTTTTGCCTGTATGAGTCTTGCATCAGCGCTGCTGAAGCCTGTTCACCGTGCATTTAGCGCTGGTGCAACATGAGTCAAGCGGACGCCATGCCCCAACCTGAAGGCCAACCTTCTTAATCGAGAAGCGTTTCAATGAAACGATTGGCTTGCGCGATTGCGGTTTTCAAGGCCGTGAGGTCCACATTGGTGCAGCCGGCCTGTTCCACTGCTTCCGCAGCCTCTGCAACAACGTGAGCGCCGATGCCCCGCGCAGACCCCAATATGGTGTGGGCTGCCAAACGCCGTTCGCTCATATTGGCCGCACATTCCAGTCGTTCCAGATAGAGCCGGGACTGGCATCGAAACAGGCTCAGAATTTCTTGCTCCAATGCTTTGTCCCCCAGGGATTGGCGGGATAAATGAACCAAATCCACGGGCCGTCCACCCCCTGAGTGCTTTGACGGGCACGTTGGCACATCTACCTTCGGTGAAAATGCAAAAATCGCCATGGGAAACTCCATCAATCCACCAACCCGGATGGTGTTGCCCACGCACTGTGGAAGGCTCCCCTTGTCTCGCCGTTAATGGGGAAAGATGCCTGTTCCTATGGTTAACCAAAAGCTGAAAAGTCCAAGCCCAAATTTCGCCTTTTGTTAGCCCTATCGCCGCGGCGTTAACCTTTTTTAAGGATTTCGTGGGGGCAAACACTGCGCGCTATATTAAAGCAAGCTGCATGCCTCTATTGTGAGGACGCGGCAGATTGGTGAAATGCGTTTTCGTTCGGGTTTTCCAACCCCTGCGAACGCCGCGCTTCTCCACAGGAAATGGCTGAATTTCAACGCCAAACCTGCATTCCGCCAGCATTGGCCTCCATTGATGGGGCGAGTTGAGTAGACCGAACAGCCTGTGGGCTGTGCGGAAAGAAGGTGAGGCAAAAATGGCAAAGCGGCCTGGCAAGCGTGATCGTCTGGATGATGATGCCCTCAACGCTGTTGAAGAAGCTCTGCAAATTGACTTTTCGTCAGAGGCGTCCGCTGATGCGGTTCAAGACCCCTTTAGGGCACAACCGGCACCCGCCGCGCCCGCGCGGGAAGCTGTGACACCGCGTGCGCCTGCGGCCAATGACGATAACCGCTCCAGCAATACCCGCCTCGCAGCTGCCCTCGCCCGTAAACCCTCTTCAGCAATCTTATGGTTCGCCCTGCTGCTCAGCACAATTTGGATCGCGGCAGCCGTCTATGCGGGCTACGCCACCCAGGGGGATGCTCTGTTTGATGGGTCCGCATGGCTCGACATCGTAAACCGTCCGGGCCTGATTTATTTCGTGGGGAGCCTGATTCTCCCCCTACTCATCATCTGGGGCTATGCATTCATGGTCCGCCGCGCTCAAGAATTGAAGCTGGCGGCACGATCCATGACGGAGGCCGCCTATCGCCTCATCGAGCCTGAAACGGAAGCCGTTGGTTCCGTGCGCACCGTCGGTCAAGCGGTACGCAACGAGGTCAACGCCCTGGCAGAAGGCGTCGAACGCGCCGTCAAGCGCGCTTCGGAACTGGAAACCATCGTGAGCAGCGAAGTGGCGTCGCTGGAATCGAGTTACAGTGACAATGAATTGCGCATGCGCGGGCTTGTCGAAGAACTGGCAACCGAGCGCGATGCCATTGTTGGCCACAGTGAGCGTGTCCGTTCCTCCATCGCTGGTGCCAGTGAAACGCTTAAAGATGATCTCACGCTTACCGCGCAGCAAATCAGCGACAACGTGGCTGACGCGCAGGTGCGTTTCAGCGCAGCGTTGGCCGAAACCAACGAAGAGATGAAAGCCTCCATGGGGCTGGCCGGCAACGCGCTTTTGGAGCAATTGGCAACCAAGGGCGATGAAATCGGGGACCGCATCGAGGCCTCCGGCACAAACATGGTGGACCGGCTCGTCTCCACCGGGTCTGCCACCACCGATGCCATCGAGAATGTTCAGGCAAGCCTGAATTTCGCGTCCCAAAATCTGGTGGAAACTTTTGCCAGCCGTTCAGACGAAATTGCACAACGCATTGATGGCGCGAGTACCGGCCTGCTCGACAAAATTTCCGCCACGGGCACAGCCACCAGTGAAGCACTGGAAATTAAAACGCAGGAATTGGGCGAACGCATCAATTTGCTATCCACCACCATGCAAAACGATGTCAGCACCCAAATGGCGGCCCTCAACGCATCCCTGGACACCCAAGGCAAGACAATTGTGGAGCAATTGGGCCAGCGCAGTGCAGAATTGAACGGCGTTCTCGCCAACGGCGCGCAGTCGGTGGACAAAATGCTGGGCGAAGGCATAACCGCTTTCGGCCAAAGCCTGACCGGCCGTGTGGATGATCTTGTGGGTAAACTGGATGAGCGTGCTGTCACCCTGGGCGCTTCCGTGGACCGCATGGATGCCACAATGGAAGAGCGCAGCGCCCGCGTGAGCGAGCAACTGGCCGCCCGCGCCCAGCAGCTTTCTCACATCTTCTCCGGCAATCAAAAAGCCCTTGCTGACGATCTGACCGAGCAATTGGCCCATGTTCAGGAAACGCTTGAGACACAAACCATGGATGTGAGCCTGTCCATGGCCGCCCGTCTTGATGAAGCCGGACAGCGCTTGGCGGAGCAAGTCAACAGCGCCGACACTCAAATGGCCGCTCGCGTGTCCGACATGGGGCAATCCGTGGACACGATCACGGATGCCTTGACGCAAAAAATCGAGACAGTGTCTCAAACGCTCAACGACCAAGCTGCCACTATGGCAAGCAACGCTTTGGAAGAAGCCGACCGCATGGCTGCCCGCATGGCTGACGTGAACGCAACACTGTCCGATCAAATCAGCAATGTGTCTCGCAACCTGGGCGAGCAAACGCAACAAATGACGGCAGCCGCACAGGCGGAAGCGGATCGCATCGCCGCGCAAGCTGCAAAATTGGAAGAGACTGCTGCATCGCGCCTCGATGCGCTGGACGAAACGCTCAGCGAACGCACGATTGCAATCGACTCTGCTCTTTCAGAGCGCACTAATGCTCTCAATGACGCCATGGGTGAACGTCTTATGGATGTGGACCTGCGCCTCACATCCCGCATGGGCGAAATGGATGATGCTCTCAAATCCCGCGCAGATGCCTTGGATCAGCAATTCGCTGACCGGGCAGCCGCCATGGAAGCGGGTCTGGAAGAACGCACACAATCCCTTGCCGGCGTAATCGACGACCGTTTGGGCGGTGTGGATAGTCGTCTGGACGGGCACTTAGCCCGCATTGATGCTGTGCTGGACGAAAAAGCCGGTTTTGTTGAAGAGCGTTTCGCTAAGCGCATTTCCTCCATCGATGAGACACTGGCCGCCCGCACCGATGCCATCAATGAAGCTATGGGCGACCGCCTCATGGACGTGGACTTGAAGCTCACCGGTCGTCTGGCCGAGGTTGATGAGATGCTGGAAGCCCGTGCCGCCGCCATCGAAGGGCGCTTTACGGATCGTGTTGGCCTCATCGACAATCAATTAGCAGAGCGACTGACGACCATTGACGATTTGCTGCAAAGCCGCACAGCAGAAATCGATACCCGCTTTGACGAACGTGTTGGCTTTATTGGCACGCAAATGGGCGACCGATTGAGCCAAATCGACGGTGTGTTGGGCGACCGCTCAACCGCCATCGATGAAGCCTTTGCGGCGCGCCTCACGGACGTGGAGAGCCGCATCGCTGAGAGACTGACCGCGCTGGAAAGTGTGCTCAATTACGGCAGCGCCAATGCCAGCGCTGTATTGGCAGAACGGACGGAAGCGCTGCGCACAACCTTTGAAGAGCAGACCAGCGTTGTGGATCTGACCCTTTCCACCCGTATCGATGCCTTGGGATCATCCCTGGAAAGCGGTGCTGAGCGTGTCAACAGCGTGCTCAATGAACGGGCACAGGAGATTGCTTCTGCACTTGACCAGTCGTTGGAAGGCATTTCCTCAACGCTCACCAAAGAAGCCGCCGCCGCATCTGCCCAGGTCGCTCAGTCCATCACGGACATGGAGCAGCAAATCAGCAGCCATCTTTCCGCTGCCGATGATGCTTTGGCTACTCGGTCCGATCAGGTGACGAAAACGCTGGCGGAACGCACGGCAGAACTCAACACGACCCTTGCAGCGCGTTCCCGTGAGCTCACCAGTCTGCTTTCGCGAGACACCCTGCCCTTGCTGCGCAATTTTGAAACCCAAGGTCTGGAAATTGCCGATAAACTGGCCCAATCTTCACAATCCGTTGCGGAAGAACTATCCACGCGCACCGAAAAGATTGCCGGGCGCGTTGCTGCGCGATTGGATGAAACCCAGGCGGGTCTACGCGGGTCTGCTGATGCTGCCGCTGAACGCATGGAAGGCATGTTGGTCCAGTCTAACGAGCGCATGGAAACGGCAGCTCAAGCCGCCGCTGAAGACCTGGCCAACCGCTATCTGGCTTTGGAAGAGCGCACGGGGAACCTCATCTCCTCCCTCACCTCCTCCTCCAACCAATTGGCCAGCGTGGTGGACAACCAATCCGCGACACTCATCTCCACCGGTGAAGAGCTGACGCAGCGCATGTCTGGCGTGGCGCAAGAGGTGGGTGATCGTGTCCGGTCGGAATCGTCGGCGCTGGTCAACACGCTGACCGCCAAATCCAACGAGTCCATTGATGCCCTGAGCGAAACCAATGCGCGGCTGCGCGAGGAAATTGGTGACCTTCTTAACCGCCTCAATGACTCCAACTCTGTTCTCTCCGGTCTTATCAGCACCGCAGACGCTAACCTGTCGGAAGCGCAAGATTCCCTGCTGGCCCGCACCGAAGACTTCAAATCGACCGCAGCGCAGGCATCGGACGACCTCAACACCTCTTCCAATCTCATTGAGAACAATTATCTGGGACTCAAGGAGGTTTCCGCCATCGTTCTGGTGGAAATTGCCGAGATCGCCAGCCGCTTTGAAAGCCAATCTGCGGCGCTCAACAACGTCTCCCGCCTGCTGGATGAAACGCAGAGCAATATTGCCGTGTCGCTGGATGACCGCCGGGATGCCATCGAAGCCCTCACCAATGGCCTCGTTGCCCGTTCTTCTGAGTTGGAAGACCTCATGGGTCGTTTCACCGCTTTGCTGGCAGACAGCGTAAACCGGGCAGAAGGCCGCGCCAAGGACCTCACAAAGGGCCTTGCGGACAGCGTTGGGGAAGCGGCCACCGAAGCAACCCATCGTTTCTCCGAGGCTACGAAGGAAATGCGCCATGCTGCGGAAGAGCTGCGCGGCGACTTGGCCAAAACCCGCAATGAATTGAAGAAAACGGTCATTGATCTACCGGAAGAAACCCGCGAATCCACGGGGGCCATGCGCCGCGTCGTGTCCGACCAGATTAAAGCTCTGAAAGATTTGAGCGATCTGGTGGCCCGGTCCAAGCGGTTGCAGGACGCGACGCCCAGCAACCTTACACCGCCCACGCTGCCGACACCGCCGCAGGTCGAGACCCGCGGGCCTGAACGCATTCCGCAGCCTGCACCCAAACCGCAAAGACCGGCCCCTGTGCCGCCTCAACCAACAAGATCAGTCACACCCGAAACGCCCAGTCCAAAACCGGCTCCCGCCCGGGAAAACAGTCTGCGTGGGCCACTGGATTTCACCGCTGGTGAGACTGTGTTGGACCCCCGCGAGGAACGCAGTGGGTCCAGCGATGGTTGGGTGAGCGATTTACTGCGACGGGCATCGCAAGATGAGCCCATCGTTACCATGCCCCGCAGCCAATCTCAGGAGGAAGGGTTGAAGTCCCTCTCCAACGAGATAGCCGCCGCTTTGGACACCAATTCCGCCCAAGCGCTGTGGCAACGCTATCAGGAAGGTGAACGCAACGTCTTTCAACGCAGCATCTACACCGTTAAAGGCCAGCAAACCTTCGATGAAATCCGTGCTAAATATACCAACGACACGGGATTCCGCGCCTCTGTTGATAAATACGTGGAAGATTTTGAGCGCCTCATCGCAGATGTGGCCCGAAACGATACCAACAACATGATGGCTGAGACCTATCTCACGTCTGACACTGGGAAAGTCTACACCATGCTTGCCCATGCGGCGGGACGCTTTGATTAGAGCAGCCGGCCGGAAGCGAACAGGGCCTCCTGTGACATGTGTCTCTAGATAGCATCTCGCTGCTTTGAGCACGTCATTCTCTGATTGAAGCGCTCGAAAAAGCACTCGTTTTGGCCTCCCGTTAGACGACCGTTTAAGCGTTGAGCAACCCAATTCGAGAGTAATTATCCACAGCGCGGCAAATTCAGCATAGTGATGGGTTTACGACAGCAAACCAAAAAGTCACACTTTCAATGCCGAAACAGGCATTTTCTGGCCTGTTTGGCATGACCAGGGGCGGTTTTTACTGAGAAATCTATGATAAATGCACTCAGCGGTCTCATCGTCACACTCTTTTTTGATGTGGCCCGCGCCGCGGTAAACGCTCTTTCGCTCTTGCGACAATGGTTGGGCATGCCAAGCATTCTTGGCCTATTCCGTGAGGCTGAACGCTCACAACCCCAGCATCGGCACTATCGGTAAAAAGGTCGTGCCCATACGCATGCATTATGAGTGACCGAACGAGCAACGCCAGTGCATAGGCTGGTTGAATGACTGCGATGACCAGGCCGCTTACAATATCCTTAGGCACACTGGTCGCCGGTACAGAGAGCGAGTCTCTGTAGATACAACAAGGCTTAAACACCAAATTGATCGTGGGGCCAAGTGTAGCCTTACAAAGAAAACCCCGCGCCTTGAGCGCGGGGTTTTTTGCTGAATGGAACCCTCTCAATCTGCCAAAACAGAGCGGGGACCAAACGCTCGTTTGAAAGCTAGATCATAGCTTCAACGAAACAACGAAAATTGCCTCAAACCAAGCACTATATGTTCAAGATGTTTGGGTTATTAACCGCCCTACTCGGGCAGTTCATCGTCCTTCATCAGCTCCTCTTTGGAAACCACTTTGTCGGTCACCTTGGCCGTCTCCAGGATGTGATCCACCACCTTCTCTTCAAAGATGGGCGCGCGCAAACTTCCTACCGCATCCGGGTTTTTCTGGAAGAACTCATAAATCTGCTGCTCTTGACCCGGATATTGCTGGACTTGCGCCATCAGCGCCTGCTGCAACTCCTGCTCGGTGACCTGCACCTCCGCCTTTTCGCCAATCTCGGCAAGCACGAGACCAAGACGCACCCTGCGCTTGGCCAGCTTCATATAGTCTTCGCGGGCTTTTTCCTCCGTGGTCTCTTCGTCTTCAAAAGTGCGGCCCGCTTGGTCGAGATCATTGGTGATCTGGTTCCAGATGTTGTTGAACTCCATCTCCACCATGCCTTCAGGCAGATCGAATTGATGTTTCTCATCCAACTGGTCGAGCAATTGGCGCTTCACCTTTTGACGGGTTTGCGCGGAATACTGGCTTTCAATTTGGTTTTTGATGATCTCCTTCAGTTTATCGAGATCATCCAAACCCAGTGATTTGGCCAGTTCATCGTCAATGGCAACTTCGCCAGCAGAAGCGACTTCATGAACTTTTACGGTGAACACGGCCTGTTTGCCGGCCAGATGTTCCGCCTGATAATCTTCGGGGAAAGTGACCGTCACGTCTTTTTCATCGCCCGCTTTGGTGCCAATCAACTGATCCTCGAAACCGGGAATAAACTGGCCGGAGCCAAGAACGAGATTGTGGCCCTCATCAGCCCCGCCATCAAAAGGCTCGCCGTCGATCTTACCCAGGTAATCCATCATCACACGATCACCGTCTTCGGCCTTGCCGTCTTTGGTTTCAAACGTGGCATTGTTTTGAGCAATGCGCTTGACCTGCTCCATCACTTCATCATCGGCAACTTCAACAATCGGGCGTTCCACCTCAATTGATGCCATGTCTGCCACTTCAAAAGGCGGCACGACTTCATAATCAATGGTAAATTCGAAGTCCTTGTTGCCGGAGAGAATTTCTTCAGCCTCAGCCTCGTCTTCCGTCATGTTGATTTTGGGCTGTTGGGCCGCTTTTTCACCGCGGTCGGCGAGCACCTTTTTGGTCTCTTCGTCCACCATTTCGTTGACGAGTTCACCCATAACAGACTTCCCATACAACTTGCTGACATGGGACATGGGGACCTTGCCGGGCCGGAACCCGTTGATCTTCACCTTGTCTTTAATGTCCAGCAGTCGCTCGTCACGTTTGGCCTGCATATCGGCTGCGGGAACGCGCACCTCAATCTGGCGCTTGAGGCCCTCATTGAGCGTCTCGGTAACCTGCATGGGAAAGTCCTCGTCTGGTAATGTGCTATTGCGATTTTCCGTCGCGCGGGGCCTTATTGCCGTGCCAACGCTTTAGAGCGGAAACCGCCTGATGCCCGTGTGATGAATGGAATGCGCCAAGGCAGAATGCCCAGCAGCAGAATTCGGCGTCATGTAGCGGAATAAACCGACAGGGGCAATGGCGCCCACCCTGTTTTGAAAGGCATTTGCACCCGCTCTCCTATCGAGCGCCGAGCAACTTGGCTGCCCCGGTCACGACCCGCCTCAGGCCGGGTGCCATGGCATAAATGGCCCGCTTTAACAGCGGTCTCACCCTGTCAAACCAAACATGGGCAAACAGCCAACCGCGCATGTTAAGCGGCAAAATATGGTCCTGCACTTGCACACACCCGTTAGCCCACGTCTCCTTGTAAGGCACGCGGGGCAGCAAGAACTCAGCGCGATCCAAGCCGGCATCAAAACAAGCCCGCAGCATGTGTTCCAGATGCATGGCACCAGGGCTCGCCTTCACAAAACCCTTGTTCCAGCCGGACATGAAAGCGTAATAGCGGCCTCGATAAACAGGCCCCCACTGCTGCGCCAAAACAGTATCACCTTGGCGCAGCGTACCGCCTAAAACGCTAAAGCCGCCCTTTCCAGACCTTTGGCGCGCCACATCCCGCAAAAACTGCAAAAACATATCATCCCCGAAGGAGGATGATGTGAGACCACGGGCGGCGAGCCATTCAGCCCGATTTTCAAACGTGCGATGAACAAGATCTTGAAGATCAGAAGAGGTGCTGGCCAATTCATGAGTAACAGGCCCATCTTTCGAAAGCCTGTTGGCCCTGTTGCGCATGTTTTTACGCGTCTTGGCCTTGAGCGTTTTATGGTAAGCGTCGAAATCAGCAAACGGCTGCAAATTGACAAAGGGTGCCCCGTCCCGCTCTCCCATAGGGGGCACATCATCTTTAATGGCTTTGTACAGGCTAGAATCGGTCCGAACCTGACCGAAATGCACATAGTCAGCAGGAGCATTTTGAAGCTGCGGCAGAAGGCTTGCAAAAATGGCGCTGGCGTTGGCATGGGGCGCAAGCAGCATATCGGTAAATTCCTGAAAGGGCTCCGCGAGACCCGTCAGAATGCGGCGACCCCGTTTTGGTATAATTTTAAGGGGCAGCAGCGCGATGAGCCGATTGTTTTCCCGAATGGAAATCACATAGGGCATTTCTGCATTGCCCGGTGAGCCCGTGTTACGGCGCTCCATCTGGCGCATGCCCAAGGCGCACCAGTGCCAGCTTTGGAAAAGCGTCGCCCCGTGGGCAATCTTCTCCAGTTCCAGCCATTCGCTTTCAAGAGCCCTCACCTGCCCCACGCTTTGAGCGCAAGCAACAGCAAGGCTTTCGGTTTGCGTAAGCCTCTCTAGCATGGACCTGGCTCAACCGTGGCTGAAAGTTACAGGATCAATGTCGCGGATACCGCCCTCGCTTTGCGGGCAAAGCTCAAAATCCACGGTATAGGGCTTGGCGGACCGGCGGCCCATGGGTGACTTTTTGACCAGCCCCGCCAAAGCCAACCGCGTCCACAGCGCCGGACCAGACTGGGCCAAACGATCCGTTTTAATGCCCGCACTCGCGGCAACCCCATTGGCATAGTGACAAGCATAGGTATTGCGCAGCGGCGCCGTCCAATGCTCCGTGGTGAGCGAGACATTCATACAATCGGCATTTTCCACCCGATGGGGAAAGTTATGGGGCCAATGCAACATTTCGCCCGGGTTGAGATCATAAACCCAGGCATGATCGTCAAACCATGGCTCAAACGGCATATCCGTTTCATGCAACTGCCCGCGTACAAGGTTTTGCAAGGCAGCGCGGCTCACAAAGGGTTCTTGATTGGGATAGACGAAAACCCGCTTGTGCCCGCGCAATTGCCACAATGTCTGCCCCGGGACATCCACATGATATTTCACAGAAATCTTGGGAGAAGAAACGAGCAGCGTTAACCCGCGCTTGAAAGTAACGAGGCCAGGCACGCGGTTCTCAAACTCGGCATAAATGTCGTCGAGCAAGCGGCCAAAGGGGCTGTTGTCGTCTAATGTGGGCTTGAAATTGATCCAGATTTTCCCGGTGCGGACGATTTGGAGTATCTGCTCCCCCGAAAGCCCCCCAAACTGCCCCTCGCGCCGCCGCTCTCCGTCTTGCACATTAACGTGGTAGTGTTGACGCTCGGCGCTTTCCAGCAAAGCCACCAGTCGCTCATCGCTAAACAGCGGCTGTAAATGCAAACTATGGCCCAGCTTGAGCGGCACAGCCCCAAACAACCGTTCATGCTGGGGCTTCCAATCGGTGATGATGGTAGAGCGGCTAGTGTCGAGCATGGCCACAATCCTGCGGTTATTAACGATGTCCGCCCCCGGAACGCATCTTAAACGCTTACACAAATTGGCTGAATTTGTAAAATATTAAGGTAACTTTTTAACGAATAAATAAGCATATTGATGGTTATGGTAAATTTTTACTTGTATAAAATTTGAATAAAATTTTATCTATTGTTGTGGGCGTCGTGCCCAGAATCCGCCCTCAGGGCCGCCCAATCCCCGACCCAACATAGCCATTGCGCCCCCTCCCCCCGCTTGCTACAGCCCCCCTCGTACCGTTGCGGCTGTGGCGGAACTGGTAGACGCGCCAGATTTAGGTTCTGGTGTCGAAAGACGTGGGGGTTCGAGTCCCTCCAGCCGCACCAACTCCAATTCGCGATAGCGAAATGGAAGTGAACTCATTCGAGTTCAATCGGCGGAAGGCGTTTGGGACTAACGCCAAGAGCATTAGTTCCATGTTGTTCCGCTCCACAACCAGCGTACTACTTCATCCGCTCGAGCGTTATGCGTGGATGACGCGGCCTTCGGCGTCCATGACGCTTTCGTGCATCATTTCTGAAAGGGTTGGGTGGGGGAAGACGGCGTCTATGAGGTCTTGCTCGGTGGTTTCCAGGTTCATAGCGATGACGAAGCCTTGGATGAGTTCTGTAACCTCTGCGCCCACCATATGCGCGCCTAAAAGCTGACCGGTGTTTTTGTCAAACACGGTTTTAACCATGCCTTCCGGTTCGCCCAAGGCGATGGCTTTTCCGTTTCCAGCAAAGTTGAAGCGTCCCACTTTTACGTCATGCCCGGCCTCTTTCGCCTTCGCCTCGGTGAGGCCGACGCTTGCTACCTGGGGGTTGCAATAGGTGCAACCGGGAATTTTAGCTTTGTCCATCACATGGGGATGGTGACCGGCGATTTTTTCAACGCAAATAACACCTTCATGCTCCGCTTTGTGAGCCAGCATGGGCGCGCCGGCCACATCACCAATGGCGTAGATGCCTTTGACGCTGGTGGCGCCATAGGGATCGGCGGCGATGATGCCTCGGTCCTGCTCGACGCCGAGGGCCTCCAGACCAAGGCCTTCCACATTGCCCACCACACCGACGGCGGAAATGAGACGCTCTGCGGTGATGGTTTGGGTGGTACCATCCTTGGCCTCCACATGGGCGGTGACGCTGTCTTTGGCCTTCTCCACTTTCGTGACTTTAGAGCCGAGCAGGATTTTCATGCCCTGCTTTTCAAACCGTTTTTGAGCGTGTTTGGCGATTTCCACATCTTCCACGGGCATGACCTGATCCATCAGTTCCACCACGGTCACCTCCGCTCCCATGCTTTTGTAGAAGGAAGCAAATTCGATCCCGATGGCTCCAGACCCCATGACAATAAGAGATTTGGGCATGGATTTCGGCACCATGGCTTCGAAATAGGACCAGATACGGTCGCTATCCACCTCCATGCCAGGAAGCGCGCGGGGGCGTGCTCCTGTGGCGATGATGATGTTTTTGGTTTGGTAGGTGCCCTGCCCCAGGGCATTTTTGGGAACAGGATGTTGAGGTTGCACGGCTTTGCGGGTTGGTTCGCTCACTTCCACAGTGCCGGGTTTGGGGATGCTGGCCTCACCCCAGATCACATCCACCTTATTCTTTTTGAGCAAAAATCCCACGCCACCATTCAGTTGGCCGGATACGCCGCGGGATCGCTTAACGACCTTTTCCATGTCGAAACTGAAGTTTTCGACGGATAAGCCAAAGCCGTCAGCATGTTCCATATGGCCGTAAATCTCTGCACTGCGCAGCAGTGCTTTTGTGGGAATACAGCCCCAGTTCAGGCAGATGCCACCCAAGTGTTCGCGCTCCACCACGGCGGCTTTCATGCCCAACTGGGCGGCGCGGATGGCTGCCACATAGCCGCCGGGGCCGCCGCCAATAACAATGATGTCGTATGCGTCAGCCATAGTTCATTTCCCTCATGGATGGTGCGTGTGTGACGGGATAGCGCTTTGCTAAGCCCTTGATCGAAGGGGGCTGATGGAGGATAGCAGGGGAAAGTTTTCCCCTTCCGGTCTGCTCCATGTCCTTTTTCGATGCGTTTTTTAGTCTTGGATATTCCGGGATCGTATTGATCCTGACGGCCTTTTTTGTGGGGGCGCTGGCATTCAACTCCCTGGGCTTGCACAAGCGGGGTTGGGCGCTGAAAGGCGTATTCTTTGTGGTGCTTGGCGGCATGTTTGTTTGGGTCACCCTCTACTTGGCCGATACGCGGGCCACCATGATGGAGGCGTTGAAAGAACAGGGTGGGCCGCCTTCGCCGAAATCCAAGCTTATCACGCCCGAACAGGCAAAGCCGGAAAATTGAGTGGTTTCCAGCATCAAACCAGCATGCTCATGGGGTTTTCAATATAGCCCTTGAAAGCGGCTGCCAGCTCAGCACCCAAGGCACCATCAATGGCCCTGTGGTCGAATGCGAACGTGGCGGCCATGAGAGTGGCAACCGCCACGGCGCCATCCTTAATGACCGGCTTTTTCTCCCCTGCCCCGATGGACACAATGGAAGCGTGGGGCGGGTTGATGATGGAGGTAAACTCGCGCACGCCATACATGCCCAAATTGGACACAGCTGTGCTGCCGCCCTGATACTCTTCTGACTTGAGCTTTTTGGCGCGCGCCCTGCCCGCCATGTCTTTAACTTCGGCGGAAATGGCGGAAAGCGGTTTGATATGCGCATCACGAACGATGGGGGTGAACAGACCGTCATCCACCGCCACGGCGACCCCCACATCACTGGATTTGTGGAAAACGCGGGCGGTGGATGTCCACGACACATTGGCCATAGGCACGACTTGTAGGGCCAGAGCCATGGCTTTGACGATGAAGTCGTTTACGGAGATGCGATAGGCGGGCTTGTCGTCTTTGCCCTTTGGCGCAGCGTCGTTCATCTGTTTTCGCAGCGCCAACAATGCGTCCAGTTCGCATTCCATCGTCACAAAATAGGAGGGGATGGTTTGAGCGCTCTCGGTTAGGCGCTCGGCTATCACGCGGCGCATGCCGTCATGGGGTTTGGATTCGTACTTGGCTTCGTCGAAGTGGGCTAGAACTTGCTCGTCACTCATGCCGCTGGGTGCTGCGGGTGCGCCTGTTGCTAGGGGCGCAGAGGAGACAGGCGCAGCTTGAGTTTCCGCATCTTGCGCTGCCGGAGGTTGCGCGTTTTCCACATCTGCTTTCACGATGCGACCGCGTGGGCCTGAGCCTGTAATGGCAGCCAGATCGATTCCCTTTTGAGCGGCAATCCGCCGGGCCAGAGGGGTCGCAAAAACGCGCTCGGCGTCTGATTTTACGCCCGCTATATCGTTGGGTCTGCCATGGCCTGCGGCTTGATCGGCACTGTCTGTGGCCACTTTTAGGGCTGGAGTATCGGCTGGCTCTGCTGGCGCGTGGGGCGTTTCTGCCTGTTTTGCAGGGGCCTCCTCGCTTGTGCTTTCCACGGTGGACGCATCCTCCCCGTCTTCGGCCAATATGGCGATAACGGCATTAACTTTCACGCCTTCGCTGCCGGCGGGCACCAGAATTTTGCCCACCACACCCTCGTCAACGGCCTCCACCTCCATCGTGGCTTTATCGGTCTCGATTTCAGCAATCACATCGCCGGGCTCGACCGTATCGCCTTCTTTCACAAGCCATTTGGCCAGGTTGCCTTCTTCCATGGTGGGCGACAGGGCCGGCATGGTGATGTTGATGCTCATAACGTGTTTCCCTCACCTGCTGGCAGGCCATAAATGGGGCCGGAATCCTCTGGCCCATCGTCATACGGTTCGGCGGTCCAAGACCGGCTGTTCAAAATGCCTTGCGTAATCATGATGATGTCGTCGTGGGCCGGGGTTGCGTTTGCAATGGCGCGGAACATGGCGGCTTCTTCCACCATGGTTTCAACGGCTTCATCGGGGGTCAGTTTTCGGTTGGCCCAGTCCTCAAGCGCCTCATGCGTGACAGCCACCTGCGCCTTGCCGCACGGCACCATGACGGCACCGCGATAGCGGTCATAGGATGCGTAGCGGGTGTCGAGAGGGGGGAAGGTGGTCATTTCTCAGACTCTTCTTCAGGCCCAAATGGAAAAAGGTCTTCCAGGGGAAAACTGATGTCCTTGAACGGGGCGGCGCAAACGTCCTCGCCGCGCTCAAAGGTAGCGAGTTGGTTGAAGGTTTCCCCGCCATTCTCGTACACTTCCAAAAACTCAAGTTGTGGATCGAGAAGCCAGTAGTGCTTCACGCCCCAGTCCCGATAGATCCGCATCTTTGCGCCACGGTCGTATTTTTGGGTGGACGGAGAAAGGACTTCGCAAATCCAATCAGGGCAGATGTTAAACGCGTTTCCCTTCGGCAACTCGGGAAGCGTTTCTCTTCGAAAACCGACCAGGTCCGGTACGAGCACCTGAATTCCAACACGTAATTCAGGTTCGTCAAAAAACACCCATCCTCCAGGACCGCCACGCCCTTTTTGATAGGGAGGGCTGATTTCACTGGATAGCGAATTGGAAGCCGCTCCATGTCTCGGATGCGGCCTTGGCATCGTCACCAGATTGCCGTCGATGAGTTGGGCAATCATAGTGTCCGGCACCTTTTCAAGATCGGCGTAAGTGGCGTTTTTCTTAACCGCGATCATTGGATCATCCTCGCCAGACGGAGATTTAACCTCACTTATACGTCACCGCCCGGGCCGCTTCGACAATTTCAGCGACGCTCGGAAGCGCGAGTTTTTCAAGATTGGCAGCGTAAGGCATGGGCACGTCTTTGCCGGTGATGCGGATGACCGGTGCGTCCAGGTAATCAAAGGCCTGGGCCATGATTTCCATACCGATTTCTGCGCCAACGCCGGATTGGGGGAAGCCCTCTTCGATGGTGATGCAGCGGTTGGTCTTTTTGACGGACGCGATGACGGTTTCCATGTCCATGGGGCGAATTGTTCGCAGGTCGATGATTTCTGCGTTAATATCCAGCTCGGACAATGCTTCCGCTGCCTCAATGGCATAGCGCATGCCGATGCCGAATGTGACAAAGGTTAGATCAGCGCCTTCTTTGTGAACCCGAGCCTTGCCGATGGGCAACACAAAATCATCCATCTTCGGCACGTCGAAAGACTGGCCATACATGATTTCGTTTTCCAGGAATACGATAGGGTTTGGGTCGCGAATAGCTGCTTTCAACAGGCCTTTTGCATCGGCTGCGCCATAGGGGGCCACCACTTTGAGGCCCGGGATGTGGCTGTACCACGCAGCATAGCACTGGCTGTGTTGAGCACCCACCCGGGCGGCGGCACCATTGGGCCCGCGAAACACCATGGGTGCCCCCATCTGACCGCCCGACATATAGAGCGTCTTGGCAGCGCTGTTCACAATCTGGTCAATGGCCTGCATGGCGAAGTTGAACGTCATGAATTCCACAATCGGACGCAGACCCGCCATGGCAGCCCCTACCCCGATGCCAGCAAAGCCGTGTTCGGTGATAGGCGTGTCGATCACACGTTTCTTGCCAAATTCATCCAACAGGCCCTGAGTGACTTTATAGGCTCCGTTATATTCCGCCACTTCTTCGCCCATGACGAAGACACGGTCGTCCGCGCGCATTTCCTCCGCCATGGCATCGCGCAGAGCTTCCCGCACGGTGGTGGAGACCATTTCTGTGCCGGCGGGAATATCGGGATCATTGGCCGTGGGTGCGCGCTTGGGCTCTGGGCGCACTTTACCTTCAGCAGGCACAGTGCGCTCGGCCATGTCACCATCCAAAGCGCCCTTGGCGACTTCAGGTGCGTTTTCGTTCACCGCAATCGCATCACCAGCGTCAGCAGGCTGAGGCTTAGCGTCTGCCGGGGTTTCATCTTCGCCCAAGAGGGTGGCGATAACGGCGTTCACTTTCACGCCTTCGGTGCCCTCAGCCACAGCGAGGGAGGCCACACGGCCTTCATCCACCGCTTCCACTTCCATGGTGGCCTTGTCGGTCTCAATCTCGGCGATCACGTCACCAGCGGCCACTTCATCGCCCTCTTTCACCAACCACTTGGCGAGCGTCCCCTCTTCCATAGTGGGTGACAGGGCAGGCATGAGGATATCGGTTGCCATGATTTACGCCCCCGCCATTTCTGCCTCGGTGGGCAATAGAATATCGATGTAAAGCTCACTCGCATCGGGCTCTGGGCTTTGCTGTGCGAATTCGGCGCTGTCGGCCACGATGGCGCGCACGTCTTTGTCCATGGCTTTTAGATCGTCTTCCGAGGCCCACTCTTTCTCCAGCAAACGCTGTTTGACCCGCTCGATGGGGTCATTTTCGGCCCGCATTTTTTGCACCTCGTCCTTGGTGCGGTATTTGGCGGGGTCAGACATGGAGTGGCCGCGATAGCGGTAAGTCTGCATGTCCAGAATGATGGGGCCCTTGCGAGAGCGACACCATTCCGCAGCCATTTCACCGGCTGCATGGACGGCGCGCACGTCCATCCCATCCACCTCAATGCCGGGGATGTTGAAGGAACAGCCCCGCTTGGAGAAATCTGTCAGAGCAGATGAGCGATGCACCGCCGTGCCCATGGCGTAACGGTTGTTTTCCACAATGTAGATGACCGGCAGGCTCCACAGCTTGGCCATGTTGAAGCTCTCATACACCTGGCCCTGGTTGGATGCGCCATCGCCGAAATAGGTGCAGCAGACGTTACCATTGTCGAGATAGTTGTTGTTGAAGGCGATGCCGGTGCCCAAAGAGACCTGGGCACCTACAATGCCATGGCCGCCGTAAAAGTTCTTTTCTTTGGAAAACATGTGCATGGAGCCACCCTTGCCGCGGGAATACCCCCCTTCCCGCCCAGTAAGCTCTGCCATCACACCGCGGGGAGACATTCCGCAGGCCAGCATGTGACCATGGTCCCGATAGGCTGTGATAACCTGGTCGCCGTCGATCAGCGCAGCTTGCATGCCGGTAACGACAGCCTCTTGCCCGATGTACAGGTGACAAAAGCCGCCGATGAAACCCATGCCATAGAGCTGGCCGGCCTTTTCCTCGAACCGGCGAATGAGCAGCATTTCGCGATAGGCGTGCAGTTCCTGCTCAACCGTGTAGTCCAAAGGATTGGGTGTTTTTGCGGAGGCGGTTTTACCGGCTCCTTTACCATTGCTCTTGGCAGACGTTTTTCGCGCCGTTTTGGTTTGAGCCATCTTGTTCCCTCTTCATCCTGGGATGCGTGGCGCACAAGTGCCAACTGCGTCCCAAACGGATATGCCTTGTGCAAGCATACAGGGGAGCAAGCCAAAATCAATGGCTCATTTTCATCGAAATCTTATTGTAAACTGTTGTTTATATTGAGATAAAGACAAATAACTGAATTCAAGTTAATTTGACTTTGGTCGCAAAATCACCATTTCATCCTTGCGCACCATATTAAGCTGCCCCCTCACCCATTGGTCTACCATATCTTTTTCCAACTGGCCGTCCCGCAATAGGGCCACCCGCGCCTCAAGCCGTTCTCGGGTCGCTGTATGCTGGGCAAGTTCCTGCTCTAACTGTTTGATTTGGGTCTGCATCACGAGATGTGCGCGGATACCATAATCGCCATTGAAGGCGTGAAAGCCGAAGTAACCCAGAATCATCATGGCAGCCAAAGGCCCCACAAAGCGGGTCAATGGATGTCTTTTGCGCGCGCGAATAGCCATGGCCGAACTTTAAGCACGGCCCGTTAATGATCGGTTAGGCATGGGCTGGCGTTATGTCGAAATGCTCGCCATCGCAGTGCGATGTTGCACATTGTGATGCCCCCCTATTGGGGCTATGTTTTCACCCCGGGGTGCGTGGCAAATCTGGAGGACAAGATGCTGCCAGACTACGTATTATACACTCTTCAAGCCGGGATCACTTACAAAAACGCTTCCTTCACATTCGACTTCCAATTCGCTGGCGGCGTTTTCAACGATGGCGCCGTGGATGGTGACCGGGTGGATGTTGCCTTCTTCTATTCCGAAACCACTGACCAAGCCGACTATGTCTTCGAGTCTGGCATCAACTATGTCAGCTCCACAGTCTCGGCTGGTGCCAACGAGCCGCTTCAATATGACAGCTTCGATGTGCAATTTAACGGCACGGGCATCTACTATGTGGGTTTGCAAGTGGACCCCGGCGGAGAGGTCGCAGAATACGACGAAACGAACAATACCTCCCAGCTTTACCGGGTGGATGTCTTTTCAGCGAATAGTGCCCGTTTGGAAAAATGGGATTACAGTTGGCGCTTTGGCTGGCATTTAGACTGGAATTACGGCTGGCATGATGGTTGGCATTACGACTGGTATTTTGGTTGGGCCTATGGCTGGGTCAACGGCTGGTATCTCTCCGACATGGGCTGGACGGTTGGCTGGCATCAAGGCTGGGGTGAAATGTGGGCTCTGGGATGGAGCACTGGCTGGTATTTGGGCTGGGGCTACGGCTGGACTTTAGGCATCTTCAAAGGCTGGGGCTGGAGCCAAGAGGACTCTGCAATAACCCTGACCATTCCAGGCGGTTTTTAACGCCCCAGGCATCTTATTTTGGAAGACCATTTATAAGCGCATCTAGCGTCCCGAATTAAACAGTAGCGAGTCAAAAAATCGCGTTCGAGAACGGCACTTTGCCGTTTTCGAACGCTGTCTGTATCGCATCTTCGTTTCATATAGAAACCAAGAGGCTCTAGCCCCTCAGCACCGAGCGGCCGGCGAAATGGGCTTGGTCACCCAGCTCTTCTTCGATGCGAAGCAACTGATTGTATTTCGCCAGACGGTCAGAGCGGGACAGGGAACCGGTTTTGATCTGGCCGCAATTCGTAGCCACGGCCAGGTCTGCAATGGTCGTGTCTTCCGTCTCGCCGGAGCGGTGGGACATGACGGCTGTGTAGCTGGCGCGATGGGCCATGTTTACGGCGTCGAAGGTCTCAGACAGCGTGCCGATCTGATTCACCTTCACAAGGATGGAGTTGGCCACACCTTTGCTGATGCCGTCCGACAGCCGTTTAGCGTTGGTGACAAACAGGTCATCGCCCACCAATTGGCAGGTTTGGCCAATCTTGTCCGTCAAGCTCTTCCAGCCATCCCAATCATCCTCCGCCATGCCATCTTCGATGGAACAGATGGGATATTTGGCGGCCAGTTCGGCTAGATAAGATGCCATGTCTTCGGAGGAAAGCGTGCGCCCTTCGCCCTTCAAGTTGTAGTCGGGGCCGTCGAAGAATTCGGTGGAGGCTGTATCGAGGGAAATGAAAACGTCTTCGCCGGGCTTGTATCCGGCTTTCTCGATGGATTGCATGACGAAGTCCAGCGCCTCTGGTGCACTGCCAATATTGGGTGCGAAGCCGCCCTCGTCCCCCACATTGGTGTTGTGACCAGCGGCGTGGAGGCCTTTTTTGAGCGTGTGGAAGATTTCCGCTCCTATGCGCAGGCTTTCGGCGAAGGTGTCTGCCCCCACGGGCATAATCATGAATTCCTGAAAATCGATGGGGTTATCGGCATGTTCGCCCCCATTGATGATGTTCATCATGGGCACGGGCAGCACATGGGCGGACGGCCCGCCCAAATAGCGATACAAGGGTAAACCACAGGACTGGGCTGCCGCTTTAGCGCAGGCCAGTGATACGCCCAGGATGGCATTGGCGCCGAGATTGCTTTTGTTTTCAGTGCCATCGGTTTCCCGCAGGGCACGGTCAATGGCTATCTGGTCTGTAGCGTCCATCAGCGCGATGGCTTTGGAAAGAGGGCCGTTTACGGCCGCAACCGCCTCGGCAACGCCCTTACCCAGATAGCGATCACCACCATCGCGCAGCTCTACAGCTTCATAAGCCCCGGTGGAAGCACCTGAAGGCACGGCGGCGCGCCCAAAGGAATCATCATCCAGATAGACATCCACTTCCACAGTGGGGTTACCGCGACTGTCGAGAATTTCGCGGGCTTTAACGTCGATAATATTGGTCATGGGGCAGGCCTGAGGCTTGGCGCGGTTGTTAGCCTTGGCATAGAGAGATGAGCGAGCCGGGGCAAGGCTAGTTGACCCATCAGTCCCCAACCCGTCATCCGCCGACTTGATCGGCGGATCTCTCAAGTCGGCCTATGACGCTCCTGCTTTTGGAATCATCCGCGGCCCATCCACCAAAGTTTTGATGCGATAGAGGCGTGTGGAAGCTGTAATATAGAGATAATCCCGTGCCGGGCTGCCAAAACAGAAATTGGTGGATTTTTCTGGCATGTGGATGACACCAAGACAGTTGGCCTGCGTGTCGAAGATGTGCACGCCATTGGGGCCATTGCAAAATAGATGACCGGAATTGGCGATCTTCATGCCGTCGGGCACCCATTTGCGGCCTTCCTGTTCCGCATCCACCCGCGCCCAGATGTTTCCGCCATTCAGGCTCCCATCTTCAGCGATGGTGAATTTGCGGATGCACGGGTCGGCGCTGTCGTTCACGTATAGCTCGTTTTCGTCCAGAGACAGGCAAAGGCCGTTAGGTTGTTTGAAATCACGCACCACGCAGGTCAGCGCTCCATCGGGGTCCAGTCGATAGACACCTTGAAAATCCAGCTCCTGCTCCCGCACGATTCCGAGATCCTCCCGCATTCGCCCAAATGCGGGGTCCGTGAACCAGATGCGGCCCTTGCTGTCACACACCACGTCGTTGGGGCTGTTGAGTTCCTTCCCCTCAAAATGGGTGGCGATGGGAGTAACCATGCGACCTTCATGGCCGTGGCGCACCACTTGAGACGTAGCGTGTTCGCAGGAAATGACCATGCCGTCCGTGCCAAAGCAATTCCCATTGGCTTGGTTGGACGGGCAGCGGAACAGGTCCACCCCCTCCCCCTCCAGCCAAATGTATTGCAAGCTTTCGGCAATGTCGGAGAAGATCAGATAATGGTCGTCAGGATGCCAGATGGGGCCCTCGGTGAAGGTGAAGCCGTCCGCCAGCACCTCCAGTTCAGCGTCTTCGAGGATGACGTCGTAAAAGGCTTGGTCGCGGATCTCGGCTAGGGTCATTGGAAGCATCTCGCGTCTTTATTTCATAAACGAGTATCAAAAAATGCGTTCGAATACAGCCGACGGGCCGTTTGAGAGGCAGCAATTTTGGGCTCTCTCAAACGTGCAGCGCCTATGCCACCATCTTAGCCAGTTGGGTGGTTATCACCGCTGCACCGCGCAGACGTTTGTCGGGCGTTGGATAATCCCGCGATAGGACGATGGACTGGTCGGGGCGAATTTTAGCGGCGTTGCCTTGGTCGCCGATCCAGCCGATGAGTTTGGCCGGTTCGGGGAATTCTTTATTGCGGAATTGGATGACCACGCCTTTCGGCCCGGCATCCAGCTTTTCGATATTGGCTTTCCGGCAAAGCGCTTTGACGTAAACGATCTTGAGCAGCTGCTCCACTTCAGAAGGCAACGGGCCGAAGCGGTCGATGAGTTCTGCGCCGAAAGCGTCGATTTCTTCAGCGCTGTCCAGTTCCGCGAGGCGTCGGTAGAGGCTCATGCGAAGCGTGAGGTCTGGCACGTAACCTTCTGGAATCATGACAGTTGCACCCACGGTGATTTGTGGCGACCACTTTCCGTCCAACTCGATACCATCGCCACCTTCCTTGAGTTCAGCCACGGCCTCTTCCAGCATTTGCTGGTAAAGTTCATAGCCCACTTCGCGCACCTGACCCGACTGCTCTTCGCCCAGAATATTGCCCGCACCGCGAATATCCAAATCGTGGCTGGCCAGTTGGAAGCCTGCGCCCAGCGTGTCCAGCGAGGACAGCACTTTGAGGCGGCGTTGGGCGGTTTCCGTGAGCACTTTGTTGGCCGGCAGAGTGAGCAGGCAATAAGCGCGGGTTTTGGAGCGCCCCACCCGGCCCCGCATCTGATACAACTGTGCCAGACCGAACATATCGGCGCGGTGGACGATCATCGTGTTGGCGGTGGGGATATCGAGGCCGGATTCCACGATGGTGGTGGAGAGCAGCACGTCATATTGGCCTTCATAGAAGGCGTTCATCACGTCCTCCAACTCGCCGGAGGCCATCTGCCCGTGGGCCACGGCCACTTTCAGTTCCGGCACATGCTCTTCCAACCATTCCTTGCGTCCGCGAATGTCGGAGAGGCGAGGACAGACGTAGAAACTCTGGCCGCCGCGATAACGCTCCCGCAGCAAGGCTTCGCGCACCACCACGCCATCAAAAGGTGTCACAAAGGTACGCACGGCCATGCGGTCCACAGGAGCCGTGGTGATGAGGGAGAGTTCGCGCACGCCTGTGAGCGCTAATTGCAATGTGCGTGGGATGGGCGTGGCGGAGAGCGTGAGCACATGCACATCGGAGCGCAGTTCTTTCAAACGCTCCTTGTGCTTCACGCCAAAATGCTGCTCCTCGTCGATGATGAGCAGGCCAAGACGTTTGAAATCCACCGATTTGCCCAGCAGGGCATGGGTGCCGATGAGCACATCCACGGTGCCGTCTTTTGCACCTGCTTTGGCGGCCGACATTTCCTTCGACGTCACCAGCCGGGAAGCCTGCGCGATCTTGATGGGCAGGCCGTGGAAGCGTTCTGTGAAAGTTTTGTAGTGCTGGCGTGCTAATAGCGTAGTGGGCACAACTAGGGCCACCTGTTTGCCCGCCATGGCGGTGAGAAAAGCGGCCCGCAGGGCCACTTCCGTTTTGCCGAAGCCCACATCGCCGCAAACCAGCCGGTCCATGGGTTTGCCGGAGGCGAGATCATCAAACACCGCGTCGATGGCATTCATCTGGTCTTCGGTTTCCTCATAGGGGAATTTGGCAGCAAATTCGTCATAGACTCCTTCAGGCAATTGGATGGGGTCGGCCTTCTTCAGCTGGCGGGCGGCGGCCACGGCGATCAATTGGCCCGCCATTTCCAAAATGCGCTTCTTCAGCTTGGCCTTACGCGCCTGCCAATTGGCACCACCGAGGCGGTCAAGCTGCACTTCCGTGTCCGCATTGCCGTAGCGGGAGAGGAGGTCGATGTTTTCGACGGGCAAGAACAGTTTATCGTCGTTGTAGTAACGCAGTTCCAGACAATCATGGGGCGCACCGGCGGCTTCGATGGTGATGAGGCCGTAGAAACGAGCGATGCCGTGGTCCACATGCACCACCACATCTCCAGCGGAGAGGCTGGAGACTTCGGAGAGGAAGTCTGAGCCTTTTTTGCTGCCTTTGCGGCGCTTCACCAGCCGGTCTCCCAGCACGTCTTGCTCTGCGATGAAGGCCACATCAGGCGCTTCAAAACCGGCTTCGAGCATCAAAACGGCCAGCGCCGTTGTGCCGGGTTTCAGGGCTTCCACCTCGGCCCAGGTCGTCACGTTTTTGACGTTGGTGAGATCGTGTTCTTCTAGAACCTGCGTAAGACGGTCCCGCGCGCCGTCAGACCATGAGGCGATGACCACCCGCTTATTCTGCTTACGCAGGTCGGCGGCGTGGTCGCTGAGCGCATCGAAGATGTTGATGGTCCCGGCAGTGCGCTCTGCCGCAAATGTACGGCCCTGCTTGGCGGCCATGGAGAGGATGCGTTCGCCTTCTATGAAATCCGGCGCTTCAAACGGCGAGAGGTGGATCTTCTGACCCTGGGCCAGCATGGCTTGCACTTCTTCGGGCTGCACATAAAGCGTGGCGGGTTTGACGGGCTTGTAAGGCGCGCCTCCGTCGCTTTCCACGCGCTCGGCCATGCCCCGCTCCCGGGCGTGGAAGTGGTCGTCGATCTGCTCCCAACGCTGGCCCAGCGCTTCGTCCATCAGGTGGTCGAGGAAGATGGGCTTACGGCCCAGATAGTCGAAGACGGTTTCCAGCTTGTCGTAAAAGAGCGGCAGCCAGTGTTCGAGACCGGCATAACGGCGGCCCTCGCTGACAGCGGTGTAAAGCGCATCATCCGGAGAAGCGGCGCCGAACGTGGTGCGGTAGTTGGTGCGGAAGCGGGCGATGGTTTCGTCGTCCAGGGTCACTTCGCTCATGGGTGAGAGCACCAGCTCTTTCAGCTGTTCGGTGGTGCGTTGGCTGGCGGCATCGAAACGTCGGAGGCTTTCTAACGTGTCGCCAAAGAAATCCAGCCGCACCGGCTCCACTTCACCGGGGGCATAAAGGTCCAAGATGCCGCCGCGCACGGCAAATTCACCCGTATCGCGCACGGTTGGCGTGCGAGCAAAGCCGTTTCCGGCGAGCCAGTTCACCAGATCATCCATATTGACCCGCTGGCCGGGTTTCACCCTCCGCACTTGCTGGGCCATGGCCTCGCGGGGTGGTACACGTTGCATGATGGCATTGGGTGTGAGCGTTATCAGCCTGGGTCGTTCGCCTTCCTCGCTTTGCACCAGCGATGAGAGGGCGTTGATGCGGGCAGCCAGTACATCATTGCTGGGGGATACGCGGTCATAGGGCAGGCAATCCCACGCGGGCAGGTGTAGCACGTCTGGCCATGGGGCGAAGAAGCGGAACACCTGTTCCACCTCCCCTGCCCGTTGCCCATCGCGGGCGATGAACACGATGTCGGCCCCGTTCCCATCTTCCATGCGCCGTTGCAGGGCGGTGGCCAGAATGCGGGCCTCATAACCATCGGGGACCGAACCCAGGCGGATGGTGCCAGGGTCAGCCAGCAGCGCTTTGAATTTTAAAAGCGCGCTATTTTGGGCGGTAGAGGACGTCATTATTTGTCGAGGTGGAAGGACCGGATGTTGCGCACGGTCTTGGTGTCCCAATTGGGGGGCACTTCGGCTGTGCCGGAAAGCCATTTATACATATCCGGGTCCGGCACCTGCATGAGCATCTCAAATTCTGCCAGCCCGTCTTCATCCATGTCTGCGATGGCGGCATTGGCGTAGGTGCCCAGCACATAATCCATCTCCCGCATGCCCCGGTGCCAGGCGCGGTAAAGCAACCGTTTGCGGCGGGGGTCGAGCCCTTCGCTGGAGCGCATGGTTTCGGTCATAGGGCAGTCCTTCGCTGGTTGAAGGCCACCTATAGGCCCCGGCGTTTACGGTGTCAGCGTTCGATGGGTGCAAAAGAGCACTTTCTCAGCAGAAAAATAGACGCATGGTCTCCGCACGAACAAAGCCTTGCACCACAAATTACATTACGGGGAAGACACCATGAAGACCTTCGCAAAAGCCTCCACACTCGCCGCTGCCGCTTTCGGCGCATTCCTTTCCTTTGGCGCACAGCAAGCCGCCGCTGAAACGCGGATTGTCGAATTCAACTGCCAAAACGGCCCGCAACTCACGGTGGCCTTCACCCGCCATGGCGGCGACAACATTTCCGTGCGCTACGTCTATGACGGACCGCGCAGCGCCATGCGCCCCATGCGCCGCACCCATTACAACCACTTCCGCGATGGGCGGAACTGGCTGGCCATCCAGCAGCAGCAGGGCGTTGTCGAATATGGCGAGGGGCAGGACCTTTTCGACCGCTGCACAGCCATCAAGACCAGTTTCAATCAACCCCATCAGCCCCGCAGGCCCGTGAAGAGAGACAATTTTGGTCCCAATTATACCAAGCAAGCCGGCTCATGGGGTGGGAAGGTACGCAGTGGGCCGGGGATGAACCACTATCAGGTCGGCAGCACATATGAAGGCGAACAACTCACAGTGCTGAGTAATACCGGCCAATACATGAACGGTTATCCTTGGTTTCAAGTGCGGCTTCAAAACGGGCGCACGGGCTACCAGTGGGGCGGCCTGATGTGTGGCTACGGCGCGCCCCGGCAGGGCATGTACAAAATTTGCCGGTGAACGTGTAGATACGCCGCAAACAACAGCCGTTGATACGCACTCGAACTGCCTTGCAGGGCTTCCGCCTGCGGGGCAGTTTGCCCCTATGCGCCCGGCCATCCTCAACCCTCTGTTTGCTCCCGTCACCAGCCTTGCAGGCATCGGCCCGAAGCTGGCTGTCATCCTGACAAAATTACTGCGCGGCGGCGACGGCAAGCAGATTGCCCCGGTGGCAGACCTGCTATTCCACATGCCATCCGGCATGGTGGACCGGCGGCATCAGCCCGCCATTATGGATGCGCTGGAAGGCCAGCTGGTGACCCTGAAAGTGCGCGTAGACCGGCACCAACCGCCGCCCCGGGGCAATAACCGTGTACCCTATCGCGTCATGGTCCATGATGATAGCGGCGAACTGGCGCTCACCTTCTTTAGGGGCAATGGGCAGTGGCTGGAAAAGCAATTGCCGGAGGGGGAAATTCGACACGTTTCCGGGCGGCTGGAATGGTTTAACGGGCGGGCCTCCATGGTTCACCCGGACCATATTGTTAGCCCGGAGAAATTCGCAGAATTGCCACTGGTGGAGCCGGTTTACCCGCTGGCGGCGGGCATTTCGCTCAAGGTGATGAGCAAGGGCGTGCGCACGGCTCTGGGCACCCTGCCGGAGATGCCCCAATGGGAGGACCCCGGCATTTTCAACCGAGAGCAATGGTTTGGCTTTCGCGAAAGCCTCCATCTGGTTCACAACCCGCAAGATGCCACCGATCTTTCGCCGGAAAGCGTGGCATGGCAGCGGCTTGCTTATGATGAATTGCTGGCCGGTCAGCTGGCCCTGGCCATGGTGCGGTCTCGGATGAAGAAGTCAGCCGGCACGGCATGGAAGGGCGATGGCTCCAAGCGGCAGGCGATTCTGAACGCCCTGCCCTTTTCCCTCACTGGGGCCCAGGAGCGATCCATCCGCGAGATCCTGCGGGACATGGAAACGCCGGAGCGCATGTTGCGGATGCTGCAAGGGGATGTGGGCTCCGGCAAAACGGTGGTTGCGCTCATGGCGTGTGCAGCGGCCATTGAAGCTGGGGGACAGGCGGCGCTTATGGCCCCGACGGAGATCCTCGCGCGTCAGCACCATGCCACCATTCAACCCCTGGCGGAAGCCGCGAACATGTGCACTGTGGTGCTGACAGGCCGTGAGAAGGGCAGGCAGCGGGAAGAAATTTATGCCGGGCTGGAAAATGGCTCTATCGATCTGCTCATCGGCACCCACGCGCTGTTCCAGGCGCCAGTCACCTTCAAGAATCTCGCACTGGGCATTGTGGATGAACAGCATCGCTTTGGCGTGCATCAAAGGCTTGCACTGGCTGCGAAGGGGGCTGGTGCAGATATTCTGGTCATGACCGCCACGCCCATCCCCCGCACCCTCGTGCTCACACATTTTGGCGATATGGACGTTTCCAAGCTGGACGAGAAGCCCGCCCATCGCCTGCCCATCCAGACCAATGCGCTGCCGCTCGAGCGGTTGGATGAGTTGATCGCCCGCGTACAGCGGGCCGTTCAGCGGGGAGATAAAATCTACTGGCTTTGTCCGCTCGTGGAAGAGAATGACGAACTGCCGCTCACCTCTGCTGAGGCGCGTTACAAGAGCCTTGCAGCGCTAATGGGCCACAATGTGGGGCTGGTCCATGGGCGCATGAAACCGGCGGAAAAAGACGCTGCCATGCTGGACTTCAAAGAAGGACGGACACGGGTGTTGGTGGCAACGACCGTGATAGAAGTGGGCGTGGATGTGCCTGACGCCACGATTATGGTGATTGAACATGCTGAACAATTCGGCCTTGCACAATTGCATCAATTGCGGGGCCGCGTTGGGCGGGGCGACAATGCCTCCACCTGCCTGCTGCTCTACAAGGCCCCTCTGGGCGAGGTGTCTTCCGCCCGTCTCAAGATCATGCGCGAGACGGAGGATGGTTTTCGCATTGCCGAAGAGGATTTGAAGCTGCGGGGCGAGGGAGAAATTCTGGGCACACGCCAGTCCGGCGCGGTGGGTTTCAAACTGGCCCGCATGGAACACCATGGCAGGCTGCTGGAGCTGGCGCGGGATGATGCCCGTATGATCCTTAATAGAGACCCTGATTTGGTGAGCGAACGGGGGCAAGCCCTGCGGGTGCTGCTGTATTTGTTTGCGAAAGATGAGGCGGTTCGCCTATTGCGGGCGGGATAGCAGCCTCACACTCGCTCTCCCCCTGTTACGAAGAGTGAACATTCTTGCCCCATTGCTGTCCCCCTAACGCGGAAACTCTTTGTCGCGGCTTGACGATCAATGCGCCACGAGGAGGAGAATCAATATGCGGAGTTTGAAAATTTGGACGGGTCTGGCGTGCGGCTTGGCCTTCATAGCGCCCTTCAATGCCCTTGCAGCGGATGCCATCGACACCATTGAACCAAATCCCACACCGCCTGCCTATCAGGCGGATGCAATTGTGCGCAGTTATTATGCAGCAGCGCGGATCGGGGCGGCTTTTGAGGCAGAAAGCAGCTTTAGGGTTCTGGGCACTTCGGTGAGCAATGCCTATGATCCAGGCTACAACCTCTCGGCAGCTTTGGGATACAGTTTTAATCCCACCGGCTTGCTGGGTTTTCGGGCTGAAGCAGAGCTTGGCTACACCTCCCTTGATATAGACAGCCACACGGTGACCGGTCTTGGAAAATTCTCAGGCGGCGATGCTACGGGGGATGCAAGTGCTGTTTACGGGCTAGCCAATGGATATGTGGACTATTCCTTGGGCACCATCACACCTTTCATCAGCGCTGGCGTTGGGTATGGGCAAGTGGACTTGTCCCAACAAGGGGTCACTCCCACAGGTGTTGTTATGAATGACAGTGGGGGCGGATTAGCGTGGCAGGTGGGTGCCGGTGCGGCCTTTGCCGTGACCGACAGTGTCACCGTCGATCTCGGCTATCGCTTTTTCAAAGTGCAGGATGTGGGCCTGTCGGCGGTAGACGGCACAAGGAGCGATGTTGATTTGGAAAGCCACCAGATCAATCTGGGCATCCGCAAGGCGTTTTAGACAGTACAGAACACTCAATCTGGCCCGATGACCGGACCAGTGCTGGCTCTCCATGGGTCTATTGCCGCTCCCTACTCTTTGCCAGAGTGCAAAGCAGGAGGAGTTGCCATGACCCGCTGGGCCGTCATTTTCAAAGACACAGAAGACATGCTCGCCATTCGCGCCCGCAAAGATTTGCGGGACGCGCATGTGGCCTACGCCCAAGCGCATCCGGAATTGCTCATTGGCGGTGGATTGAAGCCAACACCCGGCGACGATTTCTGCGGCGCTCTATGGGTGGTGGAAGCTGAAGACAAGGACGACGTCGTAAGCCTGATCGAAAACGATCCATTCTACGTCTCCGAATATCGCAAATATGAGATTTATACGTGGGGCAAGCTGTTAGAAGATCAGGTGGCAACGCTTTAGCAGTTTAGCTAAAGCGCTCACCTGACAATTAATCCGCTTGCGCTGCGTTGCGACTTGCTCCTCCCACAGGCTGAGCATTTGCCCGGGCTTGGGCGACGGACTGCTGCCTATCAAGCTGGGCGATAATCTCTTCTGCCTTGCGGCGTTCCACCATGCTGGCCTGTGACAGAGCCTTTTCGAGCATGGATTGGGCATTGCCCACGCCCGACCGGGCTGCGCCACGGGCCATGTGGACGAGACCGCGCACAGGGCTGCGGCGCACGCCTTCGCCGTAGAATAGCATTTCGCCCAGCTGCGCCCGCGCTTCGCCATGACCCTTGCGGGCCGCAAGGCCAAACCAGCGGACAGCACTACGGGCCTGCACCACGCCCAACACACCGCTTCGATACATCAGACCCAATTGGTATTGGGCCTCTGGGTCCTTGTAGAGGGCGGCGGCGCGGTAAAAATAGTCTTCCGCCCGGCGCTTATTGGCAGCAATGGCTGTGCCCTGAATACCCGTCAGTGCGTAATGCCCAAGGCTCACCACCGCGTGCGATACAAACGGCATATCGCGGCGGTTTGGCGGATTTTCCGCGTAGCGCATGGCGATTTTGTAGAATAATTCATGGGCAGCCGCATGGTCCTGCGGAACGCCCTCACCGCGCTGGAACATGCGGGCCAGTTTCCACTCGGCCGCCACATTGTTGCGGGCGGCACCGAAGCGAAATGCACCGATAGCGTCGCTCACCTTGCCTTGTTTAAGCGCCTGAAAGCCGTAACGCAGTACCGTGCGCGGCTCATCATCGGCCTTGAAAGTCTTATCCGGATCAAAGGCGTGGGCGAATTGGGACGGGACGGTGGCTAAAGCCACCGCCAGTGCAACCGCACACCCTTTGATTGGAAAATCAGACATCGCCATAGCAGTTCTTTTCCACTTTACCGCCGGGATGGGTCACTGCCCCATACCGGGCACTGCCCACCGTTTGTGCAAACTTCCAGATCACGCCGGAAGTGTAGTCGTTCTCTCTGGGCTCCCAGGCTTTGCGGCGCTCTTCCATCTCTTCGTCCGTCAAATCTACGGTCATCGTGCCTTCGACGGCATCGAGATGGATCATGTCACCGTCTCTGAGCAGACCAATGGGGCCGCCCACCGCTGCCTCTGGGCCCACATGGCCGATGCAGAAGCCTCGGGTTGCACCGGAAAAGCGGCCATCGGTAATGAGCGCCACTTTATCGCCCATGCCCTGGCCGTAGAGAGCCGCAGTCGTGGCCAGCATTTCGCGCATGCCAGGGCCGCCTTTTGGCCCTTCATAGCGGATGACCAGCACCTCACCCTCTTCGTATTGGCGGTTGGAGACCGCTTCAAAGGCCTGCTCCTCACTGTCGAAACAGCGGGCGGGGCCGGAGAATTGCTGCTTCTCCATGCCTGCCACCTTCACAATGGCACCTTCTGGGGCAAGATTGCCTTTAAGGCCCACAACACCGCCCGTGGGTGTGATGGGCTTGGAGACCGGATAAACAACGTCCTGATCGTCGTTCCATTCCACATATTCCATGTTTTCGGCCATTGTGCGGCCAGTCACAGTCATACAGTCACCGTGGAGGAAGCCGCCATCGAGCAGGGTTTTCATGAGGAGCGGAATGCCGCCCACTTCAAACATGTCCTTAGCCACATACTTACCGCCGGGCTTCAGGTCAGCAATGTAGGGCGTGCGGCGGAAAATGTCAGCAACGTCGAAGAGATCGAAATCAATACCGATTTCGTTCGCGATAGCGGGCAGGTGCAACGCCGCATTGGTGGAACCGCCGGATGCGGCCACCACTGTGGCGGCATTTTCCAGCGCTTCCCGGGTGACAATATCGCGGGGGCGGATGTTGCGGGCGATGAGTTCCATCACCTTCTCGCCGGCAGTCATGCAGAAACGGTCCCGAATTTCATAAGGGGCCGGTGCGCCGGCAGAGTATGGCAGAGCCAGACCGATGGCTTCTGACACTGTGGCCATGGTGTTGGCCGTAAATTGTGCGCCGCAAGCACCGGCGGATGGGCAAGCCACCTGCTCAAGCTCATGCAAATCTTCATCAGACATATTGCCCACGGAGTGCTGACCAACAGCCTCAAACACATCCTGAACGGTCACCGGCTTTCCTTTGAAGTTACCGGGCAGAATGGAGCCACCGTAAAGAAAAACGGAAGGCACGTTAAGGCGCACCATGGACATCATCATGCCGGGCAAGGACTTGTCACAGCCCGCAAGGCCAACAAGGGCGTCATAACAGTGGCCGCGCATGGTGAGTTCCACCGTATCGGCAATGACGTCGCGGGAAACCAGGGAGGCTTTCATGCCCTGGTGCCCCATGGCGATGCCGTCTGTCACCGTAATTGTGCAAAATTCGCGGGGCGTGCCATTTGCCGCAGAGACGCCCTTTTTCACGGCCTGGGCCTGGCGCATCAAGGAGATGTTGCAGGGCGCGGCTTCATTCCAGCAGGTGGCGACGCCTACGAGAGGTTGGTTGATCTGCTCTTCCGTCAGACCCATGGCATAGAGATAAGAGCGGTGGGGCGCGCGCTGCGGCCCCTTGGTCACATGACGACTGGGCAGCTTGCTCTTGTCGAAAACCTTAGCGTCCATAAATGCAATTCCTCTTGTCGAAGACGGGTGAACTCTTTTCGAGAATCCTTGCCCGCTCGTGCCCCCCGCCTTGGGCGCTGTTTGTGGTTGAAACGCGGCGGATGTATCGCTCCCGTACCTAACTGAAAACTGCTTAAGCGTGTGTTGCAAAACCACCACATGAGACGCTTTCTCCCAGTCTTTTCAGCCGCAAAGCGAACGAAGCGCAGCTTGTTGCTCAATTTGAAACCGGTGACCATAATGTCGCAATCTGCAACGTTCCGGAGACGTACGATGAGCCTCGAATTTCTGGTCACCTCCATCATCGTCATTTTATTGCCAGGCACAGGCGTGCTCTACACATTGGCCATTGGTTTGGGCCGCGGGTTCCGGGCAAGTGTTGCGGCTGCCTTTGGTTGCACGATGGGCATTGTGCCCGCCGCCTTTGCCAGCATTGTAGGCCTGGCAACCATCTTTCATACCAGCGCGTTGGCGTTTCAGGTGGTGAAGTATCTGGGCGTGGCATATCTGCTATACATGGCATGGAGCATTTTGCGCGATGGTGGCGCGCTTGATGTCAGTGAGGAGCGGAAGGTGCTCTCGCCCTTCAAAACAGCCCTCATTGGCATGCTCATCAATGTGCTGAACCCAAAACTGTCCCTCTTCTTCTTAGCGTTCCTGCCGCAGTTTGTAGATGTGAGTCAGACCAATGCGCCCCTTGCCATGGCCGGTCTCGCCTGCGTTTTCATGGTGCTCACCTTCATTGTGTTCGTAGGTTATGGCGCGTGTGCAGCTGCGGCGCGGGATTATGTGATTACCAAACCCGCCATTATGCGTTGGCTGAAGCGCAGTTTTGCCGGAGCGTTCGGTTTCTTAGGCGTCAGACTGGCGCTGTCTGATCGCTAGGATTGGTTTGGCTTTTAATGAGACGCACCGCGAATCCGCTAGAGCGAATTCACCTACGATGGAGTCGCCCTAGCACTCTTTTTGCGCTCACGCTGTCGGCCTAAGGCCTTCGCTCCCCACATTTAACAGGACATGGCGCGGCAAACGTTTGCCGGGTGGCTCTTCGCGACCAGAGCGTGTCAAGCTTCGCTTGAAACGCTCTAAACCTCGGCAAAAACCCAAGCCACCACATCTTTCGCAAGGCTTTCGAAGGCCCGGGTGAGGGCTCGGGCATTATCGCCCGGCTCTGTGCCGCGAACTGGGGCGGTGGCGGTGAAAATGCGGGTTTCCAAGACCTGACCAGATTTATCGGCAAGTAGCTTGATGGAAAGCTCAATCACCGCCCTGCCCCGATCGATTTCAAAGCGTCGCAAGTCGCTGATGAGTTGGTGATCGATCACCAGCCCATCGCCGGGCTTGGCCGTGGCACCGGCCCTGCCCGTATTTTCAAAACTCTCCACCAGTTTGGCTTGCACCATGGCGGGAATGGTATCCACCCATTGCACCCCTGCCAGCAGGGAGATGGAGCCGTCATCGGCTTTCACCAGAACACGGTCGCTGTCCAAGCCCTTTAAGGCATTGGGCACTTTCACCAAAAGTTGGGACCGTGTGCCGCCTGCGGTAGCAAAACTATCTGGGGCCGTAAGCTCATAGGTTTGGCGCGGTGCCTCGGGCCGTTTCAAGAGCGCGCAGGAGGGCAAAACACACAGCGCAACTGCAAGTGCCAGCGCCTTTTGCCCTTTCCGCCCAAATGTCTGTCCCTGCCGCATGATACTCATTTCAACACTTAGCGCCGGGGTCGGCCGCTGGACTCTGGAATGCGGGAGCCGCCTGCACCGCTGATGAGCGCGGACGGGTTGCTTTCTAAATTTCTGATAACACGGTCCAGCCGGTTAATCGACCGGCCTGCATCGCGGATTAAGGTCTCCGTGTTCGCAAGGCCACGGCCTGTGAAGCGGTTTATCCCGGCGCTGACCTGCGTAATCTGGGCATTGAAATTGCGTGCAGTGCGGCGAAATTCCGCCAGCGTTTCGCGCAGATCGGCCACCAGACTGTTGGTACTTTCAGCGCCCAGGAGCCGGTCCACACGATCAATGACAGCATCAACCTTTTTAGAGGATTCGTTCAAGCGGGAGGTCAATTGCGTGGCATCATCAAACAGTCGATCCACGTCGCCGCTGCGCGCGCCCAGGCGCTCCGTCACCTTGCCCACATCGGCCACAATGGTTTGAGCCCCTTCCGCAGCTTTGGAGAAATTATCCATGGCTGCATTCACCCGCGCTGCATCCACTGCCGCTGTTAGCGTCGCCACATTCCGGCTGGCTTGGCTCAAGTCTGTCACCAAGGTTTGCAGCGTGGCGGGGTCAATGCCATCCACCACCTGCCGGGCGCGGGCGGTTGTGGCGGAAAGATCGTCCACCATTTTGGTGATTTTGGTTTCATCCACGGCGGCCACAATCCGCTCAGCCCGTTTGGCCGTGGCATCAATGCTGGCCAAAGTCTGGCTGATTTGCTCGCCATTCACCGCTTCTGCCGCTGTTGCGATGGACCGGGTGGCGCGGCCTGCATCGGCAATGAGCGTGGAGATGGCTGCTGCATCCACGCCCTGTGTCACATCCCTTACCCGCGCTGTCGTTGCTGCAAGGTCATCCACCAGTGTCTGCACTTTTTGCGGTTCAACAGCGGCCAAGAGACCGTCGGCACGTTTGCTGGCTTCATCTAGATTGGTGAGCAGCGAAGACACGCGGGCGGGTTCCACCGCTTTCGCCACCTCATCAAGGCGGGTGACGACACCATCAATTTTGCCCACGGAGGTTCCAAGTGTTTCAGTAAACTCTTCTACCCGTTTGGCCGTGCGGTTGGCTGAGGTGATGATTTCAGCTACCTGGTCCCGCTGGTCTGCGATCGATTGGGTGAAGTCCTGCACATTAGTGAGCGTGCTTCCAACCTTAGCAGGGTCCACCGCAGCAAGGATCTGTTCGGCGCGGGTCAAAGAACCGTCCAGCTTTTCCGACAGGCCCTGCAAAGACTGGGCGACATCCCCTGCCGACTTCAGGAAAGTGCCGACCCCTTCAGCATTTTCTGATAGGGCATCGGAAAAGGTTTTCACGTTGTTGAGCGTGTCTGTGACCGTCTTGTCATTACGATTGACGAAGTTTTCAAGCGTGGCCAGGGTGCGCTCAGCACGGGCTGCAATACCGCCCACCCGCTCCAACAAATCGTTCAAAGCGGCGGGGTCACCATTGATTCTCGGTACATCATCAGAACCGCCCGTGGAAGCCAGCAAAACCGGCGCGTCCGGGCGGCCGCCCTGCAAGGCGATAAAGGCTCCACCGGAAAGGCCACGGACCCCGATGCGGGCAGTGGTATCGGCGCGAATAGGCGTGTCGGATGCAAGCCGCGTTCTTACAATGACAAAACGAGGGTCATCGGGATCAAGACGCAGCCTATCCACTCGGCCGACGGTCAAGCCATTGAACTGCACGAGGCTTCCGGGCGTGAGGCCGGAGACTGACCCTTGAATGCGAATATCTACAGGGATGACATCATCCGCATCGCCCAAGCGCCCGTACCAATAGACCAGTGCCAGCGCTACCGCGAGGGCAAGCACGGTGAAAAGGCCGACAGCAATATAATTGGCGCGGGTTTCCATGGTCTTTCTTAACCAAAGGGCAGTGCCCGGTCACGGGCAGAAGGCCGGGGCAACATGAAAATTACGGTTAGAAAAGCATGACGGTTCGGCGGTGATGCATAAATAACGCTTCACACACCAAACTTTTGGCCCCGCGTGCCCTTAAAATAGGTTTGCACCCACTCATCCTCCACATGGGCCATGGCAGCGATAGGCGCATTGACCAAAACCTTCCCGTCGCGCAGCACAGCAACGCGATCACAGGTGGTGTGGAGCGAATCCAGATCGTGGGTGACCATGTAGACGGTCAGCCCCAGAGTTTCTTTGAGTGACGCGAGCAATTCATCAAATTCTGCAGCGCCGATGGGGTCGAGGCCCGATGTGGGCTCGTCCAGAAAGACCAATTGAGGGTCCAGCGAGAGTGCGCGCGCAAGGCTGGCTCGTTTGACCATGCCGCCAGAAAGTTCTGACGGATATTTATCGCCGGAACCCGGATTGAGACCCACCAGGTCCATTTTCACTTGCGCCAGCTCATCCATGAGCCGCTGGTTCATGGTGCAATATTCACGCAGCGGCACTTGAATATTCTCTTTGACAGTGAGTGAAGAAAACAGCGCACCATGTTGAAATAAAACGCCAATATTACGATCAATGATGAGGCGATCAGCGTCATTAGCGGCATCATAATCCTGGCCAAAGAGACGAATGGTGCCGGCCTGTTTTTTGACCAAACCCAAAACCGCCCGCATGAGCACGGATTTACCCGTGCCGGAACCGCCCACGAAACCCAGAATTTCGCCGCGCTCCACATCCAAATCCAGCCCCTTCAAAACATGGATGGGCCCAAAAGAAACGTGAATGTCTCGAACCTGAAGGATGGGGTCAGCGGTCGTCATTCCATGCCCCGTCAATAGCCAATGGATGCAAAGAAAATGGCAAACAGGCCATCCATGAGGATGACGGCAAAGATTGAGCGCACAACGGCGGAGGTGGTGTGACGGCCCAGGGATTCTGAGCTGCCGCCCACTTTCATGCCTTCCACCGCGGAAATCACACCGATGACGGCGGCCATAAATGGCGCTTTGATAAGCCCACCGATCAAGAATTCGGGCCCCACATTGGTGCGCAGCGCGTCCATAAATTGAGAGGGCGTGATGCCCACATAAAGATCAGACACGAACATGGCACCCGCGATGCCGGTGACCGCCGAAAGCAGCACCAAGGCGGGCATGACGATAATGAGCGCCACCAAACGGGGCAGAATCAAAACGCCCACCGCATTGAGGCCCATCACATGGAGCGCATCAATTTCTTCCCGCATCTTCATGGTGCCGATTTCCGCAGTGATGGCGCTGCCTGTGCGCCCGGCCACCATGACGGCGGTGAGCAAAACCGCGATTTCTCGAAAATGCAGAATGCCCACAAGAGATACCGTGAGCAGTTCTTCCCCATAGACCTTGAGCTGATAGGCCCCCTGCTGGGCGATAATCATGCCAATGAGGAAAGACATGACACTGATGACGGGCACAGCCTTCAACCCCATGTGATCCATTTGGTGGATTATGGAGATGGGGCGAATACCCCCCTTTTGGCCGCTCTTCATCTGCGCCCCGGCGATGGCCGCGCCAATGAGGTTCATGGCCAGAATGATGTCTGACCATGCGGACGACGTGGCTTTGCCAAACCTGCCCAGTAAACCGAGGGGCTCCTCCTGCAATAGGTACGGCGCGCGTGTTTCTGCGTCTGGCTTGAGGACACTTACCAGCTTTACCCGGCTCGGGTCATCGTCACTGTGAACGAACGCTTTACCTTGTGCAGCTTGGCGGGTTCTTTCCACAAGCCAAGCCCCGGCTGTGTCCATCACCCCCACATTGCCAGTATCGAAATGTATCGCGCCGGTATGATTTTCCACGGCTTTACGCAATTCAACATCAATGTTGTCCACGCTGAAAGCCGTCCAGTCGCCACTGCCGGTGATGGTGAGGGTGTCACCTTCGCGGGTTAGGTCCATGCGGGCGGGGCTGGCGGTGGGCATGGCCGTTACGCAGCCGCACGGTTTTCAGCGAGCGCGCGGGCGGTGAGTTGCGGGTCGACATTGCCCCCGGAAATGGTGGCCATGACGGTCTTGCCTTTCACATCCAGCTTGCCCGCCATAAGAGCCGCGAGCGTGACGATGCCGCCCGGCTCCACCACCAATTTCAATTCCTCGTAGGCAAAGGCCATGGCTTTGAGAATGGCATCGTCCGTCGCCGTAAGACCCGGAGCGAGATTGCCATAGCAGATGGCAAAGGAACGTTCCCCGGGCATGGGCGTGAGAATGGCATCGCAAATGGAGGGCTCACTTGTGTTCACACGCACGCGCTCCCCAGTCTCATGGGAAATGCGTTGGTCATCATAGCCCTCCGGTTCCACTGTGCGGACATTGGCATTGGGAAAATGGTCTTTGATGGCCAGCGTCACGCCTGCCAACAGCCCCCCGCCCCCGGCGCAGACCAGCACCTCGTCCACGTCCAACCCCATGGCCTGCGCGTCCTGCGCCATTTCCAGGCCGCATGTGCCCTGGCCCGCAATCACATGGAAGGATTCATAGGGGTGGATGGCATAGCCGCCTGTCTTTTTAGCCATTTCCACCAACAGGGCTTCGCGGTCTTCAGTTGCGCGGTCATATTCCACAATTGTCGCGCCAGACCGCATGGTGCGATCCTTCTTTGTTTGGGGCGCATCAGACGGCATGATAATGGTGGCTTGATAGCCTTTAAGCCGCGCAGCCTCTGCCACCCCTTGGGCATGGTTACCGGATGAGGCGGCAACAATGCCGAATTTTTCGCCCTGCTCCCCCGCGTGGTGCATGGCATTGAAAGCACCTCGAAATTTGAAGCTACCGGTTCTTTGCAGGCACTCCGCTTTCAAAAAAATGCGTCCGCCCGTCATCTCATCCAGCACCGGGCTGGAAATGAGCGGCGTGCGGACAGCATGGCCGTCCAGCACTTTGGCAGCAGCGTACACATCATCAATGGTCGGCAGATCGAGGGTTTGCAGCATGGCGCGGCCTTTAAGAAGGATTTCCGTGGGTGCAGGGTTCCACTGTCCTTCCTAGTCTTGATGGATGCAACCGGGAATGGAAAGGTCAGCGGCGCCACAAAAGGCTTTGGGAGAGGAAACTATCCATGGATTTGGGAATTGCAGGCCGGAAGGCCATCGTTTGTGCCTCCAGCGAGGGGCTGGGGAAGGGGTGCGCCATGGCGCTTGCGGAGGCCGGGTGCGAGGTGATCGTGAACGCCCGCACGGTGGCCACGGTGGAAAGCACCGCAGAGGAAATTGCGAAGGCCACGGGCGCGACGGTCATTGCCGTGGCTGCGGATGTGGGCACGCCGGAAGGGCGCGCGGCAATTCTGAAAGCCTGCCCGGCCCCGGATATTCTGGTCAACAATAATGGCGGACCGCCCCGCAAGGATTTCAAGGATTTAGATCGGGACGCCATGATCGATGGTGTGATCCAAAACATGATTACGCCCATCGAGCTCATTCAAGCGGTGGCTGACGGCATGGCGGAACGCCAATTCGGGCGCATCGTCAACATCACTTCACTGAGCGTTCTCATGCCCATCGAAGGGTTGGACCTTTCCTCCGGTGCTCGAGCTGGCTTGACGGCCTTTTTGGCCGGTGTGCGCCCCATTTATGCGCCGCACAATGTGACCATGAACAATCTGCTGCCCGGCAAAATGGATACAAAACGCCTTCAAGGAGGCATTTCAGCTGGCGCGAAAGCCCGTGGCATAAGCTATGATGAAGCAGCGCAGGGGCAGATGGATGAAATACCAGCAAAACGCTTTGGCACAGCAGAGGAGTTCGGCAATGCCTGCGCGTTTTTGTGTTCGCAATATGCGGGCTACATCACAGGGCAAAACGTGCTGATGGATGGTGGTCTCTATCCTCATGCTTTTTAGGGCCGGGTTTTACGGGATCGCAAAACTTGTAGCTTAGCGTTGGGCATACCTTTTTGGGATGCCCAACTCTTGCCCTTCTTCAAACGCGCCCTTGCTCTTGCCGCTTTTGCCCTTGGCATCATTGCCAGTGGTCCCTCCGCGCTTGAATTTGGCATTCTGGAGGCAAAAGCTCAGAGTCGGGCCTGTCTGGCGTTAGAGCGTCGCTTAGCGAGCACATCGGGCGGAACCTCGCAACGGGCTGTGCGGGCGCAACAACGGCAGCTGGCCAGTCTGAACCGTCAGATGAGCCGTAAAGGTTGCGCCCAGCGGCGGCGCTTCTTTCAAAGGGAGGCCCATTCTTCCTGCCGAACGCTGCGAAGTCGGCGGGACCGTGCCCAGCGCAATCTTAATGCACTGCGTGAAGGCAGTGGCGGTCTTTCGCGCAAAGCCCGCGCGCGCATTCAACGGGAAATGCAACGGCGCGGCTGCGGGACGCGGCAGGCCATTAATCGCCGAACCCCTTTATTGGACCAGATTTTTGGCCGTGGCGCACTGAAACAGCGGCAAAAGGAAGTGCGCGAGAACCGAGGCAAAAGAACGGTAAGACTGCCCAAACCTGCGCCACCCTCATTCCCCAAAGTTTCCAAAAATGCAGTGCGCACCATGTGCGTGCGGCGGTGCGATGGCTATTTCTTCCCCGTCAATTTGTCAGGGAGCGCGGCGGGGGAGAATGCCCCACAAGAAGCGTGCAACAACCTTTGCCCCGGACGGGACATGGCCCTCTATAAGCACAAGCCCGCCAGCCAATCCGTGGCGGAAATGGTGTCACACGATAGGGGGGAACCCTACACGGCGTTGAAAAACGCCTTCGCTTTCAGACAGGCCTTCAATCCCGCCTGTTCGTGCAACTATGCCTTGCTGACCGAAAAAGGTGGCCGGGCCGAGCCAGAAGAAGTGGCCCTTCGCAAACAACTCAATGAAGCCGCCACCCTTGCACGGGTGGCGCTGCCGGTTTTCAGAGGAGATGCAAGTGAGGACAGTGAGACCGCTGCAAACCGCCGCCATGGGCTGACAGCAGATGCTATACGCAAACTGGCTTCCCCGAACAACGAAGGGAGAGCCGTGGGCAATAAGCGGGTCAGGATAATCGGCGATGCGTATTTTCCGGGCCAATGAGGGGCAGCAATGCCGCCATATCAGGGCCATGGTCCCTGCCGGTCAGCGCCTTACGAAGAGGCATGAAAAGCGCCCTGCCCTTGCGCCCCGTTTCCGCTTTCAAGGCACTGGTCCATGCGCCCCAGGAATTGCCATCCCATGGTGAGTCAGGAAGATGGGCCGCGCTTGCTGTGACGTAAGCCTTATCCTCATCACTCATTTCCGCAGCCGTTACCGGGCCTGAAATGACGTCCCGCCACGTCGTAACGTCACCAAACCGCACCAGATTGGCGCGGACAGTCGTCCAGAAAGCCTCACCCAAATCAGCATCCAAAGCCGCCAGTCTTGGTTTGGCGGTGGCGTAGTCCAGGCTGTGGAGCAGTTTTTCGTTCAGCGCTGTGAGGTCAGAAGCATCGAATTTTGCGTCAGATTTGGAAACAAGGGTGGGATCGAACAGATCGCCCAAGGCTTCTAAACTGGCCACAGCTTCCACGGGCTGTCCTGTACCAATCAAAGCGGCCAAAGAACTCACCGCCATGGGCTCAAGACCGTCTTCCCGCAGGCTGTGGATGGAAAGCGCGCCGGAGCGTTTGGAAAGGCCCTCGCCGGAGGCATCCTGCAAAAGATTGTGGTGGCCAAATTCAGGCACACCCTCTTCCCCGCCCAAGGCACGGAAAATAGCGATTTGAGCACCGGTATTGGCCACATGGTCGCCGCCGCGGATGACGTGGGTGACACCCATTTCACGGTCATCCACCACGGAGGGCAGTGTGTAGAGATAAGATCCATCGCCCCGGATCAGCACCGGATCAGACATGGAGGCCAGGTCCACCGTCTGCTCGCCCCGGATCACATCATCAAAATGCACTTCCGTGCGCTGGGTGGTGAAGGGATCATCGGCGAAGTTGGGCAGCAGAAAACGCCAATGGGGTTTGCGCCCTTCCGCTTCAAAGGCTGCTTTCTCTTCGTCCGTGAGCTTAAGCGCAGCACGGTCGTAAACGGGCGGAAGGCCTCGGGCCATGAGGCGCTTGCGGCGGCGCTCAATTTCTTCAGGCGTTTCATAGCAGGGATAAAGCAGGCCCTTCTCCCGAAGGGCATCAGCAGCTTTGTCATAAAGAGCAAAGCGCTCGGACTGTTTGTGCTTCTGGTGGGGGTGGATGCCCAACCACGCCAAATCTTCGACAATACCATCGGCAAACTCATCGGTGGACCGCTCCACATCCGTATCATCCAGCCGCAGCACAAACGTGCCGCCGTGCTTTTGGGCAAACAGCCAATTGTAAAGCGCGGTGCGGATGTTGCCGATGTGCAAACGACCCGTGGGCGATGGAGCAAAGCGGACGGTGGGTGCGGAAGCCATGGTGCGGTCTTTCAAAATTCTTCGGTCTTGGTGGCGCGGGCCAGATAGCCTCGGGCGGCAATGGCCATTAGGCCAATGCAAACGAAACAATAAGCCGCCATATAGAGCAATTGTTCCTGAAAAGGCATGCCCCAATCAATCAAAACGCCCGTTATGCCCGGCCCGGCGGCGGACATGAAAACCATGAGCGACACCGTGATGGCCCGGATGCTGCCCAGATGCCGGGTGCCATAAACTTCCGGCCAAAACGCCCCGAACAGGGTGGAGGACATGCCGTAGCTCAGGCCCAGGAACAACATGAAGATGATGATGGTTTCTGCCTCGTTCAGCAGACCAAGCGAGAGACATGAGATGCCAAGAGGGAGCATAAAAACGCGCAAAATGCGCACCGCGCCCACTCTGTCGATGGCAAAGCCAGTGGCGAGGGACACCAGCACCGTCGTGACCGCCATGAGGGCAAAGCTGGTGTCATACAGCCAGCGGGGCCATCCGTTGAGGGCGATGAGATAATCCTGATGGAAGAACATGGAGGTGCCGATAAAGGCGGGGGTGAACACGCCCAAACCCGTGAGCCAGAACAGCGGGTCCCGCAGCATTTCACGGCGCGTCCACTGTTTGCCACGCTCTACCCCTTCGCCCTTCTGTGCCACCTCATTTCCGGGAACGCGCTCTACGCGCATGAGCGTATAAATGACTGGAAGGGCAACCAAAAGCAGCATGGCGGCGGCCACAAACCAACTCCCCCGCCAACCCACATAGGCAGCAATAAGGATGAAGGTGGCGGGGGCCAACCCTTCACCAAACTGATGACCGATGGTGGCGAAAGAGACGGCCTTGCCCCGGTTTGTGCTATACCACTTGCCCATGGCCGTCATGGACGTGTGGGTCATCATGCCCTGCCCAAACAGGCGCAACATGTAGAGAGCGAGGCCCAATAGCACCACCGAGTTGGCACTGCCCATGAGCAAGGCTGCAACTGCCAACAGGCCTATAACGATAATGCTGGTTTGGGCAATGCTGAACACATCCACCATGCGGCCAATGAAAGGCAGGGTTGCGGCGCTGGCCAACGTTGCGACCATATAAATAAAGCCGAAACCACCATGGGTGAGGGAAAAGGCTTCCCGGATTTCCGCACCCCAAATGGAAATGAAAAACGTTTGCCCGAAGCTGGAAAATAAGGCCAACAAAAAACCGCCGGTGAGCCAACGTATGTTTTCGCGGTAAAAGCCGGGCATAAGTAACCTTGTTGAATGGGGTGGGCTGAGAGGATACGGGCACAAAAAAAGGGGGCTGTTTGCCCCCTTTTTCTTTGCACTATGTGCCATCGAATTAAGCGGCCGCCTCTGCGGTTTCTTCCACGCCCTCTTCAGCTTCCATGCGCTCACGGTCAGCTTTGCCTTTGGCGTCTTCGTCACGGTCAACGAGTTCGATGACGGCCATGGGCGCATTGTCGCCATAGCGGAAACCGGCTTTCAGCACGCGGGTGTAGCCGCCGGGCCGTTCCTTGTAACGCTCACCCAAGACGGAAAAGAGTTTTTGTACCGTAGACTTGTCCTGAAGCTGGGATGCGGCTTGACGGCGGGCGTGCAAATCGCCGCGTTTGCCAAGTGTAATCAGCTTATCCACCACGGAGCGCAGTTCTTTGGCCTTGGGCAGGGTGGTGACGATCTGCTCGTGGGTGAGAAGCGCCACAGCCATGTTTTTGAACATGGCTTTGCGGTGGCTGTGGGTGCGGTTGAGCTTACGGCCCTGTTTGCGGTGTTTCATTTTGCCTTCTCCTAGGTTTGCCCGCTCTAGGTCTTAAGGGCGGGGTTTTGAGTTCATTTCGTCTGTGTGAACACGCCATTGGCCGACTTGATCGGCCAATCTCGTAAGGTCTTGGGAGATCCGCCGATCAAGTCGGCGGATGACGTCAACGTGAAGTTCTAGTACTGGTCCTCGTACCGCTTGGCTAGATCGTCGATGTTTTCTGGCGGCCAGGCGGGGATTTCCATGCCAAGGTGCAGACCCATGGTGGCCAGCACCTCCTTGATTTCGTTGAGCGACTTGCGGCCAAAGTTTGGCGTACGCAGCATTTCGCCTTCGGTTTTCTGGATCAGATCGCCGATGTAGACGATATTGTCGTTCTTGAGGCAGTTGGCGGAACGAACGGAAAGTTCCAACTCGTCCACTTTCTTCAACAGCGCAGGGTTAAAGGCCAGTTCCGTGACCTGCTCCTGAACCACTTCTTTTTGTGGCTCTTCGAAGTTCACAAACACCGTCAACTGGTCTTGCAAAATGCGCGCAGCGTAGGCCACGGCATCATCGGGAGAGACAGAACCGTCTGTCTCCAGCTGAAGCGTCAGCTTGTCCAAGTCCAGGTTTTGGCCCTCACGGGTCTTTTCCGTTTTATAGGAAACTTTGCGCACTGGCGAGAACACGCTGTCCACGGGGATGAGACCGATGGGGGCATCCTCCGGGCGGTTTTTATCTGCGGCCACATAGCCCTTGCCGGTGTTGACGGTGAATTCCATGCGGATTTCAGCGCCATCATCCAGCGTACAAAGCACCAGCTCTGGGTTCAGAATTTCGATGTCGCCAACGGTCTGAATGTCGCCAGCGGTGACGGTGCCAGCGCCTTCTTTGCGCACAACCATGCGCTTGGGACCCTCACCTTCCATGCGGATGGCAAGCTCTTTAATATTCAAAATAATGTCGGTCACATCTTCCCGCACACCGGGAATGGACGAAAATTCGTGCAAAACACCATCAATTTGCACCGCCGTCACAGCAGCGCCCTGAAGGGAGGACAAAAGAACGCGACGCAGCGCGTTGCCAAGCGTCAGGCCGAAGCCGCGCTCAAGGGGTTCAGCAACCAAGGTGCCGGTGGTGCCGTTGGAGACCACGTCCAGTTTATTGGGCTTGGAAAGCTCTTGCCAATTTCTATGGATCACGGGGAAATCCTTCCGTACTTCTTGCCGCCATCCAAACCGCGGCAATGAAACAACGAACCCCGCCGGGATGGGATGCGGGGTGGTATCGACGGGTGGCCGTGAGGGCGGCCAAACGTCTGAGGAAGCCGTACAGGCTTAGACGCGGCGCTGCTTGCGCGCGCGGCAACCGTTATGGGGAACGGAAGTAACGTCACGGATGGACGTGATGGTAAAGCCAATGGACTGGAGCGCCCGCAGGGCGGACTCGCGGCCAGAACCGGGGCCACGCACTTCCACTTCCAGCGTTTTCATGCCGTGATCCATGGCCTTTTTGCCCGCATCCTCCGCAGCCACTTGGGCAGCAAACGGCGTGGATTTGCGGGAGCCTTTGAAGCCCTGGGCACCGGCGGAGGACCACGAAATCGTGTTACCCTGAGCGTCGGTGATGGTAATCATGGTATTGTTGAACGTGGAGTTCACGTGAGCAACGCCGGAGGCGATGTTTTTACGCTCGCGCCGTCTGACGCGCGTGGCATCTTTTGCCATTATCTATCCTTTTTTGATTTCAAACGCAGCCGTTAGGCGCAAACACGCCTCCGGCTGCTAGACCGAAGCCCGCGCGAAAAACGCGGGCTGAATTTGAGATTATTTCTTTTTGCCAGCGATGGCCTTGGCAGGCCCCTTGCGGGTGCGGGCATTGGTGTGGGTACGCTGGCCACGCACGGGCAGGCCCCGGCGGTGACGCAGGCCGCGATAGCAGCCCAGATCCATCAAACGCTTGATGTTCATGGCTTTTTCACGACGCAGATCGCCTTCCACCATGTAATCGCGGTCGATGATCTCGCGGATTTGCAGCACTTCCGCATCAGAAAGCTGATTGACCCGGCGGTCCGCCGGAATGGAAGCCTTTTCAATAATTTCACCAGCAAACTTTTTGCCAATGCCATGAATAGACTGAAGCGCGATGACGGTGCGCTTATTTGTAGGAATATTGACGCCAGCGATACGAGCCACGCTGATCTCCTTGAACTGGGAGCCTGGTTTCAAAACCCTGAAAACGGGCATGACCTGGGCGGTTGGTCTTTTGCAAAAGCGAACGGGAGAGGTAAAAAACCGAAAGCGACCGTTTCGGGGTAAGAGAGAACCCGAATCCGACCGCTCATCTGTCGCAATAGGGCTGTGTCTTATGGGCAAACGAATAGCAGGTCAACAGGCTAAACGAAGTGATTTGTCAAGCATTTCTGACCGAATTCACAGCGCCAAAAACTTGCAAGCCCCAAAGTCAGATTAAATATTGGAGACGATCTCGTCGATCTCGCCCGCAACAGCTTCGATGGTGCCCATGCCATCCACATGGCGCAATGCGCCTTTGGCGTGGTAATAGCCCACCAGCGGTGCGGTGTTTTTGTAATATTCCTGCAAGCGTTTTGGGAAAACCTCCGCAGTATCATCTTTGCGCACAGGCTTGCCCGCAGCGGCCGCCTCTTCGGCTCGGTTGATAATACGCCCCACTAGAGCGTCATCATCAACGACAAGTTGGATAACAGCATCAAGCTTGATGCCTTTCTCGGCCAGCATGGCTTCCACGGAATCGGCCTGGGCCAGCGTGCGGGGATAACCATCGAGGACGAAGCCTTTGGCGCAGTCTGGCTCGTCGATCCGTTCGGCAACAATGGCGTTGACGATTTCGTCTGATACCAGTTTGCCCGCATCCATGAGCGCTTTGGCGCGCAGCCCTGTCTCGGTACCAGCTGCAACGGCGGCACGCAGCATGTCGCCGGTGGAAAGCTGGGGGATTTTGTGTTCTTCCAACAGCCTTTGGGCCTGGGTGCCTTTGCCGGCGCCCGGAGGCCCCAAAAGTATAAGTCTCATCGACGGCTCCGTGTCGCTTTACCGGTGCGTTTGGGCTTGTCGCCGCCGCGCAGTTTGGATTTTTTTATCAGCCCCTCATATTGCTGGGCGAATAAATGGCTTTGCACCTGTTGCACCGTATCCATGGTCACGCTCACCACAATCAGCAGTGATGTGCCCCCTAGGAAGACAGAGATGCCGAGGCCCGTGAGGAACATTTCCGGCAGCAAACAGACGAAAACGAGGTAAAGCGCACCGAGCACGGTAATGCGAGTCAGCACATAGTCGATATATTCCGCCGTGCGCTCGCCGGGGCGAATGCCGGGGATGAAGCCGCCATGCTGTTTCAGATTGTCGGCGGTCTCCTTCGGGTTGAACACGATGGCCGTGTAAAAGAAGGCGAAAAACAGGATCATGGAGCCGTAGAAGATCAGATAACCCGGCTGACCACGGCCCAAAAAGCCGGAAATCGTCGCCATAATGTCAGAGGTGCCCGCTGCGGGGTCTGCGGAAAATCCGGTGATGGTGGCAGGAAGCAGCAGCAAGGAAGAGGCAAAGATGGGGGGGATCACACCAGCGGTGTTCAGTTTCAGTGGCAGGTGGGAAGAATCGCCCTGGAACATTTTGTTCCCCACTTGACGCTTGGGATATTGGATCAACAGGCGACGCTGTGCGCGCTCGATAAAGACGATGAGCGCGATGAGCACCACGATGGCCACCAGCACACCTACCACTACAAAGGTGGAGATGCGGCCAGATGCACCACCATCCAGCAATTGGGCCAGTGCACCGGGCAGCGCGGCCACGATGCCCGCGAAGATGATGAGCGAGATGCCGTTGCCGATACCTCGGGCGGTGATCTGCTCGCCCAGCCACATGAGGAAAACGGTGCCGCCCACCAGCGTGATGACTGTGGTAAGAATGAAGAACCAGCCGGGGTTCAACACCATGCCCTCAGAACCGTTAAGCCCCACCGCAATGCCATAGGCCTGCGCGGTGCCCAAAAGCACCGTGCCATAGCGCGTGTATTGGTTGATGACCTTGCGGCCCTGCTCGCCCTCTTTCTTGAGCTGTTCCAAGCGGGGAACAACCGATGTCATCAACTGCATGATAATGGACGCCGAGATGTAAGGCATGATGCCAAGGGCGAAGATGGCCAACCGCTCCACAGCACCGCCGGCAAACATGTTCACCAAGCCCAGCACGCCTTGGCTCTGTTGCTCAAAGGCGGCTGCAAGCTGCTCCGGGTTGATGCCAGGCACGGGGATATAAGTGCCAAGGCGATAGACGATCAGCATCATCAGGGTGAACCAGATGCGCTTTTTCAGATCGGTCGCTTTGGAAAATGTGGAATAGCTTAGATTGGCAGCTAACTGCTCGGCTGCTGAAGCCATGAAAATCTCCAATTTCAATTCGGCTGCTGCTACCTCGCGATGGCGCAACGGCGAATGATGAAACCCGGATATGGGGTAAACGGGCATGCGTTTTCAACCGGCGGATTAACCGGCACGCAAATTTGCTTTGTTTTAGGGGTCTAACGGCTTGGGAGCAACGGGCTTTTTGCTTCGTTTTGGCGACGATTGGGCGGAAATGGCATCTAGCCTCATTTTTCTGCCGACAAAAGCAAATCTTCCACCAGCACAGACAAAAGCTGGGCGCGGCCAGAAACGCCCACTTTGCGATAAATGGCATTGCACTGGGCTTTCACCGTGCCCTCCGATGTTCCGCGCAAGCTGGCGGTTTCTTTTGTGGAGAATCCCTTCACCACCAGCCATGCCACTGCGTGTTCCGCGTTGGTGAGCTCCCAACGGCTGAATTTTTCGTCCACCACTTGCGCGAATGCGCCGGAGGCTGACCGCAGAGCCTCTTCTGCAACTGCCTTGCTGCGCTCGGCAAGAAAGACAAAGCGCACCGCCAAAATGGCACCAAGAATAAGGCCAAGGCTGGCCGCGATCTCCAGCGCTTCCCGCATTTGCCAACTGATGCCACTGCGTTGCACGCCCAAAATGGACAGCACTAAGCTGATCACAAAAATGAAGGCGCAAGCCACCTGCACGGCCATTGCCAACCAAAGTAAAAATCCACCCCGCTGCAAAACACCCCCCTATGGTCGGCCCCCACCGGATGGTCCGCCGGGACCACCAGGGCCTCCCGGACCAGCGCCGCCGCCACGGCCACCCCCGCCGCGTCCGCCGCCGCCTGGGCCGCTACGCCCGCCATCGCTGGCGCCTTGTGAGCCGCCACGGCCTCCTCCCCCAACACCACTGCGCTCACCATCTCTGCCATCGCGGACGGCGCGAGAGGTTCTACTCCGGTCTCTTGCCTTAGAATTTCTCCCAGCACGGGGGCGGTTTCGGTCGGCAGAAAGCCGTGTCCAATTATCCTGCAAAATCTGGCCGGAGCCGCGGGCAATGACGATTTCGCGTCGGTGAACCCCATCGGTGGCGACAACAAGCGTTCTAAACAGCCAGGTGCGTCCAACGGATTGAATTTCGAAGCCCTGCTTGTTGAGGGCTTCCACAAAACCGTCACTGAGCGTTTGGGCTGAAACGATGGATGCCTGGCAAGCAATGAAAACGCCAACGAAAAGCCTTTTAATCATCCAAAAATCCTCAACACTGATTACGTAACCAGCCCGTAAGGGCTAGCACCGGTGCTATCCCGGGCACAACGCCCCCGCATTCTCTCAAAAGGAAAGTCAAACAGTCTGCCAAGCAAAATGGACCCCTCCAGCGGGGTGGAGCTGGAGGGGTCACAAAAGACGGGATCGTAAGGGCGAAGAACGATCACCGTCTTTTCCTTTTGCCCTGCTCCCCACGCGGGCGAACGTGTCGGCTTGAGAACGAGAAACTTGTTTCAAACCGAAAAAGAAGCAGGGCAAGAGCATGGCTGTGGACGGTTGCGAGGCTCAGTCGAAACAAAACGCATGGACAGGAACTCAAATGCGTAACGTTTGCGAAAAAGCTGGTCTCGCTTTGGCAGCCATGCCCATCTCACATGCTCAAGCCATCAAAAATTGAAGGCATGGGCCAATTTTGAGGATGGCAGGCGATCGCTTAAGTGCGACCGCCACGGCCTTGGCCTGGCCCACCGGGTCCGCCCCGGCCACCACGGCCAGCACCGGCTCCAGGGGCACCGCGACCGGGGCCTTCACCAGCTGCACCACCACGACCGTTACGTCCGCCTCGAGCTGCACGGTCTGGTGGGGAGATTCCCGCAGCCTCCAGCTCCGCATGGGTTTGGGCGCGCAGGGCACGACCCTGTGCCCGCAAAGCCTGAATCTCTTCACGGAAGGTGCCGCGCTGCTCACGCGCTTCTTCCCGGGTCAGGCCTTGGAGTGTGGCCCGAATGTCGCCACGCAGCTCCGCACGGGCGGCGGCGAAATTATCGAGGGACTCCTGCAGGGCGGCACTGAAGGAAAAAGACCCGCCATGCTCGTCTGCATAAACGGCTGTGGGCAGGACAGCGGCTCCAAGGCCGATAAACAGTGTCACCATAGCAGCGCTTTGGGACAGGGAATGAAACTTATGAAACATCGTGTTTTCTCTCTAAACTTAATGGAGCGCGCTCCCACCGGGTGAAGCGGAAGCGATGGAGAGAAACTGACCAGCAATATTGCCCGCGACCATCTGTCAAAGGTTGATTTGGCGGGCGCTAAACCGGGGTTTGAGGGATATAAACCTGAGTTATAGGGCTTTGACGGTAGAGAGAGGTTCCTATGCTACCCATTTCCCTTTGGAGGGAAAGTGGCGCCCGACCACGACGCGCAGTTCTAGATCGGGAGCACATTCTGGAAAGAGCACAACCTCAAACTGTACGCGCCGCGATTAGTTGCCAGCGCTGAAGTCCGACGAGGCGTAGGAAATCGAGGCACATAACGGGACAATTGCTTTCGAATTGCCCCGTTTTCAGGCGGTTATTTCTCAAACACCATGCGCACCGCGACCGGCGTTACGCGGGTGATGCTCTCCAAACCGGCTAATTGCATCAATTTATCGATGCCCGGTTCAATGCCGAGATCTTCTGTGGAGACCATGACAAAGTCAGCGGTGGTCACGAGCACTCGATTCTGGGAAAGACGTGCCACCATCATTTGAGCATCAATCTCGTTATCTATTCCGGCAAAGGACAGATTAGCCACCACGTTGATCAGTTTGGTCTCGCCGGGCTTTAGGCTGTTCACCTGATCGATATTAATAGTGCCGGTAATGGTAGCTTTGGGGTGATCACCCTTAAACACATGTTCTCCCATGCGTTCATTGCGAATATCGACGTATGTTTCGACGGAGGCGAGGTCGATGGAAATGGCCATCTCGCCCTTCTCTTTCACGATGCCGCTGACCTTGTTGAAATGGTGCACCTCACCTGCCACATTGCTTTTTACGGAACCAAAAGCGATCCGAGATTCATCATCAACGGATTTCCACACGATGTGCCCCCCGGCAAAAACAGGTGTGACCATCATCAGTGCGGTGACCGTTAGCGCAGTCAAAAATTTCATTTTAAGCTTTCTCCGTTGCAAGCAAGTATCTTCAGGCAACGTTATATGGTTCTACCGGTTGTTTGGCACCGCAGTATGGATGACGTTTACTCACTTAAGGGTGCGCATCCTGTGAGTTTCATCTCGGCTGAAGAAGCGCAAACAAAAAAGCCCCGGTGTTTCCACCAGGGCTTTTTCACCAGTCTTTTTGTGGGTGTTTAAGCTTCAGCTTCCGCTTCTGCTGGGGCCAGAACCCTGACGCTACCGCCCGCTTTTTCAATGGCGGCCTTGGCACTGGCCGATGCGTGGGCCACTTCCAAGGTGAACTTGGATTTAGCTTCGGAACCACCCAGCACGCGCACACCGTCCAGCTCGCGGCGGATTACTCCGGCTTCACGGAGCGCCGCGGCGTCCACCGTTTTGCCTGCGTCCAGCTTGCCCGCTTCTACAGCCTGTTCAAGACGCTCGATGGAAACCGTGTTGAACTTGCTGGCGAACTTGGCGTTGGAAAAGCCGCGCTTAGGCAGGCGGCGATAGATGGGCATTTGCCCGCCTTCGAAACCATTGATGGCCACGCCGGAGCGGGATTTTTGACCCTTCACACCGCGACCACCGGTCTTGCCAATGCCGGAGCCAATGCCACGGCCCACGCGCTTGCGGCGGGGGCTGGAGCCTTCATTATCGGAAATACCGTTGAGTTTCATATCTTCTCTCCTCAGGCCTCATCGACCACGCGGACGAGGTGCGAAACCTTGGCGATCATGCCGCGCACGGCTGGCGTATCTTCCAGCGTGCGGGTGCGGTTCATCTTGTTCAGGCCCAGACCCACCAGCGTCTGGCGCTGATCCTTCGGGCGACGCAAGGGGCTGCCTATCTGTTGAACGGTGACAGTTTTCTTGTCAGCCATGGATTAGCCCTCCACTTCTTCCGCACCGACGATGTCGCGGCGGCGGGCTTGCAAGGTGGAATATTTCAGACCGCGCTGAGCAGCAATATCCTTGGGGTGCATCTGCTTTTTCAGCGCGTCAAACGTGGCGCGCACCATGTTGTAGGGGTTGGAAGACCCCAGAGACTTGGCCACCACATCGGACATACCAACGGTTTCGAAAACGGCACGCATGGGACCACCAGCAATGATACCGGTCCCGGGAGGGGCAGCGCGCAGCACAACTTTACCGGCGCCGTGGCGACCGTTAATGTCATGGTGCAGCGTACGACCATCGCGCAAGGGCACGAAGATGAGATCGCGTTTAGCGGCTTCGGAAGCCTTGCGGATGGCCTCGGGCACCTCACGGGCTTTACCGTGGCCAAAGCCCACGCGGCCCTTTTGGTCACCCACGACCACGAGGGCGGCGAAGCCAAAGCGACGACCACCCTTCACAACTTTTGCAACACGGTTGATGTGAACCAGCTTATCGACGAAACCGTCGTCTTCCTGCTCTTCACGATCGCGGCGGTTGTTGCGACCGCCTCTGTCTGGACCTTGTGCCATATCCTGTTCCTTGTTCTTTTCCGGAAGCACTCAGAAGGAACGTCATGGGCCGACTTGATCGGCCCATCTCCCAAGACGAAGGAGATCCACCGATCAAGTCGGCGGATGACGCAGTTGTCGCCTTAAAACTTCAAACCACCTTCGCGGGCGGCGTCAGCAACGGCCTTCACGCGGCCGTGGTAGAGGAAGGAACCGCGGTCAAAGACCACTTCTTCCACACCAGCTCTTTTGGCGCGCTCGGCGATCAGTTTGCCTACTTCCGTAGCAGCGGCGACGTTGCCGCCATTGCCGGAAATGTCTTTGTCTAGGGTGGATGCGGCGGCCAGCGTGTGGCCTTTCACATCGTCAATGACCTGGGCATAGATATTGGCGTTGGAGCGGTGAACGCTGAGGCGGGGGCGACCGTTGGCCACCTTTTTCAGCGAACGGCGAACACGGGCAGCGCGGCGCTGCTTGGTAGAATTTGAACTTGCCATATCGCTTACTTCTTCTTGCCTTCTTTGCGGAAGATCACTTCGTCGGAATATTTCACACCCTTGCCCTTATAGGGCTCTGGCGGACGATAAGCGCGGATTTCAGCAGCCACCTGGCCCACAACCTGCTTGTCATGGCCGAAAATCGTAATTTCCGTGGGCTTTGGGCAGGCAATGGTGATGCCAGCAGGCGCTTCGTAGGAAACGGGGTGGGAGAAGCCGAGGGAGAGTTCCAGAGAGGAGCCCTTCATGGCCGCACGGTAACCGACGCCGTTGATTTCCAGCGTCTTTGTGAAACCGTCTTTCACGCCCGTGAAGATATTTTCGATCATCGTGCGGGACATGCCCCACTGGGCGCGAGCGTTCTTGGTGTCGTTAGCAGGAGAAACGGTCACTTCACCGTCTTCCAGCTTCACGAGCACGTCTTCATTGACCACAAATTGCAGTTCGCCCTTGGGGCCTTTGGCTGAAACGGTCTGGCCGTCCAGCGTTGCGGTGACACCGTCTGGAACGGCGACCGGCTTTTTGCCAATACGTGACATGGCTTTGCCTCATCATTTTGGAAACCGTTTCGGGCTTCCCGTTTTTACAAAACACGCCCGCACGAGGCAGGCGCACTCATAACTGCCGCATCAGGAGGGGCATTTGCCCCTTAGAAGATACGGCAGAGAACCTCGCCACCCACGTTTTGTTCGCGGGCGTCATGGTCGGCCATCACACCCTTGGGGGTGGACAGAATGGAAATGCCAAGACCGTTAGCAACCGTAGGCATGGACTTCACCGAAGTATACACGCGGCGACCGGGCTTGGAGACGCGGGTGATTTCGCGGATCACAGGGTTGCCGTCATAGTATTTCAGCTCGATTTCCAGATCAGCCTTGCCGTTATCGTAGTCGGTGCGGGCGTAGCCACGGATGTAACCCTCAGCTTCCAGCACGTCCAACACATTGGCGCGCAGCTTGGATGCGGGAGAAGACACGCTGGACTTACCGCGCATCAAGCCGTTGCGGATGCGGGTGAGCATATCACCGATGGGATCGTTCATGGACATGAGAGCGCTCCCTTACCAGCTGGATTTCACAAGGCCAGGGACTTTACCCTGATTGCCCAATTCGCGCAGGGCGATGCGGGACATGCCCAGCTTGCGGTAATAGCCGCGCGGGCGACCGGACACGCCGCAGCGATTGCGCAGGCGGTTTTTGGCGCTGTTGCGGGGCAGTGCAGCCAGTTGTAGCTGAGCCTTGAAGCGCTCTTCGATGGGCTTGGAGCGGTCAGAGATGATTGCTTTCAGTTCAGCGCGTTTGTTGGCGAATTTTTTCACCAAACGCTGCTTCTTCTGGTTATTTTCGATGGCCGAGACTTTCGCCATGGGTCTATCCTTATATTCGTTTGCCGTTACGGCCAGGCACCATGCCTGCCCGCTCTTGAGGGAAAGCCGTTAGGCAGCTTCCTTCTCTTTGGGAGCGGGGAATGGGAAGTTGAAGGCACGCAAAAGTTCGCGGGCTTCATCATCCGTTTTGGCTGTCGTACAGACGATAATGTCCATGCCCCGGACAGCATCAACCTTGTCGTAGTCGATTTCCGGAAACACGATGTGTTCTCTCACGCCCATGGCGAAGTTGCCACGGCCGTCAAAGCTCTTGGGGTTCAGGCCGCGAAAGTCACGCACGCGGGGAAGCGCGATGGTGACCAGACGGTCCAAAAATTCATACATTTGCGTGCCACGCAGGGTCACTTTGGCGCCCAGCGGCATGGCTTCACGCACCTTAAAGCCAGCGATGGACTTCTTGGCGCGGGTCACAACAGCTTTTTGACCGGCGATGAGCGTGAGGTCACCGGCAGCGTTGGAAGCCTGTTTGGAATCATTGGTTCTCTCACCAACGCCCATGTTGATGACGATCTTGTCCAGCTTGGGCATCATCATCTTGTTGGTGTAGGCGAACTTTTCCTGCATGGCAGGCACGACTTTCTCGTCGTACAGTTTTTTCATACGAGCGTCAGAATTAGCCATCGATCAGCTCCCCGGAACGCTTGGCGAAACGCACGCGCTTGCCGTCATCATTGGTCTTGATACCCACTTTCGTAGCCTTACCATCTTTGGGGTCGGCCAGTGCCAGGTTGGACACATGAATGGGCGCTTCTTTGGCGATAATGCCGCCTTCGGAGACCTGAGATTGTTTGGTGTGGCGCTTGACCATGTTCAGGCCCTGCACCAAAGCACGATCCGTCTTGGTTATCATGGAAAGAATGGTGCCGCTGCGGCCCTTGTCCTTTCCGGTCAACACTACAACGGTGTCGCCTTTTTTCAGTCTGTTCATTTCTTTACCTTTCCGCGTCTGGGACCAGGGGTTTTCTCTAGGAGCCGTTCCCGTTCAAGCGACTTAGCTTGGACGAAAGGAACCGCGTCATTAAAATGGGCTAGAGAACCTCCGGGGCCAGCGAAACGATTTTCATGTGTTTCTTGGCTCGCAATTCCCGGGGAACTGGGCCGAAGATACGGGTGCCGGTAGGCTCGCCCTTACCGTCGATCAACACAGCAGAGTTGCTGTCGAAGCGAATAACGCTGCCGTCGGGACGTTGAATGTCCTTAGCGGTGCGCACCACGACGGCTTTCACCACATCACCCTTTTTCACGCGGCCGCGCGGAATAGCCTCTTTCACGGAAGCAACAATAATGTCGCCCACGCCAGCATATTTACGCTTCGAGCCGCCAAGCACTTTGATGCACATGACGCGGCGCGCGCCGGAATTATCGGCAACGTCCAGGTTAGTTTGCATCTGAATCATGGCACTTCTCTTTTTCTTGTTGCAGTGGCCCGCACCTCAAGCGAGGCCGGACCATTTGTCTTTGGAGAATGCGTGGCAGGGAAAGCCCCTGCCCGTCAGTCTTACGTGGGGTTGACGGGCCTTAAGCCTCGACAACAACCCAGCACTTGTCTTTGGAAATAGGCTTCGATTCCTGAATGGAAACGATATCGCCCACCTTCTTGGCGTTGTTCTCGTCATGGGCCTTGTAGTTCTTGGAACGGCGCACAACTTTTTTGAACAGTGGGTGGTTGAAGCGGCGCTCCACTTTCACCACGACCGTTTTGTCGTTTTTATCGGACACGACTTTGCCCTGAAGAATACGCTTTGGCATGTCTGATCCTTACGCGCTTGCAGCTTCGGCCTGCTTGACGCGGGCGATGGTATGAATCCGGGCAATATCCCGACGGATCTGGCGCAGACGCGCCGTGTTTTCCAGCTGGTTTGTGGCCCGCTGGAAGCGCAGGTTAAACTGCTCTTTTTTTAAATTGACCAGAGCATCTTTCATCTGGTCATCGCTCATGGCGCGAATGTCGCTGGGCTTCATAGCCTCAACCTTTCCTGTTTCTAACCCCTTTCCAAACCCCGCCTATCGGGGCCGGAGGTGGCCAAAAAATTTAGTCCTGAATACGCTGGATGAACTTGGTCTTCACAGACAGTTTCATCGCACCCAGGCGCAGCGCTTCGCGGGCAATAGGCTCGCTCACACCGTCGATCTCGAACAACACACGACCGGGGGCCACACGGGCTGCCCAATATTCGGGTGAGCCTTTACCCTTACCCATGCGCACTTCCGTCGGCTTGGACGAAATGGGCAGGTCTGGGAAAATACGGATCCACACACGACCGGCACGCTTCATGTGACGGGTGATGGCACGACGTGCCGCCTCGATCTGACGCGCATTAACCCGGTCGGGTTCCAGGGCTTTTAGACCATATTGACCAAAGGTCAACTGGGTTCCGCCTTTTGCATTGCCGTGAATACGACCTTTATGCGCCTTGCGGAATTTTGTGCGTTTTGGTTGCAGCATTATTCTTATCCTTTTGCATCAATGCGGGGCAAACCCGGTGGAATGCCCCTGCCCTAACGCATCAATCAGTTACGCCCGGTTAGTTGCGGGGGGGACGGCGATTGCCACCGCCACCGGATTCCTGGGCTTCCACATTGCGGCGCTCAGAGGCCATGGGATCATGTTCAAGGATTTCGCCCTTGAAGATCCACACTTTCACACCGCAGATGCCGTAAGCGGTCTCGGCTTCGGCGGTGCCGTAATCGATGTCTGCGCGCAGCGTGTGCAGCGGCACACGGCCTTCGCGGTACCACTCAATACGGGCAATCTCAGCACCGCCAAGACGACCGCCGCAGTTGATGCGGATACCACCGGCACCCAAACGGATGGCGGATTGCACAGCGCGCTTCATGGCGCGACGGAAGGCAACACGACGCTCCAACTGTTGAGCAATGGACTGGGCCACGATGGTGGCGTCCACCTCAGGCTTGCGAATTTCCACAATGTTGAGGGAAACCTCACCGTCCGTCATGCCTTGGATTTTGTTTTTTAGGCGCTCAATGTCAGCGCCCTTCTTACCAATGATAAGGCCAGGGCGACCGGAATGGATGGTGACGCGGCACTTCTTGTGCGGACGTTCCACAACGATCTTAGAAACGGAAGCTGCCTTCAGCTCCTTTTCCAGAAACTTGCGGATCTTCAGGTCTTCCATCAGCAGTTTGGAATACTCGCCCTTGTTGGCGAACCAGCGGGAGTCCCAAGTGCGGTTGATGCCGAGGCGGAAACCGATGGGGTTAATCTTCTGACCCATTACGCGGCCTCCTCTTCAACTTCACGCACCACAATGGTCAGGTGTGCAAAGGGTTTTTGGATACGGCTGGCTTTACCGCGACCGCGGGCCATGAACCGCTTCATGACGATGGACTGGCCCACATGGGCTTCCGCCACGATGAGGCTGTCCACGTCCAGATCGTGGTTGTTTTCTGCATTGGCGATAGCAGACTGGAGGCATTTGCGAACAGTTTCCGCAATGCGCTTGTTGGAGAATTCCAGATCGTTCAACGCGCGGGCGGCTTTCTTACCGCGGATCAGCTGAGCCACGAGATTCAGCTTCTGCGGGGACACCCGGATCATTTTATGAACCGCTTTCGCCTCATTATCGGCGAGCTGGCGCTCAAGTTTGGGCTTGCCCATGACTTACTTCCTTTTCGCCTTTTTATCGGCCCCATGGCCGTAATAGGTGCGGGTTGGGGCGAATTCGCCGAATTTGTGGCCCACCATGTCCTCAGACACGTTCACCGGAATGTGCTTCTGGCCGTTATAGACGCCAAAAGTGAGACCGATGAACTGGGGCATGATGGTGGAGCGACGGCTCCAGGTTTTGATGACTTCATTACGGCCGCCTTCGCGAACCTTCTCAGCTTTTTTGAGAAGGTATCCATCGACGAAAGGACCTTTCCAGACTGAACGTGCCATGGAGTGTCTTCCTTATTTCTTACGCTGGTGGCGGGAGCGCATGATGAACTTATCGGTCGTTTTGTTGGACCGGGTGCGCTTGCCTTTTGTGGGCTTACCCCAAGGCGTCACAGGGTGACGACCACCGGAGGTACGACCCTCACCACCACCGTGGGGGTGGTCGATGGGGTTCATAGCCACGCCGCGCACTTTCGGGCGGTTGCCATACCAGCGGTTGCGACCAGCTTTACCCATATTGGTGTTGGAATTGTCCGGGTTGGAGACAGCACCCACCGTCGCCATGCAGGTCCCGTGGATCATGCGCTGTTCGCCGGAGTTGAGACGCAACAGGGCATACACACCATCACGACCCACCAGCTGGGCATAGGTACCAGCGGAGCGAGCAATTTGACCACCCTTACCGGGCTTCATTTCCACATTGTGGATGATCGTACCGACGGGAATAGAGGACAGTGGCATAGCGTTGCCGGGCTTTACGTCAGCAGAAGCCGCAGCAATCACTTTGTCGCCTTCAGCCAAACGCTGGGGTGCCAGAATATAGGCCAGTTCGCCATCATCATATTTGATGAGCGCGATGAAGGCAGTGCGGTTGGGGTCATATTCCAAACGCTCCACTGTGCCTTGCACATCAAACTTGCGGCGCTTGAAGTCGATCTTGCGGTAGGACCGCTTGTGACCGCCACCAATACCACGCTGGGTCAGGCGACCCACATTGTTACGACCGCCAGACTTGGACAGGCCTTCGGTCAGGGTTTTGACCGGTTTGCCTTTCCAAAGCCCCTCGCGGGATACGATAACAAGCTGGCGCGTGCCAGGTGTCATCGGTCGGAACTTTTTAAGTGCCATAACTAAATTCCTTAAAGTCCGGTCGTCACGTCAATGGCCTGACCTTCGGCCAGTGTGACGAACGCTTTTTTGGTATCGCTCTGCTTGCCGATATGGCCGCGGAAGCGCTTGACCTTACCCTTGCGAAGCACGGTGTTCACCGCCGTCACTTTCACACCAAAAAGCTGCTCAACAGCCTTTTTGATTTCGGGCTTGGTGGCATCGCGGGCCACATCAAACACAACCTGGTTAACGTCAGCAGCCAGCGTGGCCTTTTCCGTAATCACAGGGGCGACGATCACGTCATAATTGCGAATATCACTCATTTGACGGATCCTTTGTCGAACCGGGCCTCAAGAGCCTCGACGGCAGCCTTGGACAGCACCAGCTTTTTGCGGCGGATGATGTCGTAGACATTAATGCCCTGCACCGGCAGCACGTCGATATTGGGAATGTTCTGGGCAGCCAGTTTGAAGTTGTTGTCCAACTCCGCACCGCCGATCATCAGCGCATTGTCGAAGCCCAACTTGCCGAACTGGCCTTTCAGCGCAGCCGTCTTGGCTTCTTTAGCAGCAAGATCATCCACCACCACCAAAGAACCGTCTTTCGCTTTAGCGGACAACGCGTGGCGCAGGGCCAGAGCGCGAAACTTCTTGGTCAGGTCGTGGCTGTGATCGCGGGACTGAGGACCGTGAGCCTTACCACCGCCGCGAAACTGCGGAGCAGCCTGCGAGTGGTGGCGGGCACCGCCAGTGCCTTTTTGGCGATACATGCGCTTACCAGTGCGGTCCACATCGGAGCGACCTTTGGTTTGATGGGTGCCTTGGCGGGCTTTGGCGCGCTGATAGCGCACCATGCGGGCAATGATGTCTTCACGGGGCTCCAGGCCAAACACTGCATCCGAAAGAGACGCTTTGCCAGAGGATTTGCCGTCGAGTGTGGTGATATCAAGTTCCATTATGCATCACCCCCTTTTTCTGCTTCCGCGGCAGCGGCAGCCTCGGCCTCCTGCTGGGCCTTCAATTCAGCTTCAGCCTCTGCGGCCATGGCAGCTTCCGCATCAGCAGCGGCGGCCTCAGCAGCTTCCGCATCGCGGCGGCGGGCGGCAGGGAAGATGGCATCGGGATGCACGGGCTTTTTCACAGCATCTTTCAGCGTCACCCAAGACCCTTTGGAGCCGGGCACAGAGCCTTTAATCAGAATGAGGCCGCGGTCCACATCCACGGAAACCACTTGCAGGTTTTGCGTGGTGACGCGGGTGTTACCCATGTGACCGGCCATCTTCTTGCCCTTGAACACCTTACCGGGGTCCTGACACTGGCCTGTTGAGCCGTGCGAACGGTGGGAGATGGACACACCGTGGGAAGCGCGCAGACCGCCAAAGTTATGGCGTTTCATTGCGCCGGCAAAACCTTTACCGATGGAGGTGCCGGTCACGTCCACATATTGGCCAGGCATATAGTGAGCAGCGATGATTTCAGCGCCCACGGGGATGAGGTTTTCTTCGCTCACGCGAAACTCGGCCAGCTTGCGCTTGGGCTCCACCTTTGCGACGGCGAAATGACCGCGCATGGGCTTTGAAACATTTTTCACCTTAGCTGTACCGGCCCCCAGTTGGACCGCCGTGTAGCCATTCTTTTCCATGGTCCGCTGGGCGACCACCTGGACCTTCTCCATCTGGAGAACAGTCACAGGAACATTCACACCCTCTTCGGTGTAAACGCGGGTCATGCCGACCTTCTGTGCAATTACGCCTGAGCGCATTGTTTTCATCCTTTAGCGTTACCGGACAGGAGGACCACATGCGTTCGCATGAATGAATGGGGTCACTGTCCCGCTTGTTGTTATTTACCGAGGACGACGTTTCACCGTTCTCGAAGTGTGCTCAGCTTTTTATAGCTTGATTTCCCGCTCGTTAGAGCTTGATTTCAACATCAACACCGGCGGCCAGGTCGAGCTTCATCAGCGCGTCCACCGTCTGGGGTGTGGGGTCCACAATGTCGAGAAGACGCTTGTGGGTGCGCATTTCAAATTGCTCCCGGCTCTTCTTGTCGATGTGGGGAGAGCGGTTGACGGTGTAGCGTTCGATACGGGTGGGCAAAGGCACAGGGCCACGCACCTGAGCGCCAGTGCGCTTGGCCGTGGACACAATTTCCTTGGCGGACGTGTCGAGGATACGATGGTCAAACGCTTTCAGGCGAATACGGATATTCTGACCGTTCATGTCGTTTTCTTTCTCAGTTTGCTCAGAAACGCTGAGCGTAAAGATAGGCAACCACGATGGCTGCAATTGCTGCATAGTGGGCACGCCGATCACTCAGCAGATCACCACCTGTGCCGGTCGCGACGCCAAAAATGACGATCGCAACCGCAACCAACACCAAACCAAAGAAAACCAGCCTTGACGCATTGCGAACAACGCTTTCCAAGGCTTTCACGTCCTCAGCGCTAGGCCCTCGAAAGTCCTCGCTAGCGTCAGACATGGTATCAGTCCTTCTTCGATCTTTTCCCCGTCACACCAATCGCTACGAGAGCAATTCCAGCAGTGAAGAGGGCGGTTTCTGGGCCGGGAAAGGGATCAAACACAGCATCGGCTGCGCCCAATCCAATTAGACCGAAGCCCGTTGCCAAAGCTCCGAGGCGACCAACATACGAAAGATTATCGCCGTTATTCGGCTCTCTTTCCGACATGATGGCCGCCTCAGGCGTTATTTACTCAATAATTTCAGCCACGATGCCGGCGCCCACGGTGCGGCCGCCTTCGCGGATGGCGAAGCGCAGGCGGTCTTCCATGGCGATGGGCA
>JBCCTO010000016.1:0-68103 GCA_039198355.1 Pseudomonadota bacterium
AACCGACCTCGATGCCCAATCCCCCAGCCAATTGAGGGCCATCGTCACACAATACAACAACCAGCCAAGAGCATGTATCAACTTCAAAACACCAAAAGAACAAAACCAAAACGTTGCACTTGCAACGTGAGTCCACAGGGGCTCCTTTGGGTGCGTCCGGCAAATCCGCTCCGGACCAATGTTCTGTTACGCCACTCTAACGAACGCATTGTGACGGGACAGCACCTTAGAATGACAAAACCCGTTAGGCCAAGTTTTGCCGGTCACTTCAGTGCAAGCCGGGCGGCAAAGGCTGCGATGGCAAGGCAAAGCCCGGTGAGAAAGACCCCCACCAATCCAAACAGGTCGGAAAAACGCCACCGGCGTTCGTAAATGAGACCGGTGGGCGAGGTCATGGTTTTGAGCGTCTCCCCGGCTGCATAGCGGGTGGCCGCCAGTTCCCGCGCCTTGGCAGGAAAGGTGCCTGCGGGCACGGCATTGGTGAGTTTCTTGCCGTTGGCCAGCGTCACGTTCAAGCGCGCTGCCGTCGTACCATTGCCCACGGGGTAGGGCTCCACTTCCACCTGGTCCACCAACATCTCGCTCCGCTCCCAGAATATGGCGGTGAGGGGTGGATCAAAAGCGCTATTGCCCACGGACAGGACGGTCATGCCCACCGTGGAGAATGCCAAGGCGAACAGGGCCGCAATGCCTCGGCCGGTGGCAGCAGGTTTCGAGCCCGGTGGACGTGGCCGGAAATGGCGGTAGACCTTGCTGATGACAGGCCCGAACCACAGCCAAAACACCACAAGGCTAAAGGCTGTGGCCGGGGCTGCCAGCACGGGCAATGTCCCCGCCAGATAGGCGTTGCGCTTGCCTTGCGTGAGCCGCACGGAAACGCTTGTCCCCACAGGAAAACGCGCCACCACCGTATTGGGCCTGTCCCGCCGCCCTTCCACCAGCAGGCGGTAGGGCTTCGTTTTGCCTTCCACCTGCACCATGGGCGTCACGTAATCCGCATTCAGCCAGCCATCAAAATTGGTGTTCTTTTCATGGCTGATAATGACGCCCTGCGCCCGCTCGTAAAACAGGCTGGCCGCCGGGGGTTGGCCCAGCGTCCAGAAAACGACTGCGAACAGGCCGAAAAACGCGCCGAATAAAAAGCGTGACATGGTGTGGAGGTGCTCATGCGCCCTTGACCCGAACGGGTCTATTTTTTGATGGTTTCGAGCACCCAGTCCACATAATTGCCGGTGCGGGTATAGGCGGAGAACTGGCTGCGACGCTCACACCCTTTGCCGCTGCGTGCCGCCATGCCCCAGGACACCACACCGGCCTGAATGTAACGCCCGTCTTTCAGCGGCACCACCAGCGGACCGCCGGAGTCCCCGGAGCACGCGCCCTTGGGTCCCTGGGGCGAACCGGAGCAGATCATGTTTTCCGTCATGGCTTGGGGGGATTGCTCCAGAATTTGCGTCCAGGCCCGTTTGGCATTCACTTGAGATAGGCCCAATGCCCCGGCCGCCTGAGCAAAGGCCTTGATGGCCCCTTTGGCACGGCGGTTGAGGATGGCGCGGTTGCACACTTTTCGGTCAATCATCTGAATGCGCGCTTCCCGCAGGTCGCGGGAGGGGCGGCCCGTCTCCGTCATGCCCCAGCCGGTCACGATGGTGGGAATGCCGGGGCGCTCCAGAATGTCAGCATACTCTGCCGTGGGGATGGTGATGGTCTGATATTTGGCCTGGGGTGCCCGGTCCAACTTGATGAGGGCGATGTCATTGTCAAACCCGCGCGGATTGTAGCCGGGATGGGCGTGGATGGCCGCCACGGGCACCAGATCGCCGCGCCCGTTCGCCAGTCGGTTGGTGCCCACCAAAATGCGCAGGTCCGCCGGGTTCACCATGGTGAGTTTGCGGTCCTTACCCTTGCCGCTGGCTTTGAGTACGCAATGGGCAGCGGTGAGGACCCATGTGTCCTGAATAAGCGTGCCGCCGCAGAATTGGCCGAGCTTGGTGCGGTCCGCATTGGTTTTCATCAGCGCCACCTGCCAGGGCCATGCGCCTTCCGCAGCGATTTCCCCATTCACCACCCGGTCGGTGGCGGCATCTTCATCCGTGCTGTTGATGAAATAGGCTTTCTCCTCACTTCCGGCCCGGTCAAAAGGCGGAATGATCTGCTCTTCTTCCATGGTAAAAGCCGCCGTTTGGGCGTGGGCGGGGGTAAGAATGGTGCAGGCAAAAGCAAGGGCGAGGGCGGCGCGTTTGAACATGGGGCGGTGTCCTTGTTTGAGTAAAGGAAGAGGCTCGTTTTGGTGTTTGTAACGCGGACGGGTCAATTTTCCAGCAGCGGCTTGATTACCATCAAAAATGGAAAGGCCAGAATGGCACCCGCCAGGCCAGTCAGAAACAGCCATTGGCCTTTCTTGGCCAAGGCGGCATGGCCGGTCTCTACGGCATGATTGTGAAAGGCGGATGAAAAGACGTTGAACCGTGCAAGGCCAGTGTTTTGGGGAGCGCGGGCCATGAGCACCCGTAACAGCATGAACGCGCCGAGCATGGCAGACCCCATGCACAGCGCCACCATGCCGAAAATCACATAGACCATGGCTTAGCTTCCCGGACGGGTTTGAATTTCAAACTGGGCGATGGCGCCGGTGCCGCCCTCCTCTTCGTCATCGCTCATCAAATCAGCGCCCCGTGTGGTGCTACCGAAGCCGGATTGGCGAAGAAGACTTTTGAAGACATTTGGCCTTTCCCGTTCATCGGCTTTAATGGTCCCACGGGTGCGTGACAGGGCGCCCTGGGCGAGCCAGCTTAAATCCGCCACCGGGCTTTGGGGTGTGGCCTGGGTCGTGATGAGCAAAATGCGCTCCCGCCCAAAACTCTTATCATTGATGCGCAGCAGCCCTTTTTTGAGCGTTTCGCCCGGTTTGATACGCCCATTATACATGAAGGAGATGGAATAGTCGGACCCCACATAGAGCACGTTCAGATCCAGCGGATTGGTGGTTTCGTTCTTGGCCACCAGATGCACCTCGTCGCGGGGCACCAGTTCCGCAATGGCGGCGGGGTCCAGATCAGTGAAGGGCTGGCCCTTCTTTTTGCGGGTCCGCAAGGTGACCGTCAGACCCAACTCGCCGGGGGCGGAGACACCGCCCAATTTGAGCAAATTATTGGTGCGGGCGATGCGGGTGAGACTGTCGGTGAGGACAGCGGTTAAGTCTTCAGGGTCACGGGGGCGAAGGCCCGCAGCGCCCGGCATGTTGAGATCAAAGGACAGGCTTTTTTCGGGTCCCGCGGGAATGAGATTGCTATTGGGCGGCAAGAGCCACAGCGCATTATTGGTACCCGGGTCCAGTTTGTCGCCATCCAGCGCGTCCATTAAGGTTTCAATCGTGGGCAGGGCGAAACGCATATCCGCCGGTTCACCGGGCGCCACCAGCGTAAGCCGCAAGCCGGTGTCTTCTTGCGAGGTGAGGTCGGCCAAAGCACTATCAACCATTTCACGATAGCGCTCTGGTAGGGCGGATGTATCCGGGCGGGCCACGGTGATTTCAAAATCCAGCGTGCGGGCCATCTGGCGGGCATGGGCAAATTCGGGAATGTCCAGCAGACCTTCCCCTTCCAGCGTGGCCGATAAAGAAGAGACTTCCGAAACCACCAATTTGCCCGCCGCCGCATCATCCGGGTCGGCGGCAGTGTTCATGAGCAGCAACTCATCGCCCACGGAAAGGCCATGGATGGATCCGGCGGGGATGGTAAGCGTGCCAATATCCTGCGTCACCTGCCATTGGCGCACGGCCTCCACGCCTTCCAACCCGAAGACGCTTGCATCCAGATCGCCTTCAAACAAAGGCGTGGGTTGCACCCGGTAAGTGGTGGAATAGCGGCGCAGGATTTCCTGCCCCAATTGCCGATAGGTCAGGCCGGGAAATTGCGCCATGGTCTCAAACAGGGTGAAGGTGAAAAGGCCATGGGACTGCCGCCCTTTCTTACCCGCAGGCAGGCGCATTTCCGGCGTGGTCTCATTGGTTTGCGCTGCGTAAAAAGCGATGAATTGACCCGACCCTTTGCCCGCCGTCACCAGCGCAGAACTCTCGGGCTTTGCAGGACCGCCTGTGCTTCGCGTGGTGGCCTGGGCCGCTTCCACCAGCCGGTCATCGGGAATGGCCAGCGCATCGGGAGAGAGTTTGCGGGAGACTTCCGCGTCCTCGCCACTGCCTGTCGGCGCGGCGCGGGTGACGGTGCCGGAATGGCAGGAATCAAACACGGCCCAGACGGTGGCACCTTTGGCGCGCAACCCGTCGATAAGCCGCCCGATTTCATCGTCTACCAGCGCATTTTCCACATTCCCGACCGTATCATTCCACGGGCCGATGTCGGCGGGCAGGAAGAGTTCATCCAACCCGTCCAGTTCTTCATCCGGGTTGATGGCCGGGGCCTGGGAGCCGTGGCCGGAAAAATGCAGATAGATAAAATCGCCCGGTTGGGCCTTGGCCTCCAACGCTTTGAAGCCGTCTCGAATGGCCGCCAGTGTCGGCAGTTTTGCCCCCTCCACACCGTCCGCCAGCGTGATGATATTGTCGGCCTTGAAGGGTGCGAAGGAATTGCCCGTCAGATAATCCCGCACCAGCTTGGCGTCGTTCTTCGGGCCGGTAAGGGCGAATTTTTCGTCCAGATTGGGATAGTCAGAAACGGCCACCAGCAGCGCATGGTTGGTACGCGCCAGCAAGGATTGGCTGGGCAGAGCGAAGGCCAAAAAAGCGGAGGCGGCAATGGTTGCCTTGATAAGCGAACGGGGCATGGGGCGACCTTTGGGCAAGAGCGACTTGGCCAAAGCCTAAAAAACCTGCCTGCCCCATTCAACTAACAAAAGCCGTTAAGCATGGGCGACTAAGCGATGGCGATAATGCCCAAAATGGCCAGCAGGAAAAGCACCAGCACGATACCGATCAGAAATTTCGCTCCCGTCATTGCTGCGCCGGACAGTCGGTTAAAGCCAAGCAGGCCCGCCACTGCCGCCACCACGAGAAGAATGAGTATCCATTTGAACATGAGGGAACCAAAGCGTTGGGAGAGAATGGAAAGTCAACGGTTCATAGGGCTTCCAGTTCCTCCAGCGTGGGCGGGTTGGCCCCATGGCGGGAGGCGGTGATGGCGGCGGCGCGGTTGGCGAAGGATAGCACTTGCGCCATTGCCCCATCTGAAAGTGCCGACAGCCCGTTTGCGCTTAACGCGTCTTGCTTGGCCAATGCCATCAGGAAGGCACCGTTGAACGTGTCGCCCGCGCCCACCGTATCCACCACCGTGATTTTGGGGGCTGGAGCGGAAACGCTGCCATGGGTTCTGTAGGCGGTAGAGCCATCCCCCCCTTGCGTGTGCAGCACCAACCCAACGCCCTTGTCCAGCAAGGCGGCAATGCCGTCGGCCACACGGACGCCGGGCATAAGCCATTCAAGATCATCATCGGAAATCTTCACCACATGGGCGCGAGCAAACAGCCGCTCCAACCGCGCGCGGTAGCCTGCTTCATCGGCGACAAAGCCGGGACGGATATTGGGGTCCAGATAGATCAGGTGCGTATCGGCATGCCGCGTGGCCATGGCCTCATAGGCACTCCCACAGGGTTCCGGGATGAGGCTGATACCGCCAAAAACCAAGGCCGCCACGTCATCCCCCGCCTGGGGCATCTCGCCTGCCGTTATCATGCGCCCGGCGGAGCCTTCGTCATAGAAGGTGTAAACCGCATCCCCGCCGGACAGGGTCACCACCGCCAGCGTGGTGGGGCGGTTGGAGCGGATGGTGCGACTGTGGTCTACCCCCGCTGCCTCCAGTGCGGATTGCAGCTGCATGCCAAACCCGTCCCGCGAAAGACCGGTGACCATGCCACAGGCCTGCCCCAGCCGCCCTGCAGCAATGGCACTGTTAAAAGCTGCGCCACCGCAGACGGGCCGCAGCACCGGCTCGCCCTTGGCGTTGTGGTCGGGCAGCATGTCCATAAGCGCTTCGCCGCAAAACAGGATCATAGGGTGTCTCCCCCGGTAAATTCGTCACGGATGGCTTCGCCATGCTCGTCGATCTTGGGTGTGCGGGCGTCGTCCACCCATGGTCCAGGTGGCGCGGGCAGCGTGACCACCTGACCTTCGGCTGTGCCATAGGCTACGCCGCGAAACGCGGCATGGTGGGCCAGATCATCCGCCCCATTGATCGCGCCATAGGCAATGCGGGCCTGAGCCAGTTTCTTGCGAAATTCTTCGGCCCCCATGGTGCCAGTGATGCTCCCCATCTCGCCTTCCAGCGCATCCCGATTGGCCACCCGATCATTATTGGAAATGAAACGGGCATCGGTGGCCATGGCGGGCGTACCCAATACGTCGGCGCAAAGCCGCCCCCACTCCCGCTCGTTTTGAATAGAGATCAGCGTCAGCTTGCCATCGCAGGTCTCAAACGCCCCATAGGGAGCAATAGACGGATGGCGCAGGCCCACGGGCTTCGGTGCGCCCGCACCATATTCCGCATGGATAAACGGGACAGCCATCCAGTCGGCTGAAACGTCAAACAGGGAAAGCGACAGGTCTTCGCCCACACCCGTCCGCCCCCGTTTAATCAGCGCTTCCAGAACGGCCCCATAGGCGGTGACACCGGTGCCGATGTCACAGATGGAAACTCCTATCCTTCCCGGATTCCCCAGCGCGCCAGATGTGGCGATGAGGCCGGTTTCCGCCTGCACCAAGAGATCATAAGCCGGGCGTTTCGATACCTCACCGTCTTCACCATAGCCGGAAATGGAGCAGGTGATGAGCGCCGGATTTGCCGCCCGCAGTGTGTCTTTATCAAAGCCCGCCCGCGCCAGCGCCCCGGGGGCGAGATTTTGCACCAGCACATCGGCTTTCTTCAAAAGCCGCCGGAGCAGGGCCGCATCCTTGGCCTGTTTGAAATCCAGAACCAGTGATTCCTTGCCCTGGTTCAGCCAGGTGAAATAGGAACTCTCGCCTTTTGCTGCCGTATCATAGCCCCGGGCAAAATCTCCGCCGGGCCGCTCAATCTTAATGACCCGCGCCCCCGCCTGCGCCAGACGTGCGGTACAAAGCGGGGCCGCCACCGCCTGTTCCACCGCCACCACTAGAATGCCGTCCAACGCCCGCACTTAGAGCACCTTGCGTTTTTGAATAAAAAAACAAGCATCAAAAAATGCGTTCGAAAACGGCCTTTCGCCGTTTGAGAGGCAGCAATTTTTGTTTCCGCTTAAACGCATAGTGCTCAAAAACTGCGCGGCAGGCCCAGAACATGCTCGGCCAAGTGGGATAGAATGAGATTGGTGGAAATGGGGGCGATCTGATAAAGCCGCGTCTCCCGCAGTTTCCGCTCAATATGGTATTCGCGGGAGATGCTGAACCCCCCATGGGTCTGCATGCACATATCCCCCGCCTTCCACGAAATTTCCGCCGCCAGCATTTTGGCCATATTGGACTCCGCCCCGCAGGGTTTGCCCGCATCGAACAGGCGCGCTGCCTTGTCCACCATCAGCGCCGCCGCTTCCGTGCGGGCATAAGCATCGGCAATGGGAAAAGAGACCCCTTGGTTTTGCCCGATGGGTCGCCCGAACACTTCCCGGTCCTTGGCATAGGCCGAGGCCTTGTCGATGAAATAGCGGGCATCGCCAATGCACTCGGCCGCAATGAGAATGCGCTCCGCATTCATCCCGTCGAGAATGACTTTGAAACCCTTGTGCTCCTCCCCCAGCAGGCAATCGGCAGAAGTTTCAAAATCATCGAAAAACAATTCGCACGCATGGTGGTTAATCATCGCGTCGATGGGCTTGATGGTGAGGCCCCGATCCTCCGCACCGCGCAAATCCACCAGAAAAGCCGACAGGCCATCGGATTTTTTTAAGCGTTCCTCGATGGGCTTGGTGCGGGCCAACAGCACCATGAGGTCGGAATGTTGCACCCGGCTGATCCAGACTTTCTGGCCATTGACGATGAATTTGTCCCCGTCTCGCCGTGCAAAGGTCTTGAGCGAAGTGGTGTCCGTGCCCGTCGTTGGCTCCGTCACGGCAAAGGACTGGAGGCGCAGCTCCCCGGCGGCGATTTTGGGAAGATACGCCTGCTTTTGCGCATCACTGCCGTGGCGCAACACGGAACCCATCACATACATTTGCGCGTGGGCCGCGCCTGGATGGCCGCCGGAACGGGAAATTTCCTCCAGCACCGCACAGGCCTCCACCAGCCCCAGCCCGGCCCCACCATAGTCTTCCGGGATGAGGCAGCCCAGATAGCCGGAACGGGTGATTTCGGCGACGAATTCAGTGGGGTACCCCCCCACCTTGTCCAATTCACGCCAATAGTCTTCCCCAAATCCATCGCAAAGGCTGCGCACAGCCTCGCGGATGGGAGAAATATGATCGTCTTTTGCAGGCATGGCGCGCCCCTATTGCAAATCGCTAAAGGCTTGTTGCAGCCGGCTGATAGCTTCTTCAAGCTGCGCCCGGGGGCACGCCAGATTGAACCGCAGGCGGCTTTCACCGCCGGTGCCAAACGTGGGGCCGTGATTGGTGGCGATGCGGGCATCTTTCTCCACCCGGGCCGTGAATTCATCCGCGCCCATGCCGGTTCCAGCAAAATCCACCCAGGCCAGATAGGTGCCCTCCAGCGGCATGGAAGAAAGGCCGGGAATGGCGTTGATGGCCTCATCAAACAGGCGTTTGTTTTCCGCCAAATAGACCAGCGCTTCTTCAAGCCAGGCCTCACCCCCATTATAGGCGGCCTGAGTCATGGCCAGCCCCACGGAATTGGGCTGGATGGAATGGGCGAGCACGGTTTTGGCGAAGGCCGCCCGTAGCGTCTCATCAGGAATAATCACATTGCCCGAATGGGGCCCTGCAATGTTGAACGTTTTGGAGGCGGCGGTGAGCATGACCACCCGCTCCATGGGCGCGTCTTCCAATGTGGCCATGACGGTGTGCTTAGCGCCCTCAAACACCAGATCGTGGTGGATTTCATCGCAAATCAGCGTGAGTTCGTGCTTGCGTGCAAACGCCCCCACCGCCAGCAATTCCTCTGCCGACCATACCCGCCCGCCAGGATTGTGGGGCGAACAAAAGATAATCATTTTTTCGTTGCCGGTCAGGCTGGCTTCCAGCGCCTCCAGGTCCATGCGGTAAAGACCGGCATCGTCCACCATGAGCGGGCTTTCCACCACCACCCGGTCATTGGCCCGCACCAGTTTGGAAAAGACGTGATAAACGGGCGTGAACAGGATCACCCCATCCCCCGGCGCGCTCCATGTCTGGATGGAAAGGGCGATGGCATGGCCAAGGCCATAGGTGGTGAAAATGGCATCCGGGTCCACAGACCAACCATGGCGGCGCTCCATCCAGCCGGTGATGGCCGCCTTATAGGCGCTTTGGTCGCCATAATAGCCAAAAATACCATGGTCCACCATGTCTGTGAGGGCATCCAGCACGGATTGGGGTGGCTTGAACTCCATATCCGCCACCCACATGGCCAGCGCGTCGTTCTGGTCCATATTATAAAGACTGGCCAGGGCATCCCATTTGGCGCAATTGGTGTTGCGGCGGTCGATGGGCTCGTCAAAATTCACGGTGGTGGAAGGTTGGGCAGGGCTATCGAGCATGGGTGTGTCCGGTGGTGTTTGTCACGCGCTTTGCCTATCAAACCCATCCGCCTTGCGCCACCTTGCTTGTCCTGGTGGAGCGGGCAAAGGCTGTACGGGGGGGCCATGACGATTATTTCAAAATGGGCTTGGTTTGTGTTGGCCCCTCTAAACCTGTTGATGATGGCCGCGCTGGTGGCTCTGGTCTTGGTGTTGATGGGTTGGCGCAAAACAGGGCGGGCCGTAGGCGCAGTTGTTTTCATCACGGCCTTTGTGTGCGCTTTCACCCAAATGCCTGACCTTCTGGTGGCAAAATTGGAGGCCCGCCATAAGCAAGCGCAGCTTGGTGCAAAGGAGCCCTATGGCATTATCGTTCTGGGCGGTGGCATCTGGCGTGTGGCCGATCCATTGGACCCCTATCAGCTCAACGAGGCTGGAGATCGTGTCATTGCCGGTCTGGCCCTGAAAAACCGTTTCCCCAGGGCCCGTCTCATCATCACCGGTGTGCTTCCATCGGGTCAGGCCGAAGGAGAGGCCCTGCGCACCATCGCAAACAACCTCTACCCGGTGCCGCCCCCCATAGAAGTGGAGGGCACCTCCCGCTCCACCCGGGAAAACGCAGACCGAGTTGCCGAGATGGTGGGGGAAGAGCGGGCCCGCCAATGGTTTCTCGTCACATCCGCCCTCCACATGGAACGGGCCCTTTGGACATTTCGCAAGCGGGGGTTCCTCGTCCAACCATGGCCCGTGGACAGCCGCGCTGAACCCATCCGTTTCCCCTATTTGCATGGCTCCGCCAGCCGCCAATTCGCTAAGCTGGATGCAGCTGTCAAAGAGTTCATCGGTCTCGCCGCCTATAGGTTGTTGGATTGAGGCAAGAGGGCGAGCGCTTCACTTTTATGGTCTTGAAAACGCGGTGAAAGGTCCATGCTTGCGTGACCGCCAAGAGCCTGACTTTACGGTAAAAATTTCGTTACCTTTGAAAGCGCTTTGCAACAGCCCGTCCAAATACGTCATTTTGGCTCAAATGCGTCCTTAATTGCGCCCCATGGTTGCAATTTACCGCTTGCGTAAGCGTCAAACTGGCTTCATTTTGTTAACCAATTAAAGAATGACTTGCTGCGTCTTCGCGGGAGTGTTGCGCTTGTGAACACTTTGGAGAGGTTTTCGTTCTTTGGTTGCAACAGGGGATCGGGTGCTCGTTCGAACAGGGTGGCGTTCGACTGTCCGCTTGAGACTGAATTGGCCGCTTGGGGCCGTTACGAATGGAGAATTGCTCAATGAAACGTATCGCGATGCTTTTCACAACCAGCGCGCTTGCGTTGTCTGTGGCTGGCCCGGCGTTTGCCGATGGCCACGCCAAAAAATGGGATATGCCGCTGGCCTATTCCGCATCCAACTTCCACTCTGAAAACGCGGCTGAGTTTGCCAAATGCGTGGGTGATAAAACGGGCGGTTCGCTTCAGATCGTGACGCACCCTGGCGGTTCTTTGTTTAAGGGTGGCGAGATCAAGCGCGCTGTGCAGGCAGGTCAAGCACCCATCGGTGAGCGCCTTTTGTCAGCCCATGCAAACGAAAATCCGCTTTTCGGCATCGACTCCGTGCCTTTCCTCGCCACTTCCTTTGACGATAGCGTAAAACTCTACGATATTGCCAAGCCGGAGATTGAAAAGGCTTTGGACGAGCAGAACTTGCAACTGCTCTATTCCGTGCCGTGGCCACCCCAGGGTCTTTACTTCAAGAAAGAAGTGAAAACCGTGGCCGATATGAAGGGCTTGAAATTCCGCGCCTATAACGCAGCCACATCCCGCTTGGCCGAACTGACCGGCATGCAGCCTACGCAGATTGAAGCGGCTGAAATTCAGCAGGCTTTTTCCACCAATGCGGTGGAATCCATGGTCTCCTCCGGTGCCACCGGGTTTGACCGTAAAGTCTTCGAGGCTGGCGTAACCAACTACTACGAGGTGGACGCGTGGCTGCCCCGCAACTCCATCATCGTCAACAAAGATGCCATGGCCTCTTTGAAAGATGACCAGCGCGCCGCTTTGACGGAATGCGCGGCAACGGCGGAAGCTGCGGGTTTGCAAAAATCCAAAGACTACACGCAATTCACCTATGATGGCCTGCGCAAAGGCGGCATGACCGTCGAGCCCGCTGCTGAAGGGCTGGTGAAGGAATTGCAGGCCGTGGGCAAAACCATGACCGAAGAATTCCTGGCCTCTGCTGGCGAAACCGGCAAAGCCATCATCGACGAATTCAACAAGTAAGGGGCCGCCCCGCACGGGGTTGTTCTGATGATTTGAAAAAGGCGCGGCGGAAGCTGCGCCTTTTTTGTTTGCCACCGGCTCACCTGTGATGGCGCATTTTCAAACGCCATAGGCAGCCATTTCGCCATGCCTTTATTTACCATCCCCGCGATAAAAAGGTTTCGTTAACCATTCGCTCACCGTCCATGCCTAAGTCTTATACGGACGGGGATTTTGTCGGGAAAAAGCAGTGATTATGATTCGTAAGGGCTTGGATGCTCTTTATGCCGCCTGCGGTGCCATCGCAGCGCTGGCCATATTGGCTATTGTCAGTCTCATTCTATTGCAGGTTGCCGCCCGTGCCTTTGATTTTCCCTTCCGGGGCGGGCCGGACTATGCGGGTTATGCCATGGCATCCGCCTCATTCTTTGGCTTTGCCTATGCGCTGCAACATGGGGCGCATATTCGCGTGTCGCTCTTGCTTTCTGTCCTGGGCAAACACCGCTTTTGGGGGGAAGTGTGGTGCTACGGTTTTGCCGCCGTCCTGTCTTCGTGGTTTGCCTATCACGCCTGCCTATTCACCTATCAGACCTGGCGATTCAAGGATGTAAGCTCCGGCCTTGATGCGACGCCGCTCTGGATACCCCAGGTCTCCATGGCCATTGGTTCGGTGGTTTTCGCCATCGCCTTTATCGACAATTTCGTGAGCCTGTTTGTGACCGGTGAAGCCCGCGTCAAAGGGGGCGAGTTGGAGACACCGCCGGAGGCCGATTTGTCACCCAATGCCTCAACGGCAGCGAAAGGGGAGTAGGGGTTATGGATCAGCTTACTGCCAGTCTTATTTTCGTGGGCATGCTGTTTGCCCTCTTGGGCTCCGGCGTCTGGGTGGGCCTTTCGCTCATCGGCGTTGCGTTTGTCGGCATTGAACTTATCGAAGGGCGCGCTGCGGGCGGTGCCATGATTAACACCATCTGGGGCGCATCCTCGTCCTGGACCCTTACCGCCCTGCCCCTGTTCATTTGGATGGGGGAAATTCTGTTCCGCACCCGTTTGTCCCAGGACATGTTTCGCGGCCTCGCGCCCTGGGTGCAGCGCCTTCCGGGCGGTCTGGTCCACACCAATATTGTGGGCTGCACTGTGTTTGCGGCCGTCTCCGGCTCCTCCGCTGCAACGCTCACAACCGTGGGTCGCATGTCCATCCCGGAACTGCGGGCGCGCCAATATCCTGAAAATCTCGTCATCGGCACGCTGGCGGGGGCCGCCACGCTAGGCCTGATGATCCCGCCCTCCCTGACACTCATCGTCTATGGCGTTTCCATCAATGAATCCATCCGCGAACTCTTCATCGCGGGCACCATACCGGGCCTGGTGCTGGCGCTTCTCTTCATGATCTATACCGGGGCTAACGCGCTTCTTTCCAAAAACTGGAACCCACGGGTGGATGCACCCATGAGCTTGAAGGAAAAGCTCGTCAATTCGCGCTTTTTGCTGCCCGTTATCGCGCTCATCGTGCTGGTCATCGGCTCCATGTATGCGGGCATTGCCACCGCCACGGAAGCGGCCGCTTTTGGCGTGGTGGGGGCGCTGGTGCTGGCGGCTGTTCAAGGATCGCTAAGCGTAAAGGCCTTCAAGGACAGCCTCATGGGCGCGGTGCGCACATCCGCCATGATTGCCCTTATTCTGGCCGGCGCTGCCTTCCTGTCCCTGGCCATGGGCTATACGGGCCTGCCCCGGGCGCTGGCGGACGGCATCGCCACGCTGGAACTTTCCCGTTTCGAACTCCTCATGGCGCTTTTGGTCTTCTACATCATCCTGGGCTGCTTTTTGGACGGCATTTCCTCCGTTGTCCTCACCATGGCCATTGTGGAACCCATGATCCGTGATGCGGGCATCAACGTCATCTGGTTTGGCATTTTCGTGACCGTGGTCATTGAAATGGCGCAGATCACGCCGCCCATCGGTTTCAACCTGTTTGTCATGCAGGGCCTTACCAAACATTCCATGAGTTACATCGCCAAAGCGGCCCTGCCCATGTTTGGCATTATGGTGGCCATGGCCTTCCTGCTCATCGCGTTTCCAGAAATCGCCACCTGGTTGCCCGACGTGCTGCGCCCCACACCAGGCGGTTAGCGCGGACCAAGCCGGTGGCTTCAGTTGAGAAAATGGTAACCATGGTTTGGGTTTTCACGGGTGAAATGCGCCTCTTCACGGGCCAGTAACATGGTCGTGTCACTTCTTAAGGCACTGACGGCTTGCGGCGGGGCGCACTGAATGCAAACTCAAAATTTAAACGTCCTCATCCTCGACGACGATCCCGACGATGCCTTCCTGGTCCAAGACCAATTCATGGATATGGCGGATGGCGGTTACACGGTAGAGATCGCCCATAATTGGGACATAGCCCGTCACGATCTGAAGGCCGGCGATTTCGATGTTTTGCTATGCGATTATCGGTTGGGGGCCATATCTGGCCTTGAAGTAATCGAGATGATTCGCGCCGAGGGCATTGATCTGCCGGTCATCCTCCTCACCGGTGTGGGGACGCCGGAATTGGACAACCGCGCGCTGGAAGCCGGCGCTGCCGATTTTCTCGCCAAAGACGAACTATCCCCCACGCTCATAGACCGCACCATTCGCTACGCCATGGCTGCCATTGAACGTCAACGACTTTTGCAAGCCGTGCTGGATGCAGCGGGCGCTGCCGTCATGCTGCTCGACGAGCATGGTGATGTGGTGCTGGCCAATGCGGTGGCGCGCCAATTGAGTGCGGAGACGGGGGGCGATGTGGAGACCCAATTGCAGGAACTGGCCCGCCGCTCCCTGGACCATAAAGACGATGAAGTGCGTCTCGCCTGCCGGGTGATGGACCGTTCCACCACGCCGTTTGGAAACGACCAAAAACTGCTGGTCCTGCAGGACGTGACCGACCGGGCGCGAATTCTGGAAGAGCGTGAGCGTTCGGAGCGCCGCCTCTATCAGGCCGCCCGCCATGATGCGCTGACGGGTCTTGGCAACCGTGTGGCCTTCACCGAAGCAGTCGAGGAATGGACCTTGCGCGCCAAAACCCGCCAGGAACGCTTTGCCATGCTGTCCTTGGACTTGGACCGCTTCAAGGAAATCAACGATGTCTACGGCCACGCTGCGGGCGACGAATTGCTCTACGCCGCCGCTCGCCGGTTGCGCGGTGCCTGCGGAAACGATGTTTTCATCGCCCGGCTTGGGGGGGATGAATTCGTGGTCATGGCCCACGTGCGCGGAGACGGCACCGCCGATGCGCTGGCGCTGGCTGACAGTCTGCGCGTGGCGCTCTCCTCGCCCTACACGCTGTCCGACAAGACCGTGGCCTGTGAAACCAGTGTGGGCATTGCGCTCTTCCCGGACCACGGGTCCGACGAAGACACGCTTATCGCCAATGCCGATCTCGCCATGTACCGCGCCAAGGCCATGCCGCTGGTTTCTTACTGCATGTTTGATGAGAAAATGGATGAGGCCATCCGCTCCGACCGCGCCCTGTCCAGCGAATTGCGGGAGGCCATCGATACCAATGGACTGGACATCCATGTCCAGCCCCAAACCAGCCTGCATGACCGCTGTTTAACGGGTTTTGAGGCCCTTGCCCGCTGGACCCGCCGAGAGGGCGGCACGGTATCGCCGGACCGGTTCATTAAAGTGGCGGAGCGGTCGGGTCTGATCCTTTCGCTGGGCGAACACCTCATGCGCCGCTCCCTCAATGAGGCATCCTTGTGGAAGTGCGGTGCCAAGATTGCCGTGAATGTCTCACCCGTTCAGGTGAACCATTGCGACCTGCCGGGCCTGCTGCGGGAAGCCATGCTCAATCAGAATATTTCGCCTTGCCAGTTGGAAATTGAAATCACCGAGACAGCCTTGCTGGAACATACCGACCGTGCCCTCCATGCCCTGCGCCAGATCCGCGCCATGGGCATTTCCATTGCGCTGGATGATTTTGGCACCGGTTATTCATCGCTCGCTATGCTCCAGTCTTTCCCCTTCGATAAGGTCAAGATCGACAAATCCTTCATTATGGATCTGGACCGTCACGGCAATCAGGCCATCGTCCGCTCCATCGCTCAATTGGGCGAAAATCTTGGCATTAAAGTCCTGTGCGAGGGGGTGGAGACGGAAGAAAATGCTCGCATCGTGCATGAACTGGGCTGTTCGGAAATGCAGGGCTATTTGCTCTCCAAACCCATGCCCGCCACATTGGCCGACACTTGGGCCATGGAATACCAGCAACAGCTGCAAGCGGTGGCGTGAGTTTAGCGTGTCTCGTCTAATTGGAGCCACGAATTGCGCGAAGGCCGCGCATTTTGCGGCCCTTCTTCATTATAATTTGACGAGAAGCGCTTTAACGAAATGCTTCCAGCACTTTGAAGCCTTTCGCCTGATCGATTCGTTCAAATTTGCGAAAACCCCGTTCCAGAGCTGCTTCATAAGGCAGGCTTACGTTCGCCACCATCAGCAAACGCCCTCCTGGGCGCAGCGTTCGTGAAGCGGCTTCGATGAACGTATTGCCCAAGGCTGGTTCCGCCGCCCGCCCGCTGTGGAAGGGCGGGTTCATGATGATCCAGTCATAGCGCCGCTCCTTGGGCGGTTCTGACACCATATCACGCCAATGGAAGGTCAGCTCAATGCCGTCAGGGCGTGCAACATTATGCTTGGCAGCTTCCAGCGAAGCATGATCGGCCTCAAAAAGATCAATGCCGGTGATGGTATCGTTGGTCTTGAGGGCTTGATCGGAAAGAAACCCCCAACCGGCCCCAAAATCCGCACCATAGCCTTTCAGTTTCCCCGCCAAATGGGGCACCAGCACTTGCGAACCCGTATCCGGCCCCTTGGCAGAAAACATGCCCGGCGCGACGCGGTAACCGTGATCCCCCTGCGGCTGATCCTCTTCCGGCCAATCTGCCCCTTCTTTTGTCAGCCAAAATACGACGGCGTGGTGCTTTGAAAGGCTGTCCGCGATTTCCGCGCGCTTCTGGGCCCACTTTCGAAGGGGCTGAACGCCCTGCGTCTTTGCCCCGCAAAAAACCACGATGCCCCCCGGTTCCAGTGCATTCCAGGCCCGCGTGAGGTTCATCTGATTGACCTGCCGATTGCGGTGGGCCAGCACCAGCACCAGTTCCCAGCGCCCTGACCGCTCCAAATCCAGCACGGGCTCCACAACGAGGCCCGACTTTTGAAGCCCCAGAAAAGTGGGGCGAAAACCCTGCTCGGCCTTTACTCTGGTTAAGGTGAGTTCCGTCGTCGGCAACGGCTCCGCATTCAAAATCGCCACCCCTTCACCCTCTTCTGGCATAGGGAGGGCACCGCTCTTGAAGGGTAGCAGAAGCGTATGGCGGTGGTCGGGCATGGTGCAGGGTTTGGCCTTGGTGGTGAGGGGCAGCCGTTTCACGGCCAGTTCGATACAACGGCACAGTCAATGGCACAGCCTCAGCTCGTTTTCAAAACCGCACCCATCGGTGATAGGCTGGTTCCAGAGGCGAAGGGAGTAAAGCGATCACTGTCACCAACCCTGCCTGGCTGTATCCGGCCTATCTTTTCAACATCGTCATTCTGGCGCCCGTCTGCTGGGCATTGTCTGCCGGTGGTGGGGTTCCGGCCGTGTTTGGCCCTTCCGTCTCCGAAGAGCCGGGCCTACGTCTGCTGGTGGCCAGCCTTTGGAGCGCAATCTTGTTGTCGTCCGTGGCGGGCCTCGTCTGGCCCTCGTTTTCCGCGCCGCTCCTGATCGTGCAAATCATCTACAAGACCATCTGGCTTGTGATGTTCGTCTATCCCCTGTGGCGTGCGGGCGCTGCCTATCCGACGGGCCCGGCCTGGGTGTTCATCGTAATCGTTCTCACCTATCCAGCACTGCTGTTTGCAGCTCTGCGCTGATTTACTCCCCTTCACCAAACTTGTCGGCCAGCAAGGCCTCGATGGCATCCAGCGCCTCGCCGCTTTGGGGGCCTTCGGCATGGACATCCACCGTGCTGCCCTGACAGGCGGCCAGCATCATCAGACCCATGATGGAGGTGCCACCAACGCTGTTATCGTCCTTAGAAACGGTGATTCGGGCATCAAAACTCTCGGCAAGCCGCACAAATTTGGCCGAGGCCCGGGCATGGAGGCCCCGGCAATTGGTGATGGGCATGGTGCGGGTTTCCGCCATCCCTCAAGTGCCAGCCAAAACGCGGCTGGCAATATTGATGTAGCGTTTGCCCGATTCGGTGGCCTTTTCCAGCGCATCATCCATGTCGTCGCCCTCGCGGGCCGTCGCCAGCTTGATGAGCATGGGCAGGTTCACCCCTGCCACCACTTCAATAAGACCTGGCTCCATAATGGAAATGGAGAGGTTAGAGGGCGTGCCGCCAAACATGTCTGTCAAAATGACCGCGCCCGTCCCCGTGTTCACGCGGCTAATGGCATCCAAAATATCTTGCCGCCGCTGCTCCATGTCATCATCGGGGCCGATGGAGACGGTCTCGCACTGTTCCTGGGGCCCCACCACATGCTCCAGCGCCAATTGAAACTCCTTGGCGAGGGAACCATGGGTTACGAGAACAAGGCCAATCATAGAAAACCGAACATTGAATTCATTGCCGACGTCGTGCCGGAGAGCAGGCGCGCATCATTGCACGGTCTGCCCCACTTGCAAGGCTTTTGCCCTCATTTGAGAGCAGGTGCGACGGCTTTGCTGACTCTAGAGCGTTTCACGTTTAGCCTGAAACGCTCCGGTGGCGAAGAGCCACCCGGCAAAAGTTTGCCGTTGCCGCGCAGCGAAGGCCCACAGGCCGACAGCGTGAGCGCAAAGGACTTAGAGCGATTCCATCGTAGATGGACACGCTCTAGGATGAAGAGGGTGAATCGGAATCGCCCCAAACCGCGTGGTTTAGCCACGTTAAGACGGCTTTTGCGGTCTCAAAGGTGGCCATGCGCGGCAAAATTAGCGTTGGAAGCGTCATTTTGGAAAGAAATGCCCGGTTTTTGAGATTGGGCTGCCACGTTTCGTGCAAGACCGCCGCTTCAATGGCTCCTGCTTCAGCATCATTCTCAAACACAATTTGATGGGTAATGCGGGCCTCGCTCACATTGGATACGTTGACTACTCCATCCCCCCGCCGTTCTGCCTTGCCCGCTAAAGCGGGGTGGGGGCGGGCTGTGAGGCCATTTGCGGTCATTTCAAGACATAACTGGTCATCCCCCACCCACCGGGCGCCCGCCTTTGACACCAGCGCGAAGCAAAGGGCCGACTTGCCGCTGCCAGAAGGCCCGCAGACCAATAGCCCGACTTCGCCCAGCCGCACGGCGCTGGCATGGGCCGTGCCCGCTAGTTTCATGGATGTGCCAGGGGAAGGCGCACCGTGAAACGGGCCCCTTGCCCATCTTCCCTGTTATCGGCGCTGATTGTGCCCCCATGGGCCTCCACAATCTGGCGAGTGATGGAAAGCCCAAGCCCGGAATTCTGGCCAAAGCTCTCCCCTTCCGGCCGGTCTGTGTAAAACCGCTCAAAAATGCGTTCCGTATTGGCCGCAGGAATGCCAGGTCCATTGTCGGTCACTGTAATAATCGCGTGATGACCCTGCCGCGCCATGGCCACATCAATGGTCCCGCCCTTGGGGGGCACAAAGGAGCGGGCGTTCTCAATGAGGTTCGCCATCACCTGCCCCAAACGGCCCGCATGGCCGGAGACCAGCCATGGACTTTCCGGCGCAGCACCTTTGCGTCGGGTTTTGCCCTTGCCGACGCTTGGCTTGGCCGCTTCGTCCCCTTCAATGGAAAGCGTTACGGATGCCGTGGTCCCGCGGGCTGATTCGCCCATATGGGCATAGGTGTTGTGAAAACCCCGCAGCAGCTCTGCCAAATCCACCGGCGTGGCATCTTCCCGCGCCAGTTCCGCATCCAGGCGCGAGGCATCGGAAATATCAGAGATAAGCCGGTCCAGCCGGTGCACGTCGTGATTGATAATATCCAGCAACCGCGCCCGCTGTTCCGGCTTTTTGGCCAGCGGCAGGGTTTCCACCGCACTGCGCAGGGAGGTGAGGGGGTTTTTCAGCTCATGGCTCACATCAGCCGCGAAACTTTCAATGGCATCCATGCGGGCGTAGAGTGAGCGTGTCATATCCCCCAGCGAGGTGGACAGGTGGCCGATTTCATCCCGCCGGTCGGAGAAGTCGGGTATCTGTTCCCGGCTTTTCACCCCAAGCCGCACCCGTTCCGCAGCTGCCGATAATTTGCGCAAAGGCCGGGCGATGGTGGATGCCAGCAAGACGGACAGGAGCGCTGCCACAAGCGCAGCCACGCCAAACACCCGCACAATGGCTATGCGCTCTTTTTCAATAATTTTGTCAATGTCCCCCGCTTCCGTGGACAAAAGCAACACGCCCAGCACCGCCCGGAACCGCTGAACCGGCACGGCCACCGAGACGATGGTCTCCCCCTTAGCCGTGCGCCGGGTTTCTGACCCCGGTGAGCCGGTCAGTGCGGTCACCACTTCGCCATAGGCCGTGCCATTACCGTCTGGCGTTTCCTCATATATCGGCAGGTCGGACTGCCAGAACCAGTTGCGAAATTGCAGCCAGGTGCGTTCCAAGAAACCACGGTTCTGGTTCACCGGCGGCAGGTCATAGCGCAAAATCTGCCCGCGGGAATAGAGCCGATCCGAATCCAGAATAATCAGCCCGTCTCGATCGTAAATGCGCGCCCGCGTGCGGGTGGGGGAAATGAGGCGGCGCAAAACGGGCGCCACCTCTTCCGGATTGATGGGAAAATCAAGATTTTCCGTCTCCGATTGCATGGGGTAGGTGCTTTCCCCCGCCTGCAATTCCAATAGCCGTTCCGGGTCTATGGTGATGGCATCCGTGTCCACTGTGGCGCGGGCGGAGATGGCCGCAGCGATAATCTCGCCCTGGGTAAGCAGGCTTTCCTCCCGCGCCTCAATAAGTGAATCGCGAAACTGGTTAAGGAATAAAATCCCCGACAGCAGCACAAACAGCGCGCCCATATTGAGGATAACGATGCGCTGGGTCAGGGAGGTAAAAACATAGCGCCCCAAAAAGCGGCTGATGAGCAACCGCCCCCGCTTGCGCCCCAGCTTGCGCGTTAATGAGCGAAACCAGCCCATTCTTGTTGGTGAGGTTGTTGGCGGCGCAGAAGTCTCGTTTTCCGGGGCCAGTGCCGGCGCAGCCACCGTGTTTTTGCGGCTTGCGCGCACATGGCCCATGGCCCGCCGGTCAACGGGCGCTTGTTCAGCCCGAGCTTGTGTTTCCGCCGGCGGCTCATCTGGCGCCGGGTCAACCCCATCGGCAAGATCGGCGCTGCGATCCATAAAATGCTCTAACCCTCGCGGAACCGGTAGCCCACGCCATACAGCGTTTCGATCATGTCGAAATCATCATCCACCTGTTTAAACTTCTTGCGCAGCCGCTTGATGTGGCTGTCGATGGTGCGGTCATCCACATAGACCTGATCGTCATAGGCCGCATCCATGAGCGAGTCCCGCGACTTCACCACGCCAGGCCGCTGGGCCAGGGCAAACAGAATGAGAAATTCGGTGACCGTCAGCGTCACCGCCTTGCCTTTCCAAAGGCTGGTGTGGCGCTCCTGATCCATTTGCAAATGGCCCCGCTCCAGCATGTTGGCGGACCCCTCCGCCATGACCGCCCCGCCCCCTTCCGCCCGGGCCGTCACCCGGCGCAGCACCGCTTTCACCCGCTCCACCAACAGACGCTGGGAGAAAGGTTTGGTGATGAAATCATCGGCCCCCATTTTCAGGCCGAAAAGTTCGTCAATCTCATCATCCTTGGAGGTGAGAAAAATGACCGGCAGGTCGGATTTCTGGCGCAACCGCCGCAGCAATTCCATGCCGTCCATGCGGGGCATCTTAATGTCGAAAATCGCCAGGTCCGGCCGCCGCATCTGCAGCCCGTCCAGAGCCGAGGCCCCATCCGTATAGGTTTCCACCTTGTAGCCTTCAGACTCCAGCGCAATGGAGACGGAGGTGAGGATGTTGCGATCATCATCCACGAGAGCAATGGTGGGCATGGTAGTCTCCAAATCAGTCTGTTGGGGCGCAATGGCTTTGCCCCCGTTCTTAAAAAGGTAAGCGCCCTGCCACAGCACTGCGCCACTCTAGCCCCGACATTGGTATTACACCAAGCTCACCCCTTAACGATAAAGCGGTGCCATGCGTTTCATACCAAAGGCTTATAATGAAAAAACCGGGTGAAGGGATTGAAACGATTAGTGCCCTAAGCCCCCAGCCAAGCCAAAATAAGGCAGGGCTGAACGGCGCACATTTAATCGATTTACCGGAATTTCAACCGATTTTGATGCCTTGCTTTCGTGAAAGGTGCCTGCCAATTTCCGCGCACTTCCGGGACAGCCCGGCCAACCTGTCATCAAAGCGACGTTTCGCATCTCAAATGCGGTGCCAACGAACGCGAAAGGCTTAGTTTCATGACCAGCACAGTTTCCAGCGCCGATCACGGCACGCGCAGCTCCCTTTCCGGCGCAGAAGCGGTGGGCCTGTCCGGTTATGCCAGCATCCGCTGGAATGATGAGGACAAGGCCCTGTTTGATCTCGCCATCGAACGGGGCGAGGGTAAAGCCACAGCCAAGGGCTGCCTTTCCGTGACCACGGGCAAACACACGGGCCGGTCCGCCACAGACAAATATCTGGTGCGCGATGGCGAGACGGAAGACACCGTGTGGTGGGACAATAACCAGGCCATGAGCGAAGCCCATTTTGAGGCCCTGCTGGGCGACATGCTGGACCATGCCAAAGGCATGAACCTGATTGCCCAAGACCTCTATGGTGGAGCTGACCCAGACTACCGCATTTCCGTCCGTGTATTCTTGGAATTCGCCTGGCACGGCCTGTTCATCCGCCACTTGCTGCGCCGCCCTGCCCGCGAAGAGCTGGATCAGTTCGGCCCGGACATGACCATCATCAACCTGCCTTCCTTCCGTGCTGACCCGGCCCGCCATGGCTGTAAGTCGGAAACGGTGATCGCTGTGAACATGAGTCGCAAACTGGTGCTGATTGGCGGCACGGAATATGCGGGCGAAACCAAGAAATCCGTCTTCGGCGCACTCAACTACTTCCTGCCTGACCAGGGCGTCATGCCCATGCACTGTTCCGCCAATGTGGGCGATGACAATAATGCTGCCCTGTTTTTCGGTCTGTCCGGTACGGGCAAAACCACGCTCTCTTCCGATGCTTCCCGCACGCTGGTGGGCGATGACGAGCACGGTTGGTCCGACAATGGCATCTTTAATTTTGAAGGCGGCTGCTACGCCAAGACCATTCGTTTGAGCGAAGAAGCGGAGCCGGAAATCTATTCCACAACCCAGCGCTGGGGTTCGGTGTTGGAAAATGTGGTTATCAGCCCCGATGGTGTCCCGGATTTTGACGATGCCCATTACACCGAAAATGGGCGCGTGGCTTACCCCATGCATTACATTCCCAATGCCTCGGAGACGGGAACGGCCCCCCATCCCAAAACAATCATCATGCTCACCGCCGATGCGTCCGGCGTATTGCCCCCCATCGCCCGCATGACCCCGGCCCAGGCCATGTATCATTTTCTGTCCGGCTACACCGCCAAAGTGGCGGGTACGGAAAAAGGCGTGAAGGGCACCCAGGCCACCTTCTCCACCTGTTTCGGCGCCCCCTTCATGCCCCGCCACCCCAGCGTCTATGGCAACCTTTTGCGGGACAAGATCGCCACCCACGGTGCCACCTGTTGGTTGGTGAATACGGGCTGGACCGGTGGCCCCTATGGTGAGGGCAGCCGCATGCCCATCAAAGCCACCCGTGCGCTGCTGAAAGCCGCGCTGGACGGTTCTCTCAACGAGGCCGACATGCGCAAAGACCCCCATTTTGGTCTGGAAGTGCCTGTGATGGTGGAAGGTGTGGACACAGCTCTCCTCAACCCCCGTGAAACCTGGGCCGACAAGGATGCCTATGACCGGGCCGCTGAAGACCTCGTCGCCAAATTCATCACCAATTTCGAGAAGTTCGAAACCCATGTGGATGATAAAGTGCGCAACGCCGCCCCAAAGGCGGCTTAGGCCTAAAACGGCTTAAACACTGTCCCCCATTGCCGGCCTTGTTCCGGCAATCCATTCCGGTGATTTGAACATTTTTTTGGTTTGAAGGAATGGATGCCCGGCATAAAGCCGAGCATGAGGGAAGAGTTTTGAATTTTACGGGCCCTTTCTTCAACCAAACCTAGAAACTTACTGCCCTTAGATCTCAGACTGGGCCAGCAAGTCCTTTAGGCTCACCTGCGGGCGGGGGCCGATATGTTGGATGACCTCGGCTGCTGCGAGACCGCCGATGCGGGCGCAATCGCGTAAATTGCGACCGGAAGTGAGGCCGTAAAGGAAGCCGGCAGCGTATAGATCGCCCGCGCCTGTCGTATCTTCAAGCTTGTCGATGGGGTGGGCATCCACTTCCAGCGTTTGCTCGTGGGAAACCACCATGGAGCCTTTTTCGCCCAAGGTGACAGCGGCCAGGGCCACGTTTTCTTTAACGGCGCTCACGGCGCTCTTCAAATCGGAGGTCTGATAAAGGCTTTTGAGCTCCGCATCATTGGCGAAGATCAAATCCACTGTTCCCGAACGCATCAGGTCGAGAAATTCGTCCCGGTAGCGGTCCACACAGAAGGAATCGGAGAGGGTGAGCGCCACCTGACGCTTGTTTTCGTGGGCCACCTCAGCGGCCAGACGAATGGCGTCTTTAGCGCGCGGCGGATCCCACAGATAGCCTTCGAAATAGGTCACTTGGCTTGCAGCCACCACGTCCTTGTCCACATCTTCAGGGCCCAGTTCCACACAGGCCCCCAGATAGGTGTTCATAGTGCGCTCCCCGTCGGGGGTCACAAAGATCATGGAGCGGGCCGTGGGCGGCTCGCCCTTCAACGGTGCCGTATCAAAATGGACGCCGATGGCGCGGATGTCGTGGGTAAATACCCCACCCAAATGGTCATCGCTTACCTTGCCCAGATAGGCCGCTTTGCCGCCAAGGCTGGCGAGGCCTGCTGCGGTGTTACCGGCAGACCCGCCGGATGTTTCAATGGCAGGGCCCATGACAGAATAGAGATGCTCGGCGCGCGGCGCATCAATCAGGTTCATGGCCGCTTTTGTGATGTCCTCCCGGCCCAAAAAATCATCATCGGCGCGGGCAATAATGTCCACAATGGCGTTGCCCACGGTCAACACGTCAAATTTGGTCTCACTCATGGCTTTTCCTGATTTTTGAGCGGCTTATGGGGGGCGTGCTTAGACCATTATGCGGCCACAAGAAAGCGGCGCTTGCGGGGGCCACATTTGCATCCCACATAATGGAAGCAACGAAATCGCCTTGACGAAACCACGATGCTGTCCTCCGCCCTGTCCAACACCCTTTCTCAGATATTTTCCCCCCGTTTTCGCGCCGTCCTTTGGAAATCCATCGGGTTGACCGTAACCATGTTGATTGGCCTTTGGTTTGCCCTCCAAGCGGCCAATGAGGCATTCTTGCTGCCCTATCTGGCCCAGTGGCCATGGGCTGCCACCACCGTAACCTGGGTGCTGGGCGCAGGATTGGTGATTGGCCTCGGTTTCCTCATCGCGCCCGTCACCTCGGTCTTTGCCGGTGTCTTTCTGGATGATGTGGCGGAAGAAGTGGAAAAAGTGCATTATCCGGCCGATAAGCCTGGGACGCCCCTGCCCTTGGTGCAATCCATCGGTATTTCCCTGCGCTTTTTTGCGCTGGTGCTGATCGGTAACTTGATTGCGCTCATTCTCGCTCTGGTGCTGGGTCTGGGTGTGATTATTTTCTTTGTGCTGAACGGTTATTTGCTGGGGCGTGAATATTTCCAGTTTGCGGCCCTGCGCCACCACTCCATGGAGGAGGTGACGACGCTGCGCCAACGCCATGGGCTCGAAATCTTTCTCGCCGGGCTGATGATCGCCGCGCTCCTGTCCGTTCCCATCGTCAACCTTCTCACCCCGCTATTCGCGGGTGCGTTAATGGTTCACGTTTATAAAGCGCTGAGTGCCAAGGCTGTCAGCGCCGGGGCAAGAGCATCTGTCTGATGGCAGCGCTGGCCTGGGCTGCCACCAGTTTACGGTTGGCATTCTCGTCCATGGTTATGGGCTGTGCCAGATGCACGGCCACATCCATGGCACCTCTGGCAATGATGGGCAGCAGGCTTTCCCCAAGCCCAATTTCTCCGGGCCATGCCACATGGGGCATTTCTGCCCGACCCATGGGCATGCCGGATAGATGGCTGTAGCGCAGCGCCACGGGCTGAACCATGGCCTCAGTCACCGGTGATTTGGCCAGTGCGATTTTCGCCGCCTCAAAGAGCGGGGTTTTGAAGGGCAGCAGACCCATACCGTCCGATGTGGTACCTTCGGGAAATAAAACCATAATCTCCCTTGCCGTCATACGATCAGCAATCTCTCCCGCCTGAATGCCCGCCCGACGGCGCTCATCCCGCTCCACAAACACCGTTCTTTGCAGCATCGCCAATTGCCCAAAGATGGGCCATGACCGCATTTCCGATTTGGCCACAAAACTGAGGGGCGCCACGGCGCCCAACACCACAATATCCAGCCAGCTCACATGATTGGCCACCAAAAGCAGAGGGCGGTCTTTGCTAATTGTGCCATGGAGGGTCAATCGTACGCCCATGCACAGCAGGACCGCGCGGTGAAAAAGCATGGGCATGAGACCCGTCAGGGACCCGCCCGCACTTTTGCCCCCAAAAAGGGTCCAGATCTTTGCGCCGCCCAAAATCAGCAGATGAAAGGGCAGGAGAACCACAAGCACAAGCGCTAGGGCGAAAATCACGAAACAAACCCGAAACTTACCACGCAGACTCAGGCTGGGCAGTGAAGCGGCTTTGGTGGTTTCGTGCATCAAAAAGGCGGTCCGCATTGAAGGTTCATGCGGTCCGGACCGCGTGGTTTCCAAAGCCAAAGGCTACGCGTGTGGGCGGCTTATCACAAGGGCGACGAGAGGGTGAGACGTTGGATCAGCGCTTTCACGCGGGGGCCGGTTTTACCGGTTTTGGCGGCGTAATAGCCGGGCCGTTCTCCTACGGTCTCAAAGCCAAATTTGGCATAAAGGGCGATGGCCGCCCCGTTATCGGCAGCCACTTCCAAAAACAGGTTTTCCACCCGTTCATGGCTCAAATGCAGAATAGCCTCGCGCATCAAGGCTTCCGCCACACCCTGATTGCGCCAGCTCTTTTCCACGGCGATGGAGAGAATTTCCGCTTCGCTGTCTGGCCCCGTTCCAATGCGCCGCAGCAGGCAAAAACCCACCGCTTGTGCTTCACCGGCCTCGCCATCATGGGGGTCTGCTTTGGCGCCCACGGGACAGGCCACAAGAGCAAGAACGGTGGGCTGTTCTAACAAGTGTTCCACATCACTGGTGGACCAGCCCCGGGCAAAATTGGTGGCATGTAAACTTGCAATGGCTCGCGCCCATGTCGTGCCAACGGCCAGAATATGAGGTTCTTGCTTGCGTCGAAACAAAGCGGGTCGTTTCACAGCTGCGCTACCGCCCTTTGGGGTTTTGCATCCGCAGACCGCAGGTAAAGGGGAGAAAGGCTGGCTTCCTTCGGCGCGGCAGCACAGGCGGTGGCAAGGTTTTGAGGGGTTGGATAAGGGTCCATATCCAGCACTTGCAGATCACCTCTCCGCATCGCCGCCATTTGGGCCCCGGTCCCGGCCACACGGGTAATGGATGTGGGGATCTCCTTTGCCAGTTGCGTCAAGTCCACAACGCAAGGTGCAGCCATGGGCTGCCCGCTTGCATTAAATGTCTGGAGGTAGACCTGCTCACGCCTGGCATCCTGAACGATGCAGAAAGGGTGGGGGTCTTTCGTATCAAGGCAAGCGCGGGCCAGCACCTCAAACACGCTCACCCCCACACCAGGTTTTTTGAGTGCCAGAGCCAAGCCTTGTGCTGTGGCCAGTCCCACACGCAGCCCGGTAAACGAGCCGGGACCGGTGGTGCAGCCAATGCAGGTCAGGTCGCTCCACCGGGCGCCGCCCTGAGCCAAGACGTCTTGTGCAAAACCCATCAGATGCTCGGCATGTCCGCGTCCGATCTCTTCACTGCGCATGGCTATGACTGATCCATCCTGCGCAGCCAAAACAGTGGTGCAGTGGGGACCGGACGTATCAAAGGCTAGCAACATGGGTGTTATGGCTTGGCGGTCATGAGGCTGTGTTTACGAACTCGGTTTGGGTCGCAAGGGTCTCCCATACCCTTCATCTGGCCTATTGGACCGCCTCAACCGCATCCACTTCAGGAATGAAGTGTTTGAGCAGGTTTTGAATACCGTGTTGCAGCGTTGCTGTGGAAGACGGGCAGCCAGCGCAAGCCCCGCGCATTTTCAAAAAAACCCGGCCATCGCGAAAGCCGTGGAACGTGATGTCGCCGCCGTCTTGGGCAACGGCTGGGCGTACGCGCGTTTCCAGCAATTCTTTGATGGTGGCAACAATTTCCTCGCTGCCCTCTTCCACAAACCCTTCCGTTTCCGGCACACCGGCATCATGACCACTTTGTGTCATCACAGGAGCACCAGACATATAGTGTTCCATGATTACGCCCAAAATGGCGGGCTTGAGATGCTGCCATTCGGTCTCGTCGGATTTCGTCACGGTAACGAAATCAAAGCCGAAGAAAACGCCGGTCACCGCTGGAATGGAAAGCAATGCCTGCGCCAGCGGGGACTTCCCCTCCGCTTCCTCGGCCCCAGTAAATTCAAACGGGCCATTTTCGGCCACCGTTTCGCCCGGCAGGAATTTCAACGTGCTGGGGTTTGGCGTCGCTTCGGTCTGGATAAACATGGCCTTGCTCCTGTGAAGGTGGCGCTGTGGGATGTTTGCTCTTACTTAGAATTTTTCTAAATTAGACCTGATTTCTAGCCTTTTCAAGTCAACTTATCACACCAGATCGTCAATTTCTTCATCCGTCAACGTGCAGGGCACGATGGTCACGGGCAGGGAGAAGGTGGACCCTGTGGATGCCAAAGCGGAAACCAGCGGACCGGGTCCATCTTTACCATCACCGGCGGCCAGAACCATGAGCGCAATGTCGTGGTCCTCCTCAATCAGCTCTTCAATGGCGGAGACAGTTTTGCCCTCTTTAATGACCGTCTCCGGCGTAATGCCCCCAAAGTCCTGCGCCCATTGAACGCCTTTGGCCAATGCCGCTTCCGCTGCGGTTTGTCCCTCCGCCCGCATCACGTCTTCCACACCAAGCCAATGTTGAAATTCGCCGGGCTGGATGACGTAGATGAGCACTAAATCCGCATCGATCCCCGCCACACGACGGGCGGCGTAGTGTATTGCCTTTTCGCATTCCGGCGTGGAATCCACCACGGCCAGAAATTTGCGCCGATGTCCCTCTTGGCGGACTTCTCTTTTACTGACCATGATCGTCGGTCTCTGAAGCGGGCGACTGCCCTGTCGCATTCAACATAAGGTGCTTGGCGCGAAACGCCATGGTTGTTGTGAATAAGACCCTTTCAATTTCCCGGTTTAGGGGCGAAGGCAGCGAAGAGCTGCCCGGCAATCGTTTGCCGCACCCGAGTAGACGTTCAGCGAAGTCGAACTGCCGTGAGCGCAAAATCTATCGCGCGCCAATAAACCCGACGATTTCTTTCACGTCAGCCAGCACGCCCGCCGCAATTTCCCGTGCCCGGTCTGCGCCATTTACCAAAATGGCATCAATTTCAGCCGGATCAGCCTGCAAACGGCGCATTTCCGTGGCGATGGGTTCAATCTTCGCCACAGCCAAGTCTGCCAGCGCCGGTTTGAATTTGGAAAATTCTGCCCCGGTAAACTCCGCCAATACCGCTTGTTTGTCCGTGCCATTGAGAGCCGCAAACAGGCCCACCAGATTATTGGCCTCCGGCCGATCCCCCAGATCATCAAGAGCATCCGGCAGGGGGGCCGGATCCGTGCGCGCCTTGCGTATCTTTTTGGCGATGGCGTCCGCATCATCCGTCATCACGATGCGAGAGAGGTCTGATGGGTCCGACTTGGACATTTTCTTCGTCCCGTCCCGCAGCGACATGACCCGCGCGGCAGGGCCACCGATGATGGGTTCGGTGAGCGGGAAATAGCCCTGCACTTTTTCATCCCCCACCATCATCTCTTCACCCAGATTAAGGGACGCGATGCGGTCGGAATAGTCATTGTTGAATTTTTGCGCGATATCGCGTGTCAGTTCCAAATGCTGTTTCTGATCCTCCCCCACGGGCACATGGGTGGCGCGATAGGCGAGAATATCTGCAGCCATGAGATTGGGGTAAGAGAATAGGCCAACGGAAGCCTCTTCTGCGTGTTTGCCCGCCTTTTCCTTAAATTGCGTCATGCGGCGCAACCAACCCATGCGGGCCACGCAGTTGAACACCCAGGCCAGTTCCGCATGTTCCGGCACCTGGCTCTGGTTGAACACGATGTGTTTTTCAGGGTCGATGCCGGAGGCTATGAAGGCCGCAGTCACCTCGCGAATATTGTCGGCCAGTTCAGCCGGGTCCTGCCAAACGGTGATGGCGTGCAAATCCACCACGCAGAACACGCAATTATAGCTGTCCTGCAACTTCACAAAATTCTGGATGGCCCCCAGATAATTGCCCAGATGCAAATTGCCCGTGGGCTGGATACCGGAAAAAACGCGTTCTTCGATTTTGGACCCAGAAAAAGTAGACATACTGTGGACCTCATGTTCAAAGTTTGGCCGCTTCATGGGCCAGAGTGCTTACCGGCGCAAGAGGCGCGTGAGAGGCGCCCGGTCTATGGCACCGGTGGCGAGGGCAAAGCTGAAATAGATGATGCTGCCCAGGGCAATGAGGGCGGGCACTAGAACCAGTTCTGTGGTGAAACCGCCGGTAGCCAGTGTGGCGGAGAAGAAGTCTCGCACCAGCCAGATAACGAGGCCCATCAATAGGCTGGCTGTTATCAGGAGAGTGATGCGCTTGAGCGTTATCCGGTCTGGCCGGAAATCACCACGGTGCCAGGATGTGGCGGCCAGTAGGATCAGGTTGACCCAAGCCGACGCAGAGGTGGCCACGGCGATGCCCACATGGCCATCGATTGGAAACAGGGTCAGCGATAGGGCGATATTGGCCACAACCATGATGCAGGAAAAGTAAAACGGTGTGCGCATGTCTTCCCGGGCAAAAAAGGCGGGCTGGAAGACCTTCATCATCACATAGGCGGGCAGGCCCGTAGCAAAGGCGGTGAGGGCGGCGGCGGTGTTGGCCGTGGCCGTGGCATCAAACGCGCCCCGCTCATAGACCAGCGCCACAATTTCGGCAGGGATGACACAAAAGCCCACCGCCGCTGGCAGGGTGAGCGCCAGCGAGAACTCCAACGACCGGTTTTGCAATTTCTCCGCTTCACCATGGTCTCCCGCTTTCAAGGCGCGCGAAAGTTCCGGCAGCAAAACAACGCCCACCGCAATACCAATGACGCCCAGTGGCAATTGATTGAGCCTGTCGGCGTAATTCAAAAGCGCATTGGCCCCATCCTGAGCCGTGGCGATGATGGTGCCGATGAGCAAATTGATTTGCAGCACACCCCCGGTCAGCAGACCCGGCCCCATGAGCACCAGCAACCGCTTGATGGCTGGTGTCATGCGTGGGGTGGTGAGACGAAAGCCCATGCCCTCCCGCCGGACGCCCCAGATCAAAAACGCCAGTTGGGCGATGCCAGACGCCAGAACGCCCCACGCCAGCGCCAGCCCGGTGAAACGGTCTGACCAATCTAGCACGATGGCTGTGGCCAATACGGATACCAGAATGACGTTGAGCAACACCGGCACGATGGCGGCCAAAAAATAGCGCCGTAATGAGTTCAAAATGCCCGAACACATCGCCACCAGCGACATGCACATGAGATAGGGAAACATGATGCGCGTCATGGTGACGGAGAGATCGAATTTCTCCGGCGAATCCACAAAGCCTGGAGCCACGATGGTCGAGACCAGAAACGGCATGGCCAGCAGAGCGATGGCCGTAAAAAGGGAAAGCCAGGTGAACAGCACCGCAAAAACCTGCCGCGCAAACAGCCGCGCCGCTTCTTCTCCACCCTGTTCCAGCTCTTTGGCAAAGAGAGGGATGAACGCGATGTTGAACGCCCCTTCCGCAAACAGCCGCCGAAACAGATTGGGGAAGCGAAAGCAGGTGTAAAACACGTCCGCCACCGGCCCGGTGCCCAGCGCAGCGGCCATCATGGCTTCCCGCCCAAAGCCCATCACCCGACTGGCCATGGTGGCCCCGCCGACGGTGGCAAATTTGCCAATCAGTCCGCTCATGCAGCCGACTTCTTGTCCAGCGCCGCCCGTTGTTTTTCAGACAAGACCGCCCGGGCCAGACGCTTCTTGATGGCCGTGAGCCGTTGCGGTGTCGTCACCTTGGAGCCGGTGAGATCGCGCACGTAAAACACGTCCACCATCTTCTCCCCAAATGTGGCGATGTGTGCGGAAGCCGTATCCAACTGGGCTTCGGACAAGGCATCGGTAATGTCTGACAAGAGGCCAGGCCGATCCAGGCATTCAATTTCGATGACGGTGAAATCGTCGGACAGGGAATTGTCCACCCGAATCTGCGGTGTGAGCTTAAAGGCCCGTTCGCGCCGTGGCGGCTTCGCCCGGGCCGCAAGCAAATTGGACAGCTTCACCTCACCGGTGAGCACTTTCTCGATATTGTCGGCAATGTTTTGCGCGCGCCGCTTTTCGTCCTCCACATCATCATAGAGGCGGGTAATGAAGATGGAATCCAGCGCTTTCCCGTTGCGCATGGTGAAAATTTTCGCATCAACAATATTGGCCCCCGCCGCCGCACAACAACCGGTGATGCTGGAGAGGAGGCGGGGGTGGTCCGGCGCAAGCAGCGTGATTTCCGTGATGGCTTCAAATTCCCGCGTGGCCACGGTGGTGGCAAAGGAAGCGCCCGCGCGTTCCGTATCCCGCACAAAAACCAGATGCCGCTTTTGCGCTTCAAAGGGCATGGTGAGCAGGTAATTGTCGTAGTGAAGGTCAAGGATACGAGCTAGTTCACCGTCCTGCCAGCTGTCATCGCCTGCAAAAGCGGCGGTGAGTTCTTCTTTGACAAAAGCGACCTTCTGGCCGCGCGGCACTGTGGTGAAACCACCTGTCAGATGGGGCTCGGTTTCATAGTAAAGCGTGCGCAAAAGCTGACCCTTCCAGCCATTCCACACGCCCGGCCCCACGGCTTTAATATCGCAGACCGTGAGCACCAGTAGCGCCTTCATGCGCTCCATGGTCTGCATCACCTGGGCAAAATTTGTGATCGTGCGCTCATCGTTCAAATCACGGGATTGCGCTTCTGTGGACATGAGCAGGTGGTGCTCTATGAGCCAGGCCACCAGTTCCGTCTGCTTGGCATCAAGCCCCAAACGGGGGCAGACGCGGCGGGCCACTTTGGCCCCGGCAATGGAATGGTCTTCAGGCCGACCCTTGGCAATATCGTGCAGCAGCAGCGCCACATAGAGCACCACCCGATGGGGTGTGTCGGCCATGATTTCATTGGCCAGCGGGTGCTCGTCCACCGCATTGCCTTTTTCAATTCCTGATAAAATTCCAATGGAACGGATGAGGTGCTCGTCCACCGTGTAGTGGTGATACATGTTGAACTGCATCATGGCGACGATTTTGCCAAAGTCGCGGATGAAGCGGCCCAGCACGCCCGATTCATTCATCTTGCGCAGGGTCCGCTCCGGGCTCTTGCGGGAGGTGAGAACGGCAAGAAAGGCCGCATTGGCGTCTGGGTTCTGCTTTAGCGGCCTGTCGATGAGTTTGAGCGAGCGAGAGACCAGCCGCATGGCATCGGGATGGAAGAGCAGGCCCTTGTCTTCGGCAATTTGGAACATGCGAAAAATGTTCACCGGATCGCGGGTGAACACGTCTTCATCCACGGGCAGAATGCGGTTATTGGCGTTCAGAAATTGGTCTGTGCCCTTAATGGGTTTGGGCCGACGGGTAATGGAACGGATGAGGGAGGTGACGCGGGTGGCCTTTTTGGCCTGTTCCTCTTCCAGGGCGGAACACAGAATGCGGGTCAAATCCCCCACATCCTTGGCCACCAAAAAGTAGTGCTTCATAAAGCGCTCCACCGCGCTTTGGCCGGGGTGGGTTTGATAGCCCAGCCGATCCGCCAGCATGGGCTGCACATCAAAACTCAGCCGCTCCTCTGCCCGCCCGGTGAGAAAGTGGAGGTGGCAGCGCACGGCCCACAGAAAATCCTGTGCCTTGGTGAATTTGCGAAACTCGGCGGAAGAGAAAACCGGCGCCTTTCGAAGCTCCCGGCGGTTGCGCGCGCCGTAGTAATATTTGGCAATCCAAAACAGCGTGTGCAGGTCCCGCAAGCCGCCCTTGCCGTCTTTCACATTGGGTTCCACCAGATAGCGGGAGCGACCGGATTTTTCGTGGCGGCTGTCGCGCTCATCCAGTTTGGCGGCGATGAATTCCGGCGCGGTGCCCTTCACCACGTCTTTATCAAACTCTTTGGTCAGTTGTTTGAAGAGCGCCTTCTCGCCCCACAAATAGCGGGCTTCCAGAATGGAGGTGCGGATGGTCATGTCCTGCTTGGACAGGCTGATGCACTGGCTCACCGTGCGCGTGGCATGGCCCACTTTATAGCCCATGTCCCACAGTATATAGAGCATGTATTCCACAATGCTCTCGCCCAAAGCCGTTTGCTTGAAGGGCAGCAGAAACAGCAGATCAAGGTCCGAGCCCGGGGCCAGCGTGCCGCGCCCGTAGCCGCCCACCGCGACGATGGCCATGCGCTCACCGCTGGACAGGTTGGAGGCGCGGAAGACGTGGACGATGGCGAAGTCGTAAAGGCAGCGGATGATTTCATCCTGCAGGTCCGACAGCCGTTCCGCGCATTTCTGGCCAGACCCGTCTTCCAACAGGAGTGCCTCCACGCGCGCCCGCCCGCTTCGGGACGCTTCCTTCAGCGTGGCCAGCACTTCTTTGCGCACATCGTTGGATGAGCCATCACCGTCTGCGCCCGTCAGCGCGGTAAGCCGCTGGCGCAGGTCGTCCGGGTTGATGATGGAAGTGTCGATCGAAGCAGCCATGGCGCTTCTTAAGGCGCTTTGCGCCAAATCGTAAAGGGGCTGGGCGATAATCACCCAGCCCGTTTTCATTCACAAAATGTAGCGCGAAAGGTCTGTATTTTTGGCCAGATCGCCCACATTGGAGCGGACGTAATCCGCATCAATGGTGAGCGTCGTGCCACCCTTATCGGGAGCATCGAAGGAAATCTCATCCAGCACCCGCTCCATGACTGTCTGCAAACGCCGCGCGCCGATATTCTCCACCGAGGAATTCAGCTCCACGGCAATGTCGGCCAGCGCATCGATGGCATCGTCGGTAAACTCCAGCGTGAGGTCTTCCGTGCCCATCAGCGCCACATATTGCTTGATGAGGCTGGCCTCCGTGTCGGTGAGAATGCGCACGAAATCATCTTTGGTGAGCGCTCGCAATTCTACGCGGATGGGCAAGCGGCCCTGCAATTCCGGTAGCAAATCGGACGGCTTGGCCACATGGAACGCGCCGGAGGCCACGAACAAAATATGGTCCGTTTTGATAGGGCCGTGCTTGGTGGCCACCGTTGTGCCTTCCACCAGCGGCAGCAGGTCCCGCTGAACACCCTCGCGGGAGACGGAGCCCGTGCGCACATCATTGCCCACAGCGATCTTGTCGATCTCGTCCAGGAAAACGATGCCATCGTTCTGCGTGGCTTCCATGGCCTCCATGACGATTTGTTCGTCATCCAACAGCTTGTCGCTCTCCTCGGCGATTAGCAGTTCGTAGCTCTCCTTCACCGTGGTTTTGCGCATTTTCGTGCGCTGGCCCATGGCTTTGGACATCATGTCACCAAGATTAATCATGCCCATGCCGCCGCCGGGCATGCCGGGGATTTCCATACCGCCCATGGGGTTGCCGGTATCGGCCACCTCAATTTCGATCTCCTTGTCGTCCAACTCCCCATCGCGCAATTGTTGCATGAATTTGGAACGGGTGGACGGGCTGGCATTGGCCCCCACCAGAGCATCCAGCACGCGATCCTCCGCCGCCAGGTGGGCCTTGGCCTTCACCTTTTCGCGTTTTTTCTCGCGGACCAGACCAATGCCGATTTCCAACAGGTCGCGGATGATCTGTTCCACATCCCGGCCCACATAGCCCACTTCGGTAAATTTGGTGGCCTCCACCTTGATGAAAGGCGCACCGGCCAGTTTGGCCAGACGGCGGGAAATTTCCGTCTTACCCACGCCGGTGGGGCCAATCATGAGGATGTTTTTAGGCATCACCTCTTCGCGCATGGGCGATTCCAGCTGCTGCCGCCGCCAGCGGTTGCGCATGGCCACCGCCACCGCCCGCTTGGCGTCTTTTTGACCGATAATGAACCGGTCCAATTCGGAAACGATCTCCCGGGGGGAATAATCAGACATTTGTTTTTCTCTCTACTTTTGCAGCCCACGCCTTTGGCGCTTATGCTGCCTGGAATACTCTTTGTCCGGAGCCAATCATGGCCCCTTCTCAACCAATCCTATGGGTCATTGCCGGGGCTAATGGCGTGGGCAAAACCCGCTATGCCCGCGCCCATATCGAGGCGGTGACAGGCGGCAAGCGTTTCGTCAATCTGGATGAAATCGCCCGCGGTCTTGCACCTTTTGATCCTGCCAGTGAACAACGCCGCGCCGCCCGCGTGACCCTGGCCATGTTAGAGGATTTCATCACGGGTAAGGCCCGCAACGGCACGTCCATCATCACCCTGGAAACCACCCTTTCCGGCCGCACTTATCTCAACCTGTTCGACCGGGCCAAAGCGGCGGGCATTAAAGTCCACCTGCTTTATTTTGCCGTGGCCCGCGCGGAAACCAGCGTCGCCCGTGTGGCCCGCCGTGTGCTGGAAGGCGGTCACCCCGTTCCCGAGGCCGACATCCACCGCCGGTTTGACCGCTCCTTGGCCAATTTCGCCCCTTACAGCGCCAAGGTCGACCTTTGGCGCGTGTTCGACAATAACGGGCTGCAACCCACCATCGTGGCGGAAGGCAGTGGCGGGGAATGCCGCTACCTTGCCGACACGCTCAATGGATTGCCGCCCACCCTTAAAGACTGGTTGAAAAACCTGCACGCTTAAGCCGCGTCCATGCTTTCCACCACCAGATTATGGTTGGTGTAGACGCAGATGTCGGCGGCGATGGTCATGGCTTTTTTGGCGATAGTTTCGGCATCCGCCTCCGTGTCATAGAGCGCGCGAGCTGCGGCGAGGGCATAATTGCCCCCGGAGCCGATGGCCATCACACCGTTTTCCGGCTCAAACACATCACCCACGCCCGTGAGGCACAGGGAAACGTCTTTATTGGCCACCAGCATCATGGCTTCCAGACGGCGCAGATAGCGGTCTGTGCGCCAGTCTTTCGCCAGTTCCACGCAAGCGCGCATGAGTTGGTCGGGATATTGCTCCAGCTTGCTTTCCAGCCGCTCCAGCAGGGTGAAAGCGTCTGCGGTAGACCCGGCAAAGCCGCAAATTACATCTCCTTTGCCAAGACGGCGCACTTTCTTGGAATTGGATTTCATGACGGTCTGGCCCATGGAGGCCTGCCCGTCACCGGCCAGCACCACCTTACCGTCCTTGCGGACCATGATGATGGTGGTGGCGTGGACATCCGGCAGCCAGCCGCCATTTGCATTTTGAGAATGGTTCAAGTCTTCACTCCATTGATGGACATGAGAGGACGGGTGGTCTCATAAAAGCCCCACCCACCCTTTGTGTTGCGCCAGATGTAGGGCGCCAATGGGCGTTTGCAACGTCGTGGGCCGTTCTGTAAGACACGCCCAGAACGACGCAACGGGAGACGGGGCCTAAGACCCCAACATGAAAATGACCCGCACCGCAGAAATTGCCCGCAATACCAATGAGACGAAGATTTCCGTCTCCCTCAATCTGGACGGCACGGGCAAACACGACCACGCCACGGGCGTGGGCTTTTTTGACCATATGCTGGACCAGCTGGCCAAGCACGCCATGATGGATGTGACGGTGAAGGCCGATGGCGATCTGCACATTGACGACCACCACACGGTGGAAGATTGCGGCTGGGCGCTGGGTCAGGCCCTGAACGAAGCGCTGGGCGAGCGGCGGGGCATCACCCGCTATGCGTCTTTCGATCTGCCCATGGATGAGGCCATGACCAGCGCTGCCATCGACGTTTCCGGCCGCCCCTATCTGGTGTGGAAGGTGGCCTTCCCCCATTCCAAGATTGGCACATTCGATACGGAATTGGTGCGGGAGTTCTTCCAAGCCTTCTCCCAAGGTGCGCGCATCACGTTGCACGTCACCAATCACTATGGCGATAACGCCCACCACATTGCCGAGACCTGTTTCAAGGCCGTGGCCCGCGCCCTGCGCATCGCCGTCTCCATGGATGAGCGCATGGGCCATGCTGTGCCCTCCACCAAAGGCACCCTAACGGACTGATTGTCAGCGGATCATCCCATGATTTACACCATCCACGCCCCTGCCGGGATCGACCCCAAGGCCATCGCCGCCCGCGCTGAAGGCGCACCAAACGCGGAACAGGCTTTGGCTGGCCTTGATGGCCTGCGCGCCATTCCTGAAACACAGGCCCGTTGGTCCGTTCTTGCGCCCCCGGTCTGGCTGGTTTGGCACGGGCTTTATGGGGTGCTTGCCCTTTATGTGATTTTTGTTCTGGCCGTCGGTGCCCTATTGGCCACGTCTTTCGCCGCTGCTGCTCTGGTGCTGGGCGGCGTCCCGCCCATTGTGCTTCTTTTAGAGGGCCACCACCTGCGCCGTCGCCAGTTGGACCGCAAGGGTTACACCTTCGTGGGCGTGGCCGATGGGCAGGACGAGACCCACGCCGTCACGTCCTATCTGGCGAAGCTGATAGAAGAGACAGTGCCGGAAGTGCCGGTCACCACGCCGCCCATTATTCGCGGTCCTTCCCATGCGCCAAAACCAACCTTTGGCATGTTTGCCGACGGAAATGCCTGACCATGCGCGTGGCCATCATAGACTACGGCTCCGGCAATTTGCGCTCTGCCACCAAGGCGTTTGAGCGGGCCGCGCGGGACATTGCCATCACCGCCACCATCGACCTCACCGCCGATGCCGATGTGGTGCGCAAAGCGGACCGCATCGTCTTGCCCGGTGTTGGTGCCTATGCCGACTGCCGCGCCGGACTGGACGCGGTGCCGGGCATGGTGGAGGTGCTGCAAGAGAGGGTGCGCGACGGCAACACACCCTTCCTGGGCATTTGCGTGGGCATGCAACTCATGGCCGAGCGTGGGCTGGAAAAGGCAACCACAGAAGGCTTGGGTTGGATTGCCGGGGATGTGGTGGAAATGCAGCCCGCCGACAAAAGCCTGAAAATCCCCCAGATCGGCTGGAACACGCTTCGCGTTCGTAACGATCATGCCCTGCTGGAGGACATCGATACGGGTCCGGAAGGATTGCACGCCTACTTTGTCCACTCCTACCATCTGGCGGCTCTAAACGAAGACGCGCTCGTGGCAACCACAGACTATGGCCAGCCCGTCACTGCCATCGTGGCGCGGGACAATATGGCGGGCACCCAATTCCACCCTGAAAAGAGCCAGGCCCTCGGCCTTGCCCTCATCGCCAATTTTTTGAGGTGGCAGCCATGATCCTCTACCCCGCCATCGACCTTAAGGGCGGCCAGTGTGTGCGCCTCAAGCTGGGGGATATGGACCAGGCCACGGTCTATAATGACAGTCCAGCTGCACAAGCGAAGGCCTTTCAGTATCAAGGCTTTGAATATCTCCACGTCGTTGATCTGGACGGGGCCTTTGCGGGCGAGGCCGTGAATGGTGCTGCGGTGGAAGCTATCAACGCGGCTACCGACAACCCTGTGCAGCTGGGCGGCGGCATCCGCACGCTGGACCATGTGGAAAGCTGGATTAACCGTGGGCTGGCCCGCGTCATCCTGGGCACTATCGCCGTGCGGGACCCTGATTTGGTGCGCGAAGCCTGCAAACGCTTCCCCGGCAATATTGCAGTAGGCATTGACGCGCGGGGCGGCAAAGTGGCCGTGGAAGGTTGGGCGGAAACATCCGAACTCACCGTCACCGACATGGCCGCCCGCTTTGAAGACGCCGGCGTCGCCGCCATCATTTATACGGATATCGACCGCGACGGCGTGCTCACCGGCATTAATTGGGAAAGCACATTGGCTTTGGCCAATGCCACAAGCATCCCCGTCATCGCTTCCGGTGGTCTGGCTTCCATGGCCGACATCGAACGTATGACAATGCCCGATGCGCAGATTTTGAACGGGGCCATTTCCGGTCGAGCCTTATATGACGGACGCATCGATCCAGCAGAGGCGCTGGCGATGTTGCGGGGGGTTGCATGACCCTCAAAACCCGCATTATCCCCTGCTTGGACGTCAAGGACGGCCGCGTTGTCAAGGGCGTGAACTTCGTGGACCTCATTGACGCGGGCGATCCTGTGGAAGCGGCTACGGCCTATGATGCGGCAGGCGCGGACGAGCTTTGCTTTCTCGACATCACCGCCTCGTCTGACAACCGGGAAACCATCTATGACGTGGTGGCACGCACGGCGGAGCGTTGTTTCATGCCCGTAACGGTAGGGGGTGGCGTGCGCACACCGGAGGATGTGCGCAAACTGCTTTTGGCGGGAGCGGACAAGGTGTCCTTCAACACTGCTGCCGTCAACGATCCGGATGTGATCGCACGGGCGGCTGATAAATTCGGCAACCAGTGCATCGTCGCCTCCATCGATGCCAAGCGCGTCAGCGGCCCCGACGAGGTGGAGCGGTTTGAGATTTTCACCCATGGCGGGCGCACGGCCACGGGCATCGATGCGGTCGAATTCGCCCATCTCATGGTGGAAAAGGGCGCCGGCGAAATCCTGCTCACCTCCATGGATCGGGACGGCACGAAGGATGGCTATAACCTGCCCCTCACCCGCGCCATTGCTGACAGCGTATCCGTTCCCGTTATCGCTTCCGGAGGTGCAGGGGAGTTGGACCATCTGGTGGAAGCCGTTACCGAGGGCCATGCCAGCGCTGTGCTGGCCGCCTCCATCTTCCATTTCGGTACCTATACCATCGCCGAAGCCAAGGCCCATATGGCCAAGGCAGGCCTCGCTGTGCGCGAGCGGGTGGCGTGATGAGTACGTTCTCCTTGCACGATCTGGAAGCGATTATTGCCGACCGCGCGGCCTCCGGCGATGAAACGTCATGGACCGTTAAGCTGATGGGCAAGGGCATCAACAAGGCGGCTGAAAAGCTGGGTGAAGAGGCGGTGGAAACCGTCATCGCCGCCATTGCTGAGGATGATGATGCGCTCATAGGCGAAGCGGCGGACCTGCTCTATCACCTGCTTGTGCTGCTCAAAATGCGCAATATCTCGCTTGATGAGGTGCTAGCCACCTTGGAAAGCCGCACTGGCCAGTCTGGTTTGGCGGAAAAAGCCGCCCGTGGGCAAGCGAAAGGCTAATCCCTTGCGTGCCGTGCCGACCCACAGCCCCTATCTGGAATTTTCCATCGACGAATGGGCCACCTTCCGCGCCGATCAAGAATTGACGCTCACGGAGGCCGAAGTCACCCGCCTGCGCGCCCTGGGCGACCCCATTGCATTGGAAGAGGTGGGGCGCATTTACCTTTCCCTTTCGCGCCTGCTCGCCTCCCATGTGGAAGCGGCCAAGGGCCTGTTTACCCAGCGCGCGCGGTTTTTGGACCTCCACGGCCAAAAAACCCCCTTCATCATCGGCATTGCCGGCTCCGTCGCAGTGGGTAAATCCACCACGGCCCGCATACTGCGCGAATTACTCACCCGCTGGCCCGCCAGCCCCAAGGTGGATCTGGTCACCACGGACGGTTTCCTCAAACCCAATGCGGAATTGCGCGAGCAAAACCTGATGGACCGCAAGGGTTTTCCTGAAAGCTATGACCGGGCCGCTATTTTGGATTTTCTGGCCCGCATCAAGGCCGGAGAACGTAACGTCTCCGCTCCCCTCTACAGCCACCTCGTTTATGACGTGGTGCGGGGGGAGGAGAAGATTATCGATCAGCCGGATATTCTCATCTTTGAGGGCATCAATGTGCTGCAAGTCTCCGACCTGCCCAGCAATGGCGACAGCATTCCCTTCGTCTCCGATTTCTTCGATTTTTCCATCTACATTGATGCGGACGAGGAGATGATCGAGAACTGGTATGTAACACGCTTCATGAGCCTTCGGGAAACCGCCTTCCGCGATCCCCGCTCCTTCTTTCACCGCTACAGCGAGATGTCAGAAGACGCGGCGCTCGGTGTCGCCATAGACCTGTGGAACCGCATCAATCTTGTGAACCTGCACGAAAACATTCTGCCCACCCGCATGCGCGCCGATCTGGTGCTGCACAAGGATAAGGACCATGCCGTCGATCGGGTGTCGCTCAGACGGCTTTAGACGGTAATGCGCTCCAGGATGACGGCAGCGTCTTGCACATCCCTTGCGGAGCCGATGGCATAGGCGGCGCGCACTGCGGCTGCGGCCTGTTCATATTGGCTCTCATTGCGAGCGTGGATGATGGCCAGCGGTTGTTCGTCAACGCCCACAGGGTCTCCCACCATGGCCAACTCCGTCAGCCCCACCGCGTGGTCCACGGCGTCAGCGGCACGGGTGCGGCCCCCGCCCAGCGCCACCACAGCAACGCCAATGGCGCGGGTGTCGATGCCGGTAATGCTGCCTTCTCTCTCTGCCATGAGAGGCCGCACGATCGGCGCAGCGGGAAGATGCTTCTCATGGGCTTCCATGAGGTCTGCAGGGCCGCCAAGGGCCACTACCATGCGCCCGAAAACCTCCGTCGCCTTGCCCGAGGTGAAGGCCTCTTCCATGTGGCGCTTGCCCGTTTCGAAATCCGCGGCCAGTCCGCCGCTCACCAACATGTCGGCCCCCAGTGCCACCGTGACATCCCAAAGGCGGCTGTCCACATGGCGACCGGTCAGAAAGTCGATGGCATTGGCCACTTCAACGGCATTTCCGGCAGCACTGGCGAGGGGGGCGTTCATGTCTGTAAGCAGGGCCGTGGTGGGCAAGCCCGCGCCTTGGGCCACCTGCACCAGGGAGGTGGCCAGTTCTCGCGCCTTCTCTAAATCATCCATGAAAGCGCCATTGCCACATTTCACATCCAGCACCAGACCGCCCAGTCCGGCGGCCAGTTTTTTGGAAAGGATGGAGGCGGTAATCAGCGGCACACTTTCCACCGTGGCCGTCACATCACGGATGCCATAAAAGCGTTTGTCAGCGGGGGCCAGATTGCCTGTCTGGCCAATGATGCAGCACCCCACTTCCTTGGTAACCCGGGCGAAAACCGCGTTGTCCGGTTGGCTCGTATAGCCGGGAATGGAATCGAGCTTATCCAGCGTGCCGCCGGTATGGCCCAGCCCTCGGCCTGAAATCATGGGCACGAACCCGCCGCAGGCTGCCACGGCAGGGGCCAGCATGAGCGAGACATTATCCCCCACACCGCCGGTGGAATGTTTGTCCAGCACAGGGCCGTTGAGGGAGGACCAGTCCAGCACCGTGCCACTGTCGCGCATGGCCAGGGTCAGTGCCACGGCTTCTTCCCGCGCCATGCCTTGAAAGAAGATGGCCATGGCAAAGGCGGCCACTTGCCCCTCCGTGATCGTTTCATCATTAAGGCCGGTCACAAAAGCGGCAATCTCCTCCGCGCTCAGCCTTTCGCCATTGCGCTTGCGCCGAATGGTTTCTTGCGGGAGATAGGATGATGTCGTCATGGCAGGCGCGTCTCACAAAGGTGAGTGATTTGCGCTCACTATAGGCGCAATGGGCCTCAGAGACATCATGAGAAACAGCACGGGAAACAGCACGGTGAGATTGGCTTTATTGGGCGCAGGGCGCATCGGGCAGGTCCATGCCAAGGCCATCGCCGCCCAGCCCAAGGCCACGCTGGTGGCCGTGGCGGATGCTTTTCCAAAGGTGGCAGAAGCGGTTGCGCAGGCCCATGGCTGCGCCATAGCTCAGATGGATGCCATTGAACGGGATAAGACCGTGGATGCCGTTATCATCTGCACCCCCACCGACACCCATGCGGATTTGATTGAGCGCTTTGTGCGGGCGGGCAAAGCCGTGTTTTGCGAAAAGCCCATCGATTTGGATGCCGCGCGCGTGCGCGGGTGCCTGAAGGTGGTTGCTGAGAATAACGGGCAGTTGATGGTGGGGTTCAACCGGCGCTTTGATGCCAGTTTCCAAGCCATGCGGCGGTCTGTAGACGATGGGACCGTGGGCGATGTGGAACTGGTGCAAATCACCAGCCGCGACCCTTCCCCACCGCCGCTGGACTATATTGCCCGCTCCGGTGGCCTGTTGCGGGATATGATGATCCACGATTTCGACATGGTGAGGTTTCTGCTGGGGGAAGAGCCGGTCTGGGTCTCCGCCCATGCCGCCTGTCTGGTGGATGCAGCCATCGGCGATGCGGGGGATGTGGATACGGCAAGTGTGGTTCTTGAAACCGAAAGCGGGCGGCAGGCCACCATCACCAATTCCCGCCGGGCCACCTATGGGTATGACCAGCGGGTGGAGGTGTTTGGCTCCAAAGGCATGGCACAGGCCCATAACCAGCGCCCCACCAGCGTGGAAATCAGCACGCAAACCGGAAGTATGCGCCCACCGGTGCAGGATTTTTTCATGTCCCGCTACGCCCAAGCCTACGAAACGGAAATCGGCCACTTCGTGACCTGTCTTATGGAGAATAAAGCCATGGATCCCACCGGCGAAGACGGCCTGAAGGCTCTTTTGTTGGCAGACGCGGCTTATCTGTCATTGACCGAAAAGCGGCGGGTGCACGTTAGCGAAGTTGAATAAAGGCGCTCAATCTCAATGGCTGAACCGACCGTCTGACAGGCCCACCATGCTTTGCTTAATGGAAAGCCTATGGAGCGATTTATGACGCTTTCGTTCCCTGCAATCCCGTGGGTTTGGAAAGACCTGCTGCGGCTGGGTCTTGGGCGGCGATGCGCTCGGCCTCGGCGCGGGTGAGGCGGGGCGGGTGCCAGCCTTTGCCCGGCGCTGCATCCAGCAGCTTTTTGGTATAAGGATGTTTGGGGTTGTTAAACACCGCATCCGCCGTCCCCAATTCCACCATCACGCCCTTTTCCATGACGGTGATATAGTCAGAAATTTGGGCCGCCACCCGCAAATCGTGGGTGATAAACACGATGGCCAGTTTCAGCCGCTCCTGAAGATCGTTCATCAGCCACAAAACCTGTTTCTGGATTGAGAGGTCCAAAGCAGACACGGATTCGTCGGCAATAATAACCTCCGGCTCCATGGCGAGCGCCCGGGCGATGCCGATGCGCTGGCGTTGGCCGCCGGAAAAATTGCGGGGGCTGCGGTCATAGGCCGGTGCGCCCAGCCCCACCAATTCCAGCAATTCAATGGTTTTGGGCTTTATCTCGTTGGCGGGTACACCGCGCAGTTCCAGCGACCGGCCAATAATGGTGGAGACCTTCTGGCTGGGGTTGAGGGACCCATACGGGTCCTGAAAAATCATCTGAATGTGTTTGCGCGCGCTGGCCAGGTCCTGTCCACGCAAGGCAAGGAAGTCCTGGCCATTGATGACCACCGCTCCTTCCGTAGGCTCAGTGAGGCGGATGAGGGATTTGGCCAAGGTGGATTTACCGGACCCACTTTCGCCCACCACGCCCAGCGTCTCCCCGGCGCGCAGCACAAAGCTGGCATCATTGACGGCATGGACCTGCTTTTCGCTGCCCTCGCCGTAAATTTTGTGCAGATGGTCCACCTCCACAAGAGGCTCATCATTGCGCCCCGTGTCCGGGGTGCGCACCGTCTCCAGCAGGGGCATCGCGTCCACCAGCAGTTTGGTATAGTCCTGCTGCGGGTTCAGCAGCACTTCTTCTCTCGTGCCCTGTTCCACCAATTCCCCGTAGCGCATAACGGCCACCTTATCGGCAATCTCCGCCACCACGCCGAAATCGTGGGTGATGAAGAGCGTGGCATTATCATAAACATCCCGCAATTCGTCGATGAGCAGCAAAATTTCCTTTTGCGTGGTCACGTCCAATGCTGTGGTGGGTTCATCTGCAATGAGAATATCTGGCTTGCACGCCAGCGCCATGGCGATGACAACCCGCTGGCTCTGGCCGCCGGAAACTTCATGGGGGTATGAGCGGTAAATGCGTTCCGGCGTGGGCAGGCGCATTTGTTCAAACAGTTTGATTGTCTCGCGTTTGCGCTGTTCCGCATCAATTTCCGGCCGGTGCAGCTTGAACACCTCCTCCACCTGTTTGCCGATGCGGATGGAGGGGTTCAGGGCCGCCATGGGCTCCTGATAGATCATGGAGATGCGCGCGCCGCGAATGTCGCTCAACTCCTTCTTGGACATGTGCAGTACGTCCTTGCCGTCAAACAAAACCTCGCCGCTTTCCACCCCCAGGCGGGGTGGCACATCATTCATGATGGCGCTGGTCATGACAGACTTGCCAGAACCGGACTCCCCCACAATGCACAGGATTTCACCGCGATTGACGGTGAGGTTGAAATTGCGCACCGCATGGGTCCTGTCCGCTTTTTCTGGCAGGCGGATGGACAGGTTTTTGATGTCCAAAACCGGCGTCGTATTTTGCGATGGGCTTTGAGCTGCTGGAGACGATTGGGCCATGGCGATCAGTCCTTCAGGCTTTCTTCGCGCAGGCCATCGGCCAGCAGATTAAGACCCAGCACCAGCGACATGAGCGCCAGCGCAGGTGGCAGGGCGAGATGGGGGTAGAGCGCCAAGAGTTTGCGCCCCTCATTGATGGTCATGCCCCAGTCGGCACTTTCCGGTGACACGCCGAGGCCGAAGAAACCAAGCGTGCCCAAGAGAATGGTCGTGTAACCAATGCGCAGGCAGAAATCGACGATGAGCGGCCCCCGCGCATTGGGCAGAATTTCCCAAAGCAGAATATACCAGGACTTTTCCCCACGGGTCTGGGCGGCGGCCACATAATCCCGGGTTTGAATATCCGCCGTCAAACCCCGCACGATGCGAAAGACCGTGGGGGAGTTCACAAACACCACAGAGACAAAAATGTTCAGCAGGTTCGGGTCCATGTAGAACACGCCCGTTGGGTCCGCGTTAAAGGCAAGACCGGAATAGGCCCACAGGCCCAGCCCCAGCGTAAGCCCAAGGCTCACATAGAGTTTCGTGCCCTGCCCCTCGAACCGGGACCAAAACAGCAGCAGGAAGAAGATGATGGGGAAGAGGAACAACACCCCCGCCAAATAAAGCGGCACGCCAGTGGAGCGAATTTCCGGCGTCACCAGCAGGAAGAAGAGAAGGATAACGGGGAAGGCCAACACCATATTGGCGAGGAAGGTGAGGGCGGTGTCAGACTTGCCGCCCTTATAGCCCGCTAGCAGGCCCAGCGTGATGCCCACCATGAAAGCAAAAATGGTGGCCGCCGGGGCGATGACCAGCACGGTGCGGGAACCCATCACCATGCGCGAAAACACATCCCGTGCGAGATTATCGCCCCCCAGCAGATAATGCATCCCCTCCTGCCCACGCACGGGCCAGCCCGGTTTTTTGTTCTTCATGCCGGAAATCTGGTCCAGCGGATCAAAGGTGATGATCCAGTCGGCCATGAGGGCGGTGAGCACCCAAAACAGCACCAGTACCAGCCCGATAATACCGATGGTGCTGTCAAACAGCTTACCATAAAGGGCCAGCCGTTCCCGGTACACGTAGGAGATGGTAAAAATAACGGCGAGGCCGATCCACACGGGGGTGAACTGGGCCAGAACGCCGGTGATAATTTCAAACGCGGAAAGACGATCCATGGTTTAGCCCCCTCAAGCGACGCTGATGCGCGGGTTGAGGAAGACGTAGCCGATGTCAGAAATCAGCTGCGTAATCAGCACCACCACCACGGCCACCACAGAGGCACCCATGAGCAGTTCAATGTCATTGTTTTGGGCTGCCGCCACCAGCGTCCAGCCAAACCCTTTATAGTTGAACAGGGTCTCCACAATGGCAACTCCAGTGAGCAGCCACGGGATCTGCAACATGATGACCGTGAAGGGCGCGATCAGCGCATTGCGCAGGGCGTGTTTTAACACCACGGCGGAGAATGAAAGGCCCTTGAGCCGGGCGGTGCGGATATACTGTTCCGTCATCACCTCGCTCATGGAAGCGCGGGTCATGCGGGCAATATAGCCAAGGCCGTAGAGGGCCAGCGCCATGACAGGCAGGGTAAAATTCCAAAAGGTGATGTTATCCATGGCGGAGGCCGCAGTGCCATTAAACCACCGCAAGCCCCCCATCCGTGAGGCAAAGACGACGATGAGAATAACCCCCGACACATATTCCGGGGTGGAGGTGGTGATGATGGACAAAGTGCTGAGGGTCCGGTCCGTCCGCGACCCCTCCCGCATGCCCGCCAGAATGCCCAACACCAAAGCTGTTGGCACCATCACCAGCATCACACACAGCATCAGCCAGCCGGTGAGCGCCAGTTTGCGGCCAATCACGTCCAATACGGGTTCCTTAAAGACGAAGGATTGCCCCCAATTGCCCTGTAATACACCGCAGAACCGGGGGCTCTCGGCGATGGTGCCGCCGGGTGCCACGCACCGGCCCCGCTCCCGACCGTCTTCATCCACCCGGGTCCATCCTGGGGCCACCCCCAGCCATTCGCCATAGCGCTTGATGAGGGGTTGGCGGTAGCCATTGCGCTCCAGCCAGGAATTCACCTGCTGGTCGGTCATGCGCATATTGCCTTCCGTCTTGGTCAGCTTTTCCAGATTGGGTTCAAGATTGGTGAGAAAGAACACCACAAAGGTGAGGCTAAGGGCGGTCAGCAACATCACACCGCTGCGCCTGAGCAAGAAATTCAGCATGGCACTCCCGTTTCGAGGCTGTTTTCGGCTGGCCGATTGAAGGCTCTTTGGAAAAAGACAACCCTGCGATTGCCATGCCCCATAACGGCTCAAGCCGCTTATCATCCCGCCGGGGTCAGGCTTCACAAATTCAGCCTTGCCCCAAAGTCCGGCACCGCAAATAGTCCGCTCACGCCAGATCCCGGGGCGTGTCGCCCCATCGTTTCCGTTCAGACGGGTGGAACGCCCCCGCGGTCCCCATCACCTTAGCGCAATGCACCTTGGCCATGCCGACACTCCCTGATTGGAAGTGTTCCAAGGTTCGCCCTTTATTGCAAGGCGTGAAGGCCCGCTTGGCCCGGTAAATATCGCTTTATTGCGGTTTGAAGGCCATGGCTGCATCGTGAGGGCCGCATAAAAAAGGGCCGCCTTTGGCGACCCCTCTCGATTTTTAATCGATCAGACCTTTGCTTGGTCCGAGCTCTGCCTAGCCTTTCCAATAGATTTCCGCAGGGTGGAATTCGTAGGAAATGTGGTGATTGGCACCCATCAGATTGGACTTGGTGAAGTTCGTCAGCGTGCGCCAGTAAGGCTGAATGGTAACGCCTTCATCACGCATAATCTCTTCCAAACGACCCACTTTCTCGCGGCGCTTGTCCACATCCGCAATGGCCAGCGCTTCGGTGAGGGTTTCGTCAAACTCCTTGTTGGAGAAACCGGATTCATTCCACGCTTCACCGGAGCGGTAGGCTAGGGCCAAAATCTGCACGCCCAGCGGACGGTGGTTCCAGTTTGTGGAGGAGAAGGGATATTTCACCCAATCATTCCAGAACGTGGAGCCGGGAAGCACCGTGCGCTTCACCTTAAGACCGGCCTTCCGAATCATGTCGGCAACGGCATCGGTGGTGTCCTTGCGGTAACCGGCATCGATGGAGATGATCTCATGCTCATAGTCGGCCATGCCGGCTTCTTCCATGAGTTTCTTGGCACCCTCAGGGTCATATTTGGGCATCCCGATGTCTTTATAATCGGGGTGCATGGGGCCCACATGGGTGTTGTTGGCGGTGATGCCGAGACCAGCAACACCCAGTTCTAGACAGACCGCATTGTCCACCGCCATCTGGATAGCTTTGCGCACGCGCACATCCGCATAGGGCTTCTTCCCATCCACTTCCGCCTGCTGATTGGGGCGGATGACGATGGTGGAGGCGGTTACGATGTCGTGCTGCGTCCACCCGTCGAGGGTCTTGAACAGTTCGATAAATTCGCCTTCGATAGAGTAGGTGGTGTCCACCTCATCGGATTCGGCGGCGGCCACCCAAGCGGCGGGTTCTTGACCGTAGTCAATATATTCAAAACGGTCCACCCAGGCACCATTGCCTTCGTTCCACCAGGTGTGGTCGGTGTTTTTCACCAACACGGCCTTCACGCCCACTTCCATGGACTCAGGCTTGTAGGGGCCGGTGCCAATGGGGTTGGTCAGCGCCGTTTCAGGCGTAAAGGATTTGTGGACGATGGCTGCGGGATAGTCCGCCATGCCGGGGATGAGCGAGATGTCCGGCTTGGGCAGGTTCAACCGCACCGTATGGCTGTCCACGATCTCAATGGAACCCTCGATGGCTTTGTCTGTCCCATTGGGGTTGTCGTCAGATTTGGCATCAATGAGCGTCGCGAAACGACCCGCCATGGAATTGCCTTCCAGCGTCTTGTCGCACCAGCCTTCGATGTTGCGGGCCACGTCTTCGGCGGTAAAGTCGTCCCCATTGTTCCATTTCACCCCCTTGCGCACGCGCAGCGTATAGGTTTTGGCGTCGTCCGAAACGTCCCAACCTTCCAGCAGCATGCCGTCAAAGGTGGCATCATTGTTGTACTGCACCAGATATTCCTGCCAGCCGCGCGAGAAGTTGGCGATCTGGGACCAGTCATAGGTGCGTGGGTCTTTCAGCGCCCGCACTTCTGTTTGGTAACGCACGGTGCCGCCTTTTTTGGCATGGGCTGCAGCCCGCACAGGGGCGGGAAACCCGATCATGGAATAGGCGGTGGCGGCAGTGGCCCCAAAGGCGGAGGCTAGGGCCAGGAATTCGCGGCGGGTGCGACCATCCCTGGAGGCTTTCACCCCTTCTGCCATGTCCACCACATGTTGAGGCATGGGCTGCCCGTTGCGCTTAAAGAACTTCATGTGTTTCTCCCAGTTGAAGTTTATTCATTATGGCCGCCAAGCCCCATGCTTGGCGTCTGCATTCATGCTTTTGGGTGCGTGGCTTTCTCGTCAAAGCGCCGGAATAAGGCCCATTTACGCAAATTACGGGCAACATGAAGCGCTCATACAACAGCCGCTCTGTCACGTTTATGAATGGCTTTGCCGCCTCACCCCCCAAAGCTTCCTCCCAGCTGCCCAGGCTTGGGCAAGCACAGGTGTCCAGCACACCCTGTCTGTGGCGTAATGTCCACCACATTTGCGACCATGACAACAAATTTGCGACACGGATGCAAGGGCGCTGCATGGGCGGCATACCCAGTAATCTTGCGCAAAATATGCTGTTCCTACCCAGCAAGGGCAAAGTCGGTTATCTCTTCCGGTAAAGGCAACGTGGGGCGCAACTTTTCCAACTCGCTCCCATGGTCCACCAGCGCCTTGGCAGCCCCCAGTCCGGGGCCGTAAATGCCCCGTTCCACCCGCGCAAACCAGCCATAGTGATTGGCGGCCATAATGTCCCGGGCCCGATCCACGCCGGAAAGGCGCGCAATGAGGGATGCTTTAAGCGCCCCGTGGTCCCGCACCACCAGCAAACAGCGCAGAGCATCCTGCCGATAGGCGGTCATCACCCTTGACTTGGCGCTGCCCCCGGCATTGGGATCGCCCAACCGCTTGGAAAACTCCTTCAGCAACAGCGTTTTTTTGGCCTGGGCGCGTTTGCTGACAGATACGGGGTGAGGGGGCTTCGGGTCACAATGAACCTGCACAAAACCATCCTTCAGCCGCACGGTCATCAAGCCAATGGCCAAACGGCGGCACAGTTTGCGGTTGGCGATGGTGGATTTGTAAAAGCGTCGCCCCGTGCTGTGGGGAACGGCCACATAGACATGGGGCGTGAGTGCCAGCCGTTCACAGGCCTGATGGAAAAGGGTGAGCGAAAAGCCGGTCTTCAACTCCACAATGACGGGCGGTTCATCGCCGCGCACCGCCACCAGATCGGCTGCACCCACCTCGCCCTTCACCTCATACCCCTGCCCCTCCAGCAAGGTTTTGATGGGGGCATAAAGATCGGTCTCGCGAATTTTGGTTTTCGATGCCACCGCGCCCCCTTTTCAAAAACGAATCTCTCCCAGCGTTCCAAAATCTTAACCAATTCCACAATTGCCCGCTTCGTCTTTTTGGTTTCGATACGACGCCCCTTTACCCTACCCCGTGACATTCATTGCGTGTGGGACGTGGGTAATGGCGGATTTGGACACAAAGCCGGGCTTTCGGGAACGCTTGCAGGTGGAAGGGGCCACCGCCCGTTCCGGCACGGACAGGCGGCAAAAACCCCGCTGGTTCCTTCCAGGCCGCCAGGGGGGGCGTGACCGGCGCTTGGGCTCGGGCATGCGCTTTGGCCTGTGGCGCATCGACACGCTGGCCACCGTTTCGGAAATTCGCAACCACCGTCAGGCATGGCTCGGGCTGGAACAGGATTGCACGGACCCTTACGCCGCCTTCCAAAGCTATGTTTGGGTGGAGAATTGGGCGCGCGTCTTTTGCGCCCCTTTTCCTGATCTGCCCCAGCCGCGCATTTTGATGATCTACCGGCATGATCTTCTCGTGGCCATCCTGCCCATGATGATCTCCAGCCACATGGGTGCCCGCACGCTCACCCTGTTTGGCGAACCCCATAGCCAGATTGCCAACGCCCTCGTGCGGGCCGGTCACGATGTGCGCGACGGGTTGCAACTGTGTCTGGAGCAGGCGGCCTTGCTCACCGATGCGGATGTTCTAGCCTTCGGCCCCATTCCCGCCACGTCGCTTTTAATGGCGGCCATGGACGCGCAGGATCTTTCGCCTGACCCGGCAGAATTTCTGTCTCTCACCGCCTGGCCCGGCGTGTGGCAGTGGGAGGATTATGAAAATTCCCTCACCAAAAACCGGCGTCGTGATCTGCACCGCAAACAGCGGGCGGCAGGGCGCCGGGGCCCGTTGCGCTATGAAATCATGGAAGCGGACGCGCCGGATTTTGCCAGCCATGTGCGCCAGGCTTTAAGTTGGAAACAGGACTGGCTTAAGCGCAAGGGCATGGTGTCCATCGGTCTTGCGCGGACGGGCCATGAGGATTTTCTTGCCTCCCTGCCCTTGGCCCAAGGGGCTTTCCATGCGGAATTGGAGCGGCTTTCTTGTGACGGGCGCACCATGGCTTACAATGTCAATCTGGTGGGGCGGGGGGAGCGGCTGTGTTATCTGTCCGCCCACGACCGTCATTTTAAGACCGTCTCCCCCGGCATGTTGCTGGACCAATATTCCGTGCGCAACGCCATTGAAAGCGGTTTGGGTGCCAGAAACTATCTGGGCTTTCCCACCGCTTATAAGGGCCTTTGGTCTAACGAAACCGTCCCCTTATGGCGGTACCGTCGGGCCGTAACCCTGCGCGGGCGCCTCTGGCTGAGTGTGTGGACGGACACGCTCCGCCCGGCCTCCAAACGCTTGCTCATGGCCCTGCGCCGCTTGAGCAAATTGCCTTTCATCGGCCCGGCTCTGGGTCGATTTTTTGCAGCCCTTGCCCCCAGCAAGGGCTAGGCGTCTCTATGGACACGCTGCGCGCTTGGCCATAGGATTATTTTCGCATAGCGCGCCAGCGCCCTTTGACTGACCGGAACCCCATGTTTTCACACCAGCAAGTGTGGGCCGCCATTGATGGCCTTGCCGAGCGCAAAGGCATGTCCGTTTCCCGGCTGGCGCGGGAAGCGGGGCTGGACCCCACCACGTTTAACAAAAGCAAACGCACTTCCGCCGATGGCCGTCTGCGCTGGCCTTCCACCGAATCTTTGGCCAAAATCATGCAGGCCACCCACACGTCCACGGAACAGTTTTTTTTCCAATTATCCGACGGACAGGGTTCCGATAGTGGTCGCGTAGAAGCGCGAGAAGATGATACCCTGCCCATGCCCAAAGGCGGTACAAGCGGCGATACAGGCAGCGGCTTTTCCGACCGGGATGGCCAAACCTTCGGCATGGATTTTGCACCCCCCGGTGGAGCACCTTCCATTCCCCTTCTGGGTCTCGCCCAGGCGGGCTCCGGGGGCTTTTTTGACGATGCTGGTCTACCCACAGGCGAAGGGTGGGATGCGGTGGATTTTCCCCTGGCCCAGGACGAAGCCGTTTACGCTTTGGAAATTGCCGGCGATTCCATGCTGCCCCTGTACCGGGACGGTGACCGCATTATCGTTGCCCCCACCCAGACCGTCCGCCGTGGGGACAGGGTGGTGGTGCGCACCCGCGACGGTGAAGTGATGGCCAAAATTCTGGCCCGCCAAACCGCAAGCCAGGTGGAACTCCACTCCCTCAACCCGGAACACAAGCCCCGCCATATTGCCCTACAAGACATAGACTGGATGGCTCGCATCATCTGGGCCAGCCAATAACGCGCGTAGAGCGCGTTATTAGTTTTCATTTGCGCTCACGCTGTCGGGCTTTGCCCTTCGCTCCGCGGGGGCGGCGCAATTAGCGCCGGGCGGGCTTGCCCGCCTTGCCACTTTAAGCTCGTGCCTGCTCAGTTAAACGTTCACGGATAATCATTATAGTCGCATCCACACCATAGATGGCGGCGAAGCTGCCGAATCTTGGGCCTTGGTCTTGGCCCAAGAGCACTTGGTAGAGGGCCTGGAACCACCTTCGCAGCGGCTCGAAACCGTGGTCCATGCCCACGGCGTAGACGATGGATTGCAGCGCTTCACCATCGGCCCCTTCCTCAGCCTCTTCCAGCCGCTTGGCCAAGTCTTCCATAGCCGTGCGCTCCTGATCGGTGGGGGCGCGAAAGCTCTTGGTGGGTTTCACGAAATCTTCGAAATAGCGAATGGCGTAGCCCACCAACTCATCCAGCTTGGGGTTGTTTACCGGCGTTACTTCCGCGTCATACTGGGAAATGAAACCCCAGAGGGTCTCTTTATCCGCTGCGTTAGACGCGCTCACCAGATTAAGCAGCATGGAGAAACTCACCGGCATGGTGATTTCCGGCGGGTTGCCATTGTGGATGTGCCAGACGGGGTTGTTGAGCCGTGTCTTGGCATCATCCGTTTTATGATAGGCGGCCAAATGCTGGAAATACTCGTCCACCTGTTTGGGGATCACATCAAAAAACAGCCGCTTGGCGGTTTTCGGTTTGGTAAAATTGAACAGGGACAGGCTTTCCGGTGAGGCATAGGCTAACCATTGTTCCATGGTGATGCCATTGCCCTTGGATTTGGAAATCTTCTCGCCTTTTTCGTCCAGAAACAGTTCATAGATGAAATGCTCCGGCGCGGGCGCACCCAAAATGCGGCAGATGCGGTCGTAGAGTTGGGAATTGTTCTGGTGGTCCTTGCCATACATTTCAAAGTCCACCCCCAGCGCTGCCCAGCGCATGGAGAAGTCTGGCTTCCATTGCAGTTTCAAATGGCCACCGGTGACGGGAAGCGTCACCTCAGCGCCGTCCTCATCGTCAAATGTGATGGTACCGGCTTCCGCGTCAACGGCTTTCATGGGCACATAGAGTACCCGGCCCGTGGTGGGGGAGATAGGCAGGAAAGGGCTGTAGGTGGCCTGCCGTTCCGGCCCCAGCGTGGGCAACATCACTTTCATGATGTCATCATATTTGCGGGCGGCTTCTCGCAATGCCTCATCAAAGCGGCCTGAGGTGTAATAGTCCGTGGCGCTGGCAAATTCATAGGTGAAACCGAATTGATCCAGAAAGGTGCGCAGGCGGGCATTGTTGTGAAAGCCGAAGGAGCCATGTTCGGTTTCGCCTCCTTCTGCAAAGGGGTCGGGCACACGCGAAAGAGGCTTGCCCAGATGTTCCTTCAACATGTCCTGATTGGGCACGTTGTCGGGAATTTTGCGCATCCCATCCATATCGTCAGAAAAGCAGATGAGCCGGACCGGAACCTTGTCTTCCGTCAGCAGTCGGAACGCGTTGATGACCATGGAGGTGCGGGCCACCTCGCCAAAGGTGCCGATATGGGGCAGGCCGGAGGGGCCATAGCCCGTTTCAAACAACACTTCCTCCGGCTGCCCGTGCTTCTCAAACCGTTTCACCAGCTTGCGTGCCTCCTCAAACGGCCATGCTTTGGCGGCCTTGGCAGCTTCCACAAGATCGGTCGTGATGGTGAGGGGCGGAAAAGCCGAATTGGTCATAGCATAAGCCTGAGGCTGGAATAATCGGGCGTGGTGTAAGGTGGCAGTGCCGTGGCGGTCAACCGGCAAGGTGCCGCCCCTGAACATGGCCCATTTAACGCTCTTGTGATGCCTTTTGCAGCGCCATAAATGGTAGGAAGAACAGCAAGCGGGAGGAACAACCCATGGATGCCATTTCCGTGCAGGACACCTTGGTTTACATCATGGTTTCCGTCTCCGCCGTGGACCGGGAGATGGAAGAGGCGGAGATGCTGCGCATTGGTAATATCGCCAAAACACTGCCGGTGTTTAACGGCTACGGGTCCGAGCGCCTAGTGAATGCCGCCAAAGTGTGCCGCGATATTTTGCAAGAAGACGAGGGGTTGGAGACCATTCTTGGCCTTGCCGCCCAACTGCCGCGTAATCTGCAGGAAACGGCTTACGTTCTAGGCGCAGAAATTGCCGCCGCAGACCGGTCCGTGAAAGCTGAAGAAGTGCGCCTGCTGCAATTGCTGCGCAACCGTCTGGCCATGGACAAACTCACGTGCTCGGCTTTGGAGCGGGCCGCTCAGGCCCGTCATCAGGTGGAATAAATTAAGAGGGAACGCCATGACCGATTTCATTGCAGACCATGAGGGGGCGGTTCGCCTTTCCGTTTTTGTGGCGCTGTTTGGCATTCTCGCGGTGAGCGAGTATCTGCGCCCGCGCCGGGAATTAAAGCTCAAACGTGGCCAGCGGTGGACCACCAATGCGGCCATTGTCATTTTGGATTCTCTCATTGTCCGCCTGCTGTTTCCCGCCGCCGCCGTGGGCGTAGCCCTTTGGGCGCAAGCGCAAGGCTATGGGCTGTTTAATGTTTGGGATATTCCCCTATGGGCAGCGGTGATCGCCTCCATCGTGCTGCTAGATTTTGCCGTCTGGTTCTCCCATCTGGCTTCCCACAAAGTGCCGCTGTTCTGGCGCTTTCATCGCATGCACCACAGCGATCGGGATATTGATGTCACCACCGCTATCCGCTTCCACCCTATCGAAATCGTGGTTTCCATGGTGTGGAAAGCGGCGGTGGTTGTGGCGCTGGGCGCGCCTGCCGTGGCCGTAATCCTGTTTGAAATCATCCTCAACGGCATGGCCATGTTCAACCATTCCAATTTGAAACTGCCCCTGTGGCTGGACCGCATTTTGCGCCTTGTGGTGGTGACACCGGATATGCACCGGGTCCACCACTCCATCGTCCACAACGAGACGGATTCCAACTATGGCTTCAATTTCGCCTGGTGGGACCGCCTCTTCGCCACCTATGTGGACCAACCCCGCTACGGCCACGACGGCATGACCATTGGTCTCAGCGAATGGCAAGACGAACGCCCTGCCAAATTGGGCTGGTCCCTAGCCCTACCGTTTAAGGGGCCGAAGGGTTAAAAAAGGCCAATCGGGAAATAACGCAAGTAGAGTTCGCCAAACTTGCCTTTGTCGCTGATGGAGCGCAGGGCGAAATTTATGGCGTTTTCCAACTCGAAATTGCCGGGGGCCATGGCGATGGTCAGGCCGGTACCGAAATAGGCGGGGGCCAGATAGGGCTCTCCCGCCAGACGGCAGCAGAGGGTCGCCGCTTCATCATTCTGTGCCAGCCGCGCCTGTTCGGTCTGCAACCAGCGGGCCAGCGACAGACCGTCACCAAACACCGCTTCCACTTCCTTGCGTTGGAGAGCCTGTAGCGCGCGGTTTTGGGTTTCAAACAGGCGCAACTGCATGGTGCCGAAAGAAGCGCGGGCGAAGGCGGCGTGGGCCGTACCGTCCACGATGGCCACAGGCTTATTGACCAGCGTCTGGGGCAGGGAGGGGCCGGAGGCCATGTCTTGGCGCACAATGAAACGGGCGGGCAGGCGAAAGTAAGGGCGCGAGAAGGCCATTTTGGCGCGCCGTTCGGCGGTGACGGCCAGACCCGCCATCACCAGATCACCCCGCCCGCCCAGCAGCGCCGTCTCTAAATCTTCGAAGGGGAGCGCTTGGATTTGGCACACGGGCAGCACGTCCAGCTCTTCACAAATGGCGCGCGCCAGATCCACATGGAAACCCACCAGCCGCTTATCACTGTCAATGAAGGAAAAGGGCGGAAAGTCGGTTGTCGTCAAAAACCGCAGCCTTTGCAGGCCCTTAATATTAGGTTTGATAAAGCGCTGTTGCGGGTCCCAAAAATTAGGGATCGTGATGCGCTCATCAAAGCGCGGCCCGCCCACCTGCTGCGCCTGTGCCGGCAGGGCAAAAACGGCGAGAAAAAGAGCGATAAGAAAGCGGGCGAAAAGCATAACGCTGGCTTACTCTCTATTGGACGGGCTTGCCAAGACGGGTATGGCAAACAGCCCTTGCGCTTTCATTCCTTTGGGTCTAAGTCACCGCTGCTTACCGGAACAGCCGGGCAGGGCATGCCTTGGCTATTCTCAACGCAAGAAGCGCGGTTTCATCCCCGCCGCTTCCTTTCTCACACAAACCCAAGCAGCGTGTTTGGCCCTGCCGGCCAGACGAACGTCTGTGTAAGGAGAGCGAAATGCCCAAGATGAAGACAAAATCGAGCGTGAAAAAGCGCTTCAAGGTCACAGCTAGTGGCAAGCTGAAGGTGGCGCAAGCCGGCAAACAGCACGGCATGATTAAGCGGTCCAACAAATTCCTGCGCAATGCGCGCGGCACCATGGTGCTGTCGGAAGCGGACACGACGATCGTGAAGAAATACCTGCCCTACGCCAAAAAGGGCTGATTCCAGCCAAGCTGAAGCACAACACTGACCTTAAAGGAGCACTCTTATGGCTCGCGTCAAACGGGGCGTTACCGCCCACGCCAAACACAAAAAAGTTCTCGCCAAGGCCAAAGGCTATTACGGCGCCCGTCGCAAACAAATCCGCACCGCCAAACAGGCCGTGGAAAAGGCGCAACAGTACGCCTATCGCGACCGTAAGGCCCGGAAACGTTCTTTCCGCCAGCTGTGGACCCAGCGTATCAACGCTGCTGCCCGTGAGCACGGCCTGACCTATTCCCGTCTGATCGACGGCCTTACCAAGGCTGGTATCGAGGTGGATCGCAAAAACCTGTCAGACATGGCCATCAACCAGCCTGAGGCCTTCGCCGCCGTGGTGGAAGCCGCCAAGAAGGCGCTGGAATATCTCAAGGACACAACCCCCAACGCCTTTGAAGGCGCCGTCAAAAGCTGACCGCGACTCCAAATAAGGTGACAATTTTGGAAGCCCGTGGCAGCAGACGCTGACACGGGTTTTTGTGTCTTGCGCCTCCCTCTCCCTTGCAGGGAGAGGGATACGAAAACTTCCCGAGCGTAGCGAGGGTTAGTTGCAGTTGGGTGAGGGTAAGGGTTTCATTGTAGCCCCCTCACCCAAGATCGACCAACCGGCCAGCGAGGCTGTCCGGGGTCTCCCTATCCCTCTCCCCGACGGGGCGAGGGCCGCACTTGAACTGGATGTTGATACAGTGGCTGACATCGAAAAACTGGAAACAGAAATCACCGCCGCCATCGAAGGCGCAGCCGATGAGGCGGCGCTTGAAGCCGTGCGCGTGGGTGTGCTGGGCAAGAAGGGGTCACTTTCTGCTCAGATGAAAACGCTGGGCAAAATGTCTCCCGAAGAGCGTCAGGTGGCCGGGCCTGCCTTGAACGGTCTGAAAACGCGGGTCAACGAGGCCATCACGGCCCGCCGCCAGGTGCTCAAGCGGGCAGGCATCGAAGCCCGTCTTGCCACCGAAACCGTAGACGTGACCCTGCCGGGCCGCCCCAATCCGCTGGAACAGGGGCGCATTCACCCCATCAGCCAGGTGATGGATGAAATCACCGCCATCTTCGCCAATATGGGTTTCACCGTAGCCGAAGGGCCGGACATTGAGACGGATTATTACAACTTCACCGCGCTGAATTTTCCTGAAGGCCACCCGGCGCGGGAAATGCACGATACGTTCTTCTTCAACCCGGATAAGAACGGGGAGCGCCGCCTGCTGCGCACGCACACCAGCCCCGTGCAAATCCGAACCATTGAGACGCAGGAGCCGCCCATCCGCATCGTTATCCCCGGCAAGACCTACCGGCAGGATTCCGATGCCACCCACTCCGCCATGTTCCACCAGCTGGAAGGTCTGGTGGTGGACAAGGCCGCCAACATTGCCAATCTCAAATGGACACTGTTGGAATTCTGCAAGGCGTTTTTCGAGGTGGACAGCCTCAACATGCGCTTCCGTCCCTCCTTCTTCCCCTTCACCGAACCCTCGCTGGAGGTGGACATCCAATGTGACCGGTCCGGTGCCGAAGTGAAACTCGGCGAGGGGGATGACTGGATGGAAATTTTAGGGAGCGGCATGGTCCACCCCAACGTATTGCGCGCGGGCGGGCTGGACCCGGATGTCTACCAAGGCTTCGCCTGGGGCATCGGCATCGACCGCATCGCCATGCTCAAATACGGCATGCCCGATCTACGGCCCTTCTTTGAAGCCGACCAGCGCTGGATCGATCACTATGGCTTCAGGCCCCTGGACATGCCGACGCTTTTTGGTGGGTTGAGTTCGTAATGCCGACAGTCCTTCGGAAATACGGAATTCGCTTTCATTTTTACGGCTCGGATATGAGTGAGCCACCACATATTCACGCGAGTGCAGATGGGCATAAAGCCAAAGTCTGGCTTACGGAAATTACAGTGGCCGACAGCGGAGGCTTCAATAAACGCGATTTGGCCCGTATGATTGAAGTGTCCACCGAACATCGCGGCGAACTTCTGGAGGCATGGAATGAGTTCTCAAAACGGGTATCCTGAACATGAACGCCCTGTTGAAGCGTGGTGTGACCTTCATAGTGTTTTCGTAAAGCTCAAAGATGGGCGCGTGGTTGCTACCCCTTTATGGTGGTATCCGCGCTTACAGAAAGCGACACCATCACAACGCAACAATGTCGAGCTGATGTTGGATGGCGTTCATTGGCCGGACGTTGATGAAGACTTGTCGATCAGAGGCATGTTTGCTGGATGGCGCTATCCGGATGCTGTGCCGGTCGGGAACACGACTGAAGAAGGTCAAGCTGCCTAAAACACAGTTGGTCCATAGCTGGCTGAATCAAACCGGAAATTACCTATGAAATTCACCCTCTCCTGGCTCAAGGATCATCTTGAGACCGATGCTTCCCTTGAGGAAATTTGCGAAACGCTCACCATGATTGGCCTGGAGGTTGAGGAGGTGGATGACCGGGCGGCATTCAAGCCCTTCACCATCGCCAAAGTGCTTACTGCCGAGCAGCATCCGGATGCGGATAAGCTGCGCGTGCTTTCCGTGGACAAGGGCGATGGCCAGCCGTTGCAAATTGTCTGCGGCGCGCCCAATGCCCGGGCGGGGCTGATCGGCGCGCTGGCGGAGCCGGGCACCTATGTGCCGGGTATCGACACCACGCTGGGCGTGGGGAAAATCCGGGGCGTGGAGAGTTTCGGCATGATGTGTTCGGAGCGGGAGCTGGAGCTTTCCGACGAGCATGATGGCATTATCGATCTGCCAGCCGATGCGCCCGTGGGCGAGAGTTTTGCCGCCTATGCCGGATTGGATGACCCGGTCATCGAAATCGGCATAACCCCCAACCGCCCCGACGCGCTGGGCTTGGCGGGTATTGCCCGCGACCTGGCTGCCGCCGGTCTCGGCACCGTGAAAACGGCGGCGGTAGCCGCGATCAAAGGCCAGAGTGATTGTCCGATCTCTGTAAAACTGGATTTCGACAGCTATCCGCTTTGCCCCGCCTTCGGCCTGCGCAAAGTGTCCGGCGTAAAAAACGGGCCTGCCCCCAAATGGATGCAGCAGCGGCTGAAAGCCATCGGCCAGCGCCCCATATCGGCGCTGGTAGACATGACCAACTACATCACCTTTGACCGGGGCCGCCCGCTGCACGTCTTCGATGCGGATAAAGTCCACGGCAATCTGGTGGTGCGCCGTTCCGAAAAGGGTGAGACTTTCCGGGGTCTCGACGGCAAGGAATACACGCTGGGCGAAAACCAGTGCGTTATTGCTGACAACAATGGCGTGGAATCCCTCGCAGGTATCATGGGCGGGGAAACCTCTGGCTGCGATGAAACCACCACCAATGTGCTCATCGAATCGGCGCTTTGGGAGCCGCTCAACATCGCCCGCACGGGCCGTGATTTGGGCATCATCACCGATGCCCGCTACCGGTTTGAGCGCGGTGTGGACCCGGCCTTCATGGAAGCAGGGCTGGACCTTGCCACGCAAATGGTACTGGACCTATGCGGTGGCACGGCAAGCGAAAAGCACATTGCCGGTGAAGTGCCATCCCAACAAAAAATCATCGACTTTCCCCTGTCGGAAACCCGGCGCCTGACGGGCGTGGACGTGAAAGCGGACGAAGCCATCGCCATTCTCACCCGTTTGGGCTTCGGCGCGGAGGCAAACGGCGATAGCCTTAAAGTCACCGTCCCCCTCTATCGGCCCGATGTGCATGGCAAGGCGGATATTGTGGAAGAGATCATGCGCATCCACGGGGTGAACAATATTGAACCCCAGCCCCTGCCCGCGCTTTCGTCAGTGGGCCAGCGCATTCTCACCACCGGCCAGTCCCGCACGCGCCAGACGCGCCGGGCGCTGGCCGCACGGGGCATGAGCGAGGCGGTCTGTTATTCCTTCATCCCCGCTGACCACGCCACGGCCTTTGGCGGTGGCGCATCCCATTTGCAATTGGCCAACCCCATCGCGGCGGACCTCTCCGACATGCGCCCCAGCCTGCTGGCCAGCCTGCTGGCCGCCGCCAAACGCAATGTGGCGCGGGGGCAAGGGGATTTGGCTCTTTTCGAAGTGGCCCATGTTTACAAGGGCGCCGAACCCTCTGACCAAATCCGCACCGCCGCTGGCATTCGCCGTGGCACCGCTAAGCTGGAAAGCAAGGGTCGCGCATGGACCGGCAATGCGGACCCCGTGGGTTGGGTGGATGCTAAGGAAGACGCGCTGGCCGTTCTCGCCGCTTGCGGTATGGACGTTGCTAAAGTGCAGATCGAAGCCGGGGGGCCGGATTGGTATCACCCCGGCCGTTCAGGCACCATCAAGCTCGGCCCGAAAATCACAATCGGCACCTTTGGGGAATTCCACCCCATGACGCTGGAAATGATGCACGTGACAGGGCCGCTTTGTGGCTTTGAGATTGATCTGGAAGCCATCCCCACGCCGCGCAAAAAAGGCGGGGCCAGCAAGGGCGCGCTGACCCTGCGGCCCTTGCAAGCCGTCACGCGCGACTTCGCTTTCGTCATGGATGCAGGCGTGCCCGCCGACAAAGCCATCCGCGCCGCACAGGGGGCGGATAAAAAGCTCATCAGCGGTGCGCAAGTGTTCGACGTTTTCGAAGGCCCCTCGCTGGGCGAAGGCAAAAAATCTCTCGCCATCGAGGTAACCCTCCAGCCCATGGACAAAAGCCTGACGGACGAAGAGATCGAGGCCGTAAGCCAAAAAGTCATCGCCAATGTGGAGAAAGCCACTGGCGGCGCGCTAAGAGGATAAATTTCTCCGGCAAGCTTTATCCGCGCGAAACGGTTTCTGGAAAATCGGGCGGGCGGTTCTTAACTATCGGGAACTGCCCGCCCATTTTGAGAGGACATACCATGACCAAAGCGCTGCTGATCGGCGATGAGGCCCCCAATTTCACCGCCCAATCCACCGAGGGCGAAATCAATTTTCACGAGGCCATTGACGGCAAATGGGCCGTTTTGTTCTCCCACCCTAAAAATTACACCCCCGTGTGCACCACGGAGTTGGGTTACACCGCCAAACTGAAGCCGGAATTTGAGAAGCGCGGTGTGGTCGTGTTCGGCCTGTCCGTGGACAAGCTGGAAGAGCATGCTGGCTGGGGTGAAGACATCAAAGAGATCCAGGGCCACGCCGTAAATTTCCCACTCATTGCTGACGACGGCACGGTGGCCAATCTCTACGGCATGATCCATCCCAATGCGTCCGACACGATGACCGTGCGTTCCGTCTTCATCATCGGCCCGGATAAAAAGGTGAAACTGTCCCTGCAATATCCCGCCTCCACGGGCCGGAACTTTGACGAGATCATTCGTGTCATCGACAGTTTGCAGCTGACGGCCAACCATGCGGTGGCCACGCCCGTGAACTGGAAGAACGGCGAAGATGTCATCATCGTACCATCCGTTTCCAACGAAGCAGCCAAAGAGAAATTTCCCGATGGTTGGAACGAGGTAAAGCCCTACCTGCGGATTGTCCCGCAACCGAGCTAAACCACGGAGTGGTTTAGCGTTGGCATGGCAGACATTTTTGCGCAGCAAAAAAGTCGAGAGTGTCCAGCTAAAAACCGCTTCGCGGTTTTTGCAAGGAGCGACAGGCTTTTAGCGCAGCTAAACGCCGAGAGCACCAGCGGTCTCAACACCAAAGGCGGTGTGCCCCCTCGGCACACCGCCTTTTGCATACCTTAACACCCGTTAACCATTGCCCAACCAGCGCTTCCTATAGTCTTGCCACGTTTGCAATCCACCGTGATTCGGGCACATTGGGGGGAGGAGAATTGGCAATGGTAAAACGGTTTCGATCTCTTTGCGGCGCGATGGCGGCAGCCATGCTCATCACAGCCACCCCTTCTCTGGCCGCCACTCCTGCCAAAAATCTGTTTGGCGCCAAGAAAGAAGGGGCAGCCTTGAAACCCGCCGTCTACGGCTCCTACGCCAAAGGGTGCGTGGCAGGGGCGGAAAAATTGGCGGATACAGGCCCCACATGGCAGGCCATGCGCCTTTCCCGAAACCGCCATTGGGCGCATCCGGAATTGCTGGATCTGGTGAAGCGCCTTTCGGTGGATGGGCGCAAAGTGGGCTGGAACGGCTTGCTCGTAGGCGATCTCACCCAGCCCCGCGGCGGTCCCATGACATCAGGCCATGCTTCCCACCAGGCAGGGCTGGACGCGGACATCTGGCTAACTCCCATGCCCAACCGTGTGCTCACCCGCAAAGAGCGGGAGAATACATCCGCCACATCCATGCTGTTTCGCCGGGCCAATGGTAAACTCACCAATCAACGGCTGGATAAGCGGCGTTTTACGCGCTCTCATGCGGGCATCATCCGCACGGCCGCCCGTTACCCCAACGTGGAGCGCATTTTCGTGCACCCCACCATCAAGCGTGAATTATGCCGCCAAAATCCGGACCGTCCGGCATGGCTGAAAAAAGTGCGCGCCCAATTCGGCCACCACTACCATTTCCACATTCGCATTGGATGTCCGGCAGATTCCCCCGGCTGCAAACCCCAGCGGCCCGTGCCCTCCATGGGCTGTGACAAAGCCACCATGGATTACTGGTTTAAGGTCGCCTACGGCCCACCTCGCAAGCCCAAGCCCGGCGCCAAAAAGGTCAAACGAAAGCCCAAGCGGCACATCCAAATGGCTGATCTACCCCGCTCCTGCCGCGTGGTGCTCAATGCTCCTGCCAAGGGCGCGCGCGTGCAAAATGCTTCCGCCTTAGCCGCCCCAGTGCAACTATCACCAGCCGCCCAAGCCGCCAGAGCCATCCTCTTAGGCCCCGTGGCCACACCAACGTTCAGGCCGAGACGTTAATCTAGCCCAAGACCGCTCGCTGTGCCTTAGTGAGTTTAGCCACGACCATGTCGTAGGATGCACCCACATAGGCCATCAGGTCTTCGTCGCAGAGCGCTCCGGGGTCTCGCATTTGTACCCATTTATAGCGACCCATATAGGGCGCTGGCACCAAACCCTCTTGCGCTGTTAGCATCTGGAATGACAAATCACTAGCCTTGAAGACGGGTCTAAAGTCTGACGCGCCATCCCCATCTTCGCCCCAGTGGGAGGCAATGGCGAACACCTTGCCCGCCACTTTCCACACATGGGCATTTCCCCATTGCACCACCATTTCCGCGCCGGGATAGCTGGCACAATGGGCATCAAAGGCCTTCAGATCCATGCCTATGCGGCAGGCTGTGGTGCGGGACAGGCCACGCCGACGCCCCCCAGATTGCAATAGCCATTGGGGTTTTTGGCCAGATATTGCTGGTGGTAATCCTCGGCATAATAAAACACCGGTGCGTCCATAATTTCCGTCGTAATGCCTGCCTCGCGGCCCGCTTCCGCCAGCGCTGCCCCATAGGCCTTGCGGGAGGCTTCGGCAGCCTCCTTTTGTGCGGCAGACGTGGTGTAGATACCCGAACGGTATTGCGTTCCCGTATCATTGCCCTGCCGCATGCCCTGGGTTGGGTCATGGTTTTCCCAGAAGATCTTTAGCAGACGGTCAAAGGAAATTTCTGACGGGTCAAACACAATCCGTACCGTCTCATTGTGGCCGGTCAGGCCGGTGCAAACCTCGTTGTAAGTGGGGTTTGGCGTAATACCCGCCTGATAACCCACAGCGGTGACGAACACGCCCTGCTGCTGCCAAAACAGACGCTCCACACCCCAAAAGCACCCCATGCCCACAAACACCTCTTCCATGCCCTCGGGCACCGGAGAAGCGATAGCCCTGCCATTTACGAAATGGTTTTCGCTGGTGGGAATTGCATGGTCCCGCCCGGGCAAGGCCGTCTCTGCGGTGGGCATTTTGAACTTGCTGGTCAACCGGTCGATCAAAAACATCTCCATTCTCCTTTTATTTGCTGGCGAAACGGCCATAGGGCGTCTCCCGCTTCTGCCCCATCCAAAGCAGCACCATAGAGAAAAACCAAAGCACGAGCCAACTGGGCAGTTTGAGCAAAAACACGAGGCCTGGATCCCATGCGAGGGGATGAAGGCTGGTTTCCAAAAATTGCTTCACCTGGGCTAAAGTGTCTGCACTGACTGAAGCCCAAGTGTTGGCGAGGGGCGTTAGAATAAAGGCTTGGGCTGAAATGGAGCGGGTAATGTCCAAAACCGCCAGCACCAGCGCTAATGCCAATAAAACCAAACCTGCGGCGCGAAACAAAAAACCAAACATGGTTACTCCTCAAACGGCCACAGCCGCTTATACGTTTAGTCCGCCTCCGGACCTGCAATATGGGTTGCCCATCCACACCTTGCAACGGCCACAAGCAAACACTTCGCCTTCAGCAGGTGCCGCCTGATGCGACCCATTGGTTGCGCCAAGGTGTGGCTTTTTACGGCGCTTTTTGCGTCTGATTAAACCAGTATCGCTTTAGCTGCATATTGCGGTTGAATCGCCAAAGCCCAATGTGTATAGCCACCCGAGCCGCTGCCAAGCGGTTGCGATTGTTGGCGTATATTCCCCCAATCGCGGTTCTAAATGTCTGGAACAACAGGCACATTGAACCTTTGTGGAGAGGTGGCCGAGTGGTCGAAGGCGCACGCCTGGAAAGTGTGTAGGCGGGAGACCGTCTCCAGGGTTCGAATCCCTGTCTCTCCGCCATTTCTTTTTCATCGCCTGAAATAGCCGCTAAAACACTGAAAAAACTGTTGGTTTTGGCGGTTTGAAACCCCTGATGCCGGCGATAGGGTAATGGTGATGCAAACACCAGTTTGAGCAATGTCTTGCGGTGTATTGGATCGTCAGAAACCCATAATTTCCACGGGTTTGAGAGAAAAGTCATCGCGGTTCGAAAATTCTCATCAAAGGCGTTCTGCGCTTCTGGCTTTTGAGCCAGATTTTCCCTGATAAGCGCCTTTTCCGCGTCCAGATGCTCAAGCCTGCTCTCAAGCGCGGCTATTGCAGACGTACTTGTGGTATCAATCAAGCGATCCGCAATTTGCGTAAACTTGGCCGAAATGGCTTTAAGCTCCTATTTTTATTTTACTTGGATGCAAATCTCGCAATGCGCAAGTCCCATAACTGTCTGAACATGGCTCAGACTGTGGCGAGTTGAGGAACCGATGGCCGCATAGATTGAACGAGCGTTTCAAACTCGCCTTCAATCTTTGACCTGAGCCCCACAAACTCCTCCAAATTTGGGTAGAGTTCGTCTCAACGAATGGAGACGAAGCATGAAGCGATCACGGTTCAACGAAGAGCAGATCA
>JBCCTO010000017.1:0-64191 GCA_039198355.1 Pseudomonadota bacterium
CCACAGCCCCGCATAGCTTCGTCGCTGTGGGAGGCACTGCGCCATGCGGGTCTGGGGACAAACCTACCATTACGCCAAGTGGTACATTTTTACTCCGGCCACTGGCGGACTTTTACTCCGGCGTTGACAAACCCGCTTAGCCCTGGGATTTGAGAACCAACAAGCCAATCCTTCGAGCTATTTCGCAATACGAAATCGCCATACTCTGATTTTGGCTCATTCATCACTCTCGCTTGCACTTCGTGACCCTGGTCCGCCGAAACCAATGCTTGCTCTCGATATTCAATCACCATGCAAGTCCAATCATTTGGAACACCGCTGATCTGTAGAAGTTCCGACTTGATCCGAAGTTGAAACTTTTCATTGCATTTGATTTCGAGATCTTGCGACCCGGCCTCAAACTCATCTTCTTCGGTGCCATCAAGGGTAAATCGTGTTTTGGACTTGCGCTGGATTAAAAGCTTAGGCTCAATTCGACAACCAAAGGAGACGCCGGATTGCTGACTGTGTACGGCGACCTTTAGCATCGCGCTTGGTTCAGTGGCGTCCCAATTTACTGGAAGGCTCTGATCCAAAAGCCCTTTCAAGATTTCATTGATATCTCCCATAACGAAGTCCAAAGGCGATATTGAGTCTGCCCAAGTGCTACCGAAAGCTTGCCGAAACGCGTTGTGAAAATACTCGGGCTCTTTCCCTAAAACGAATGATCGTTGACCGTATCGAAGCTTGTGAATTGCTTCATATTGCCAATTGTCCTTATAGTGCTCGACCAATTTTTCGATTTTTTGATTGTCTAGAGTGCTTGGATCAAAGGCTGGTCCGTCGTACAGTTGGAGAGCAACCACCAATTTGCCGTCTATGGGTTTTGTCGAGGCCTTTTCAAGCTCAAATCCTTTTGAGTAATTTCGGGCTCGACCCGATCGCTCTTAATCCGAAATACTCCCATTTTCTCCAACAATGAGAACGTATTTTTGAACAATGGATTACTTAGTTCGACATCGCCTAGTTTGGCCTCTCCTTTCTTCCTGCGCGTTTCTCTTCGTTTGTCAGCGTTGATTGTCTCACGATATTGCGCATGGGTGACACGGTTACTGCCAAGATCTCTAACCGATTGTTCATCATTCATTTTACAGTCTCCTTACTACGGAACTTCGCACAATCGTCTGCAGATCAGCATGAGCAGAAATCTGCCCCCAAATATTGCGAAGTTGCAAAATGTCTGCCTAAATCGCTTATGAGGTGAAATCGAACGGCGATCGATCAGAATAGTAAATGGGACGAAACTATCTACTCACAATCGCAATTGAGAACTACCGTACTCAAGACCTTTTAAGCACTCCAGTTCATTACGCTCGAAAGATTGCTAAGGTTTTGCGTGATCAATATGGATTTCAATCCGAAAACACAATTGCTCTGGAAAATGAAAAGGCTACCCAACATAAAATAATTAACAGCATAAAAGAGCTGGCTGGGGAATTTGGTCGAAGAAAATCAGAAGAGTTAGAAAAACATACAGGGTTGCAGCCTGAAGATACATTACTGATTTACTTTTCTGGACACGGGAGATTTCGCAAGAAAACCGGAGAAACTTTCATATTGCCGCACGAAGGCATCGAAGCTGCCCCTCAAACGGAAGCTATATCATATGCTGAATTGCTACCACTTCTAGGGGACATTAGAGCCAACAATATTCTTATGATTTCCGACGCTTGCTTCTCGGGAGGCATCCTCCAAGGATTTGAAAACAATTTTGATCCTTTGAGCTTAGATGAACTCGGGGATGACTACACTCTAAGTTCCCGTCAAGCCCTGTCCAGCGGTGGTTTAGAAGCTGTTTCTGACAATGGATTTCGAGGGCATTCAGCCTTCTGTCACTTTCTTTTGAAGGTCCTAACACAAAACCAAAAACCTGATCTGCCAGCACTACTCCTTTCAAAGCGCGTTGAAAATGCTCTTGGTTTCAACCGAAGCCACCAACCAAAGTTTGGGAACATGAAAGCTGCTGGGGGAGAGGGTGGGCAGTTTGTTTTCAGGTTATCTGAAAGTCCGAAGGTTGAATCGGGAACAAATCCGTTCAAAGGGCTACAAGCATTTGGTGCTTTTGATGCCAAATATTTTGGTGGCCGCTCCAAGATATCTGATTTGATTTTTTCGGAGCTCCAAAGCCGCAATTTGGTAGGAGTTATTGGGGCATCTGGGAGTGGCAAATCCTCGGTAGCATTTGCTGGCGTATTTCCAAACATTCAATCCGAAAACCCAGATCGACAGATTTACCATTTGAGGCCCGGAAGTGATCCCATCCAGAGCTTATTTTATGCTGTCAATGATGGGCTTTTCGGAGCTCGAAAAATAGACCGCCCTCACAATTACAAAAAATTCGCTGCCGCGTTCAACGCAGATTTCGATGCGCTGTTTCATTTTTTCAAAGGGGTCTCAGAAGCGAGAGACGGCACTCCAGTCCTGATAGTTGATCAATGGGAAGAACTTTTCACCCTCTGTGACGACGAAAGTGCAAGAGCCGCCTTTGTTGGTAACATTTTGAACGCAAGTAAGAAAGGCGCCATCAAGGTTCTGTTGACAGTTCGCGCTGATTTTTATGAGCAGTTAATGCAGTCTCCTGGCGCTTTCTTTGATGAGCTAAAGCCAGGACTGATTAATCTCAAAGCCATGAATGCAGATGAGTTAAGAGAAGCAATCGAAAAACCTGCTGCAGAAGTAGGGACAGTGTTTTCAGATGGCTTAATCGATCGGCTAATTTCAGATGTCGAAGCAGAAACAAGTCAACTTCCAATGTTGCAGTTCGCTTTGTCGGAGTTATGGAAAAATAGAGACCTCAAAACCGATGTCATTGGGTTTGAGACGTATGAAGAGCTTCAAGGCATACAGGGGCTTATTGAGCGTCATGCTGACAGGGTGTTGGTTGAGGAACTAAACCAAGAAGAAATCAGTGTTGCGAGATTTACATTGCCCGCGCTCTTATATTTGGGGGGGTATGGCAACGACGTGAGAATGCCAGAGCCGTTGCACCACTTCAGTGACACCCAGCAAATGGTTCTTCGAAAGTTGTCATCTGAGAATTGCCGAATTGTGACGATAAATCGACGAGAAACTGACGACGGGGCCACAGAATACGTAGAATTAGCACATGAGGAACTCATTCGTTCGTGGCCCACTCTAGTAAAATGGTTGCAAGAAAATATTGAATTTCACAAGCAACGAAGTCAGCTTAAATTCCAATACCAGAGTTTTTTGAATAATAATAAAAATGATGACTATCTTCTTCCTAAAGGAAAGTCTTTGGAAGATGCTAAATATTTAATAAATAATTGCGATAATCAATATTTAATGCCTTAATTGCAGAAGTATGTTCATCAGTCTGATTGCAGGCAAACAACAATTCGAAAACAAAAGATGAAAGATGAAAAAACGCAAAACGCTAGATTGTTAACTTTCTCTTTTTTATTGATCGCATCTACCGCTATCGCCGCTGTCGTTGGTTTCTTCCTGTATCAGAGCAACCTGATTTCTCAAAAGCTCGAACTAGCAAACTTAGAGTTGGAAACATCAAATAAAGAAATCACACAACAAAAGATAACTCTTGAACAATTAGCTATCGAAGCCAACGCGGCTAACCAAAAATCTCTGCTAACCCAATCTCGTATTGCCGCTCTTGAAGCGGAGAGGCTGATCAAAGAAGGTGAGCTCGGCAGTGCGATTGCCCTGACCCTCGCTGTTCTGCCCCACGATCAGAATCGTCCTACGGACAAAGCAGCTGAGCTTCAGCTTAGGAGCGCGATTTACAAATTTTCAGAGAAAAAAGTCTTTCATTTTCATGATAGTGAAATTCTGTTTCTTTCGGCATCAAAACGAAACGATGTTTTTGTTACCGTATTTAAAGATAGAAAAACAATTGCATGGAATAGTCGAGGGTCAGTCAAATTTGTTATCAATGATCATAATAAGGATATAACGGCATTAAACCTATCAGACGATGGCAATTATTTTGCGTTGGGTCTTAATGACGGAACTGTACGAGTCTGGAACTTAGATGGAGAAAATATTTCGACGCTAGTTGGCCATGATAATTCAATCAATGCAATCTCATTTTTGAAAGATAACAAGCATTTGGTGACAGCCTCGGATGATCATACAGCACGTGTGTGGTTGGTATCCGGAAAACTGGTTTCTATACTAGAAGGGCACGGAGGTTCTATTTAAACTGTAGCTATTGCGGACGGCAATAGTTTTGTTGTGACCGGATCACTCGATGGTGCCGCCGGGTTATGGGGGTTAGACGGAACATTGAAGGCAGTGTTTGATCATGGAGAAGAGTGGGTCGCTCTGGTGCTTGTGGCCGAAAATGGTAAATATATTATTTCAAAGTCGGGTAGTAGTGTTCGCATATGGGAAACTAATGGCAATTGAAAGGCGAGGTTGCCTCATTCTGAGAGTGTTTTATCTGTGGACATACGTAATAGTTCTAGCGCTATTTTAACAACATTTCTTGACGGATCTGTACGAATTTTTGATTTTTCTGGTAAAAAAAAGATTTGAAGCGCTGCGGCTTTAATGATAATTTTTACCCAGGAAGGGTATTATTTTCTAATTCGGAGAATTTAATATTCCTGGCATTGAGTAACCGCGTATGTATCTTTGATGCCAACGATGGCGTGCTGCTGAAGACTCTATTCGATTTCCCATCAGCTATCACTGATATTTCCATCACAGCTGATGATAAATATCTCATAACAGTATCTCGCGATGGAGTTGTAAAGTCTTGGCCTTTACAACATTTGAGACGTGGGATAACAGCGGAAGGAAGTCTGATAAATTCAATAACTGTTGCCAATGATGGAAGCTTCTTCATTGTTGATGAGCCTGGCCATCCACGGTTATTTGATAGCCATAACACGCTTATCAAAACTTTCACGGAACATCAGAAACAAGCCAATTTCGTAATTTCACGCGACAGTAATTTTGTGGTTTCGGCAAATTATGATGGCACTGAGGCATATATCTGGAATCGCGACGGCTCTTTGAGAGCGGCGCCACCTGGGCATTCAAAAACCATAAATTCAATTGAAATTTCGCAAGACAACAAAAATATTATTACTGCTTCGGCTGACGGAACTATTCGTAGTTGGGGCGCGAATAGCGCCTTGAGAAGTGTAATTGCCGAATACAATCATGAGATATACAAGACTCTTATGGTGGGCACCGAACCCCGTGTTATTGCCTTTTTGCGCGACAATACCATTCGCATTTTGTCTCTCACTGGTAACGAGGTTGCCAAAATTCCGACCCAGGGAACCAATTATTGGGGTGTAGTGTCGCCCTCTCGCGGCTTTTTTGTTTATAACGTTGGGGATAATACAGCAGAGGTGAGGGATATTGACGGCACATTGAAGTCAGTTCTTTCAGGTCATGAAGGCAGCATAAATTCCATAGCAATTTCCGGAGACAATAAATTTATCATAACGTCTTCAGAAGATGGTTACATTAGAGTGTGGAATGTCAACGGCACCCAAAAAACCAAAATCCACATTGATGGGCACCTTTTTTCGCTACTGTCATCGAACGACAATACATATTTTGCTGCCACTGTCAGTGAAAACAGTGGTTTAAGACCAGCAAATTATACCTATGTCTGGAATTTTGACGGGACTCTAAAATCAAAGACTAAATCCAGTCACTTCACAAAGATATCAAATGACGGCACCTTTTTAGTAACGCAAAATGAAGCGGTCCATTTCCAGGTCATGGAACCAAACGGAACCCGATTACTAGATTTAAGTTTGGATAACGGGAACATTAGTCATGTGGAATTATCCGCAAATGGAAATCTTGCGATTACAGCCTCTCATAATGGTCGTATTGAAAGCTGGCGAGTGCCGAGCTTTTTGTTCTACCAAACAGAGGATCTTGTCGATTATGCAGAATGCGTAAAACCCTACGATTCGTCGAAAATACAACTAGATAAATACAGAATAAATAATGATAATTACAGACCTAAAAATTGTGTAAACAAAGGAAAATGACAGAAATTCTTGTTCGGATGCGCACCGATGTTGTTAATGGTTGTATTTGGTTTCCGCTTGGTCAACCAAATCCGCCCGCATCGCTCTTTAAAAATTGGTCCACCGGTGTGTGAAACCACTTTAAAAAGTGGCCTAACATAAGGGGCTTGACATATTTGCGAGCCCATCTTGAGCAAAATGTAGCTAACTTTGGAGCCAAGCCTTTGTCGGTTGGCGCGCAAGACTTGGAGAAATTTCAGTCTTAACCAGTTGTTAAATTTGAGAGATTCAGGCAATCTAATTCAAGGGAAAGGATAATCCTTGTGTCCGCCCCCGGGCACCACCCTCAATTCGCGTCAGCGAAATGAGGAACACAGGCACGATTTATCCAAGCGGCAAGCGATTGCGAAGCAAACGCTGAGAGCGTGGCCTTTTTGCGTTGTAGTTCCTTTCTCTCAACTCTGTCACTGTCCCAATCGACCCTCAAAAAGCACGCATATTGGTTCCGTCAGCTCATTCAATGCCGTCCACCGTCTCAATCAAACCAGCTGCGATTTGTTGTAGAAACTGCGCTTCGTCCACTTCAATGCCTTGCATTTTCGCTTTTCCATCGATGATGAGCCATGAATGGCCGTGGACGACCGACCACAGCATATAGGCGCGGAACTTGGCTTGGGGATGGTCGGGCGAAACGCCGAAATAGTCTGCCACCGTTTCGATAACAATGCCGAAAACCTGGGAGCCTTTGGTGGCCAGCTCTGCATCACCATCATGGCTTTCGGATATGCCAAAGACCAAACGGAACAGTCCTGGATGATCGCGGGCAAAGTTGATGTAGCAGTGGCCAAGGGCGTTGATCCTATCGATGGAGCCCGCCGGATAAGGCTCCATGACAGAGCGCATTGTCGCAGACATTTCCGCCATGCACTGAAGAACCAAGGCTTTGAGAATTTCTGGCTTGTCTTTGAAGTGGCGGTAAGGTGCCGCGCTGCTCACGCCTGCCACCCGGGCCGCTTCCGCAATGGAAAAATTCTCCGCGCCTTTTGTTTCAACGAGTTGGCGGACGGCGTTCAGTAATTGAGCGCGCAAATCCCCATGGTGATAAGCGGCCTTTCCGGCCACCTCTGCTGAAGTGTTTTCGCCCGTTTGTGCTGCGGTTGACATATCGATGGCTCCCTACCGTCGATGTAAGAGCGATTAACACCCTTGACAGTGTAAATGGCTCTTACATATGTTTGCGCCACTTACATACGCCAGTTCCGGCAGCCCTTCAAGGCAGGCAAACCCATGAGCACTTCAAAAAAAACCCGTTCGCTCCCGTCTCGCATCATCTCCGGCGTGGTGACCATGTTCGGAACCGGGGCGGTTCTTGCACTTGCAGCATTGGCCATTTGGCAAGGGTCGAGCCTGATCGCCGACCGAGCAGATGCGGTGGCAAAGCCGCAACCCACGAAACCCATTGCGGTGTCCACAAGCCGTATCAAGATGGAAGAAGGCTATGAGGTTCCCCGACGCTTTACGGGGCAGATAGAGGCGCTGCAAACCGTGTCCCTTGCATTTGAGCAGGGGGGCACGGTGAAGGAGGTCCTGGTTGATGATGGTGCCAAAGTGCAAAAGGGCCAGCTACTTGCCCGGCTCGATGCCCGTCTATTGCAGGCGGACTTGAGTCGTCTTCAGGCTTCCAAGAAGGCGCTGGAAGCGCAGCGGGAATTGGCGCAGCTTACGGATCAACGCCAGGCGCAGCTTCAAAAACGGGGCTTTGCCAGCGCACAAAGGGCAGATCAATCGCGGCTTTCCCTTCTGGAAATAGACGCGCGCATGGCTGAGTTGGAAGCATCCATAAAGGCGGCACAAATTCGCTTGGAAAAGACCGAGCTGCTCGCACCCTTTGACGGCACGGTCAACACACGGCTTGTGGATGCGGGCAATACGGTGGGCGCCTCCCAAGGTGTTTTGTCCGTAGTGGAACGCGGCGCCCTCATATTTCGGGTGGGCATCGCCCCCCGTCTCGTCAACCAGCTGACCGTGGGCGAGATGGTGGAAATTCGATTTGATGACAAGCCCTATAACGCCGAAATCATCGCCTTGCTGCCGCAAGTTGACCCTGTCACGCGCACCCGCATTGTTCGGGCGCAACTGACAAGCGCCCCCGACCTCGCTTTTGGCACAACTGGCGAAATACAGTTGAGCGAGTGGGCGGGCGCCCCCGGTGCCTGGGTGCCCCTGACTGCCATAGAAGATGGCGTGAGAGGTCTTTGGACCATCAAGACGATCGCCAAGGACGATGAAACCCGCGTCGCCATAGAAGCGGTTGAGGTGATCTATGCCGATGGGGAGCGCGCGTATATACGCGGCACCTTCGCTCCGGACGTTGCTTACATTGATAAAGGTGTCCACCGCGTGGTGGTTGGGCAGCAGGTTCAGGTGATGGACCGATGAGCGGCTCCATCAAATCTCTCACCTACCGCCAGCCCAGACTGGTTTTTCTTATTATCATGGTGCTCATCGCATCGGGCGTGTCGTCGCTCCTGGCAATCGGTCGTCAGGAAGATCCCACGATCACCAACCTCTTTGCCAATGTCAAAACGATCTTTCCCGGCGCTTCCCCGGAACGGGTGGAGACGCTTGTGACGGCAAAAATTGAAGAGGAGCTGGAGAAAATTCCGGAGATCGACACGCTGAAGTCGGTCTCCTCAACGGGCATTTCCATTGTCAATATCGATCTCGTCGAAACGCTTCAAAAGGACCGTATCGAACAGGTTTGGTCCGAAATTCGGGATGCGCTTGCGGATGCGCAAGCCACCTTCCCAGCCGGGGTTCTCACCCCTGATCTCGATGCGGAGGGTGTCAGTTCTTACACTGCCATTGCTGCCATCAGGCTTGCTCGGCAAGACGTGCCGCTTACCATAGCCAAACGCTATGGGGACGAGCTGGCGGACGTGTTGCGCAGCATTCCCGGCACAAAGGCGGTCCGTCAGTTTGGCATCCCCGAAGAGGAAATACTGGTCACGCTCGACAAGCAACGGGCGGCTGCCCTTGGCTTGCCACCCACAGCAATTTCAGCCGCCATACAGGCCGCAGATGCGAAAATGCAGGCCGGGCGTTTGCGAGACGACGGCAATGATCTCATTCTCGAGGTAACCGGCGAAATTAAAGCGCTGGACCGTCTTCGTGATATTGTGGTGCGGGAAGGGGCCGGTACCACAGCGACCCGCCTTTCCGACGTGGCAACCATCACCCGCGGGCCGAAATTGCCACTGGCGGAGATGGCGATCCACAACGGATCACCCGCCATTTTGATTGGCTCTGTGCTGAATGACGGATTGCAGGTGGATGTCTGGTCTTCCGATGTGCGCGCCGCCATTGACACATTTCAGCAGAGCATGCCGGCAGGGCTGGAGCTGGAGCTTATTTTCGATCAGTCCACTTACACTGCTGATCGGCTTGCGGAAGTAGGCTGGAACATGGCGATTGGTGTGGCGCTGGTCATTGGTGTGTTGCTCATCACACTGGGTATACGAGCAGCCCTCATTGTTGCGCTCATTCTGCCCATCGTGACCTTCGCCACCCTGGCCACAATGAATTTCCCCGGTATCGCCATTCACCAAATGTCGGTCACCGGATTGATTGTAGCGCTGGGCCTGCTGGTGGATGCGGGTATCGTCATGACCGATGAAGTGGCCAAGCGCATTAGGCAGGGGATTGACCGCCTGGATGCTGTGGCGCAGTCCGTCGGGCGGCTGACCGCGCCGCTTTTTGCGTCCACGGTGACGACGGCGATGGCATTCACGCCCATGATCTTGTTACCAGGTCCGGCGGGAGACTTTGTCGGCTCCATCGCCATGGCCGTGGTGATTATGTTGTGCTGGTCATTTGTGATCGCTGTCACCGTGACACCGGCCATCGCGGGTTGGATCATGCCAGCGGAAGGGCGCTTGTCCGTTTTGAACGCCGGTATTTCCGGTGGGTTCGTGGCTCGCTTCTTTGAGTGGACCTTGCGCCTGGCCCTGCGCAATCCAATTCGCGCCATTGCCCTCGCGCTGGTGCTGCCGATCACCGGTTCTCTCTCCCAGCCCACATTGACGGCCCAGTTCTTCCCCGGAACAGACCGGGATCAATTTTACATTGAAGTGGACATGCCCCCGGGCACCGCCCTTGCGCAAACCCATCGCCTGGTGGAGCGGCTTGACAGGCAACTTCGCGACGAAGCGCTGGTAAAACAGGTGTTCTGGTCCATCGGCAAATCAGGACCGGCCTTCTATTACAACATCTCTTCGGGCCGCGATAATGCGCCCGGTTACGCGCAAGCCCTCATCACCACACAATCCCCCGCCGCCACCGAAAAGCTCGTGGCCAAGCTGGAACGCAGCCTTGCCGACCAAGCGCCGAGTGCGCAGATTTTGGTGCGTGGCTTGGTGCAAGGCCCGCCCGTTGCAGCCCCGGTGGAACTGCGCGTTGTGGGCAACGATCTCAACACACTGCGTGAGATTGGGGACAAGCTCATGCAGCGCTTGGCCGCTGTGGAGAGCATTGTTTTGGCGCGAACCACCTCCTCGGGTGGGGCGCCAAAAGTGGTGGTGGATGTGGATGAAGCCAAGGTGCGGGCCTTGGGTCTCGACCTTGCTTCCATTGCCCGCCAATTAAACGCTGGTCTCGAAGGGGTGACCGGAGGCTCGCTGGTGGAAGGTACAGAACAATTACCGGTGCGGGTGCGCTATTCCGATGATCTGCGCGGCAATCTTGATGCGGTTCGTGACCTGCCCATCATTTCGGCCCAGTCCACGGCACAGGCCCAATCCGGCGCTTTTGCAGCAATTCCTTTGTCAGCCATTGCAGACATTTCACTTTTGCCCAGTGATGCGGCGATTACCCGCCGCAACGGCGAGCGCATCAACACGGTTCAAGGCTTCACCCTACGCGCGGTCCTACCGGAGGAGGCCTTGAAAGCGGTACAGGCCGACTTGGCCGCAAACCCCATCGACTTGCCCCCCGGTTACCGGTTGGAACTGGGTGGCGATGCGGATGCGCGCAATGACACGCTCAACAATCTCCTCGCCTCCATCGGGCTGATCGTGACGCTGACCATCGCCACCATTGTCATGACGTTCAACTCGTTTCGCCTGTCCCTCGTGGCCCTCGTTGTTTGCGTTTTGTCGGCGGGCCTTTCCATCCTGGCTCTAGCCGTCTTTCAGTTTCCCTTCGGCATTAACGCGATAATCGGGGTGATTGGGTCCATTGGCGTTTCCATCAACGCTGCCATTATCATCCTGACAGGGATGCAGGAGAACGAGGCTGCCAGAGCAGGCGATAAGAATGCCATGGTGGATGTGGTCATGGGGTCCAGCCGGCATATTGTTTCCACCACCATCACCACCTTTGGCGGTTTCCTGCCACTCATCCTCGCAGGTGGCGGCTTCTGGCCCCCCTTTGCCATGGCTGTTGCGGGAGGTGTGCTGCTCTCCACGGTCATTTCGTTTTACTTCACACCCCCCATGTTCGCCCTCGTGCGCCAGCGCAAAAGGAAAGAGGCGAACATGCCAGTGTCAGAACCCGAGCTGGTTGCTGACAATGATGACAAGGCTGTCGGCGGCCTGGCTATCGCTGCGGAATAGGAGCGCGGTGTAAAATCCACGCATGGCCGCATCGCCCCATTTCATTTTGGGCCGGGGCGCTGTTCACGGCTCCACATACCTGCGATAGTTTTGGTAGGGGAACACCGTCACACCGCGCTCATGTACGAAAACGCATTTAATAAAATTGAGAAAGACCTTCGCGCCGAAGAAGGCATTGCCAATGAACTGGACTATGTGGAGCAGACCTCTTGGGTTTTGTTTCTCAAATATCTGGATGATCTGGAGCGGGAACGCCACGCTCGGGCGCAGCTGGAGGGCAGGGACTATGCCCCCATCATTGATGATGATTACCGCTGGGATATCTGGGCTGCCCCCAAAACCAGCGCGGGCACGTTTGACCACAACACGGCGCTGGTGGGCGAAGACCTGATCGAGTTTGTGGACCGGGACCTCTTCCCCTATCTGGCGCGTTTCCGGCAGGAGGCGGAGAGTTTCGATACGATTGAATATAAGATCGGCGAAATCTTCACCGAATTGCGCAACAAGTTCCGCTCCGGCTACATTCTGCGCGATGTGTTGCAGGCGGTGGACAGTCTTTCCTTCAACACCCAGGCCCAGCGCCACGAACTTTCGGAGCTTTACGAAACCCGCATTCGCCGCATGGGCAATGCCGGGCGCAATGGGGGGGAATACTACACGCCCCGCCCCCTCATCCGCGCCATGGTGCGCATCATCGACCCGCAAATCGGCGAAACCATCTATGATGGCGCGGTGGGCTCCGCCGGTTTCCTGTGCGAGGCGTTTGAGTTTCTGCGCGCCAAAAACCCCTCTGGCGCGGATTGGGAGACGCTGCAAAAGCGCACCTTCTACGGGCAGGAGAAAAAGGGCCTCGCCTATATTATCGGCATTATGAACCTGGTGCTGCACGGCATAGAAACGCCCAATCTCATCCATTCCAACACGCTCAACCAGAACGTGATGGATATTCAAGAGAAGGACCGCCACGATATTATTCTCGCCAACCCGCCCTTTGGCGGCGGGGAGCGCAAGGAAGTGCAGCAAAACTTCCCCATCAAGACCGGCGAGACCGCCTATCTCTTCCTCCAGCATTTTATCCAAAAACTGCGCGCGGGCGGGCGCGGGGCGGTGGTCATCAAAAATACGTTTCTGTCCAACACCGACAATGCCTCCGTGGCCCTGCGCAAAGAATTGCTGGAGGCCTGTGATCTGCACACCGTTTTGGATTGCCCCCAGGGCACGTTTCAGGGGGCGGGGGTGAAAACGGTGGTGCTGTTTTTTGAAAAAGGCGCTGCCACAAGGCGCATCTGGTACTACCAGTTAGACCCGGGCCGCAGCCTTGGCAAAACCAACCCCCTCAATGATGACGACATGGCGGACTTCATCGCCCTGCAAAAGACCAAGGTAGACAGCCCCCAAAGCTGGACGGTGGAGCGCGTCGATCTGGACGAAACCACGTTCGACCTCTCTGTCAAAAACCCCAACACCCCCAAAGCCGCCCCCCTGCGCAGCCCGGAAGAAATCATCAACGACATGCTAGCCCGCGATGCAGAAACGGCCAAGATTTTAGAAGATATTCGGGGGATGCTGTGATGGAGGATTTGCCGGAGGGGTGGAAGGTTAGGCCGCTGGGGGAGGTGTGCATCGTGATTGCAGGCCAGTCCCCAAAGGCTCAGTTCTACAACGATTACGGTGAGGGCTTGCCCTTCTATCAGGGCAAGAAGGAGTTTGGCGGTCGGTATCTTGGAGCGCCAACAAAGTGGACCACTTTTGTTACAAAGCGAGCGGAGGCTGGCGACATCTTAATGTCAGTTCGCGCCCCTGTGGGGCCAATCAACGAATCCACCCAATCTATCTGTATTGGTCGTGGCCTTGCCGCTATCCGAACGGGAAATAGGCTGTGTCCTGATTATCTCTGGTACGTACTTCTATGGCTTCAACCTGCAATCAGCGGAAATACAGGCGCGGTTTTTGACAGCATTAACAAGGCTGCAATTGAAGCGCTGGAAATCACTCTCCCGCCACTCGAAGAACAACGGCGGATTGTTGCGGTTCTGGACGAGACTTTCGAGGCCCTAGACCGCGCCCGCGCCAACGCCGAAGCCAACCTCCAAAATGCGCGGGAGTTGTTGTCACTTCGCATTGAGCAGGAACTTCGGTCTGGGAATTCAAGTTGGACCCACACTACAATCGGTAAGGTCTGTGATATATTTGAGTATGGGACGTCGTCTAAATCGAGCTCTGTTGGTAGGATGGCCGTGCTGCGCATGGGCAACTTGCAAAGCGGTGAAATTGATTGGACGAACTTGGTTTACACAAACAATAATGATGACATTGAAAAGCTGAAGCTAAAACCGCTCGATGTATTATTCAATCGTACAAATAGTATAGAGCATGTTGGAAAAACGTCCATATATCGTGGAGGGCGGCCAGCAATTTTCGCCGGGTACTTGATTCGGCTTCATTATGTGCCAAATATGATTCTTCCCGAGTTTTTAAATTTGTTTTTGAACAGCAAGGGGGCCAGAGAATATGGGCGTACCATTTGTGGCAAGAGTGTAAATCAAGCTAACATCAGTGCCTCAAAGCTTAAGACTTATCCGCTGCGTCTTCCGTCGCTGGAACAACAAGCATTAATCGTTCAGAGGGTTGCGTGTTTGCGTGAGCCATCGGCAAATCTTATCGAGCGCTATTTAGCAAAGTTGAACGAAATCAATGCTCTCCGCCAATCCATCCTCCAAAAAGCCTTCGCCGGTGAACTCACCGCATCACGCCGCGCATCTGCCCAAACACACCAACCCATGGAAACCGTTTGACCCTGCACACCGAAAGCGAAGCTGATACCCGTGCCGAACGGATTGACCCCGTTTTGCGGGCGGCGGGTTGGGGTGTGGTGGAAGGGTCCCGAATTCGCCGGGAAGTGATTTGCCCGGGGCGCATTCAAACCGGCGGCAAGCGGGGCAAGGGCCTGCAATGCGATTACGTGCTTTATTACAAGGAGCGCAAACTGGCCGTGCTGGAGGCCAAACGGGCCGGCGTCTCCTACCGCGCGGGCATCGGCCAGGCCAAAGACTATGCCACCCGCCTGGGTGCCCGTTTCGCCTATTCTTCCAACGGGCGCGCGTGGTACGCCATCGACATGAAAACCGGCCGGGAAGGGGACCTGTCCACCCCCTTCCCTTCACCCGACGAATTGTGGGAACAAACCTTCCCCAAAAACAACATCTGGCGGGACCGTTTCGGCGATGTGGCTTTTGAAACCGATGGCGGCAAATGGGAGCCACGCTATTACCAACACCGCGCCGCCACCGCCGCCTTGGATGCCATCGCGAATGGTCAGCGCCGCATCTTGCTCACCCTCGCCACCGGCACGGGCAAAACCTCCATCGCTTTTCAGATCGCGTGGAAACTGTTCAAGGCCCGCTGGAGTCTGGCCGGTGAACCCAGTCGCAAACCGCGCATTCTTTTTCTGGCCGACCGCAACATTCTGGCCAATCAGGCCTTCAATGCGTTTTCGGCCTTTCCCAATGATGCCATCACCCGCATCGAACCCAAAGAACTGCGCAAAAACCACGGGCAGGTGCCCACCAATGCCAGCCTGTTCTTCACCATTTTCCAAACCTTTATGACCGGCGAAGGCGAGCCGGTTTACACCCAATACGATCCCGATTTTTTCGATTTCATCATCATTGACGAATGCCACCGCGGCGGGGCCAACGATCAGGGCGAATGGCGGCGTCTGATGGAATATTTTGAGCCCGCCGTGCAGCTTGGCCTCACCGCCACGCCCAAGCGTCGCCAAAACGCTGACACCTATGCCTATTTTGGCGAACCCGCTTACACTTATGCCCTGCGCGATGGCATTGAAGACGGTTTTCTCACCCCCTTCAAAGTGCGCCAAATGGCCAGCACCATTGATGAATATGTCTATGACGGCTCTGACCGGGTGGTGCAGGGCGATATTGAGGTGGGCCAGCATTTCAGCGAGCCCGACTTCAACACCCGTTTCATCATCGAAGAGCGGGAACTGAGCCGGGTGAAGGAGTTCATGGGTCAGATGGACCAGCGCCAAAAAACGCTCGTCTTCTGCGCCACCCAAGAGCACGCCGCCATGGTGCGTGACATGATAAATCAGGTGAAAGACAGCGACCACCCGGACTATTGCCGCCGCGTCACCGCCGATGATGGGGAAATCGGCGAGCAGCACTTGGCGATTTTTCAAAACAATGAAAAGACCGTGCCCACGGTGCTCACCACATCGCAAAAACTGTCCACCGGCGTGGATGCCCGCAACATCCGCCACATCGTGCTCATGCGCCCCATCCGTTCCATGATTGAATTCAAGCAGATCATCGGGCGCGGCACCCGCACCTATGACGGCAAGGACTTCTTCACCATCTGGGATTTCGTCAAAGCCCACGAGAATTTTCGTGACCCCGAATGGGATGGCGAACCCATCGACCCGGTGATCTCCGGCAGTGATGATGGCGCAGACTACAGCACCCCCGTCGATCCTGAACCGGGGGAAGAGTGCAGCGAGGGCGAAGGCGAGGAGCCGCCCCGCGAGAAAATCATCGTTAAACTGGCCGACGGCAAAACCCGCGCCATCCAATATATCGCTTCCACCACCTATTGGAGCCAGGACGGAAAACCCATCTCCGCAGAGGCCTTCATGGCGCGCCTGTTCGGCGATCTCTCCAAACTCATCGCCGATGAAGACCAATTGCGCACCGTCTGGAGCAACCCCGAAAACCGCGCCCGCTTCCTAAATAAGCTCGCCGATCACGGCTATGATGCCGACTTGCTGGACGACATTCGCCACCTGGTGGATGCTCCCCAAAGCGATCTCTACGATGTGCTGGCCTATGTGCAGTTTTCAGCCGAGAAAATGACCCGGTCGCAGCGGGCAGAACATGTCATGACCCATGGCCTGGATGACCATTCACAGGAAATGAAGGAATTGCTCATTTCCATTTTGCGCAGCTATGTGAATAAGGGCGCTGGCGAGTTGGATACCGACCGTCTAGGCCATTCCCTCACCGCCCGCTATGGCAGCGTTGGCGAAAGCACGGCCCGCCTGGGTGAAATCAGCGACATCCGCAATGCGTTTCTGGCCATGCAAACGCAACTCTACGCCCGTTAGTCGTCTTGCAAAATGCGTTCCGCGGCCCCGTCAGGGTCATCATATTGGCCGCTTTTGAGCGCCCATAGGAAGGCGAAGAGGCCAAGGCCGCCCAGGAACAGGGCGATGGGGATGAGAAATAAAAGCTGGTTCATGCCGTCACCATATCCGTTTGGCCTTCTGCCTTGGCCGTCAAATCAGCCTTATCTGTTTTGAGCGCTTTCGGCTCACTTTGCCAAGCAATGCGTAGAGAGTTTGCAATCACCACGATGGAAGACCCAGACATGGCCAGGGCCGCCACCAAGGGCGTGACCATGCCGGCCACCGCCAGCGGCACAGCAATGCAGTTGTAGCAGACTGCAATGGCGAAGTTTTGCTTCACGATACGGTCCGTGCGCTTTGCGATGCCGATGGCTTCGGGAACCAAGGAAAGGCTCTCCCGCGCCATGACAAAATCCGCCGCATGCCGCCCCACATCGGCGGCGGAGGAGGGGGCGATGGAAACATCGGCCGCCGCCAGACTGGGCGCATCATTAATACCATCCCCCACCATCAAAACGCTGCGATTCCGCTTGCTGCGGCTAGCTTCGATATAGGCCAGTTTTTGGCTAGGCGTCTGCTGGGCATGATATTGCGCCACACCCAAACGGCGCGCCATCTTCTCCACAGAGGCGGGTGTATCGCCGGAGATCAGTTCCACGGTAATATCGCCGCTCTGCAACTGGTCCATGCAGGTTTGTGCATCGCTGCGCAGGGTTTCCTTGAACGTGGCATGGCCCAAGGCTTCACCATCCCAAACAAACTGTGTCCCTTCCGCCGCTTTTTGAAAGCCCACTGTTTGGTTCTTCCATTTTGCAAAAATGCCCAAGCCCGGTGTTTCGCGAATATCTGTCAATTCAACCGGCTCAAAGGGATCCAGTGCAGCTTGGAGCGCCATGGAGGTGGGGTGGCTGGAATGATTGGCCAGCGTGCCAAACACGTTGGCTTCGTGCGCCGTTAATTTCGGCATGCTGACCACGCTTTTAATGCCGTTGGTCACGGTGCCCGTTTTGTCAAACAGGGCCAGGTTCACCTTGGCGAGCCTTTCCAGAGCAGCCCCATTGCGCAACAGCAGCCCTTTGGAAAACAGCTGCGATGCCGCCACCACATGGGCCACCGGCACCGCCAAGCCCAGAGCGCAAGGGCAGGTGATGATGAGCGTTGCAATGGCCACCAAAAGCGAGGTGTGCCAATCGCCCCCTGTGGCCCACATCCAGCCGATAAAGGCAGACAGTGCTGCAATGTGAACAACCGGGGTGTAGACCCGTGCGGCCCGATCGGCGATGCGCACATAGCTGGACTTGCCCTGTTCCGCAGCATCCAGCATGAGACGGATTTCCGCCAGAAAAGACGTATCCGTGGTGCTCTCCGCCCTCACATTCACGGCCCCGGTCAGGTTCAGCGTGCCCCCTTCCATAAAACTGCCTTCGCTTACGGGCACCGGGTCGCTTTCCCCCGTCACCATGGACCGGTCCACATCGGATTGGCCGGAGAGAACGGTAGCATTAACCGGCACCCGCCCGCCGGGCATAATGCGCAGTGTCATGCCCTCGGCAATGTCAGCAACGGCCATTTTTTCCGTCGAGCCATCCTCTTTCACCACAAGGGCGTGCCGCGCCGCATATTGGCTCAGCGACACAACAGCTGACCGGGCGCGGGCCCGCATGAGCTGGTCCAGATAGCGACCAATCAGCAAGAAGAACAACAGCATCACCGCCGCATCGAAATAGACGATCTCTTCGCTGGCCATGGTTTGAAAAATACTCATGCCCAAGGCCAGCAGGATGGCCAGCGAAATGGGAAAATCCATGCTCACCCGCCCGGCGCGCAATCCTTCCAGTGCAGAACGGAAAAAGGGGCGACCGGAATAGGCTACCACCGGCACAGCAATGACCGCAGAAATGAGGTGAAAGAGATCGCGCGTCGTACCTTCCGCCCCAGACCATGCGGAGACGGACAGGAGCATGATATTAGCAGAGCCAAACCCAGCCACCGCCACGGCGCGCAACAGGCTGCGGGCGGCCTGCTCATGGGCATCATCCGTCTTGGCCTCATCATCAATCCGGTGCGCTTCGAAGGAGAGGTTGTTGAGTTCCTTGACCACTAAGTCCTCTTCACAGGACTTGGCCACCTCCACCACAAGACGTTTCAGGGTGAGGTTCACACGCGCCGTGCGCACTTGGCTGAGCCCCTTGAAGTGACGCTCAATCTTTGCCACACAACTGCCACAGGAGATGCCCGGCACGGCATATTCCCGCCGCTCAAACTCCGCCTGTTCCAGATTTTCGGCCACAATGGCCTCCGGCAAGCCGCCGCACGCAGCACACATCACAACACCTTTTTGGTTGGGGGGGCCACGAAGCGCAGGGTTTTAATCCACACTTCCCCTTTGGGGCCAATGGCTTTCAGCTGAACCCGCCACATGCCGGGCTTGAGGCTCACCGCGCTCTCATACCCCGTCCCAACGGCTTGAAAGGCAATGGTGCGATCTTCGCCTTCGTGGACCGGGCGACCCAGTTCACCGGTGAGAATTGCATTGGCAACGGGCACATCATTGGGCGCCTTCAGGGAAATGCGCAGCACTTTTTCCGCCACCTCAGCCTTGGCCGTCCAGCCCAGTTTGTGCTGCGGCGCCAGCTCATCGCGCCGTGTGTCAAACCTTTGGCTCTCAACATAGGTGTTCTTCACCATCAGGCCGGTCCAAGTGGTGGCTGCGTTGAAGGCCAGCGTCATGTTGACGGTGATGATGGTGCCGAAGAACAGGCACAAAACGCCGAACATGTGCCATCCGGTGAAATTCCCATTGAGAAAGATTGCCTTAAAAACAGTTTTGACGAGCGTCATGTTCCCACCTCCGGCGTATTGAAGACGGCTTCGTAGGTGTCCGTCTCATTGGATTGTTTGTCTTCGGCAATAAAGCGGAATGAGTGTCCGCCATTTTGCGCATGTCTTGAGGATTGGCGCACGAACACCCGGATCGCCCGCACCCGGTCTGGTTCCACCGGGATAGCGAAGGATACGCCTTCCGGTTGATCCACACCGGGAATGCGCATGGTGCCGCCGGGCAAGCCTTCCAGCGACAGGAAGATCACCCGCTTTTCAGGGATCATGTTGAGCAATTTAATGGTATAGGAGTTGCGATAGGATGCATCCTTCAGCAGCACATAGACCGGATTGCGGTCATGCTGGACATTAATGCTCATGCGATCCCGCTGGGTCAGTGCGAAGACGAGACCAAGACCAATGCAAGCCCATGCTGCAAGGTAGATGAGCGTCCGGGGCCGCACCAAGATGCGCCAGTTGAAATGGCGAATGGCCTCAATAAACTGCCCGTCTTTTTGGCGAATAAGGCTCGGGTCCAGCGTATCGGTTTGCGGGTTCGTGGCCAGCGCCATATTGGTGTTGTAGTCGCGCAGGGTTGAATAGGAAATCAGTCCCTTTTCACGGCCCAGCTTGCCCATGATGTCGTCGCACGCATCAATGCACAAAGCGCAGGTAATGCACTCCATCTGCTGGCCGTCGCGAATATCAATGCCCGCCGGGCAGACCGTGACGCAGGCATTGCAGTCCACACAATCTCCCGGCGTAAGACCGGCATTTTCCGCCCGTTTCCGACCCCGTGTACGGGGTTCACCGCGCCAGTCATTATAGGTTACAACAAGGGAGTCCTCATCAAGCATGGCCGCCTGAATGCGCGGCCACGGGCACATGTAGTTGCACACTTGCTCGCGCATGTGGCCGCCGAAAATATAGGTTGTGGCTGTCAAAACCGCGACGGTGCCATAGGCCACGGAATGGCCCTGACCGGTGAACAGGTCCAACAGCAGGGTGGGTGCATCGGCAAAATAGAAAATCCAAGCGCCACCCGTGGCAACAGCAATGACCAGCCATGTGATGTGCTTGAGCGTGCGCTTGTAGAGCTTGTCAAAAGACCAGGGCGCGTTATCCAGCTTGATGCGCGCGTTGCGGTCCCCTTCAAAAAACCGCTCCACCACCAGGAAAAGGTCCGTCCAGACCGTTTGCGGGCAGGTGTAGCCACACCACGCGCGCCCCACTACCGATGTAACTAAAAACAGGCCCACGCCTGCCATGACCAAAAGCCCGGCAACGAAGTAAAATTCCTGCGGCCAGATTTCGATGAAAAAGGCGTAGAAGCGGCGGTTGGCAATATCCACCAACACGGCCTGATCCGGTGCAAATTCCCCCCGATCCCAGCGGATCCACGGGGTGAGGTAGTAAATCCCCAGTGTGATCGCCATGATGATCCACTTGAAGCGCCGATAAGCGCCCTTGGCCCGCTTGGGGTGAATTTTAGTACGCGCCTCATACAGCACAATCCGCTCCGGCTCTTGGCCAGAGGGAGGCGTTTTGTGCAAGGTTCGCTCTAAGTTCAGATCATTCATAAACCTTCAACCTTTGGGGCAGGTTTGCATGGCTAGTGAGGCGCTGCCTTGATCTGGGTCAACTGTTCCAAAGCGCAAAAGATGTGAGGTGCAGTAGACCAGCCAACTCAACAGTGCTGAAAGCGCCGCTTTGTGTCTTTCGAAAACAGCGACGCTTGGCCTCTGGCGGGGGCAGTGCAGCTTATTCGCCGCCACCAAGGCTATGCACGTAAAGGGCAAGCTGGCGGATAGTCGTCTCGGACAGGCGGGACTTCCAGCCCGGCATGGTGCCCTGTTTGGGGGCTGAAATTTGCGCCACCAGTTCCTTGTGGGAAGAGCCGTAGAGCCAGATGGCATCATTAAAGGCGGGTGCCCCCAAATCACGGTTTCCTTCCCCGCTGTCACCATGGCAGGAGGAGCAGTTTTCAGCATAAACCGCTTCACCACGCTTGGCGGCTTCCCCATTGCCCCCCTTGCCGGACAGGGAGAGAACGTACCAGGCAACATCTTTGATCTGGCCTTTTTCCAGCCAATCATCGCCGAAGGCAGGCATTTCAGAAATGCGCGTATCTTCATGCGCATTGTCGCGAATACCGTGGTTCAGCGTGGTGTAAATGTTTTCCACATCACCGCCCCAGATCCAGTCATCATCCACCAGATTGGGATAAATGCCGCCCCCGGCAGCCCCGGACCCATGGCATTGGGTGCAATACACCTTGAAAGCAGACGACCCGCCCGCCACGGCGAATTTCAGCAATTCCGGCTTTTTGGAAACTTCCGCCAATTCGGTGCTGACCAATTGTGTTGCCAGGGCTTTGCGGTCCTCTTTGAGGGCAGCGATTTCCTTGACCACATCGCCGCGGCTGGACCAGCCCAACACGCCTTCCGTGGAGGTCTTCAAAAGGGGCCATGCCGGATAGGCAATGGTGTAGCCGATGGCAAACACGATCGTCCCGTAGAAGCACCATAGCCACCAGCGGGGCAGGGGGTTGTTTAACTCCTTGATGCCGTCCCATTCATGGCCGGTGGTTTCAACACCGGTAATCTCGTCTTTCTCATTGTGATTGGGCTCATTGTGGTTGGACATTATTCGTCCTCCTTGAAAGGAATATCAGCGGCATCTTCGCTGATGGCTTTTGACCCTGGTCTGAAGGTCCACACGATGGCGGCGAGAAAAATCACCATCATGTAGAGCAGGCCCCAACTGTCGGCGAACGTGCGCATGGCTTGATAAGTGCTGTTCATGGCGTCTCCCTCCTATCGACCCTTGAGTTCTGGCTCATAGGTGGAGAAATCCACCAAAGTGCCCAGCATTTGCAGATAGGCCACCAGGGCATCCATTTCGGTCAAACGCTTGGGGTCGCCGTCAAAATCGCCGGTCACGACCTTGGGATAGCGTTCCATCAGCCCATCCCAGTCGCCGTCAGCATTGGCCTGCACCACAAAATCCGCCTTGGCGTTTTGCACCATGGCTTCCGTGTAGGGCACGCCCACGCGACGGTTGGCGACCAGATGGCTTTCGATGTTTTCAACCTTCAAATCGGCTTCCGCCAGAAAGCCGTATTTCGGCATGATGGATTCCGGAACCACTGATTGCGGGTCGATGAGGTGTTGGACATGCCATTCGTTGGAATAGCGCGCGCCCACCCGCGCCAGGTCCGGCCCGGTGCGTTTGGAACCCCATTGGAACGGCCGGTCATACATGCTTTCCGCCGCCAGTGAGAAATGCCCGTAGCGCTCCACTTCATCGCGGAAGGGGCGGATCATCTGGCTGTGGCAGACATAGCACCCTTCGCGGATGTAGATGTTACGCCCCGCCAGTTCGAGCGGTGAATAGGGGCGCATGCCCTCCACCTTCTCGATGGTGTTTTCCAGATAGAAAAGCGGGGCGATCTCTACGATACCCCCCACCAGCACGGCGGACAGGGAGCCAACAAACAAGAGCGAAACATTGCGCTCCAGTTTGGCGTGGCCTTTGAGGAAACGTTTGGTGAAATTTGCCATAGGTGTGCCCCCCTATTCTGCCGGTTGGGCCACGACGGGCCGGTCATTAACGGGTTGAGGTGTTGTGCGCAGCGCATCTTCCAAACGCTCGTGGCCACGGATGGTCATGTAGATGTTGTAGGCCATCACCAAGCCGCCCGAGAGGAAGAGGATGCCGGCAAACACACGCGCCACATAGTAGGGGAACAGCGCCGCGATGCTTTCTGCGAATGTGTAGACGAGGTAGCCCTCGGCATCATATTCGCGCCACATGAGGCCCTGCGTGATGCCTGACACCCACATGACAGCCGCGTAGAGCACGATGCCCAGCGTGGCCAACCAGAAGTGCCAGTTCACCAGCCGTAGCGAGTACAACCGCTCCCGGCCCCAAAGGCGCGGCACCAGGAAGTAGAGTGCCGAGAAGGTAATCATCCCGTTCCAGCCCAGCGCGCCGGAATGCACATGGCCGATGGTCCAATCCGTATAGTGGCTGAGCGAGTTCACCGTCTTGATGGACATCATGGGCCCTTCAAAGGTGGACATGCCGTAGAAAGCCAGGGAGATGACCATCATCCGCAGGATCGGGTCCGTCCGCACTTTGTCCCACGCGCCCTGCAGCGTCATAAGACCGTTAATCATGCCGCCCCAGGAGGGCATCCACAGCATGATGGAGAACACCATGCCCAGCGTCTGCGCCCAGTCGGGCAGGGCCGTAAAGTGGAGGTGGTGAGGACCGGCCCAGATGTAGAGGAAGATCAGACCCCAAAAGTGGATGATCGACAGCCGGTAAGAATAGACCGGACGGTCAGCCTGTTTCGGCACGAAATAATACATCATGCCCAGGAAGCCAGCGGTGAGGAAGAAGCCCACCGCGTTGTGGCCATACCACCATTGGGTCAGCGCGTCTTGCACGCCCCCAAAGGCCGAATAGCTTTTCGAGCCCAAGAGAGAGACGGGCATGGACAGGCCATTGACCACATGCAGCATGGCTACGGTGACGATGAAGGCGAGAAAGAACCAGTTGGCCACATAAATATGCGGCTCATTGCGTTTCACAATAGTGCCGATGAACACAACCAGATAGGCGACCCAGACGATCGTCAGCCAAAGGTCCACATACCATTCCGGTTCGGCATATTCTTTGGATTGGGTGATGCCCAACAGGTAGCCCGTGGCGGCCAGCACGATGAAAAGCTGGTAACCCCAAAACACGAACCAGGCCAGATTGCCGCCCCACAATCGTGCGCGGCAGGTACGCTGCACAATGTAAAAGGAGGTGGCAATCAGCGCCGAACCGCCAAAAGCGAAAATCACCGCAGAGGTGTGCAGGGGTCTAATGCGTCCAAAGTTAAAGTAAGGTTGGATGTTCAGTTCGGGCCAAGCCAGCTGTGCTGCCGCCACGACCCCCACCAAAAAACCCACAACGCCCCAAAAGGCAGTGGCGATGACCCCGTAGCGGATCACCTCATCCATATATTCGTTTTCGCTGTTATCAACGGAAACAACAGGCGCTGGGCCAGCCGGAGCGAAAGTGATTTTGCGGGCAAGCACAATGCTCGCCAACAACAGCACCGCAGCCAGAACGGACATATGCTGCGCAAAACCCTTGTCTTCGCTGAAAGCGATCAGCACGACGGCCAGAAATGTTCCCGACGCCGTCAGAAAGAATGGTGTTTCAAATCTCATGGTCCCTCTCCAAGTCAGCTCGTTTGAACTGTTTGCAGTGGGCGGAAAAATCGCATGGCAGTTTTTTTGGGTCTTTGATCTGGATCAATGCGGGCTGACTTAAAGCCTGCCTTTTTGGTGTCAGTGACCCAGGAAGGACCACCCCCATGAAAGTACCTTCGACAGCTTCCACGCGCGCTTGTGACCTGCCAGATGACATCGTTTTCCTTCTCGACAAGCATCTGAAGAAACAGCTTGTCTTATGCGATGCCCTTGAAAACATTGCCGATGCCTTGCCCGAATCCGTCAACAATCAAAACTGTCTTCATGTGGCGGGGTCCATCTACCCCATCATCAAAAGCGCCCATGAATTTGAGGAGAACCAGCTCTTCCCGCTGCTGACCGAGGGGGAGGCCCCTGAAAATCTGGCGCAAACACTCACCCGGCTGCACGAAGAGCATTGGGAAGATGAGAGCTTCAGCGCAGAACTGACCGAGGCTTTGCGAGACTTTGTGGCCGGGCGCGATACCAACACGGACAAACTGGCCTATATGCTGCGCGGCTTCTTTGAGGGTCTGCGCCGTCACATTGCCTTTGAAAAAGAGGCCCTTGGTCTGGTGGCGAGCAACGCAGCCTGACCATGAACGTATTGGATATCCTAAACCATTACGGCGCGTCAGCGCCGCGCTACACGAGCTATCCCACGGCTCCCCATTTTCGCCAGTCCATGGGACAATCGGTGTTTGAGGCGAATGTGAATGCCATGGCGCCGAACGATCCGGTCTCCGTCTATATCCACATCCCTTTTTGCGACAAGCTGTGCTGGTTTTGCGGTTGCCACACCAAGCACACCAATAAATATGAACCTGTCGCCGACTACATCACCGCCCTGCTTGATGAAATTGCGCTGGTAGGAAAGCAACTGCCCTTCAAGCCGCTTCTTGGCGCGCTGCATTTTGGCGGCGGTTCCCCAAGCCTTTTGCGGGCAGATGATCTGGGCGCCCTGAAAATTGCGTTGGAGATGGTGTTTGCCTTCAACAACAAGACCGAAATCAGTTTTGAGATTGATCCATCCGACGCATTGGAACGAACTTTCGATGCCATCGCTGATTTTGGCATCACCCGTGTGAGCCTGGGCGTTCAGGACTTTGACCCCCTGGTGCAGCGGGCCATCAATCGCATTCAGACCTTTGAGCAAACCCTGGAAGTGGTGCAGGAATTTCGCCGTCTCGGTGTTACTTCGCTGAACATTGATGCGCTTTACGGCCTGCCCCATCAAACGGAGACCCGGCTGCGGGCCACGTTAGACAAGTGCCTGAGCCTTGAACCGGACCGTATCGCCCTTTTTGGCTATGCCCATGTGCCGTGGATCAAAAAGCACCAAAAACTGATTAAAGACGAGCACCTCCCTGATATTGAGGCTCGCTTTCAGCAGGCGCAGCTTTGCGCCGCTCAAATTGGTGATGCAGGCTATCAGACCATTGGCATTGACCATTTTGCAAAACCGGGGGACTCCCTCGCTCTGGCCGCCCGTGCTGGCACCATGCGCCGCAACTTTCAAGGCTACACCACGGACGCTTTCCAAACGCTATTTGGCTTGGGCGGCTCCTCAATTGGCAAAGGGGCCGCTGGTTACGTTCAAAACATTGTCCCCACAAACACCTATCGTGTGGCCATCAAGGAAGGACGGGTGCCCGTCGATAAAGGTCTTTTGTTAAGCGATGAGGACAAATACCGGGCAGCTCTCATCGAGCAACTCATGTGCCGGTTCGAAGTGGATTTCGCCAGCCTTGGGGGCAATGATGCTTTTATCGAGCGTGCGCTGGATGATGTGGAGGCGTTTCAATCAAACGATCCCTTCGGTCTGACCCAATGGGATGATGCCACCTTGAAGTTAACACCAGAAGCGCGCCCCTTCGTGCGCACCGTTGCGCACCATTTTGACCAATATCGCCAGCCCAATTCCGGAGCAAAGCGTTATTCTCTCGCTGTGTAGAAAGTGAATTTATTTCATAGACGTGCAGAAATAGAAAAGATTTTTCGCAAAGTCAATGAGTAATAAATTCATGCTTTCGCGTTAAAGAAAATGTCGTGTTTTTTACATCAAAAGCGCGTTTTACAGTTTACCAGTTTGTGGGTCCGCCACTCCTCCCGATGTCGTTTCCTCCCCGGCAGGCGGGCCCACAAAAATCTACTGCCACAGTTCTGGCTAAAAGTCTCCACTCACATTGCGCAGCCGCTCAATGGAAGGAACGGTGATCGTGCGATTATTCTCAATCTCAACGAGCTTGGCTTTCCGCAGCTTGGTGAGTTGCCGTGAAATGGTCTCGATCGTCAGACCCAGAAAGTCTGCAATATCAGCTCTCTTCAAAGGGAGTTCAAATGAGACTGTATCTGTGTCGTCGTTCCCTTCAGGGTCCATATGGTCGATGAGGAGCAGCAGGAAACTCGCCACTTTCTCTCCAGCCGTTTTACGGCCTAGCATTAACATTAGGTCCCGCGCTTCATCCAACTCGCGCAGCGCCTGTTCATGCAGCTTGTGCTCAAGCTCCGGGCTTTCCTCAGTCAATTGCTCCAAAATCCGCCGGGGAAAAGAGCAGAGCGCCACCTGATCCGCAGCTTCCGCAGAAACGCCGCTGTCGCGCTGAAAAGGACGACCCAGAAAATCAGGCGCAAATTGCAAGCCAACAATTTGCTGACGGCCATCGGGCATCAGTTTCGACAACTTCACTACACCCCTTACCACATTAGAATAGGCATCAATGGGTGTTTCAGCCTCCAGCAGTGTGGTGTCCGGTTTCACGGATGAAAGTTTTGTGTGTTGGCTCAATTTCAACAGCTGTTCTGGTGTCAGCGCGCCACACACCCCCCGATGACGAGCCTCGCAGGCGCGACAGACCACCGGAATGTCAGAGTTATGTATGTCCTTGCGTTTGCTCATCAAATACCGCTCGGGGCTCCCTTTCCCAAACCGCGTTAGTCAAAAATATCATTACACAGCCGAAAAAGCCACCTGAGTCGCTGGTTTTGCGCGGTCTCGCTTGACTCAGATCAAGAGCGAGCGATCGCTCATAGCCCAAAATCAAGGCACAAAGTAGGAGACTTGTGCCATGTTTGGTTCGTCCCATTTCAACACAGAAAAGCTGGAAGCACCGGTTCAAGCAGCCATAAACGATGCAGAAAAACGCGCCCAGGCTTTGCCCGTTGGGTCGGAAAACCTAAAGCCCACCTGCGTCCCCCATTACCTCATATGCCCCCGCAGAACTCGCTGCGGAGACCGGCACTATCAACCCACTTAAACAGAATTCATGAGAAAGTTTGACAACGCGGTAGCGTTGAACCCGTTTGCCACTTGCAAACCAGACCTTAAACTCAGTCTAGGATGGAGATAGCCCAGAGATAAAATGAGCAAACCCGCCAGCACCGCTGACTTCAAAATCCATCCGGCCAGCCGTGCTGATCTGGTCCAGGCCTTGCGCTTGGGCCTGCACGATTTCTTGCAATACCCCGTTGTGAGCGCCTTTTTTGGGGTGTTTTACCTGTTTTTGGGATATGCGATTTTCTATGCGCTCTTTGTCACCGGCGTAACGTGGGCGGCCATCCCATTCGCCATCGGTTTTCCACTTGTCGCGCCTTTTGTGGCCGCAGGGCTATACGATATCAGCCGGCGAAAGGAAGCCGGTGAGCCGGTTTCCTTCTCGCAAGTCTTAACGGTTGTTTGGCAACAGAAGGGGCGGGAACTGGGCTGGATGGCCTTCACCGTTCTATTCGTGTTCTGGATCTGGATTTATCAGGTCCGCCTCCTGATCGCCCTCCTCCTGCCCAGCATTGCTCTTTCCTCTTTTTCCAATTTTCAGCAAGCCGTGCTCCAAAGCAGCGATGGCTGGATATTTTTGGGCGTGGGCACGCTCGTCGGTGCCGTGCTCGCAATTGTGCTCTTCAGCATCACGGTCATTTCCATGCCTCTGCTGATGGACCGTGAGGTGGATTTTGTGACGGCTATGATAACCAGCGTGCAGGCAGTGGTGGCCAGCCCCCTCACCATGGTTTTGTGGGGGCTGACCATCGCAGCGCTCTTGTTATTGGCGATGATCCCAATGCTGTTGGGCATGATCGCCGTATTGCCCATCTTGGGTCATGCCAGCTGGCATCTCTACCGCAGGATCATCCAAGAGAGCGCCCCGCAAGGAACGTAACGCTCCTACAGTTTCACCCAGGCTGCATTGCGGGCTGAAGATCGAACGCAGGCATCGATGAACTGTACTCCTTTGAGCCCGTCTTCGATTGTGGGATAGACCACCGCCCCATCGGGTTCGTTGCCGTCCCGATGGGCCACAATGGCCTCTGCCGCTTCGCTATAGATGTTGGCGAAGCCTTCCAGATAGCCTTCCGGGTGACCGGGGGGAATGCGGCTCACACGGGCGGCGGCATCACCGGCGCCAGACCCATTGCGGGTGATGAGACGCTTGGGCTCGCCAAAGGGCGTGTGCCACAAATAATTGGGGTCTTCCTGCGCCCATTCCAGCCCACCCGTTTCGCCATAGACACGGATGCGCAGGGCGTTTTCATTGCCGGGGGCCACCTGACTGCACCACAGCATGCCCTTGGCCCCGCCATGGAAACGCAGCATGACATGGCCATTATCGTCCACCTGACGGCCCGGCACGAAGGCATCCAGATCAGCGGCCAGACTCTCCACTTCCAGCCCGGTGATGAACCGCGCGAGATTGTGGGCATGGGTACCAATATCCCCCGTTGAGCCACCGGCACCAGAACGGGCCGGGTCCGTACGCCACTCCGCTTGTTTGAAGTCTTGCTCCGTCGTCAGCCAATCCTGCGGATATTCCACCTGCACCACGCGAATTTTGCCAATCTCCCCATTGGCCACCATCTCCCGCGCCTGCCGCACCATGGGATAGCCGGTGTAGTTGTGGGTGAGCACAAACAGGGCATCTGAATCTTCCACGGCTTTCACGAACTTCTTCGCATCTGCCAGCGTGGAGGTGAGGGGCTTGTCGCAAATCACATGGATGCCCCGCTTCAAAAACTCCCGCGCGGCGGCGTAGTGCATATGATTGGGCGTGACGATGGAGACGGCTTCAATACCGTCTTTCAGCCGCGCTTCGCGGATCGCCATCTGTTTGAAATCATCATAGATGCGGGGCAGTCCCAGAGCTTCGCCGGAAGCGCGGGCCTTTTCTGGGGTGGAGGACAACGCCCCTGCCACCAGTTCGAACCGATCATCAATGCGCGATGCGATGCGGTGGACACCGCCGATAAAGGCATCATTGCCCCCGCCCACCATGCCCAGTTTTATGCGTTTGCTCATGCGGTTTCCTCCCATGTGTCGCGCAAGAGTTTCAAGGCATCGCGCGCCAGTGTTTCATCATCTTCAAAGAGCGGTCGCCAAACCTTGGTGGCCGCCGCAATGTCCGGCAGGGCCTGCCCAAAGGCCTCCACAGTCAGCCAGCCATCATAGCCAACTTCGTGCAGGCCCCGGAACATGGCTGTAAAATCGATATGGCCAGCCCCCGGCGTACCGCGATCATTCTCGCTCACATGGATATGGCTGATATGGGCGGCGGTGGCTTTCATGGCCTCCCAAGGGGATTTTTCTTCAATATTGGCGTGGAAACTATCGAAGAGGTATCCGTAGTGGGGCTTGTCCACTGCCTGTACCAGCGCAGCCGCCTGTTCCGCCGTGTTAAGCGCATAGCACTCAAACCGGTTGAGCGGTTCCACCGCAATCGTGAGCCCTGTCCCTTCAGCGTGGTCAGCCAAAGCCTGTGATGCCTCAATCAAACGCTGCCATTCAACGTCCGTTGGCCCTTTACCGGAAAACTGCGCCAGAGGTTGGGTCAGGGGGCCGCAAAGAACCTCCGCCCCCAGCGCCACCGAGCAATCCACCAGATATTTCAGGTGATCGATGCCCTTTTGGCGGGCTACAGCATCATCGGATAAAGGATCAGCCCCTTCCGCCGACACAATACCCACTGAGGTGCGTGCCAGCCCCATGTCACCTAATTGGCTTGCCAACTTTTCATGATCAGCTGGGGTGCCGTCGAAGATCGGCACCTCCACACCGTCCCAGCCCATTTGTGCCAGCGCTTCGCACCGCTTCAACTCCGCTGGGCCAATGCCGGTGCACCATAAAAGCAGGTTGAAACCCGCTTTCATCACGAAATCCCCAGCATCTTGCGGTTGGCCTCTTCATCGGTTCCGCCATCGGCAAAATCGTCAAACGCCCGTTCTGTCACGCGGATGATGTGATCTTTTACAAATTGCGCGCCTTCACGGGCCCCGTCTTCAGGATGCTTCAGGCAGCATTCCCACTCCACTACGGCCCAGCCGTCGAAACCATTGGCGGCCATTTTGGAGAAGATCGCCCCGAAATCCACCTGTCCGTCACCGAGGGAGCGGAAGCGACCGGCCCGGTCCACCCAGCTTTGATAGCCGGAATAGACGCCCTGCCGCCCTGTGGGGTTAAACTCCGCATCCTTGACATGGAACATTTTGATCCGATCCTTGTAGATGTCGATATTGTCCAGATAATCCAGACATTGCAGCACATAGTGGGACGGATCGTAGAGCATGTTGCAGCGGGCATGGTTGTCCAGCCGCTCCAGGAACATCTCGAAAGTGATACCATCGTGCAGATCTTCACCGGGGTGAATTTCGTAGCAGATATTCACGTCGTTATCTTCGGCATGGTCGAGGATCGGCCGCCAGCGGGTTGCCAATTCGTCAAAGGCTGTCTCGATCAGACCGGCAGGACGCTGGGGCCACGGATAGACATAGGGCCAGGCCAGCGCGCCTGAAAAAGTGACGTGGTTCTTAATGCCCATGTTAGCGGATGCGGAAATGGCCTTCATCACCTGATCCACCGCCCATGCCTGCCGCGCCGCTGGGTTGCCGTGAACGGAGGGGTCCGCAAAGCCGTCAAAGGCTGCATCATAGGCGGGGTGAACAGCCACGAGCTGGCCTTGCAGATGGGTGGAGAGTTCCGTCACCTCCACCCCGTTCTCGGCGGCTTGCCCTTTGAACGTATCGCAATAGTCTTTGCTTTCAGCCGCCGTGGCGAGGTCGAACAGGCGGCCATCCCAACTGGGCACCTGCACGCCCTTATAGCCGCAATCCGCCGCCCATTTGGTGATGGCATCCCACGAGTTGAACGGCGCTTCATCCCCCGCAAATTGTGCCAGAAACAGCGCTGGTCCCTTGATGTTTTTCATGACTTTTCCTCCCGTTTATGAAGCCGCCTGCGGCGGCATGTTTTCTTTCAAATAAATGTCGATGCGAATGCGTTCCTGCGCCGTGTCGATAGGCAGCTTATCACTTTTGGCGCGCATCACCCGCACGGCGCTGCGGATCAGGTGCCCGGAATCCTGACTGATGACCGCATCGAACACGCCGTCCTCAAGGGCCTTGCGCGAAAGGGGTGTCAGTTCGTGGGCAATAATGACAGGCCGGGTTTGCGGCGCATGGGTTTTGAAATAGCGCAACAGCCCTTCATTACCCGCAGCAGAGGAGTAGACGCCAATAATATTGCTGTTCGATTCCATGGTTTTCGGCAAGAGCCGCTCGATTAATGCTGGATCATCCCGGCCCTCCAGAGAAGCCAACACTTTCAGGGCGGGGAAATCCCGCGCGATCACTTCATCAAACCCAAGCCGTCGTTCCAGATGGTCGCGGGCGAGCATGGAGCCGGTAACTACCAGAATTTTTCCCGGTCTATTTCCCAAAAATCGGCCCAGCAACTGCGCCGCCGTGCGCCCTGCGGCCACATTGTCCACGCCCACATAATGGTCCCGTTCTGAACTGGGAATGTCGGCCACGAGGGAAACCACGACCACGCCATTGGCTTTCAAATGGGCGATGGAATCCCGCACAGATGGTGTCTCCGGGCCAAGAATGGCCACACCGTCTACAGTGGCAGGATCAATTCCATTAATGGCCTCCGCCAGCGCCACGGGGTCGAAGGCGGCAATGCGGATGAAAGAAAGCTGCGTGCGCTCATGGCGCTGGCGCTGGGATAGGTACTCAATTTCCGCTTCCAACGCGCTCAAAAATTCATTGTGGTTCGAAGGCAGGATGAAAACGAAATTATAGATCCGCCCTCGCGCCAGATTGGCCGCCGCCGTGTCGCGCACATAGCCCAGATCGGCGATAGCTTTGTTGACCTTCTCAACGGTCTTTTCACGCACGCCGGGACGGGCATTCAGCACCCGGTCCACGGTCGCAAGGCTCACCTCAGCGACACGGGCAATGTCGTTGATCGTGGAGGGAGATTTTCTGGATGAACCTTGCTTCATGGCAACTGAAATGGGGTCAAAGGGCCTGCGCCAAGCCTTCAAAGAGGCGGGCAACGGCCTCCGCGCCGGGGTCATTATGACCGATCAAATTTTCCTCCGGCACGTATGACGCACGACCAGCCTTAGCTTTCCCCATGGCCGCCGTGGCATCGGCCCCCTCGCGGGCTGCCTGGGTCGCAGCCGCGAGCCCGTGGGGCAGGGCGCGTAGGGCCGGGTCCAAAGCATCAATCATGGTGCGGTCGCCCTTGCTGGCGCCGCCCACCTGGCTAATGCGCTCCAGCCCTGCCAGCAGCGCTTTGTCTGTGGGCATGCCGCTGGCGCAGGCATCGCCTGTGGCCCCAAAGAAAATGGCCATGAGCACGCCGGAAGAGCCCCCCATAGTCTGGCTCAACTCGTCGCCAATGGCACGGAAAAGCTGGGTACCGTCCGCCAGGGGTAAATGGTCCAAAGACCCTTTAAGCGCCCGGGCAGCGGTGGCCAGCGTACTGCCCGTATCTCCATCACCGGATTTGGCATCCAACTCATTCAAAGCGCTCTCTGCCGCCAGCAGCAGATCACAACATTGCTCCAAGACGGCGCGGGTTTCTGGGTGGGCTGATGGAATGGGTTTGATGGGCGTAAGACCATCGGGCAGGGGCCGCACTTGCACCGGTGCGATGGCCGCCATGCCCGGCCATGCGGGTAGATCAACGGGCGCCTCCAGATGGGCCTTGTTGGCCTGCGTCACTGGCAGAACGGACACTGAAAAGCCATGCATATCCAAAGATGTCATCAGCGGCGCAGGGCCGATCACATAGTCGATATTCTCGGCCTTATCCGACACAGCCAGTTCATGGGCGAGAATGGACATCTCCAACGGTGTCGTGGACCCCAGATTGTTCAGGATGGCCACATGAGGGCCATCGCTGATTTTGGGAGCCAGCTTTTCAAGCACCGTGTCCATAGCGTCTTTGGCATCTTTGAACGGCACCTGTTCAACGCCCGCTTCGCCATGAATACCAAGACCCAGTTCTGCCATGTCGGGCGCGATGCGTTCCTCTTTGGCGGAACCCGGCACGGTGCAGGTGTCCAGTGATGTGCCAATGGAGGCCATGTCGTTGATGGCTGTCTGGGCGGCTTCCGTAACGGTGTCCAAATCCGCGCCGGACCCGGCCAGTGCGCCCGCAATTTTGTGAACGAACAAGGTTCCTGCCACGCCGCGCGGCTGGGGCAGGTGGGGCAGGGCGATGTCGTCGTCCACCACCACCATGGAAACCTTTAACCCAAACGCCCGCGCCCGTTCGGCGGCGAGGCCAAAATTGAGCCGGTCGCCGGTATAATTCTTCACGATCAGCAGACAGCCCGCATCCCCTGTGACGGCCAGAATACCGGCGAGCACAGCGTCCACAGACGGCGAGGCAAAGACTTCACCACACACCGCCGCTGTGAGCATATTCTCCCCAACAAGCCCCGCATGGGCCGGTTCGTGGCCGGAGCCACCGCCGGAAATGAGAGCCACGCGGGATTTGTCCCAATCCGCCCGGCAAACCACTTTGATATGGGGGTAACCGTCCAGCCGCGTCAGCTTTCCGCTGGAGACTTCCAAAAGCCCGTCAATGGCATCCGTCACCAGCGCTTCTTTGGCGTTGATAAATTGGCTCATAACTGTCCTCCTCAGCGAACGCGGTTGCCGTCGGCATCAAAATAAATGGGATTGTTGGGGGCGATCTTGATGTGCGCCCCGTTTTCGTAACGGGTTGCCGGGTCGGCAATGGTGGTCACTTCATGGCCCTGGAAGGTGAGGTGCAGACGAATTTGGTCACCCAGATGCTCCACCCGCTGCACTTCTGCCTCTTGCCCTTCGCCCTGTTTGATGTGCTCGGGCCGCATACCAATGTGGGTTGCGCCGGAAGGGGCTGATCCAAACAGGTCCACAGGCAAAATATTAATGCGCGGCTGTCCCAACCGGCTGGCTACGTAAAGGGAGTTGGGGTTCTCATAGATTTCCCGCGGGCTGCCAAATTGCACCAGCCGCCCATGGTCCAGCACACCCACATGGGTGGCCATGGTCATGGCCTCAATCTGGTCATGGGTCACGTAGAGCAGCGTCGCGCCCAAATTGGCCTGAATGCGCTTCAACTCCACCCGCAAATCCGTGCGCAATTTGGCGTCCAGCGAACTGAGCGGCTCATCCATCAGATAGATGGCCGGATCGCGCACCAGCGCCCGGCCGATGGAGACCCGCTGCATCTCACCGCCGGAAAGGGCTGTGGCCTTATTGTCCAGCTTGTGGCTGATCTGAAGAACTTCCGCCACTTCAGCCACCTTGCGCTCAATCTCCGGCTTGGAGAAATCGAGAATGGGCGATTTGAGCGGGAAGGCCAGATTATCCCGCACCGTCAGGTGGGGGTAGAGCGAATATTGCTGGAACACCACGGCAATATCGCGCTGTGCCGGTGTCTCATCCGCCACATTGCGCCCGCCAATCCAGACCTCGCCTTGATCCGGCTTTTCCAGCCCGGAAATCAGCCGCAGCGTCGTCGTTTTGCCCGCTCCGGTTGGCCCCAGCAGCACCACAAACGCCCCGTCTGGCACGGTCATGGAAATATCGTCCACGGCCACATCGTTCCCGAAGGATTTGGACAGGTTTTTGAGAACCACCTCAGCCATGGGCCAGCACTCCCCGGTTGAGTTGCGACCGCAAGGCGTGCCCGCTCATTTCATCGAAAAGCGTGATTTTGGGCGCTTCAAATGCCAGCCCCACCTTCTCGCCCACTTTAGCGACTTGGCTGCTGTCGATACGCGCCTTCAACTCGCCATTGGGCGTGTCCAACGTCACAATCTGCGTGGTGCCCAAATATTCCGTGGCCAGCACCTCGCCGCGATAGGCACCGCTGTCATTGAGCTTGGCGTGTTCCGGCCGTACGCCGAACACCAGCTTGCCTTTTGCTCCCTGCATCTGCGTGGGAACGCTAATTTTATGCCCATGCATTTCCACCGCCTGCGCGCCTTCCGCCACCACCCCGTCAAAGCGCAGGAAATTCATGGAAGGGGAGCCGATAAAGTCAGCCACGAACATGGTGGCAGGCTTGTCGTAGATTTCTTGCGGCGTGCCGAATTGCTCCACCACCGCGTTGTTCATCACCACAATCTTGTCGCCCATCTGCATGGCTTCCAGCTGGTCGTGGGTCACATAAACCGTGGTGGCGTTCATGCGGTCGTGCAGGGCGCGCAATTCTTCCGCCATGTGTTCGCGAAATTCCGCATCCAGCGCCCCCAGCGGCTCATCCATCATGAATGCTTTAGGGTCGCGCACGATGGCCCGCCCCAGCGCCACGCGCTGACGGTCACCGCCCGACAGACCGCCCACCGGACGGTTGAGAATATCCTGAATGCCCAAAATTTGCGCCACCTCGTCGATCTTCGCTTTCACCTGTGCATTGGGCATGCCCTGGGAAACCAGCGGATAGCTCAAATTTTTGCGCACATTCATGTGCGGGTAGAGGGCGAACATCTGGAACACAAAAGCGATGTCACGCTGGGATGGGGGCTTCTGACTGATCTCCTCCCCATCCAGATAAATCTCACCGGAGGAGGGCAATTCCAGCCCCGCAATCATGCGCAAGGTCGTGGTCTTGCCGCAGCCGGAGGGGCCCAGCAGCATGAAGAATTCGCCGTCTTCGATGGTGAAGCTGGATTCCTTCACCGCAACGAAATCGCCAAACTCTTTGCGGACGTTTTTGATTTGTATCTGCGCCACGCGATCAATCCTTGAAATGCGAAACGATGATGAACATCACCGTGCCCACCAGCGTGATGATGAAGGAATAGGTGAAGGCCCACAGGGCGAAGGGCTGCATGAGCATGAACACCCCAAGCCCGATGAGAATGGTAGCCACCATTTCCCAGGGGCCGCGCCGCAGCCGCAAAAGACCGTTGAAGAAATTGCTCATTTGCGCACCGCTCCAAAGGTGATCCCGCGCAGCAAATGCTTGCGCAACAAAATAGTGAAAATCATCACCGGCAGCAGGAAGATCGTTGCGCCGGCGGCAACAGCAGGCCAATCCAGCCCGCCCACGCCGATGATGGTCGGAATGAACGGCGGTGCCGTTTGTGCCGTACCGGAGGTGAGCAGCACCGCGAAAGCATATTCATTCCACGAGAAGATCAGGCAGAAGATCGCCGTTGATGCGATACCCGTGGCCGCCTGCGGCAGCACCACTTTGTAAAAGGCCTGGAAGCGGGTGTAGCCGTCGATGAGCGCCGCTTCCTCATATTCTCGCGGTATTTCGTCGATGAAGCCTTTCAGAAGCCACACCGCCAGCGAGATATTCACCGCCGTATAAAGCAGGATCATGCCCAGATGCGTGTCCGACAGGCCAAGCTGCCGGTACATGAGAAAAATGGGGATCGCCACCGCAATGGGCGGCATCATCCTCGTACTCAAAATGAAGAACAGCAAATCATCCGCCAGCGGTATCTTGAACCGGGAGAAGGCGTAGGCCGCGATGGTGCCCAGAAAGATGCTCAGAAACGTGGAGCCAAAGCCAATAATGACGGAATTCAAAAACCGCTCGCCAAATTTCGATGGCCCCACAATCACCATGTCATACTGGCGCACGATTTCATCGCGCCAGTTTTGCGGCGGGTTGGCGTCAAGAAACTCCTGCGTTTGCCGCGTTCGCTGGGTGAACAGGTTCACATAGCCTTCCAACGTGGGGTCAAACACCACTTTGGGCGGGTAGGAGATGGCATCCGGTGGGGATTTGAACCCCGTCATCATGATCCAAACCAGCGGCACCATGGTAATGAGCGCATAGAGGATGACAAACGACCCGGCGAACCATTTGGAGCGCTTTGACGGCTCTGTAACGGAAAAACTGCTCATCTTTCTTTCACCTTGTTCAGCGCTTTCACGTAGATCGAGGCCAGCCCGAATACCGTCACAAACAGAATGATGGCGTAGGCCGAGGCATAGCCCGTGCGCCATTTTTCAAAGGCTTCGCGCTTGAGGTTGATCGACGTGAGCTCGGTGACAGACCCCGGCCCGCCGCCGGTCAACTGCACCACCAGGTCAAACATTTTGAAGTTTTCAATGCCCCGGAACAAAACCGCCAGCATGAGGAAGGGCAGAACCATGGGCACGGTGATGGTCCAGAACTGGCGGAATTTGGAAGCCCGGTCGATCTCCGCTGCCTCATAGATGTAGTCAGGAATGCTCCGCAGCCCCGCCAGACAAATGAGCATCACAAAGGGTGTCCACATCCATGTGTCCACAATCACAATGGACCAGGGCGCAAGGTTTACACTGCCCAGCATTTCGAAACTGGACGGGTCTTTGCCGGTGAAAAAGGCAACGACGTAGTTAAACAGCCCGATCTGCGGCTGGTAGAGAAATTTCCAGAAATTCCCCACCACAGCGGGGGAGAGCATCATGGGCAGCACGATGATGGTGGTCCAAAGATCGTTGCCCTTGAATTTTTTGTTGATGAGATAGGCCAGCGTAAAACCGATCAGCACTTGAAGCACGATGGTCCAGATGAGGAAATGGGCCGTGGCCTGCATGTTCAGCCAGATGTCGCTATCGGTAAGAATGCGCTCATAATTGCGCAGCCCGATATTCTTCACCTCACGGCCAATGCGGTTGGCTTTGTAATTGGTGAAGGACAGCTGGATCGTCCAGATCAGCGGAAAAATGTTGATGGCCAGCAGCAGGAAGATTGTGGGGGCCACAAAAATCCAGGCAATGGCGCGGTCGCTCAAGCCTTTGATTTTGCGGGCAACCCGCGGAGGCGTGGCCGCTGCAACATGGTCCATGGGTGTCTGCGACATGGAGGCTGATCCGGTGTGAATAGGGTATAAGGAAGGCTTGCCCCGAACTTTGGTTCGGGACAGCCATGCCGTTGTGGGCGGCGCGTGGGGTTACACGCGCCGCCGGCGGGCGGGAGGTATTTTAGAGCTTGCCTTCGTCTTCGAAGACTTCAGTCCAGTCGGCGATGAGCTTGTCGAGCGCCTCTTTGGCGGTGCCTTGGTCGGCCACCACAAAGTCATGGACACGCTTTTGCATTGCCAGCAGCAATTCCGCATAAGCTGGTTCCTGCCAGAAGTCCTGCACATTTTGCATGGCTTCCAGGAAGTCACCGGCAAACGGTGCGCTTTCCTTAAAGTCCGGCGCGTTCAGCACGGAATTATGGGCAGAATAGCCGCCCAGTTTCCACCATTTGGCCTGCACATCGGGCTGAGCAAACCACTTGATATACTCAAGTGCTGCATCCTTTTTGTCGGAATAGGACACTACGGAGATGCCCTGACCGCCCAGTGTGGAACCGGCATTGTTTTGAGGTGGGTTCACGAAGAAGTCGATCTTGTCGCCGCCCGTGTTCGGGTCTGCATAAAGGCCGGGGAAGAAGGCGAACCAGTTCATGGCCATGGCCACCTGACCGGATTTGAACGCATCCAGGCTCTCACCCATGTAGGAGTTGGTGTAACCGGGAGGTGTGGCGGTCTTGTAGAATTCCTTGTAGAATTCCAGCGCTTCCACGGCTGCCGGAGAATTCACAGCCCCTTCCATGTCATATTTGCCGGGGGTGTTTTCATATTTGAAACCCCAAGGATATAGCGCAGACGTTACGCCCATGGTGATGCCTTCGGAGCCACGCTCGGTGAAGATGGCAGCGCCGTAAACGGTCTTGCCGTCAATCTCGCGGCCCTGGAAGAACTGGGCGATTTCCAGCATTTCCTTCTGGGTCTTTGGCTCACCCAGCTCGCGGCCGGTCTTTTCCTTAAAAGCCGCGCGGATGTCTTCGCGGGCAAACCAGTCCTTGCGGTAGAACCAGCCATTTGCGTCACCCATGGCGGGCAGGGCGTAATAGTTGGGCGTGCCCTTGGGCCATGTGGAGTAGGCATAGACTGTTGCAGGCGCAAAGTCGTCCATGCTGATGCCTTCTTTGTCGAAGAAGTCGTTCAACTTCACATAGTGGCCGTTTTCCGCCCCACCGCCGATCCATTGGCTGTCGCCGATCAACAGGTCGCATAATTTACCGCTGGAGTTCAGCTCGTTGAGCATCCGGTCGGCAAAGTTGGGCCAGGGAATGAACTCAAAGCTCATCTTGTGGCCGGATTGGGCCTCAAATTCCTTGCTCAATTCCACCAGCGCATTGGCCGGGTCCCAAGCGGCCCAGCACAGCGTCAAATCTTCGGCTTGAGCAGCGGTGCTGATGGATGCAGCCGACAGGCATAGCGCGCCCATGGCGGCCATTTTCAAACTTTTCATTGGTAGTCCTCCCAAATTTTGTTTTCGCACCGAGCGATAACGCACAACCTCCCAGTGCTGCCGAAACGCTATATGAGGTACGCACCTCAAGTCCAGCAAATTTTGAGGTGCGCCCCTCAAAACGCTCAATCAATTAGATTAGTTGTTGATATATTTGAATAATTGAGAATTTTGGTTGGGGATTGCGTTAGGAATAAGGACTTGGAAAAGTTGCTATTTTAAGCGTCATTGCGTCACACCACGCGGGAGAAAACGGCAAAGTTCAAGAAACCCGACCGGGAAAATCGCGCTGTTGAACACTGTCGCAAGGGGCACATTTCTGGGGTTCTGTGCCCCGTTATTGACAGGTCTTTCCACTTATCGGCACAAGGGTTCCAACGCCACGTCATCCAGCGGAGCTTTGACATGCGCCCCACTCTCGCTTGTTCTTTTCTCGGTGCGATAGCGCTGGGTGCGTCCGTCAATGGTGCCCACGCCCAATCCAGCACAACGGCCACATTCGAAGACTGGGTGGCCCGCTGCAACATGGTGCGCCCTGCCGGTGCGCCGCAAGACAGTGCTCCGGTGAAGGCGTGTGAAATGGCCAGCACCATCCGTGTGCAAATTCCTGAGAGCAAGAACGCCGCTGGTCAAACCGTGCCCGCCCGCACAGGGGTTCTGGCGCAGATCGTGGCCGGTCGGCCCGTGCCGCCGGCGGGTCAGGAAGGTGATGGGAAAATTCGCTTTGTTTTTCAGCTGCCGCTAACGGCTTTCCTGCGTGAACCGGTGAAAATGACATTTGCCAGCACCAAAGAGGGGCTTGATGGGGCGCAGGATGCCATGACAATCACGGCCACCTATTTTTCTTGCAATGCCCGGTTCTGTTTGGCCGATGCCCTGTTAGAGCCAAAGACTGTCGAGACATTTCTCACCGCCCAGGTGGCGCAACTCACCTTCACCACCAATGCGGGCGGTGAACGCCAGATCAAAGCCGCCGTCTCCATGCGCGGATTCTCAGCCGCTTATGTGGACATCACCAAATAGCGCAAGGCAACAGGCACCAATTGCCTCCGATCCTCCTCTTTTTGCCTATTCAGCAACCGGATCTTTTGCACGCCGGAATGGGAGGCCGGGCCGAGAGAGCAATGCACGACTGCTTCAGTTTTTCGGCACCTTAAACAAACGGGGCACACGCTTCATCAGCGGGTGCGTGGGATTTGCAGGTGGCTCTGGATATGGTGTCTCTTTTTGCGCGGGCTCCTCGAAGGGAATGTCCAAAAACTGCCCCTTGCGCACACCGCGAAACGTGTTTTCCACCAAGTCGTCAAACCCACCCGCGTAAAGCCCGCTCAAGAACCCCAATGTATGGATGGCGCTGCCGCCAAACGCCCATTGGCAATTGGTGAAATAACAGCCCACTAACGCGGGGGGCAATCCCCCCTCATAAACCATCTGACAATCTGTGAAGGTGCACTTGATGAATTGCCGACCATCCACCCTGATCTGTCCACCTCGAAACGTTTTACCTTCGCTGCGTCGGTTCTGGTCATAGGGGCCTTCGGCGTCCGAAGGCTGGACAGGGTCGCTCATGCTTATCCCTCCTGCTGCAAGCGGCTCATCTTGCGGGTGGCGGCGGTAAAACCGTTGAGGGAAATGTTCATGGAAAAGGGTTTGCGCTGCACGTTTTGCAACATCACTTTCATCACCGCCCCCGCCCGCAGCGCGCCGAGGGTTTTATCTGTCAGAGGAAAAGCCGCATAGACCCCATTGGGGTCGCTGGTTTGAATGGGCAATGTGACAGTGGTTGCCCCGTCAATGCTGTAGCGCGCGCCATAGGGCAGACTAAGACCGTGGGGCAGAGCCAGCAACATCGAAAACCCACTGGTATTTTCCGCCTTGGGCGCCGGGCGCACCACCGCCCGCAAAATGGTCTTCCCACTTTTGCGGTCGGTGAGATTTTGCACCATTTGGCACTTCAAGTCTTGCGAAGCCGGTGACGTGGCGCAATTCACAACCCAGGCATTCTTTGGTGCTTTGGGTGCGGTTTCGGCATGTGCGGGCAAAGCCCCTGCAGTGCCCAAAACAAAACTCACGCCACTAAGAACAGCAAGTTTTTGACGCGCCATAGCCATGCGGAAGGTCCTTCGTTTTAATCTCCCAGTGAACCTGCGCGACGGACAATGCCTGCTGGAGCCACACAAAAGCAAGCGCAGAAGCGCCCAGGGTTGCCTTTGACAAGCGTTGCCGTTGAAAGGGCAAGAAGGGTTTTGCGGTTTGGCTTGTTCCCATCGAAAGTGCCCGCCCGGTGGTGCGCATGGGCAACAAGGGTTTGTTAAGACAAACGCGGATGCGCCCAAAGCGTGTTAAGCGCTTGCTCTTGTAATGCTTTTTGACCAGCTTGTGCACACGCTGCCGTGGTTTGAGTCTTTGCTCCGCCACGATCAGCGAGAAATCGGGTTGGGTGGAGCCGTTTCGCCATGGGGCAAGGCAGGGCGGGATACAGTTTCACAAACCATTATCTGACGTGTTCGCACTGGCGAGCATGGGGCGAGCACTGGGTGAGCAATGGGTGAGCGGGTCTGCCTTCCGCGCTAAACCCGCTAGCCTACGGCCGACCATGGTGGGATGAAAAAGCGCGTGTCCAAAAAACCAAACACCATCGGCCCCACCGCACGCAAATGCAGCGCAGGTCGCACGGCTCTACTAAACTCCACCGCTTTACCCGCGCTCTTGGCCAGCGGTGCCGGCTTAGCCGGGAGCGTGAGCGGCGCTTTTGCGGCGGGTGACAACGCTCAGGGCGGCGATCTTTGGGCACCGGCTGTTGGGGCTTCTGCCACAATTTCAGAAAATGACACGCTGGGCGCGCTGGAACTGTTCATGCCCATCGCCCAGGACGAAGACAGCGTCTTCTTCCTCGATCTACGGGTGAACCCTCAGGATTTGTCCGATATGTCCGGCTCCTTCGGGGCCGGTTTGCAGCAAGTCATCACGCCCGACGTGATGCTGGGCGGTTATGCCTATTTCAACTCCGAGCAGGTGGACGGCAAGACTTTCCAAGGGGTGACCCTCGGAGCCCAGGTGGTCACCTCCACGTTGGATGTGTCGGCCAACGTTTATCTGCCCACCAGCGATGATATGGTTTTGTCTTCCACGGGCGCGGCCACTGGGGCCAGCAGCACGCCCACCTTGTCGCTCATTGGCAATCAGCTTTTTGCAATCACCGCAGCAGGCCAACGGTTGCAGGTGCGCCGCCAGATGCGCGGTGTGGATGTGGAAGCGGGCTACCGACTGCGCAATATTTTTGGCGAAGGCAAGAGCCTGCGTTTTTCCGCAGGCGGCTATCACTACGAAAATCCAGGCAACCGCGATTTCGGCATGACCGGCGCGCGACTGGGTCTGGAGTTTGAGTATCGCCCCAGCGATGACATATATTCGCCCCGGTTTAGTCTGAGCGGGACCGTTTCCCACGACAATCAAAACGATACCCAATGGGCGGGTTCAGTGCGCTTCATCGTGCCCTTTGGGGGAGATGACGGCACACGCACTTACGGTCAGGCCTTAGACCCGCCCGATCCCAATGCCGATCTGGCACCGGTGGCCTCCCAAGCTCTGCGCGAGCGGCTGGGTGCCGCAAGCCTGCGCCCCACGGGTGTAATCAGCGGTGTGGACGATTCTGGCCCCACGACACCGGAAACGCGTACCATCCCCATCGACCCGGCCACCGGTCAGCCCATCGGGCAATTTGCCTTTGCTGATGATGCCAATACGGCGGGGCAGGGCACCTTTGAGGACCCCACGACATTAGCCGGGGCTGTGGGTACAGCAGGGCAAGCGGGCTATGTGGTGGCTCTTGAGAATGGCCTTGCAGGGGACATCAATTCCGATGGTGTGACACTGCAAAACGGCCAGACCCTTGTGGGCGGCGGGTCCACCATTACAGTTTTGGTGAACGGTACCCCCACCCAATTCACCCTGCCGGGCCAGGCGGGCATTATCCGCGGTACCAATGCCAGCCCCACAATCACGCTTGCCGAAAACAACACCATCCGCAATGTCACGGTAACCGGCACCGGTACGGGCATTTTGGCCAGCGGCATCGGCGGCGCGGTACTGGAAGATGTACGGGTGCAAAACACCGGCGGCGCAGGTGTGCAAGTGCTCAATGGAACGGGCACTTTCGAAATCAAGAATGTGGACATTACTGATACCGGCGGCACAAGTCTTTCCGTAGACGGCGGCACTGCGAATATTCAATTCGACGCCGATTCATCAATCTCCCAGTCCATTAATGCTGCGGCGCTCGCTGTCATTAACGGGCACTCTGGCACCATCACGGCTGATGGTGATGTAATGGCAACCGACGGCAATGGTCTGCAATTTGAAAATGCCGATGGCACTTATGCGTTTAATGGCACAACCACGCTGAACGGTGGTGATGCGAGCATTGATATTGGGGTTGGCTCCGATGGCATGTTCGCCTTTGGTGACAGCACAAGCATCAACAACCCGGCGTTAGGCGGGCTTAATGTGGTTGGCGGAACAGCCAACGTGGATTTTGGCGGCTCCATCACAAACGCTCGGGCTGGTATGGCGGCGGTTCGCATTGCGGGAGCCCATACCGGGACGGTGAATTTCGGTTCCGCCAGCTCCATCACAGACACCGGCGGACTGGGGCTTTTCTTCAGCGATGCCGACGGCACTTATACGTTCAACGGTACAGCCGCCCTATCTGGAACCAATGGTGTTGGCATCACCGCCGGTTCCGGGGGCACGTTTACCTTTGGGACCAATACGAACATCAGCAATCCCTCTCTGGGAGCTTTTGCTCTTACAGACTCGACAGCGAGCGTCACTTATTCGGGGTCAATTGCGCAGAACGGGGGCGGGTTTCCAACTCTTTTGGTTTCAAGGCACTCCGGCGGCACGGTGACCTTTGACACTGGAACAATCACAGCCACATCCGGCGCCGGTTTTTTGTTTGGTGTTGCTAATGGTACCTATAACATCAACAGCACCACTAATTTGACGGGTACTGCTGCCGGCGTTGGTGTGAATGGCGGTTCCTCCGGCACCATTAATCTCGCCAACACCACCATTACCGATACGACCGGCACCGCTTTTGAAGTGATGGACTCCACAGCTACGGTCAATTTTGCCGGTGGAGCCATTGTGCAAAACAATTCGGCGACAGCGGTCAATGTGGCCAACAATACCGGCGGTAGCGTCAATATTGCAGCCGGGGTGACGGCCAACACATCCACGGCCAATGCGGTGAGCCTGACCAACAACACCGGCGTCACCATCAATTTTAATGGCGGATTGAATATTGATACCACCACCGGCACGGGTTTCACCGCCACCGGTGGCGGCATAGTGGGCATTGCCAATGCTGGGGATGAAAGCATCACCACCACGGCCGGGCAGGCGCTGAACCTGAACGGCGTCGCTATTGTGGGCAGTGGCATGCATTTCGATGCCATCTCTTCCACCGGCGCTGCCGATGATGGCGTCGACATTGTCAATGTATCCGGCGGGAGCTTCACCGCAGGCACGGCCACCATCGCCAACGCGGCCCAGGACGCCATCTCCATTGACGGGTCTGCCAGCGCTTTCACCTTTGGGGCCACCACCATCACCATGGCGGGAGACGAAGGCGTGGCTCTCAACGGAGCCAATGGTGATTTGACGTTCAACGCGCTCAACATCACGAATTCTACTGGCCGGGGGCTGGAGATCATCGGGGCCACCAATGATGTGACCATTAATGGCGGCGCGATTACCGCAACGACCGTGCCAGGCGGCGGCTTTATGGCGCGTATCGAGGATCAGGCCGCATCCAGCACCGTCACGTTTAACAACCTGGACATTACGGGCGCTGCAAATACCCCTGACACGTTAAGCCTCAATGACGTGGCTGGGACCATCACGCTGAACGGTGGCGTAATCGTCAGCCTTTCCGGCAACGATATTGTCGATATCAACGACAGCAGCGCCACTATCACCGTTAATTCCACGCTTGTTCACAGGGGCACCGGCAGCAGCGATGGCATCGAGATTGATGGACTGAGCGGCGGGTCGGTCACGTTCAATCGCTCACTTGCAAGCACTGGTGGCGCCCATGCCGTGAACTTGGGGGACGAAGCGGCCAACACGGGCGGCACGATCAATTTCAACGGGGATATCAGCGCCAACGGCACGAATATCCGGATCGAGCGCACCGCATCCACGGTGAATTTCAACGGGTCTGTTTTCCTTTTAAGCCCAACCCAAAGCGGTGTTGACGTGTTCAACACCTCCGGCAATGTGACCTTTGCCAATCTGAACGTCTTCGCAGCCGCGGATGGGGTCAGTGCCCGCAACAACACGGGCACGCTCACCATCAACAGCGGCACGATTGACAATACGACCGGTCAGGGCGTGCTGATCCTGAATTCGAACACGGCATTCTCTGACCTGACTATTGGCGGTGCCGCCACGGGCGCTGGCAACGACATAACGCAAAACGCCATTCAGATCGTCAATAACGGCACCAACAACACGCTCAACACTTTCGCCAACATCACCATTGGTGGCGGCGGGGCCGGGGATACGGGCGATGTGGCCCAATCCGCTGTTTCAATCATAAGCGCCAGCACCGGGGTGGCAGATGTGCGTTTTAGTGGCACCAACACGTTACGCTCCACCAACGCCGCTTTGACTGCCACGGCCACCAACGAAAACACGCTGGTCCTTGCCTTGGATGGCATCACCGCAGAGCGGGGCACGGCGGGCTTTACGGTGGATGTTCAGGGGACCGGCCATACGCCCACCACATCTGATATTGTCGTCACCTCCCTCAACAACCTCACCGTCACCGGCAATGGCACATCCGGTGGCGTGCTGTTTGAAGAGACAAGTTTTGACGCGGACGGCGTGTCCGGCGGAGCCGTCACACAAGTGACGGGGAGCATGACCATCGGTGCCACCGCCCAGCGCGTGCAGGGTGATGGTTTGTCCTTCCTGCAAACGGGCGGTGATCTGAACCTCTCCACCCTCAACATCGCCAATAGTGGTGGCACCGGTCTGGAAGTGGATACGAAGTCCGCGCCCCCTGCCACTACCTTCAACCTCGTCACCGGCGGCGGCGCGGTCAACACCGCTGGCGGCGCGGCGCTGTTCCTGGACCCGCTGTCGGGCAACCTCAATTTCACATCGGTGACTTCCTCTGGTAGCGCTACCGGCGGGGCCACAAACACGGGGGCCAGCGGCAATGGCAGCGCCATTACGGTGGACGGTCTTACCGGTTCGCTGACCATCGGCACCACATCCATCACCGATCTGGCCGCCGGTGAGACGGGCATTAACTTCACCAATAACGCTGCCGGAGACACCTACAGTTTCGGCACGCTGACCCTATCCTCCACCGCCGATAATTTGACCGGCATCGATCTCACCGGCACCGATGGGGAGACCATCAATATAGGCTCTGGCTCCTCCATCAATTTGACCGGTGCGGGCACCGTGGGCCTCGATTTGTCCGACGCGGGCGTGGACACCAATTTCACCTTCGGAGACGGCGCGCTCCCCCCTGGCAGCACCATTAATGCGGCCACGCTGCTGGATGTGACGGGCTATAACAATACCGGCTCCATCAATCTGGTGGACGTGGATTTCTCCAACCAGACCCTTGGCCCCGCTTTCAGCCAAAACACGTTGCACTTTTTTGCCCAAAACGCGCGCGGCACGGGGGATGGCTCCAGCATCGCCAATGCCTCCAGCACCGCCACGGCTGACGCGATCACGGCAGCAGACACCACATTTGTCGCCGTGGGCGGGAGCACCATTGACGTCAATGTCAACGGCGATGGGTCGTTCGACCTGAACGCCAATCAGGATCTGGTGACCTTCGACACCGTGGGCGGGTCCGTTCAGACGGGTTTCACCAACCCGTTCAGCAACATTCAGTTCAATAATACCGCCGGTAGCATTCGAGACACGGCCAGTGAGGGCCGCACGGGGCTTTCCACTTCTGCAAACCCCGTTGCAGGTGTCGATGCTGTGGTGACCGTGGGCGAAAACAGCCAGCTCACCAATCTGCTCATCAATCAGAGTGCCGGTATCGCAGATGTGGGCATTCTGGCCACAGGCAGCCTTGGCACGGTCAGCTTTACCAATGTGGACATAACCGGCAACAACGCCGGCCTTGGTCTCACCAATGTCAGCGGCAGTTTAACAGCGGATGCCACCAGCAGCATCGCCAATACCAACGGCGTTGCCGTCGATCTCAATGGCGGCACCGCCACGATAAACTATAACGGCTCCATCGCTGAGACCGATGCTAACGGTAACGGCATCGCGGTACAGAATATCACCGCCAATGGCATCACATTTGGCGGCCCGGTGGCAATTGACGCGGGCGGTTTTGTGGGGGTCAATCTTTCCAATAATACAGGTGGCACGGTCGCCTTTACCGGTGGGCTCAATGTCGACGTTTCCACAGGCCTTGGCCTGGCAGCGCAGGGCGGCGGTACGCTCAATATTTTGGCCAGTGCCGGGGATGAAAGCATCACTGCTGCCGGGGGCAGGGCGCTATTTCTCGACGATGTTACCACCAATATTACCCTCGACACCATCACTGCCGATGGGGGCGGCGTTGCCAACCGCGGCGTTGAGATTGATGAACTGGGGGCCAATTCCTCGTTCACCGTCAGCGGCGCGACCAGTGTCTCCAATTTCACCAGTCAAGGCCTGAGGATAGAGGACTTCTCCCAAACCGGCATCGACATCACGTTCGGTCAGGTAACTGCGTCCGGCAATGGTGCGGATGGCATCCTGCTGGATGACACGGGCAATGCGACGGTCACCTTCGGTGCCACAAATATAGTGATGGGCACGACGAATGGCGCGTTGGGTATCCAGCTTGAGGATGGCTCCAGCGGGAACATAACCTTTGGAGCCACGACCATTTCTAACGTGGGCGGCGGTGCCAACCAGACGGGTCTGGACATTGACGGTATTGTCTCGGGCACGGTCACCTTTGCCGATCTCGATATTTCCGGCCAAGCCACGTCCACCACCTCCATCGGCATCGATCTAACCAACACGCTTGGCAATGGCACCATCCAGGTGGGCGATACGGCCACAAACGGCCAGTCTGCCTCCATAACCAACCTGCACCGGGGTGTTGTGATCGGGGCCAATACCGCCACTGAATTTACCTTTGGGGATGGCGAAGGCACCACCGACCGGGGCTCCGTTATTGACGTGAACGGGCTGGCCGGTTCTTTCACCGTGGATGCGGGCAATGGCACGCTGGCAGCATCCAATTTTGATTTTGATGATGTGACCATCGGTGCTGGCGATCGGGCCAATATGCCCGCCACCCCCGGTTCCGCCGTGTTCGTTTCAGAGGCAGGGGGCACCATTGCAGCGGGCGTAAATGGTCTATCCGCTTCTATCGACACCATCACCGTTGCAGCCGCTGAAGCTCTCGTGGACAACGATCAGACTTTTGTCTTCGTTGCTGGCACCAATGGCGGCACGATTGATCTGACCGGCGGCGGTGTTGACGGGTTCACGCTGGATGCGGGGCAGGACATTGACGGCTTTGCCAATGGCAATGCTGTCTCCTTCGGCTCTCTTCAACCCACTAATATCACCGGCAATCTTGGCGTCACGGGTGGCACCGTCACAGGCAACGTGGTGACGGCCTCCAACAGCAATGCGGGGGCCACCTCGGTTGTGGCCGCTGTGGGGGCTGCCAACAATTCCATCGAGAATTTCAACATCGATGCCACCGGCTTTAACGGCAATGATCGGGGGCTTTTCATCGCCGCATCCACCGGCGTTGTGACGGTTGAGAATGTGGATATCAGCGGTGTCACCGCCGGCAATTTCGGTGTGCAGCTGCGCAACAATGCGGGCAACGTCACGTTCAACGATGTGGACCTGACAGGCAGCAATACCGGCACGGCGCTGAACGTCGATGGTGGCTCCGGCGCTGTCACCGTGGATGTGGCCTCCGATCTGGATGGCACCACCGGGCGGGTTTTTGAAGTGATCGGTGGTACTGGAGATGTCACCTACAACGCGGCCATCAATGCTAGCGGCAATACCAGCGAAGTGGTCAACATCGTCAACCGTAGCAGTGCCACCATAGATTTTACCGGCGGCATTACATCCGACGGGGCCACAGGTCAGGCCGCCTTGCTCGTCAACAATCAGTCTGGCGGGACAGTTAATTTCGGTGATGTGTCGATCACGAATTTCGGGGATAACAGTGCCGACACCGCTGTGGGGGTGGCAGGAAGCGGCGGTTCCGTCACCTTTGGCGATCTGGACATCGCCACCACCCTTGGCGGTGGCATTCTGCTTTTTAGCACCACACCCACTGCCCCCACCCTTTCCACCACGTCCGGCACGATCATCACCAATGGCGGAGAGGGTGTGGAATTGTCTGGCGGCGCCATCTCCGGCACGCTGGATTCTGTCACGACGACGGGCAACACAGCCGTGCAGATCGGCAATGCCAGCATTGGCGCAGCAGGCCTCACCATTGGTTCGGTTACCGGCACGAACGGCACGGCCCTCGATATTGATAACTCGATCGTTGGTGCAGGCGGTCTCAACATCACCAACGCCACGGCCACCGCCGCCGGGGCAAACAATAGCGGCATTGATATTGCTGGCCTCTCCGGCGATGGCGCGCTGACGATCACCAATGCCAAAACCACAGATTCTGGTGGCGGCGGCGCAGTGGTGAATGCCGGTATTAAACTGGCCAACGTGACGACGACCGGCGCCCTCACTATTGCTAATATAGACATCGACCAGCCCACCACCGGCGGCGCGAACATGCGCGGCATCTTGAGCAATGGCGGCCATACCGCAACGCTCAATCTGGGTACAGGTGCAAACGGTGTGGACATCAACGGGGCAGCCCTCGGTGCACAATTCGAAAACAGTCACGGCACGGTCAATCTGGGCACCGGCGCGGGTGGTCTTCAACTGACGACGCCTGGGAATGGCCTGAACTTTGGCAATGACAGCACTGGAACGTTTAACGTGGGGTCTGCCACGACATCCGTGTTGGACACCAACAATACGTTTGGCGGCCAAGGCATCGCGTTCAACCAATCCGATGCCACCGTCATCATCTCCAACATCGATATCGATGTTGCTGGCAACACAGACGCCATCAATGTGCTCGATAATGACAATGTGGGCTCGTTCACCCTCAACGGCACCAACACGATCGACGGTGGCAACCGAAACGGGCTTGATGTCGTCAACGCCACTGCGACCTTCAACAACGTCACCATTGGCGCCACAAACCCCACGAATGATGACGCCATCTCCATCAATTCAGGGCCCGTTGGGGCCAATGTAACGCTGAATTCCGTCAATGTGGCAGGGGTCAATAGCGGCGATATCGGCCTTAACGCCATTGGTTCCAACACCACAATTTCCGGCACTGGCAACAGCATCACTTCTGACGCTGCCACCGCCATCAACATTTCCGATGCCACCATTGGCGCGGGTGGGCTGGGTTTTGACACCGTCACGGTCACCAATGGCGGCAACAATAGAGCCATTGATATTGACGATGTCACCACGGCTGCTGGTGCGGGTATCACCATTGATGCGGTGGATGTGGATGGAATCACGGGCGTCGCCGTTGACCTGACCGATATTGGTGGCGCGGGCGGGCTTACCATCAACGCGGCTGATATTGACCTGGCCGGTGGTGCGGGTGTGGGGGTTAACGTTGGTGGCGCGGTTGGCGCCGGTGGTGTTACCATCGGTAACGGTACTGCCGGAGGCATTGTCGGCCTTAATATCGATCACACGACCGGGCCCAATGGCATAGCGATCAATCTCGATAACAACAGCGGGACGGTGGACATCGCCAACGGCGCCACCGGCAATTTGGCCATTGGGGCCACCGGCCCTGTTAGTACCGGCATCCTCATCAGCACCAATTTCAACGGCACGGCCAATATCGGCAACACAGCCAATCAGGCTAGCATCAACACGAGCCAAAGCGCCATCTTCGTAAGTGAGGTGGATGCCAGTGCTGATATCAATGTCGCCAATGTGAATGTGAGCGCGAGCGGCAGCGATGCTGTTTTCCTTGATCGCGGTATAGCCGGTGCCACGATTGATTTTGATGATTTGGCCATCAACCAAGCCGGCACCAGCGGGGCCCATCATGGCATTCAGGTCTCCAATTCCAATATGGCGATCACCTTCACAAATGTGGACATCAATGCCGCTGGCGGGAGCGGGATTACCATTGATGAAAACAACACGCTTGGATCAGTCACCCTCAATGGCACCAACAATACCATTGATGGGGTAAACGGCAGCGGGGTCCTTGTGAGAGGGGGTGTAACGAGCCTCTCAAATCTGACCATCGGTGGTACCACTGCGGTGGGTGGCCGGGGCATGGACATTTTCAGTGATAGTGTGGCCGCCACCCAAGTCACGCTCAACAGTGTGAATGTTGCAGGCGTGGGCAGTGGCCGGGACAGCGTTTTGATCCAAGGGTTTGCTCCAAACCCAACGGTCACAGTATCCGGTTCTGGCAACAGCATCACAAACAGCAATGGCCGTGGTCTCGTCTTGTTTGAGACCACGATTGGAGCGGCGGGCTTGGGCTATACCAGCGTCTCATCGACCAATTCCGTCGGTGACGGTATCTTCATCAATAACGTTTCTGGCGGCGCCCTTACAATTGGCACCACAGCCATCACCAACGCAGCCAATGAAGCGATCGATATTATTGGCACCAACACCGCCACCTTGAATTTCGGCGATGTGGATATTGCCATTGGCAGTGGCAGCACCACTGCTTTGGACCTGAGCAATGCCACGCTCAACGGCAATCTGATGGCCACAGATTTCGATGTAACTTCCACTGCCATCGCTGGCACAACGGGTATCGACCTGTCCGATACCACTGGCACAGGCTCCATCTTACTGGGCGACACAAACACCAATGGCGGTGAGAACATCACCATAGCGGGCGTGGAAACGGGCGTCACCTTCTCCGCCGCCACAGACATCACCCTGCGCTATGGTGATGGAGACGGCACGGTGGGTGCAGGGTCTGACAGTGCGGCGTCCTCCATCAGCGCCATTACCGTCATCGGCGGCACGCTTTCCACCAATGGCAACTATGATTTTGAAGATGCCACGCTGACGGGTGACACCAGCAATATCACGCCAACTGGCCCCTCTTTCTTCGTGTTCGATGAAGAGGGCACCGCTGGCGCAGGCACCTTCGCCGACCCCGGCACAGCGGCTCAAGCCGCTGCGGCCAATGTGGATGTACTCGTGGCGGTGAACAACAGTGGCGTCGGCGGCAGCAACATTGACCTCACCGCCGCAGGCCAAGGCAGCATCAACACCCTAACACTGGACGACAACCAAGCGCTGATTGGTCTGGAAAATGGCCAAAGCATTGATGTTGCTGATCTCATAACCGTATCAGCGACAGGCGGCGCACCTGCCAATTATCAATTCAGCGGATTGGGCAGTGGTGGCACCACCATCACAGGCTCCGGCGTGGCGGATAATATCGGCCCAACACTGGAAACTTCGGGTGGCAACCATATCGTTTCCCTCAGCGGTTCGGCGGGCATTGAAGGGATCATTCTGTCAAGCCTCGGCACGGGCGACGCCATCAATGCAACATTCGGTGTCGGGGAGAGGGTTGTCCTAAACAACGTCTTCATACAGCCGCTTGGCACCGGTCACGGCGTTGACATTAGAACAACGGGCGGCGCCACTTCCGTTGAGTTTGACGATTTGACGTCAAACAAGGGTCTTATTCTGGATGGCTCCGGTGGTGGCACGCTCACCGCTTCGGGTAATATTGACACGCTCAATGGTAATGCAAATTCCGCGTTGGAATTAAATACCGTCATCATCGATGCCGCAGGCTTGACGGTGGATGACCTTGCTCAGAACAACAAGACTTTCACAGCCATCGACCTGACCAACGTCAATGGCGGTGCCTTGAATATTGGCGGCAGTTTCTTCCTGTCCAATATGCAAACCACCGCCGTTGATATTAACGGCGGCACGTCCGACATCACCGTCGGCTCCGCCATCAGCACCACCGCCACGGGCCGGTCTGTGCGCGTACGCAACAAGACGGCGGGGACGGTCACGTTCAATGGCAACATTGATGACAATGGGGCCGGGATAGAGCTGCTTAACAATACGGGCGCGTCGATCGTGTTCACCGGCAATGTGGATGTGGACACCAACAACTTCGCAGTTGCAGCACTGTCCGTGTCCAATTCCACGGTAACGTTCCAAGGCGCGGGCAGAACCACGGCGCTCACATCCACCAACGGCACTGGGGTCCGTTTTCAAAACAGCGGCACAATCAATTTCAACGCTGGCACAGCGACCGACATCGATGCTGGCGCTGGTTTGTCACTGACTGGAAGCGGCACAAAGGTTGTCAATTTCGGCTCCGCCACCTCCACTTTGGACACCACAACCGGTCTCGGTATTTCTGGTGTCAACGCTGGCACGCTTGAAATCAGCGGCAATGCCCAGGTGACCACCACAACAGGCACTGCCGTGAATTTGATTAATACAACGATTGGAGCAGCAGGGGTAACGCTGCAAAGCGTATCATCCAACGGCGCTTTGAATGGTATCTTTTTGAACAGTACAGGTAACACGGGCGGGGCCTTCACCATCACCGGCGTGGGAACCACGGCTGGAAGCGGCGGCACCATTGCCAATGCCGGCGCTCGTGGTGTCAATTTGGTCAATACGCAAAATATCAACCTTAACAATCTCACCATCACCGACCCGGCTACTGGTATCGACGTGACCAACGTCACCAATCTGGACTTGACCAATGTGATAATCACAGGCGCAGGCACCTCCGCATCGGGTGGAGACGCGATCTCCATATCCAACCTGAGCGGCACCGGAGCGCAAGCCAGCGTCTTCGATGATGTTCAAATCCTGCGGACGGATGGCGACAATGGCATTGACATAAGTCAGACCAATGGTGGCACCGCTGAGCTGCAAATCATTGGCAATTCCGTCATTGAAGACACATCCAATAATGCCATCGTCGCCAACGCGGAGATCTTTTCCACTTTGAATATTTCCGTCGGCAACGCTTCCGCCGCGGGCGTTGGCGAGACGGTCATCATAGACAATGCCCGGACTGGCATCGCTTTGGGCAGCAATCAAGGCGGCACCATCAACGCCACTGTTCAAAACACCATTCTGCGCGCAGGGTCCGGCGACGCATCCATCAATCGGCCCGGCTCCGGCACTGATGGTGTTATGTTCACCGGCATCAATGCCCAAGTCTTCAACACTGCGATATCCGGTACGATCCAACTCACTGCCATTGGTAATGATATCGACTTTGACAATGGTGGTGCATTCGGCACTGGATCTTCCGGTATTGCCCTAGGTGGCGACGGCACGATTGGTGGCAGCACTATTTCTAATAACACCATCGATTCTGATGATGAATTCATAAGCGGCATATTCATCAATCATGATGGGAATGGTGCTCCGAACACCAATACCGTCACCGTCAACAACAATACCATAAACCTGACCGGTTCCGGCACGAACCAGACCATCAAGGGCATTGAAATTGAGGCTGACGGGCTATTTGGCGGTGTGTCAGTCACAGTGACGAACAACACCATCAACTCCGCTGGCGCGAACTCATTCTCTGCTGGCATTGTTGCAGTCGCAGGGAACACCGGTGCCGGTTCCTTTGCTACTGTGTGCTTGGACATTCGCGGCAACAATTCCAGTGCTCCGGCCGCGACGATTGATGGCGACGATTACACATTTGTCACCTTCAGCAATGCCACAACGCAGCTGGAAGGCCTAACCGGCAATCCATCTCTAGCCGACATCCAAACCTTCATCACCGCCAATGATGCCGCCGGTGCCAGCACGACAGCCGGTGACGTGAAAGCCATCGAAGTGGGCAGCGGTAATTTCGTGGGTGTCGTATCCTGCCCATAGCCACGGGTTTTCATCAGGTTCATTGACAGGTGTGCCATTCTGGCGCACCCTATGAATTCGGGGGTTCATGGTGGCAGTGCCATGGCGTTACAGACGCCAGCCCGGATGCGCGCGCCATGGTGCAGGAGTACTGCCCGTGCCCGAACCCTTTCTTGGTGAAATTCGTTTGATGAGCTTCAATTACGCGCCCGAAGGCTGGGCGCGCTGCGACGGGCAGTTGCTGTCCATCAGCGAAAACCAATCTCTCTATCTGCTGCTTGGCACCACCTATGGAGGTGATGGCAAAATCACATTTGCTTTGCCCGATTTGCAAGGCCGCGTGCCCATGCACAGAAGCAAGAAGGGCACTGAGCCAGACCATGCCCAAGGACAAAGAGGTGGGCAGGAGAAACACACCCTTTCCGTTCCCGAAATGCCGGAACACCACCACGCGGTCCATGGCACTTCCAACACCGTAAGAGAGACCATTCCCGCTGTGACCCTTCTGCCGGGCGAAAACGCGGGCGAACCCTATAGCGCGGGGGCTAACGGCACGTTGGGGCCTTGCCTTTTGCTGGCGGGCACGGATTCGGGCCACGAGAACATGCAGCCCTGGCTGGCCGTGGAATTTTGCATCGCCATTCGCGGCACCTTCCCCCCGCGCCACTAATGCAATCCATGTTTACGCCCATCAAACAAACACCAACAACAGCATCCTTCTGTGTGAAAGACAGCGTGTCTGGGGTTTGGAGTACCGAATTGAACTGAACCAAAGGCCCCATCGCACCCATTGGGCGGCGTGTTTCTTTGAAATGAGGAGATAAACTCTATGCCAGAACCATTTGTGGGCGAAATTCGCATGTTTGCTGGCAATCTTGCCCCGGAAGGCTGGGCGTTCTGCCATGGCCAACTGCTTGATACATCCCAAAACGAAACGCTTTTCTCCCTCATCGGCACAACCTATGGCGGTGACGGGCGAGCAACTTTTGGCCTGCCCGATTTGCGGGGCCACGCACCCATCCATGAAGGGTGGGGGGCAGGGCTTTCCCGCCGTGCCGCGGGGCAAAAAGGTGGGGCGGAAGATGTGACGCTCAACGTGTCAGAGCTGCCCGCCCACAACCACACTTTGGGCAGCGCTAATATTCCTGGCACCGATGGCACCCCGTCGGGCGTTTTTGGCCGGGACAGCGTCGGCTCAAAGATTTATGGCACCGAACTCACCAATACGACGGCTGAACTTTCGCCCGCCATGGTGGGTCATGTGGGGGGCTCACGCTCTCACCCCAACATGATGCCCTACCTTGCCATCAACTTCATCATCGCCCTCTTTGGCGACTATCCCAACCGCGTCTGAGGGGGAAGGAAGCACCATGTCGGAGCCATTCATTGCAGAAATCCGCATTTTTGGCGGAAGTTACGCGCCCCGTGGCTGGGCATTTTGTGACGGGCAATTGTTGCCCATCGCAACAAATACGGCACTCTTTTCCTTGATCGGTACCATCTACGGCGGCGATGGGCGCACCACCTTTGCCCTTCCCAATATGCAAGGGCGCATCCCTTTGGGGGCAGGGCGCGGCACGGGGCTTAGTGAGCGGCAGCTATCCGAACGCGGTGGGGCGGAAGAAACCGCGCTAACGCTCAGCCAAATTCCCAGCCACAATCATGCTGTGCTGGCGGATGCCAACCCTGGCTCCTTTTCCGGCGGCGGCGCCGATACTGCCGATCCCAATAATCACTTTTTAGCCGCCACCACTTCTACGGGTCCCTTTTACGGTGATGGGAGCACCAACCGCGTGGCCATGGCCCCCACAAGCGCCACAGGCGGCGCAGCGCCCCACAATAACGACCAGCCCTTTCTGGTGCTGAACTACATTATCGCCCTTGAAGGCCTTTACCCCACGCCCAATTAGGAAAAAGCCCATGCCCAATATGGATCTCACCCGGATAATGATCCTGTCCCGCAGCGGCAAGGATGGCGCTTTACAGTATTTGGAACAAACGAAGCCCAATGGTGCTTTTGCTCCAGCGCCCACAGCCATCACAAAAACAATCTTCCCGCAATTTGCCACCAATGTGGATTGGCTGGGCCGTGTTTGCGTGGTGCTGGGGCTCACCGATGGCACGTTTGGTTTCGTCATGGAGGCCAGTGAGTACGAACACTCTGTGTGGACCCCACCCATCTCGTTGGGCGGCGTTTTTCACGGTCATCCCATCAAAATGAAGCGTAATCGGGACGGGCGTCTGGCTGTCTTCTCCATCGCCGCTGCCATAGGAGAGGCTGGTCCTGTAAGCCACGCCTGCCAAACCAAGCCCATGGAAGACCCCACGGGGCAAGTCTGGTCTGATTTTGAAAGTCTCGGCGGAGCAGCCCAATCCATCACCATTGGCCAAAACGGCGATGGCACGCTCATCGTCTTTGCCTTGCAGGCCGACGGCACCGTCTGGTTCACGCAGCAGGACAAACCCGTGCCCGGCACAGGCTGGAGCGATTGGGCCGGACTGGGCGGCCATGTCAGCCGTATGGAGGTAATTTCCAAACCCAACGGCACCGTCATGCTGTTTACGGTTCAAAAAGACGGATCCATCGCCACCCGTTCCCAACAAGATGCCTCAAAACGCTCCTGGCAAGCGGAGTGGGTGACCGTGGCCACCGATAATTTGATTGGCGAAATCAGCCAGATGGGTGTGGCGCAGAACGCGGATGGGTCTATCATGCTGGTGGTCATGGATGAAACCTATTTATCCGCCCAGAGTCTTACAGAGGCGGGATGGAGCGGTTGGCTGCACTTTCATGACGCTGTGCCCGCAACGCACATGTCCATAATGCGCAATGCCAATGGCGCTCTCGATTTATTTGTCGGTGATGATACGACCAGCACCATCACGCACCTTGCCACACAGCCCTTCCCAAACGCGCCCCTGTGGCGGCCTGTGGATTTGGTGCTCACGAAAGAAGCCACAAGCATGGCCTGCGTTTTGGACCGTACTTTCGTGCCGGGCGAGCACTTGGGTCCCCTTGATGCAGATGCGCGGATGTTTCGGGTCGGTTAGCGCTTTTTAGGTTGTTGGTTTCTGATTCACAGCAGGCACGCAATGCGCTAATGCAGCTGTGATGCTGGCGTAGCGCTCACCCTGCCTTAAACGGGTTTGCAAGCGTTTATTATCAGCGACTAGCGGGGACCAAGACCATGGCAAAACCGGACATTTTGATTTTCCATGTGTGGGATGAGTGGGACCTGACGCCCATGCATGAACAGTTCACCGTGCATGAAATGCCTAAAAGCGGTGATGTTATGGAATTGCCGGAAGACGTGCGTCACGCCATTACAGCTTTTGCCTTCAAAGGGCACAGTTTTCTGGGCGCGGAAATTATGGATGCCTTTCCCAACCTCGGCATGATCGCCAATTATGGTGTGGGCTATGACACGATTGACGTGGCCCACGCCACCACTCGTGGCATCAAAGTGTCCAACACGCCAGACGTGCTCACCACCGATGTGGCCGATTTGGGCATAGGGCTGATGATTGCCAAATCCCGCGATATTGTGGGCGCTTCCCAATGGGTGCGCTCCGGCAACTGGAGCGCCAGGGGTGAATATCCCGTGCAAACAAAGGTCAGCGGCAAGGCGGCCGGCATTGTTGGCTTAGGGCGTATCGGCCGCGCCGTGGGGGAACGCTTGGTGCCCTTTGGTATGGATATTCACTATTATTCCCGCGCGCCGAAGGAGACACCCGGCTGGACCCACCACAGCAACATTGCTGCCATGGCCGAAAAAGTGGATTTCCTGTTTGTGACCCTCTCCGGCGGGCCGGACACGGCGGGCATGATTGATGCGCACGTCATCAACGCCGTCGGCCCCAACGGGCTTCTCATCAATATTTCCCGCGGCTCAACCATGGACGAAGCGGCCCTATTGGATGCCCTTGAAAGTGGTGCTCTAGGCGCGGCCGCATTGGATGTGTTCAAAAGCGAACCCGGTCTGGACCCGCGCTTTCTGGCCCTCGACAATGTACTCCTCTCGCCCCACCAATCCTCGGGCACCATTGAGACCCGAAAAGAAATGGGCGTTTTGCAACGGGCAAATCTACAGGCCTTTTTCAACGGCGATGCCCTCATTACCCCCGTCAATTGACCTGCGACGATGCTTTTTCTGCGAAGGTTCATTGAAAGCACGCGGTTTTCCCCGCGCGTTTCTGATCCCCCAAGCGCTGGGTTCGATCGCGAGTAAGAACTGTTTTCTTTTCAACTGTATATGGGTAGCCGAACGCATTTGTGGCTGCACCTTTGGTCCTCGAGAATTAAGAACTGCTTGCGGCAAAACTTGCCAGATGCGCTCAACGGTTTGACGTTCTTTTTACGAGCCGCCAAACTAAACGCAATGCAACCCCAATGGGCATGGGGGTTGGGTGGCAGCAGGATAAAGAGCCCCTGGACGTGACTTTAAATGGGGGAGAATCGCGCAACCATGACGCTGCTGGGGCCGTTTTCCGTGAGCGCAGCGGACCAAACGGTGATGACGCCCGGCAGCAAAAAGGCATGCGGTCTACTCGCGCTCCTAGCCATGACCCCCGGTCATAAACGGTCCAGACGCTGGCTACAGGGCATGTTGTGGAGCGACCGGGGGCAGGAACAGGCCAATGCCAGCCTGCGCCAATGCTTAAGCGAAATTCGCAAGGTTTTTGGGCCAAACGGCGCTTGTATTTGCATAGAAGGGTCTTTTGTCAGCCTGCCAGAGCACCTTTGGCATTTTGATTTTAATGATACGATTGACCTGGGCCCAGACGCGCCGCTCTTTCTGGAAGGCCACGGAATTCGCGACAAGAAGTTCCAGGCTTGGGTTCAACATTATCGCAGTAAGCTGGGAACCGCGCTTCGCCTGCCCACTGTTGAAGACTGTGTGCCATCAACCCCGCCAAGCGTGTTTTACCGATATGCCACCAATGGCACATCCACCGCACAGGTGGTCAGCGAAGCCCTGGCAAGCCAGTTGGGGCAGGACATTGCCGAGCGGATGAATGGCCGTCTGTTTGCACTGAAGGACGATGGGCAGAACCAAGAGAAGCAAAGTTTGGACATAGATGTGCGTTGCGTTGTGGCGCAGGAAAATGAAGCTGCCGCCCTTTCTGTCGATGTTCTTCACGCCAAAACAGGCATGGTTTTGTATCAGCGGCGCGAGACGCTGGAAGCTGATGCCCTTGGCCTTTTAGCAAGCAGTGATTTTGCCCAAGTAACCTACGAAGGTGCTGAGCGGGCCGTCTTCATGCTCTCAAAGGCGGACGGCATAACGAGCGATCGCATTAACGCTTTACGGTCGGCCCAAAGTGGGATCGATCGTCTCTTTAAGTTCACCAAACGCTCCCTTCTTGAAGCGGATCAATTGCTGCAAGCCGCATGGGAGTTGGATCGCAATCCCAACCACCTCGCCTGGCGGGCTTACATTCGCGATACGCAATGTATTGAACGCTTGGCGAGGGACGACGCCCTGGCGCGCACGCAAGCTCGCGACTTGATGGACATGGCTTTGGAGCGGGGACCGGAGAACCCAATCGTACTCGCCTTGTGTTCACTGGTCACAGTGATGCTTTTTGGTGAGGTGGACAGAGGCTTGGACCTTGCCCGTTTTGCCATCAAGGCAAACCCCAATAATCCTTTGGCCCTTCAGTCCCTTGCCATGGCGCAAGGGGCAGCGGACCAGGGGGAGGATTCCTACAAAACCTCCCAAAAAAGCCAAAAGATTGTGGGCCATTCCCCCTACAGCCATTGGTGGAACACCTGCCACGCCTTAACTTGCGTGGCCACCGGCCGGCTGGAGGAAGCTCTGAATTTGTTGGAAACATCCATACATAGCCTTCCCAAATTCCGCCCAGCCCTGCGCATCTTGCTGGCGCTCTACGGTGTTGAGAAACGCAGCCATGACTTCAACGCCATGCTGACAAGGCTGAAAGCGGCTGAACCAGACTTTACGCTGGACCGGTTTTTGAACGACCCCAACTACCCGGTCCGCACCATCCGCAAGGCAGGTCTGCTGGATAAAATTCGGGCAAACCGCTGAAAATTGACGAAAACGCCAAACTCACTTTTCGTGAACAGACTTGGCCATTAAAACTGAACTAACCAGGGCGGTTTTCAGACGGTAGCATGCCGAGTCCGTTCCCCTCTTGATAGCATGTCTATTTCGAATGGAATGCGAGATGATTTAACCCGGTGAAAGGCCTCTTAGGCGTTCTGAACGGCGGCGTAGCAGTTCGACGGTGGTTAAAAGCAGGATCGACAGCAACACAAGAATGGTGGCCACAGCCAAAATGGTGGGGCTGATTTGTTCGCGAATACCATTCCACATCTGGCGCGGAATGGTGGGCTCACGCAAATCCCCTACAAACAGCACCACTACCACTTCGTCGAATGACGTGACGAAGGCGAACAGAGCGCCGGAAACGACACCCGGCGTGATGAGCGGGAGCATGACCTGCCGGAACGTGCGCCATTCAGAAGCGCCCAGCGACTTTGCGGCGCGGGTAAGGGAATGGTCAAACCCCACCAGCGTTGCCGTCACTGTGATGATGACGAAGGGGATGCCCAGCGTAGCATGGGCCAGGATGACACCTGTGTATGTGCTGGCCAGGTTCACATCGGCGTAGAAAAACGTCAGCCCGGTGGCCACAATAATCAAAGGCACGATCATGGGTGAAATCAGCATAGCCATGATGGCCCGCCGGTAGGGCATCTCCGGGCGCGAGAGGCCCAGTGCCGCCAATGTTCCAAGCGTTGTGGCCAACAGGGTGGCGAAAACACCGATGATGATGGAGTTTTTCGCGGCGGTAATCCAATGGGCATTGGCCCAAACATCCGCCCACCACGCGCCATCGCGAACAGCGTCGGGCCGCAACATGCCAAAGGTCAAAATGCGGTCATACCAGCGCGTAGACCATCCTTCCGGATCCAGCGCCAACATTGCGGGAGTGAAGGTGAAATAGGGTTCCGCATTGAACGATAGGGGGATGACGATCAGCACCGGCGCGATCAGAAACAGAAAGATGAGCGTGCAGATCAGCGTATAGCTGTAATTCCAGATGCGCCCGCCTCGCCCTGTATAGGCAGGCACTTCCTGCATCAGCAGATAGGGAATGCCGAAGATGAGGAGCATGGCAAAGGCGATGCCCAGCGAACCGGACAAAAGCCAGAAAAACGCGCCAGCACCCAGCAAGAGCAGAGCAGGCCATTGCGTCAGGCGGTGAGCTTTTATCATGGTCGCTTCCCCCCGCTCACTATCCAAACTTCATGTTGTCGATGCCGACAACACGGTCATAAAGCCAGTAGAGCGCCAGCACCCCAACCAACAGGATGGCACCCAGCGCCGCGCCCAGCGACCAGTTGTTCCACGGCCCCATGGCTTCCGCGATGATGTTGGAAATCAGCGTCCCCTTGGCACCGCCCACAAGAGCAGGGGTGATGTAATAGCCCAGCGCCAAAATGAAGACGAGCAACACGCCAGCGCCGATGCCCGGCACGGTTTGCGGGAAATAGACCTTCCAGAACGCCGTCCATTGGCTGGCCCCCAGTGAACGGGCGGCCCGCATGTAACTTGGCGGGATGGTCTTCATCACAGAGTAGAGCGGCAACACCATAAAGGGCAAAAGAATGTGGGTCATGGCAATGATGGTGCCGGCCTGATTGTACATCATCGGCACCCGCCCCTGACTGTCCGCCATGCCCCAGCCCGTGAGCAGCGGTGTAAGCGCGCCATCTGGCCCCACAACGCCCATGGCCACCAGCGTGTCATTGATGATGCCTTGCCCCTGCAAAAGCGCAATCCATGCCGTCGTACGCACCAGAAGCGAAGTCCAGAACGGCAGAAGCACCA